>NZ_CAXUSG020000060.1:0-251 GCF_964253915.1 Rhizobium sp. LjRoot30 | reverse complement strand
GTAAGCCCACGGTGAGGGCCGTCTTGCGATGACGGTCTGCTGACTGGCAGTCCTAGTGGTAACACTAGGAGTAGTCATATGACGAAGCATCCCATCGAGGTGATCACATCTGTAGAGCGCCGCCGACGCTGGACACATGAGGACAAAGAGCGGCTCGTCGCGGCCTGCTTTGAGCCAGACGCGGTGGTATCGGAGATTGCCCGCGCGGCCGGTATCCATGTCAGTCAGTTGTTCCGCTGGCGCAAGGAGCT
>NZ_CAXUSG020000059.1:0-279 GCF_964253915.1 Rhizobium sp. LjRoot30 | reverse complement strand
GACGGCACTTTGCCCAAGCCGATTAAGATCGGCACGCTCTCCCGGTTTGTTCACTCCGAAGTCATGGCCTGCATCGAGCAGGCTAAGGCCCAGCGTGCAGCGTAACGGGGGCAGCCATGACAGAAAAGCGAAACCCGGCGGGGCATAGCCACCACCGGGTTCTGAATATCAAAGCTGTTGGCACGGTGCTTGATAACCAGAACCCTACCGAAACCCTCCTCGAAAATCAATCCGAAACCCTGGCGGCGCGTCATCTGGCGCAGCGCTTCGGCATCGGCT
>NZ_CAXUSG020000058.1:0-436 GCF_964253915.1 Rhizobium sp. LjRoot30 | reverse complement strand
TCACGTCGAACCTTGTCGACCTCCAGCTTCAGCCGTGCGATCAGCGCCTCGGAATGCGATACGAGTGCCTTGGCGCTGGCGGCTTCTGCTTTGGCGGTCGCCGCTTCTGCTTCGGCTGCGACCCGTCGAGCGCGTTCTTGGGCCAGCAGTGCAAGCGCACTGGCAAGGTCGTCCGGAAGCTCTTCGGTCGCATCGCTCATGACAGGATGGAATCATATTCGACCCCGTCATTCCAGTGTTTTTGCTTATCCGGCCGACGTCGGTCGCCACGTCTTTTGCGGCATCCGCCAGTCGATACCTTCCAGCAGATAACCGAGCTGCGCGGGCGTGATCACCACTGTGCCATCGGCCGCTGATGGCCAGATGAAGCGACCATGCTCCAGCTTCTTCGTGAACAGGCAGGCTCCCTGGCCGTCATGCCAGATCACCTTGATCA
>NZ_CAXUSG020000057.1:0-507 GCF_964253915.1 Rhizobium sp. LjRoot30 | reverse complement strand
TGAGTTTACCTGCTGGAATGGCGAGGTGATCCGTCTCGCGTTCATCATCGATGCGTTCGACCGGGAAATCATCTCATGGGCAGCCGTCGCCAATGCCGGGATATCCGGTTCCGACATTCGAGACATGATGTTGGAAGCCGTAGAGAAGCGCTTCGGCACAACAAACGCCCCGCATGCCATCGAACATCTATCTGACAACGGCAGCGCCTACACTGCGAGGGAGACCAGGCTGTTTGCTCAAGCCCTCAACCTGATCCCATGCTTCACGCCCGTTGCCAGCCCACAATCGAACGGCATGTCTGAAGCCTTCGTCAAAACCTTGAAGCGCGACTACATACGTATCTCACCCATTCCGGATGCCCAAACAGCTCTCCGGAAGATCGACGGATGGATCGAGGACTACAATGAAATCCATCCACACTCAGCGCTGAAGATGGCCTCCCCAAGGGAATTCATCAAAGCAATCTCTCAATAGCTGATCTGTCCGGCGAAATGGGGGGCACTCCA
>NZ_CAXUSG020000056.1:0-766 GCF_964253915.1 Rhizobium sp. LjRoot30 | reverse complement strand
TAGAGCATTTCCCTGACTGATTGAATCGAACTTCTTTTCAAATCGCTGGTGTTCTGATTCAAGCTATCTGCCGATGGAGGTCGGCAGATATGTCAAAAGCCCTTTCCGTTGATCTTCGCATACGTGTGCTTGCCGCCGTTGACGGCGGCGCTTCGCATAGGGAGGCTGCCGAGCGTTTCGGCGTCAGCGCAGCCAGCGTGAGCCGTTGGCGCAACCTACAAATCCAGCAGGGGAACGTTCGCCCCGGTCCGCTCGGTGGCGACCGTAGTTCGCATAAGATTGAAGCTCACGCCGATCTGATCATGGCCTGGCTCGCACAGCACCGGGATGGGACGTTGTTCGAGCTTCGTGACGCTCTTTCGACCCAAGGCATCATCGCGAGTAAGTCGGCCCTGCACCGGTTTCTGGTTCGGCACGACCAGACGCGCAAAAAAAGACTGGCCACGCGGTAGAGCAAAGCCGTCCGGACATCCTGGAAAAGCGACAATGCTGGTTCGAGGACCAGCTCGATCTCGACCCGGAGCGGCTCGTGTTCATCGACGAGACCTGGACGGCGACCAACATGGCCCGCACCCATGGACGATGCCGCAAGGGTGAGCGGTTGCGGATGGGCTTTCCTCATGGTCATCGCAAAACGACCACGCTGGTTGCAGGCCTGCGCAGCACGGGAATGGTAGCCCCGCTTGTCATCGACGGGCCGATCAACGGTGAGTGGTTCGAGGCCTATGTCGCTCAGGTTCTGGTGCCGACATTGAAACCGGGCGAC
>NZ_CAXUSG020000055.1:0-796 GCF_964253915.1 Rhizobium sp. LjRoot30 | reverse complement strand
CTTTCAAAGATCATGATAAAAATCCGAGGTGTCCGGATGGCGGCACTTCTTTTCGAGGCAGCGCCGCCGCATGAGGGAACCTCTGTCAATGCGGAGGGACGTCCCACCCGGGAGTATTCTTCAGCGGCTAGTATCGTAACTCAGGAGCCGCCAGCTTCAGAGGAGGTGACGGCTACTGCCCAATGTTCAGGTGGCTCCACCACGGTTTGGAAACGTTTCAGGGTAGCCTTAGAGCCGGTCACGGCACCAATCTCGGTATGGACCAAAAAAATCCACGGAATCGGGCAACGAATTATCAGGCGGCTCCTGAGTTGATGCCGCTGAAACCCAATTAGGAAACTCCCAGAACCTTAGTGCCGTCTGGCCGCAGTTCCCCACCGGGTGACACATGGCGATACAAGGTTTGACGGGAGATTTTTAGCTCTTTGCAGAGATCGGCAACAATTGTTTCAGGTTGGCCCATTGCTGCTTGAGCTAGGCGAATCTTGGCCGCAGTCATCGTCGCCTTTCTTCCGCCAACACGCCCACGAGCACGAGCGGAAGCCAGTCCGGCGATGGTTCGCTCTCGAATCAGCTCACGTTCAAATTCGGCGAGGCTGGCAAAAATCCCGAACATCAACTTGCCCTGGGCAGAGGTCGTATCGATTGGGGTCTGCCCGGATAAAACACGAAAACCTATCGACCGTTTGGAGAGGTCATCGACTGTCGTAACAAGGTGACGTAGATCACGGCCCAGCCTGTCGAGCTTCCAGACAATGAGCGTGTCACCAGAACGAATGGCCTTCAGGCAGCTTTC
>NZ_CAXUSG020000054.1:0-1239 GCF_964253915.1 Rhizobium sp. LjRoot30 | reverse complement strand
GCTGATTCCGATGAAGCCGCCCCATTGTTCCGAGATGATTGCGCCCCCGGATTCCGGGATGATCTCGCCCCCTGTTTCATCGGGGTCTGCAGGCAGTAATTGTTGTCAGTTCGTTCGAGTAATGTGTCAAGCTTTGCGCGGCAGATTTCGTCGTAGGCTTTCTCCGCTGAGTTCGATGCGATGGGCATTGTGGACGAGACGGTCCAGGATGGCGTCGGCATAGGTGGGGTCACCGATGACACCGTGCCAGGCGGATACGGGGAGCTGGCTGGTAATGATCGTCGATCGGCGGCCGTAGCGGTCCTCAAGGATTTCCAAAAGATCGTGACGGGCCTGTTCGTTGAGCGGCTCGAGACCCCAGTCGTCCAGAATCAGGACCTGAACATGGCCCAGGGTGCGTTGCAGCCTGGCGTATCTGCCGTCACCGCGGGCGAGCGCGAGCTGTGCAAAGAGCCGAGGGACACGCTGATAGAGAACGGAACGGTCGTCACGGCAAGCCTTATGGCCAAGGGCACATGCCAACCAGCTCTTCCCGACGCCTGAGGGGCCGCATATGGCCAGATTGTCGTGAGCACCGATCCAGTCGCCCCCGAGCAGCTTCATGAAGAGCGCACGGTCGAGGCCGCGTTCGGCGCGATAATCGACATCTTCCGGGGTCGCCTGATGACGAAGCTTGGCGAACCTGAGACGCGCCGCAAGTTTGCGGTCGTAACGGGAACTCCATTCCCGCTCGAGCAGCAATCCGAGCCATTCGGCATGCGAGAGATGTTCGGCCTCGCCGTTGGCGACGAGTTCGCCGAAGGCTTTGGCCATGCCGGCCAGGCCCATGGCGTTCAGTCGATCAAGTGTTGGATGAGCAAGCATTCTTCGTTCTCCTTAGTGGTAATAGCGAGGTCCGCGGATGTTCTCGTGGTGGATCGGTTCGTGCGAGGCGGCTCCATTCGAACTCGCCGTCCGGTCGAGGTGGTTGTCGAGGATGGAGCGCACCGAACCATAGGTCCGGGCCCCGATCTCCAGCGCTCGGGCGCAAGCGGCATTGACCCTGTCGCGGCCAAAGCTCCTGCCGAGGCGGACAATCCCGAGGCAGGCGCGAAAGCCCTGCTCGGGATGCGGCCGGTCGGCAAGGATGCGCTCGCACAAGAGGTCGACATCCGGCCCCATGGCGGAGGCTTCGCGTCGAATGCGTTCGATCGTCCAGTCGGCAAAACGACGATGCGCCGAGGGCATATGATCGGGGAT
>NZ_CAXUSG020000053.1:0-1241 GCF_964253915.1 Rhizobium sp. LjRoot30 | reverse complement strand
GTAAGCGGTTAGCCGATCACGCGGCCTTGAAGTTCCAGGGCATGAGGGCGTCGATTTCAGATGCTGGCCAGCCCTGTGCGATGCGGGTCAGGGTCTGAGAGAGCCAATCGAGCGGATCGACATTGTTCATCTTGGCTGTCTGCAGGAGCGTAGCCAGCGTGGCCCAGGTTCGTCCGCCGCCCTCGCTGCCGGCGAATAGACTGTTCTTTCTGGTAATGGTTTGCGGCCGGATCGCCCGTTCGACGATGTTGGAATCGATCTCGATGCGGCCGTCATTGAGAAAGCGCTCCAGAGCTTCGCGCCGGGTGAGCGCATAGCGGATCGCTTCTGCTGTTTTGGATTTGCCGGAGACCTTACCGAGTTCCCGTTCCCACAGATCGAAGAGGTCGGCGACGATGGCTGCGGATTTGCCCTGGCGAAGCGCCGCACGGCTCTCGGGGCTGCCGCCCCGGGCCTCGTCCTCGATGCGCCAGAGCTCGGCCATGGTGATGATGGTCATCGTTGCCGCTTTCGAGATACCGCTGATGTGAAGGTCGTAAAACTTGCGGCGTAGATGCGCCCAGCACCCCGCAAGCTGGACCGTTTCGTTGCTGCCGGCCCTGGTTCGCAACTTGACCAGGCTGGTATAGGCCGAGTAGCCGTCGACCTGCAGGATGCCGCTGAATCCCGAGAGATGACGCACCACGCAATCGGCACCTCGGCCGTCTTCAAAGCGATAGGCAACCATCGGCGGGCTGGTTCCGCCATAGGGTCGATCGTCGCGTGCATAAGCCCACAGCCAGGCTTTCGTTACTTTTCCCGTTCCCGGTGCAAGAGTGGGTAAGCTCGTCTCGTCGGCAAAGACCCGTTCGCCCGCCTTGACGCGCTCGAGGATGTAGTCGGCGAGCAACTGCAGTTCGAAGCCCAAATGCCCCATCCATTGAGCCATCAGCGATCGGCTGATCTCAACGCCGTCGCGCATGTAAATCGCCTCCTGTCGATAAAGCGGCAGACCGTCGGCGTATTTGGAGACAGCGATATAGGCGAGCAGCCGCTCTGACGGCAAACCGCTCTCGATGATGTGCGCCGGTGCCGCTGCCTGGATCACACCATCGCGGCCTCGGAACGCATATTTGGGACGGCGCGTCACGATGACCCGGAACTTCGGCGGCACGACGTCCAGTCGCTCGGAGCTGTCCTCGCCGATCAGGACCTTTTCCAGGCCGACACAATCATCGGGAATATTCGGCTCGATGACTTCT
>NZ_CAXUSG020000052.1:0-1255 GCF_964253915.1 Rhizobium sp. LjRoot30 | reverse complement strand
GGTCGTGTGCTTGCCGTTGCCACTCGAGCGGCGGTGCGCGGCGATCCGCTCGCCCTTATGGAATATCTCGATCGTATTGGCGGTGATACGCGCCTCTACTTGCTCGCGGGCAAAGCGATAGGGAACGGAGTAATAATGCCGTTCGATCTCGACGTGGTAATCCAGCCCGGCACGCCGGATACGCCATTCGGCGAAGACATAGCGCTCGACAGGCAAGGGCCGCAGAACCGGACGATCGAGTTCCTCGAACAATTGACGCCGCGTGCGATTGACCCGACGCAAGACCCTGATGTCGTTGAGGTCACGGAGCAATTCCATGATCGCCGCATTGACCTCGGCGAGACTGTAAAAGACGCGATGGCGCAGCCGTCCCAACAGCCAGCGCTCGACGATACGAACCGCGGCCTCCACTTTCGCCTTGTCGCGCGGCCGCCGCGGCCGTGTCGGAAGAACGGCGCTCCCATAGTGCGCCGCCATGGCGCAATAGGTCCTGTTGACCTGGGGATCGAAGTGGCACGCCTTGATGATCGCCACCTTGGCATTGTCGGGCACAAGAAGTGCCGGTGAACCGCCGAAGAACTCCAGCGCCTGAACATGGCATTCGATCCAGTCCGAAAGCGTCTCGGTCCAGCGCGCCTGCGCGAACGAAAGGCTGGACGCTCCCAGGACCGCTACGAACAGGTGTGCCTGCCGCGTCTTGCCCGACAGCCGGTCGACAACGACCGTTACCGTGTCGCCGGCATAATCGACGAACAGCTTGTCGCCGCTCGCATGCTCCTGCCGCATCGTCACAGGCAGCTTCATCGCCCAGCCGCGGTAAAGGTCACAATACCGGCTGTAGCGATAGCCATCCGGATAACGGCCGATATATTCGTCCCAGAGAATTTGCAGCGTCACATGCTTGCGCTTGAGCTCGCGATGCACCTCAGCCCAGTCCGGCTCGGGGGCCCGGCGATGACCCGTCTTCGTCCCGGCCGCCTTGTAGAGCGCCGCTTCCAAAACGGCATCGCTCATGTCGTCGTCCAACGGCCACGAAAGCCCTGCAGCCGTCGCCCGCCGCAGCGTCTCGCGCACCGTCGACGGCGCTGCCCCGACCCGAACCGCAATCGATTTATGGCCCAGTCCTTGCTCGGCCCGATATCTCAGTATCTCGCGGACACGCCGCATCTCCAGTCTCTCCGCAGGCATCCCGTTCCTTCCCCATCACCATCGACGGAAGGAACTTCACACCGGCAGAACACCCACGCCACACCCC
>NZ_CAXUSG020000051.1:0-1281 GCF_964253915.1 Rhizobium sp. LjRoot30 | reverse complement strand
AGAGGTGGTTCGGTTTGTCTGAACAGCTTTTTGCCGATTGGTAAGTGGTTTCCGGCGCTGTTTATGCCGCGAGGGGAATTGTCTGCGGCTGGTTGAGGTAGACCTGGTCCGGCGTTTTCCGGTCAAGAGATGAATGTGGGCGGCGGCTATTGTAGAAGGCCAGATATCGGCCGATCCCGAGGCGGGCGTCGGACACGGTTTTGTAGGCGTGAAGGTAAACTTCCTCGTATTTGATTGATCTCCAGAGCCTTTCCACGAAGACGTTGTCCCGCCAAGCTCCTTTTCCGTCCATCGAGATGCTGATTTCGGCATCCTTCAACAGCTTGATGAAGTCGAGGGACGTGAACTGGCTACCCTGGTCCGTATTGAATATCTCCGGCTTGCCGTAGCGCGACAACGCCTCCTCGACCGCTTCGATGCAGAACGCCGTCTCCAGCGTGATCGACAGCTTCCATGACAGAACCCGACGGCTGAACCAGTCGACGACCGCGCAGAGATAAACAAAGCCTCGCGCCATCGGTATGTAGCTGATGTCCATCGCCCAGACCTGGTTGGGGCGGGTGATGGCGAGATTCCTGAGAAGGTAGGGATAGACCTTGTGGCCCGGTGCGGGTTTGGAGGTGTTCGGGCGACGATAGATCGCCTCGATGCCCATCTTCCGCATCAGAGTTCGAACATGCAGGCGACCGACGTCATGGCCCTCGGCAATCAAAAGCCCCTGCAGCATCCGGCTACCGGCGAAGGGATAGTCCAGATGCAGTTCGTCAATCCGGCGCATGAGAGCCAGATCGACAACTGAGGCCGGTTGCGGCAGATAATAGATGCTGCCACGGCTAATGCCGAGTATCCGAGCCTGGCGGGAGACGGACAGGTTGTGGCTCCGGTCGATCATCGTTTTCCGCTCAGCAGTCCGGCCTTGCCGAGCGCGCCGGCTAAAAAATCGTTCTCCAACGTCAACTCACCGATCTTGGCGTGCAGGCTTTTGACATCGACAACAGGCTCAGCGGTCTCCTTGCGGCCGTCATCGAAGACATCGGCAGCGCCGTCGAGCAGTTGATCTTTCCATTGCTTGATCTGGTTCGGATGCACGTCGAACTGCTGGGCGAGCTCGACCATTGTCTTTTCGCCCCTGATCGCGGCGAGCGCGACTTTTGCCTTAAAGGCGGGACTGTGGTTGCGGCGGGGTCGTTTCGTCATCATGGCTCCTGTTCCCGGCATACTGCCGTGTTCAAAAGCCGAAAGCCACTTATCTCAACTGTTCAGATTTGCCGAGCCACCTCT
>NZ_CAXUSG020000050.1:0-1285 GCF_964253915.1 Rhizobium sp. LjRoot30 | reverse complement strand
CAGAGGTGGCTCGGTTTGTCTGAACAATTTCGGGCGTTTCGTTAAGTGGATTTCCGCCTCGATTATGCCGCGACCATCATTGACTGCAGCGCGTTGAAGTAGGCCTGATCCGGCGTCTGCCGGTCAAGGGATGAATGTGGGCGTCGGCTATTGTAAAAGGTCAGGTATCGGCCAATGCCTACACGGGCTTCGGACACCGTCTTGTAGGCGTGGAGATAAACCTCCTCGTATTTGATCGACCGCCAAAGCCGCTCGACGAAGACATTGTCCCGCCACGCGCCTTTGCCGTCCATCGAGATGGCGATGTCGGCCTTCTTCAGCACGGCCGTGAAGTCGACGGACGTGAACTGCGATCCCTGGTCTGTGTTGAAGATGTCGGGCTTGCCATATCGGGCGAGCGCCTCCTCGACAGCTTCGATGCAAAAGTCCGCTTCCATCGTGATTGACAACCGCCACGACAAAACTCTACGGCTGAACCAATCGACGACGGCGCAGAGGTAGACAAAGCCACGCGCCATGGGGATGTAAGTCAGGTCCATCGCCCAGACCTGGTTAGGCCTTGTGACCGCCAGCTTGCGCAGGAGATAAGGGTAAATCTTGTGCCCTGGCGCGGGTTTGGAGGTATTCGGGCGACGATAGATCGCCTCGATGCCCATCTTCTTCATCAGCGTGGCGACATGAAGCCGCCCGGTTTCCAGCCCTTCGCCTCTCAAAAGCCCTTGCAACATCCGACTTCCGGCAAAAGGGTAATCGAGATGCAGTTCGTCGATCCGCCGCATCAAAGCCAGATCACCGTCTGACACGGGCCGTGGAGAATAGTAAACGCTGCCACGGCTGAAGCCCAGAAGCTTCGCCTGACGTACGACCGACAGCTTGTGTGAGCGGTCAATCATTTCTTTCCGCCCAGCAATCCCGCCTTGCCGAGCGCTCCGGCTAAAAAATCGTTTTCCAGCGTCAGTTCTCCGATTTTGGCATGCAGCGTTTTGACATCCACAGTTGGACCTGCCGGGTCCGTCTTCGCTTCATCGCCGAAAACGCCGGTCGCCCCCTCAAGGAGCTGGTCTTTCCACTGCTTGATCTGGTTGGCATGCACATCGAATTGCTGGGACAACTCCACCAGCGTCTGCTCGCCTCGGATGGCGGCGAGCGCCACCTTTGCCTTGAAGGCCGGGCTATGGTTCCGGCGCGGTCGTCTCGTCATGGTATCTCCTGTTCCCGGCATCTAAGCCGAAGTCAGGCAGAAATTCCACTTAGCCCCGCTGTGCAGGTTTCCCGAGCCACCTCT
>NZ_CAXUSG020000049.1:0-1291 GCF_964253915.1 Rhizobium sp. LjRoot30 | reverse complement strand
TCGATGCGTTCGAGATGGGCGGCAAATCCCTTTCGCGGTCGGGGTGCTCGTTTCGGCTTGTCGCCGGCGGCACGATCAAGCTCGCTCTGGATCGCGGAGAGGCCTGTCTCCACTTCCTCGAAAGCAAATGACACCTGCTCGTCGTTGACGCCCCCAAGACCACCGGGCCGCAGCCGTTCGGAGCGCTTGCCGTGCTGCGTGCGCTGCAGGACCTTCAGGATCGAGGTGAGATTGGCGATACGCTCATTGGCGCTCTTCTCGACAGCCTCCAGCCGGGCAATCTCTGCCGCCGCGGTGGCAAGTCGGGCCTCGTTGGCGGCCTGCTCACGTGCCATCGCAAGGATCATCGCCTTGAGCGCATCGACGTCGTCGGGCAGGTCGGAAACAGGCAAAACCATGGGAGGGAATAGAGCACAAAAGCGGCCGATTTCCCAACGGTTACAGTCCCATGATTCATCTTGCCGCAGATCGTTACTGACGACGGGCTCAGCCCGTCAGCAATGGTCGCCGCACCTTGGCCGGGCGGATTTTGCGCCAATCCATTCCAGCCAGAAGTGCCATCAGCTGCGCGTGATCCAGACGCACCCGAGCCGCCGATATGCCCGGCCAGCAGAAGCTCTGCTCTTCGAGCCGTTTCGAATAAAGGCAGACCCCTGAGCCATCCCACCAGACAATGCGAACGCGATCGGCGCGTTTCGAGCGGAAGACGTAAAGCGCACCGTTGAACGGGTCGAGGCCGCCATCTCGCACGAGCGCCATCAATGAGGCGGCTCCCTTGCGGAAGTCGACCGGCTGGCAGGACACGTATACCACAACATCCGAGCCGATCATGCCAGGCGAACCGCCCGCAGAACCTTCGCCAGGTGTTCGGGGGAAACATCATCGCCCGCGCGAACCAGGATACCACCGATGACGATCTCCACCACAGGGCTCGCCACCGGTTCGACACGCGCGAACCTGACTTCACTGCCCGTCGTTTCCGGCAGTGGCGTGACCGCGCCTGAGGAAAGCGCCTTGCGACGCCAGCCGTAGAGCTGCGACGGGTCAACCCCAGCCGAACGCGCGATCGAAGAGACATTGGCTCCAGGCACAAGCGTCTCGGCGACAAGCCGGGCCTTCACGTCATCTGACCAATCGCGTGGCGGACGCCGCTTCTTGACCGCCTCCGCCGTCAAAATCTCAAACGCTCGAGGCTGATTCACTGTGTCGCTCATAGGATTCCCCGCATGATTCATGCGGAAAATGCCCTCTCGCCACGATCAAAGATACGTGGGGTCGCCTACGCGCTTAC
>NZ_CAXUSG020000048.1:0-1320 GCF_964253915.1 Rhizobium sp. LjRoot30 | reverse complement strand
ATGTAGTGGCCCCCTAAATCCCCGGACGCGATCTCCCACTTGTTAAGTGTTAGGAGTAATGTGCCCATTATGACCAGTCATATCCCTAAGATAGAAGTCCTGTCCGGCCGCGAACGTCGCCGACGTTGGACGACTGGCGAGAAGCTCGCCATCGTGCAGGAAACGTATGAGCCCGATGTCACGGTCAGCATTGTTGCCCGCCGGCATGGCATTCAGCCCAACCAGTTGTTCGCCTGGCGCAAATTGGCGGCGCAAGGAGCCCTGACGGCCACCGCATCGCAGGAAGAGGTCGTCCCGGCATCCGAATACAGGGCACTTCAGAACCAGGTGAAAGAGCTGCAGCGTCTCCTCGGTAAGAAGACGATGGAAGGCGAAATCTTCAAAGAAGCGCTTGAGATAGCATCAGGGTCAAAAAAACACCTGTTGCGCTCGCTCTCGTTGCCGAAGGACGGTTCGCGATGACGGCGGTGTGCGAGACCTTGGGTGTCGCCCGATCCAACATCGCGCAATGTGTGAAGCAACGTCCTTCCAGAGCCAGAGGTCGGCCGCCGCTCGCCGATAAGGAGCTGATGGATGAGATCAAGACGGTTATCGACGAAATGCCGACCTACGGATACCGCCGGGTTCACGCGATCCTGCGCCGTAGAGCCCGCAGCGAAAACCGCCCATGGCCGAATGCCAAGCGCGTCTACCGGGTGATGAAGGTTCACGGCATGCTTCTTCAGCGCCATACCGGTGCAATCGACACCCGCCGTCACGATGGCCGCGTCGCCGTCAAGCAATCGAACCTGCGCTGGTGTTCAGACGGGTTCGAAATCGGCTGCGACAACAAGGAGAAGGTTCGCGTTGCCTTTGCCCTCGACTGCTGTGACCGCGAGGCCATTGCCCATGTCGCGACAACCGAGGGCATCAAGAGCGAGGACGTCCAGGACCTTGTCATCACGGCTATTGAGAACCGCTTCGGTCTCATCAACACCCTTCCAAAGCCAATCGAATGGCTGACGGACAACGGCTCCTGCTTCATCGCAAAGGACACCAGATCGCTGCTCATCGATATCGGCATGGAGCCGTGTTCGACGCCCGTCCGAAGCCCTCAGTCCAACGGCATGGCCGAGGCTTTCGTGAAAACCTTCAAGCGCGATTATGTCTCGGTCAACCCCGTGCCGGACGCTGTGACCGTTATCGCGCAACTGCCCTCATGGTTCGAACACTACAATACCCTTCACCCGCACAAGGCCCTGGGGTATTGCTCGCCTCGTGAGTTCTTAAACCGTCATACAGAAACCTGATCCTGTCCGGTTTTTAAGGGGCAACTCCATC
>NZ_CAXUSG020000047.1:0-1324 GCF_964253915.1 Rhizobium sp. LjRoot30 | reverse complement strand
TGAACCGCCCCGGGTTTGCCGGAGACCCCAACTCTTGAGAAGTAGGGTCTATGACAAGCAAGACGACGAACAAATTCTCTCCTGAAGTGCGCGCCCGCGCCGTTCGAATGGTGTCGGAACATGAAGCCGAGCATCCTTCCCGTTGGGCGACTGTCTGCTCGATCGCAGCCAAGATCGGCTGCTCGGCGCATACGCTCAATGAGTGGGTGAAGAAGGCCGAGGTCGACAGCGGTAAACGAGCGGGTCTGCCAAGTGACGTCGCCGAGAAGATGAAGGCTCTGGAGCGGGAGAACCGCGAGCTTCGTCAGGCGAACGAGATTCTACGCAAAGCCTCAGCATATTTTGCCCAGGCGGAGCTCGACCGCCCACTGAAGCGATGATTTCCTTTATCGACGACCACCGTTCGGTGCTCGGGGTCGAGCCGATCTGCAGGCTGCTGCCGATTGCCCCGTCCACCTATTATGAGGTCGTCGCCAAGCGCACGGACGTGGACCGCCTGTCGGTCCGCGCCCGGCGCGACATGGCCATGAAGATCGAGATACGCCGGGTGTTCAACGAGAACTTCCAGGTCTATGGCGTGCGGAAGGTCTGGCGGCAGTTGCAGCGAGAAGGCTTCGATGTCGCTCGCTGCACCGTTGCACGGCTTATGAGAATGATGGGCCTTCAGGGCATCATTCGCGGCAAGCCCGTCAAAACCACCGTGTCGGACAAAGCCGCACCGTGTCCGCTCGACCGCGTGAACCGGCAGTTCTATGCCCCCGCGCCGAACATGCTCTGGCTTTCTGATTTTACCTATGTCGCGACCTGGCAGGGCTTTGTCTATGTCGCCTTCGTGATTGATGCTTTCGCCCGCCGCATCGTCGGCTGGCGGGCCAGCCGGACAGCGCATGCAGGTTTCGTTCTCGATGCTCTGGATCAGGCACTCCATGACCGACGGCCCATCCATCACGGTGGGCTCATCCACCACTCCGACAGGGGTGTGCAATATGTGTCGATCAAGTATTCCGAGCGGCTGGCGGAGGCGGGCATCGAGCCTTCCGTCGGAAGTGTTGGCGACAGCTACGACAATGCTCTCGCCGAAACAATCAATGGGCTTTACAAGGCCGAGGTCATCCATCGGCGAGGACCGTGGCGCAACTTCGAAGCCGTAGAGTTCGCCACGCTCGAATGGGTGGACTGGTTCAACAACCGCCGCCTTCTGGAGCCCATCGGAAACATGCCGCCAGCCGAAGCAGAACAACGCTACTACGCCATGCTGGACGTGCCAGCCATGGCCGCATAACTTAAACCAAACGGTCTCCGGCAAAGCCGGGGCGTTTCAAAC
>NZ_CAXUSG020000046.1:0-1782 GCF_964253915.1 Rhizobium sp. LjRoot30 | reverse complement strand
TTCAGTGGCACCCTGCGAGACCTGCTCGGAAGAGGACGACAGTTCCTGGCTGCCGGCGGAAACGTTGTCGGCTGCCGACAGGGCGTCGCCGACGACGCCACGCAGGCGCTCGACCATGCGTTCGAGGGCGAGGCCCAGCGTGTCCTTTTCAGAGAGCGGCTTCGGCGAAATCGTCAGGTCGCCATCGGCGATCTGGTCGGCGACGTTTGCGGTGTCGCGCAGATTGCTGGTCATGACGTTGATGGTGTCGACCAGATCCTTGATTTCGTCGTTCGTCTTGATTTCCACGCGCTGGTTCAGGTCGCCGATAGCAACAGAATCGGCAACCGACTTGATCTTCCGCAGACCGCTGCTGATGCTCATGGCGATCCATACGGCTACGCCGCAAGACAGGACGAGCATCGTCGCGAGAGCAATGATCAGAACGGCACGCGAGGTGGCGTATTGTTCGTTGGTTGCCTCGTCCGTCGCCCGGAGGTCTTCGTCGATTTGAGCATTCAGCTGAGCCAATGCGTCGAGGAGCGCGGCAGTTGCACGTGCGCCTTCGCCCATAGAGATATTGCTTGCACGCTCGTTGCCTTCGGTGGTGTTGAGTTCGGCCAGGCTCAATACACTGTCCTGCATTTCCTTCCAGGCTGGAAGTTTCTCCTGGAACTGGCCCAACTTGGCACGGATGTTTGGATCTTTCTCCTGCTCGAACTGGGTCAGGATGGTATCCACCTTTGCCTGTTGGTTTTTGACTTCCTTCATATAGGCAGCCATCTGAGCCGGATTGGAGTTTAGGATCATATTCTTCTCATCGCCGATTGCTTTGAGAACCGCGTCGGACAGGTCGCTGGATCGCTGTAGGTTGGCAGCAGGACCGGTGACCATCTCGGTGATTGCGTTGTTGAGCGACGAAAGATTGAAGATCGCCAGTACGGCCATGGCGCCGGCCATGATGATCAGCATGGCGAACGAAAGCGCCAGTTTCAGTTTGATGGTGAATCGCATCGAAATCCCCAAAAGGTGTGTAGCGTGGTGTGTTCCGCGGCGGGAACAAAACGATCGTTAGAGACGTCGCAAGCGGAGCGGGCACATCCACTCCTCGGCTTTGAGATCAGCTTGACGACGCCAACGCATACACACGTTGGAGTTTCTCCGGTGCGCCCGGCCTGTCATTTGCGAAAGGCCGGGCATGCAATTTCAGGTAGATGTCAGGCGCTTTCGCGGAAGTCCTGATCATCCTGATCGGGGCCGCCGTGCGACAGGTCGAGCGCAAATCCCCTTGCGCGGGCCTGCTGGGCGGATACCGTATTCGATGAGGCATGCGCACGGCTTGCCTGCTGTTGTTTGCGTGCCGGAGCGCTTGCCCGGGCGACGGCGGCGGAAGACGTCTGCTTCTGCGGTGCGCGGCCCTTCGCCCCGTCGACGCGGAAGAAGGCGATGGAGGCCTGCAGTTCTTCGGCCTGGGCTGCCAGCTCTTCCGAGGTTGCCGACATCTGCTCGGAGGCACCGGCGTTCTGCTGCGTCACCTTGTCGAGCTGCTGGATCGCCTCGTTGATCTGGGCGGCACCGATATCCTGCTCGCGGCAGGCCGCGGTGATTTCGGCGACCAGTTCAGCCGTCTTGCGGATATCCGGTACCAGACGGCCGAGCATGTCGCCGGCTTCCTGGGCGGCCTTGACCGTATCGCCGGACATGCCGCTGATTTCGGCTGCTGCCGACTGCGAGCGTTCCGCGAGCTTGCGGACTTCCGAAGCGACGACGGCAAAACCCTTGCCGTGTTCGCCGGCGCGCGCG
>NZ_CAXUSG020000045.1:0-2509 GCF_964253915.1 Rhizobium sp. LjRoot30 | reverse complement strand
AGTACAGGCCTATGTCCGCAGGGGTATACCCCAGTGAACGCTGTCAGATGTGTGCCAAAGGGTGTCCATAAGGGTTGACATTGCTAATTGGACAGTAATTATAACGGACATGACCCTAGTGGATAGAAAGTAAGTTATGTCCAAGACAGTGCTCTATGCCCGTGTATCGACCATCGACCAGACACTTGACCACCAGAAGACGCAAGCCGAACAAGCTGGATTTGTGATCGACGAGGTGATTGCAGACCATGGCGTTTCAGGCGTCAGCACCAAGCTCAAAGATAGGCCGGAAGGCAAGAGGCTGTTTGACAAGCTCAGGCATGGCGACACGCTACTAGTTCGTTGGGTGGATCGTCTTGGCCGGAACTACGAGGACGTGACGAAGACGATCCGGGATTTCATGCAGCTAGGCGTGATCGTAAAAACGGTGATCAACGGCATGGTTTTTGATGGCGCAACATCAGACCCGATGCAAAAGGCGGTCAGAGACGCGCTGATAGCTTTTATGGCCGCAACAGCACAGGCGCAGGCCGAGGCGACGAAAGCTGCTCAGCGAGCCGGAATTGAGGCGAAGAAAGGCGATCCAAAAAGCTACCCCGGAAAGAAGCCGAGCTATGACCGGAAGACGTTCCGGCAGGTTGTGGACATGCTGGCAATCGGCAATGGAACGTCAGAGATCTCTAAGGCAACCGGATTGAAGAGGCAGACCGTTCTTCGGATCAGGGATAATCGGGCCGGGGCGGAAGCCGCGCTTACAAGGTGGGGCATGTAGCCTCCTATCCGGGCAGAATGCTCGAAGCGGGTCTTCGAACTGACGTGTTCCGCATGATCGGCAGACCAGCAAAAATCGGTCACGAACTCCACGGACCTTATTTGCCCCAATAGTGGGGAGAACCAGTTATTAGACGTATCAAATATCAGCCTTGAAAGGGTAGGTGACTGTCACCTGTGGCAACTGTCCGTATTTGTTTCTGAAAGCATCCTTCATAGTCTGTACCAGTTCACCTTCTAGGTGCTCTTGAACCATAAAGGCATCATGGATAGGCAGAATAGCATGACCTTGCTCAATGAAGTGAAGCATCACATGTTCAGCAAGGTCACTTTCTTCACGCTGTAGTTTCATACCCGTTCGTTGTCCCAAGAGTGATGGCAACATGGGAAATGCATCCAACACGGACTGGCGAAACTGTTCCTTGGTCATGCTGTGTTTGACCGTATCAAATCCGCTTGGCTCTTCGGTGTTGCCAGTAGCCGAGTTAATCAGAGCAGCTAGTGTGCTCTTGGCGTGATTTCGCAGTTCCGCGCTTTCAGCAACGCCTGGAATACGGGCATAGGGATCATCTGGGATTGGCTGCCCAGCCTTGGCTAGCAGTACTGCTGGGTTGAATCCTCGATAGTCAGCCTCTACCGTAGGTAAACCATCCAGCAGTATCCAACGCCTTGCGTGTTTGCGTATGTGCTGCCACCACCCACCATAGAACCGGCCTCCGTATTCGAAGCTGCCATAGTTGAAGATGCGAGAAAGATTGACCCTTGAACCAACAAAGTCGCGGTCGCTATCTAAGTGAGTAAGTTCGCGGGAAGTCGAAATGTCGGTAGCGCCGAGACGCGCATTGATCCTATCCAAAGCCGTGCGGATTGCGGTGGTTTCGGCTGTATCGTCGTACCGGCAAAGCTGGCGTAGACTATCCTTGAGGACAACCGGTTCGTCATGGCGAACGACACGGAAATCCCAAGCAGTGAGAATGTCTGCTTCCAATTCGGTGACGGCACGAGCACCAAGCTTAAACATCGAGACTTGGGCGTTATCCGAGAAATGGTATCCCGGCTTGTCCAATGCCATAAGACCAGTTTCTAGAAGCCAGTCCTGAGCCATAAGGAAACGGTTTGCCGTCATATACTTCGGACGATAACGCCTCTGTTTGTCCAAACGGTCCTTACTACGAGGTATACCGACTGTCTCACCGAGCTTTCTGGAATAAGCACGGAGCAGGTTGGCCAAGATCACATTCGCACAATCGATAAAGTACTGCTGGCTTGACGTGCTCAGCTTGCGCTCATAGCTACCAAGCCAGTCTACGCACAGATCATCTAGCACCAGATCAACTCGGTTCTGAACTAGGTCGTTGGAACACCGAAGGTAAGGGTCGAACGGCCATGACCCTCCCATGCGCTGATCTTCCAAGCCAGCTAGAAACTCCTCACTCGAAAGCAGGCGCTGCAATTCGTCATAATCGGACATCGATCTGCCTCGAATTGTATAGAAGCGCCAACATGAGATAGCCGCCAGTCTTATCAACGGCAAGCACCATAGGATCTTCAAACGCTAAATGGAACAAGGGCTTAAGCAAGTGGATGTTTGTGCACAAATTCCTTCCGGACTCTATTAGGTAATAGAAGCACCTCGGTAAAATTGCTCAGGGAAGGCGTTGACTGCTCGCTATAGCATGATGATCCTCATGCAGGCCTGCTACAAAATTTCGTTTGCAAGCGGCGCACCACTACGGAT
>NZ_CAXUSG020000044.1:0-2856 GCF_964253915.1 Rhizobium sp. LjRoot30 | reverse complement strand
AGTCACCATCAACGGTGCCAACGACGCGCCGACTCTGACGTTCACGGCAGAGGCTGGACTGACCGCAGAGACAGACGGCTCCTACAAAGTCGATGAGAACAATACCGCCGCTATCGCTCTCGGCACTCCCGTTGCAATCGACCTTGAAGATGGCGCCCGTACCGTCGTCCTGGGTGGTGACGATCCGGGTTTCTTCACGATCGGCGCCGACGGTAAACTGTATCTCAAGGCTGGCATCAATTACGAAGATGCTAACGTCGGCCCCGACCATAAGGTCAGCGTAACGCTGACCGCTACCGATAGTACCGGCGCGGTATCTAATGCGAAAACCGTCACCGTCACTGTCAACAACGTCAATGACGCACCGACCCTAACGTTCACGGCAGAGGCTGGACTGACCGCAGAGACAGACGGCTCCTACAAAGTCGATGAGAACAATGCCGCCGCTATCGCTCTCGGCACTCCCGTCGCAATCGACCCTGAAGATGGCGCCCGTACCGTCGTCCTGGGTGGTGACGATCCAGGTTTCTTCACGATTGGCGCCGACGGCAAGCTGTATCTCAAGGCCGGCATCAATTACGAAGATGCTAACGTCGGTCCCGACCATAAGGTCAGCGTGACATTGACCGCTACCGATAGTACCGGAGCGGTATCCAACGTGGAGACCGTCACGGTCACGGTCAACAATGTCAACGAAGCACCGACTACGCCAACGGACAGTAACATAGCGGCCAACACCGTGACCGCCAACGCAGCGGTCGGAACTGCAGTCGGCATCACCGCAACGGCGACCGATGTCGACAATGCAAGCTTCACCTGGTCGCTCAGTGATAATGCTGGTGGACGTTTCGCCATCGACGCCAATGGCGTGGTGACTGTCGCGCAGGCTGGGCTTTTGGCCGGCAACTATGATGTCAAAGTACGCGCTACCGACGCAGGTGGTCTCTATTCGGAACAGACCTTCACGATCAATGCCACATCAGCGAATGTTGCGCCGGTAATCTCCAACTTCGCAGCCACTGCGACTGGTATCTCATTCACGCTCGCCGACCCGGATTCGAATACGTTTACGATTACAGACAGTACCCTCGATACTTTCCTCGACGGCCAAGTCAGTACCGGCAGCAATACATTGACGGTGCTGGAATTCAACAATGTCGGCGGTTCGATCCAACAAAGACCCCTCAGCATTTCTGACGGTCAGGCAACAGGCAACAGTGGGGTCATAATTCAGATCGGTGGCCCGGCGGTAAACAATTTCGCTGCACTGGCTGGTAATTATGGAACATCCGCGTCCTACGGCTTCGGCGGCAACGATACTATGTACGGCTCTACCGGCCTCGACTATATCTTCGGCGGCGGCGGCAACGACACGATCTACAGCACCAGCAGTGACGTAATTGGAGGCGGTGACGGGGACGATATAATCCACGTCGCCGTTGGCGGGTTGGCGGCCACAATCGACGGCGGTAACAATACCAATAGCGGGGACCGTGATATCCTCAACTTCAATGCAACCAGTGGCACACTCGATCTGACGGGTGGGACGATTACCAATATCGAAACCCTCACAAGCAACAACGGCAGCTACAACCAGACGATCACACTGACAGCGGCGCAATACGACGCTTTCTCCAAGATCGACATGGGCGGCAACGCCAACGGTACTGGTGACACGGTAAACGTGAATGTCGACGGTACAATGGATTTCACCACTGGTATGCCAACTGTGTCCAACGTGGAGGTCCTCAATCTGATTGGCAGCACGAATAACGATACGGTCACGGTGACCAACACGCTTTCTGGCTTTACATCAATCAATCTCGGCGATGGTACCGCCGATACATTGAGGATTACTGGTGGTTTCGCCAGTTCCTCGAACGGCCAGCTTGTCGGGATCGAAAATGTGATGCTGACAACGATCAGCGGCCCCGTCACCTTGAATCTATCGAATCAGTCGGAAAACCTGACAATCACCGGTGGTTCCAGCCACGACACCATCATCGGTGGCGATGGCAATGATACCATCATCGGTGGCAACGGTGGCGATTATATTAATGGCGGCGGTGGTCGCGACAGCATCAATCTTACGGAGAGCACCGGAAGCAGTGACGACGTTCGTTTGGCAACATTGGGTGGGTCGGTCGATACGATAATTGGCTTTAGCACATCGGATGACTATCTGCGGTTCGCAAATGGTGACACGAGTGCTGGTGATGGTAACAACAATGTCCTATCGGACAATAGATTTGAAACCATTGGCTCCATCTTCAGCACGGGTATCGTTATCCCAGGGAATTCTGGAAACACTTCAATTTATGAGTTTAACTTCACTCTTGAGGGGGGAGATCTTGATCTTGATCTCGGCGCGAGCAGTGCTGCAAACCTCTATGAGGGACTTCGCTCAGGCACGTCTTCAGCCCTTACATCGATGACTGTTGCGAGTGATTGGACAGGCTTCCTGCTCGCGTATCAGGACAACAACGCATACATTTATTATGCGAATGCCGGAAGTAATGGGAGTTTGGTTGCTGGCGAAGTGTCGCTGGTCGCGGTTGTTACCGCCCAAGTTTTGGGCTCGTGGGACGCGGACGAGTTTTATGTTGGTGTTTGAATCCGTTTAAATTTTAGAGGCGGTTTATGGCCGCCTCTTTTTTGCAATCACCGATATATATGTAATATTAAGTATACTGGCTTGTATCCCCCTAAAAAGTAGGAACCGTTTAAGGCCCTTCGATCGATTCCCAGATGTTGATGTTCTGAGTCCGAACCTTGACCGCCGGAAGCTGGACTTTTCCGGCAAACATGAACAGAGCTAACTTATAAACGCGGACAATCAGGGGAGAGGGCCAATAT
>NZ_CAXUSG020000043.1:0-3098 GCF_964253915.1 Rhizobium sp. LjRoot30 | reverse complement strand
CCGTTTCGACGTTCAAGCTGCTGACTCGTACACCCCGAACAGCGACAACGGCTGGAACACCCGTTCGCGCGCTGAACTGTACCTCGACTCGGCCAGCGACACCGAATACGGCGCTCTGAAGACCCAGATCGTTGCTCGCTTCGACTTCGACGGTGACTACAACGACGGCCAGCACACCACCACCAAGCTGATCGCTGCCAACATCACCCTCGCCGGCTTCCTCGTCGGTCTGGCTGACTCGCAGTTCACGTCCTACACCGGCTACGCTGGCGACATCATCAACGACGACGTGATCTCCTACGGTCAGTTCGAAGTTAACCAGATCAGCTACACCTACGACGGCGGCAACGGCTTCACGGCAGTTGTCTCGCTCGAAGACGACTCCAAGGACGGCGACGACTACATGGTCGACGTAGTCGGCGGTATCGGCTACTCCACGGGCACCTTCGGCTTCAAGGTCGTCGGTGGTTACGACGAAAGCGCTGAAGAAGGCGCGATCAAGGCTCGTTTGGACGGCAACTTCGGCGCTCTGTCTGCCTTCTTGATGGCTGGCTGGAACTCTGACGGCGACACCGTCAACAAGTTCGCAAACGGCGACTCGATCGGTCAGAGCTGGGGTGACTGGGCTGTTTGGGGTGGCGTAGGCTACTCGTTCAGCGACACGCTCGCTGCTAACCTGCAGCTCGCTTACACCGACAACGAGACCTTCGCAGCTGCTGCGAACCTCAAGTGGAACCCGGTTCCGGGCCTGCTGATCCAGCCGGAAATCACCTACACCAACTGGGACGCGATCGACGAAGACCAGTGGAACGGCATGGTTCGCTTCCAGCGCACGTTCTAATCAGAACATTGGAGCCCGGCAAAGCCGGGCTCCTTTCATTTTTGCTCCAGCTTCTTGGTTTTTTGTTTTAGCAAGTCAAACGAACAAAATACTAAGTAGACATTATAATAATCGACCCTTATTATCAGTATTGCTTCCAAAGGCGGGGCAAAACTGTGTATAATAGGGGCGCTTCACTGTTGCCGAATTTCCTGATACTCAGTCACTTTCTGCCTGATCAGAGTATTGGAGTTCGTTTTGGAAAATATTATTGCGCCACACGGTGGCAATGCAGATTACGTCCTCCCCGAAGACTTGCTCTACAATATTCGGTATCGGCTCCAAGGCTCGTCATCAGCCGGTGAGGCGCGGCAAATATCCCTTCGTATTCTTTTTGAAAGATACGGAGATATATTGTGGGTTCCCGGTCGCCATAAATACACGGTGACGAATTTCATCTCCGAATTGCACGACCTGCTTCCCGATCCGAGCTTCTTTTCTTTCTCGCAGAATATGCTCGATGAATTGATCGGTTTACTCCGCAAGCGGGGCAACAGCAATGCGACGATCAACCGTAAAATGGCGGCCCTGAGCAAATTGTTGCGAAAGGCTTACAAGATGAAGGACATCAGCAGCCTTCCGGAATTTACGCGGGAAAAAGAAAAGGCAGGCCGGATACGTTTCCTCGATACAAACGAAGAGCAGCGCATATTCGACGGCATCGCCGGCCATTCCGAAGCTTATTATCGTCTTTGCATCTTTCTCGTCGATACCGGCGCCCGCCTTGGCGAGGCGATCGGGCTGCGCTGGAACGACGTCAGCGGTAGCCGGGTGACATTCTGGGTGACGAAATCGGGACGAAGCCGCTCCGTGCCCTTGACGCAAAGGGCCAAGGACGTCGTGGACATCCCGAAGCAACGCCGCAGCGGACCGTTCAGCGACATTGACCAGCAGCGTTTTCGGACGGCCTGGAACAGGGTAAAGCAGGATGTCGGCCTCGGGAGCGACAAGGACGTTGTTCCGCACGTGCTGCGCCATACATGCGCCTCCCGCCTGGTGCAGGGCGGCGTCGATATCCGACGCGTCCAGACCTGGCTCGGCCATCAGACACTGCAGATGACCATGCGTTATGCCCACCTCGCATCGCAGGATCTCGATGCCTGCGTCGCCGTTCTCGAAAAGATGTCGCAGATCCGCGCGGCACAGGATCACTGATTTTTCGGATTTTGCCGGTCGCCTACGGGCGGCCGGATGTCGGCCCGTTGCTTTGTCCGCCAAGCCGGAGCCCTGGTTCAGCCGGAAGGCAGGCGGAAATTCCCCACTCTCGATAACAGCTACAAGAGCGCCGCCATGCGCCGTCGACCTCAAAGCAAAAAGCCCGGCACGAAGACCGGGCTTTCCGTAAAACTCTGAAAATTCAGAGAATTAGAACGTGCGCTGGAAGCGAACCATACCGTTCCACTGGTCTTCATCGATCGAATCCCAGTTGGTGTAGGTGATTTCCGGCTGGATCAGCAGGCCCGGAACCGGGTTCCACTTTACGTTCGCAGCAGCTGCGAAGACTTCCGAGTCCGTGTAAGCGAGCTGCAGGTTGGCAGCCAGCGTGTCGGAGAACGAGTAACCGAGGCCACCCCAGACAGCCCAGTCGCCCCAGCCGATACCGGCAGCAGCACCGCCGAAGTTCGACGGAGCGAACTTGTGAACGACGTCGCCGTCAGAGTTCCAACCAGCCATCAAGAAGGCAGACAGAGCGCCGAAGTTGCCGTCCAAACGAGCCTTGATCGCGCCTTCTTCAGCGCTTTCGTCGTAACCACCGACGACCTTGAAGCCGAAGGTGCCCGTCGAGTAGCCGAGACCACCAACAACGTCGACCATGTAGTCGTCGCCGGTGCGGCTGTCGTCTTCGAGCGAGACAACTGCCGTGAAGCCGTTGCCGCCGTCGTAGGTGTAGCTGATCTGGTTAACTTCGAACTCGCCGTAAGCGATCACGTCGTCGTTGATGATGTCGCCAGCATAGCCGGTGAACGAGGTGTACTGCGAGTCAGCCAGACCGACGAGGAAGCCGGCGAGGGTGATATTGGCAGCGATCAGCTTGGACGTGGTGTGCTGACCGTCGTTGTAGTCACCGTCGAAGTCCCAACGGGCAACGATCTGGGTCTTCAGAGCGCCGTATTCGGTGTCGCTGGCCGAGTCGAGGTAGAGTTCGGCGCGCGAACGGGTGTTCCAGCCGTTGTCGCTGTTCGGCGAGTAGGAGTCAGCAGCCTGGACGTCGAAGCGA
>NZ_CAXUSG020000042.1:0-3403 GCF_964253915.1 Rhizobium sp. LjRoot30 | reverse complement strand
GTTTCAAGAAATATGCTTCGGCTCTGCCTCGATGAAAATCGACGATTTCCTTACGGTATTCGGGCGTTAGGTCTTTAGCTGCTGCTGTGATTTTACACTCGTGAATCAACAGGATCGGTACGTTGATTTTTGGTTTCAACCGGTCAATCGAGTGGTGAGGCTCCAGTGCCTCCTTGATCTTTTCCCTTAGCACTACGTCAATCTGCAGATGATCCAGATCGCGGACATTGGTGATGATCGAGTTTTCCTTCTTCAGCTTCTCTGTCGAAAGAGCCTGATAGACGGAGGCAACGATTTTATCGAGCCTGGCGTCGGCGACAGAGTTGTAGAATTTTGCCTCTCCGAACCAAAGCGTAAAGTCATCTCCATCGACAACTATATGGACGCTGTCGGCCCCTTTCGCGTTGTCTTGGCTGTTCTGCTTGTAGAAAATCTTTGGGACAACAGGTAGCGCTCCAAAGTGCTGGCGCATAAGTCCGTACAGGAAAATCTCGGCAATTTCGCTTCCCTCGCCCACCTTATCTTTGTCAGTAAGGCGGAGATTTTTTGCAGCCTTAAGAAGTGCGGTGAATCCCTGATCAGTAAGTGACGTGCGCTCCCGCTCAGACAAAGCCGTTTGCGTAATGTTGTCCCAAATGTAGTTCTGGAAATCCTGCTGGCACCACTTGCCGTCCTCGAAGTCGTTGACAAAGCTTAGAAGGCGTTTGTTGAGAGTGTTCTTCAGTTGCGTAACTGACGTCACTTTTGACAGTGAGTCGTCGAGGAAGATTTCGAACTTGACCTTGCTCATTCTGCCACCAGCTCTTGGAGAAGCCTGTTGTTGTATTCGACAAAGAGGCACTCACGCACAAGAAGCACTTTTTCCCATGCACAACTATTATGCGACTTGAATATTAAAGCGGCGTTCAATGAATGAGGCCGTCTCACATGGTTCAAAATACACCTGCAAATATGAAATGCAAGTTTGCAAATCAATGTTGCGAATTTAGATTCGATACGATATATGAGTTTCATCACAGGAGGCTGAGATGAACGTTCCTACCGCTGCATTGAAAAAGGCCCGCGAGGCTGCCAGCATCAACCAGACCGAGATGGCAAAGCGTCTCGGGGTTAGCAGCAATAGCGTTGTTTCGCGGCTGGAGAGTTCAGAGACGACCGATCAGGCGATGGCAGAGCGCTACCTTAAGGCGATAGGCACTGAACAAAGCCTCGCTATGCTGGACCACTATTTGCGCGACTGGAAAACTACTAAGCGACCTGACTTTCGGCATCCGAACCGAGATGCGCTATGGCAGGCTGAGAACGCGTTGCAAAGCCTGGATACGTTCGAATCTGGTGAGTTCGATCCCCTTCTCAAAGAACCCCTCAACTTTCTTCGCAGTAACCTGATTTCAACTGCCGATTACGTTTGGCAGACGGATCATGCCCTTGCATGGATTGGAGTTGTTGGCATTGGTAAAACGACGGCTCTGTCGCACCTCACCAATCTTATCCTTCCCGGACCGGACGGGCGACCTCGCCCCATCTTCCCTGCGTCCGGTGGCCGGACGACAACCAGTGAGGTTGTAGTAAGGCCAGGTCCTGCGTTCGGGGTGGCGGTCGAGCCTAAAACGGAGGACGAAATTCGGACCTTGGTGGGTGAAATCGTCGACGCTGCCATGGACGGCAAAGGCGGGGTCTCCACAGAGATTGATCGAGCCATCAGAAACATGGCCGACCTCCAAAAGAGCCGTGATCCCAATGATCCTAAAATCTTGATCGACCCAATAAAGGATTTGGTAGGAGGCAAGCCTGAATCGCGAGAGGACATAGTTCATTCGATTATATTGCGGATGAAACTGGACCAGCGAACTGAAACTCAGCTTCTACTTTCCGAGCATGACACTGGCGGTTTGGAATGGCTTTCTAAAGCCGTGACTGAAATCAACTTCGGTCGCCATTCGCGGTTTTCTCTTCCGCAAAGAGTCACCGTGTTCGTCCCGAAGTCCGCAATGCGCAAATCCGCGTTTGATCTGACGATCATCGACACCAAAGGCATCCAGGGGGCCACAGATCGTCGAGATTTGCAGGCGATGTATATAAATCCACGGACGTTGAATATTCTCTGCTGCGCTTTCAATGACGCTCCCGGCCAGGAAACTCTCAATATCCTAAAGGGGCTGATTGATGCGGGGTCAGATGCGATTGAGCGTCAGCGCTTGATTTTGCTTGTTCTTCCGCGCGCGGACGAGGCGCTGAAAGTCATCAATGACATGAGCGAACAGGTCGAGAGCGTAGCTGAAGGCTACGCATATCGGACGTCGCAAATCCTCGACACTCTGAAGGCCGAGAACATTCCGCCCATCCCAATCCTTTACTTCAATGCAATTGAGAATGGTTCGGCAGCAACTTGGCGTGAACTTAGCGGACATATCGATGTCCTGCGTCAACGCCAACTAGATCGGCTGTCGCGGTTCACGGCGCTTGCATTGGATTTCCATAACAATGCGGATGCTCATAAAATTCAACAGGCCCAAGTCACTTTGGCAAAAGAAGGTCAGAATATCTGGAACGACTACCCATCTGTTGCGACCGCAGTTCGTGCAGCTCATCAGGGACTCGTTAACGAACTGCAGCGTAGCCACCCGAGCACCATCGCTGCTGCGGTTGTTAGGAAGGGCTCCTGGTACAATTTAGATATCCACCATCTGATCGGTACCGGTGTCCGTGCAGACGCCAATCTCCGTACTTCTGGTCTTATAAAGAAAATCCAGGGTCGCTTGGACGGCCTCCGCAGCCAATTTGGCTCAACAAGCGAAGCTCTTGCTCTCGTTGACACGCTCGCAGAAGACTTAACCGATTGGCATCAGGACTTTCTGGTTCGCGCTGTGACCATCGGAAAGAATGCATTCAAGCCTTACCTCGACGCCGATCTCATTTTCTGGAAAGAGCTGAAACAACGCTGGGGACAGGGCTCTGGATACCGCAATGAAATCGGCGAGATGATGGAAAAGTGGTTTGAAAAGGAAGAATTGAACAAAGCGCGAGCGAAGATCGACCGGCGGCTTGAGGAAGCCTGGAAGGAGCTGGTGCTGAACCGAATTCTCGAACGATCATCCCTCAAAGAAGCGACCGACGATTGAAGCATCGACGCGTTCTAAACGGTCATGAAAGGTAAGGCAAACATGCGACCAGGCTCCATGCCAATCGCGCTTGCTACAAGCCTGGTTGGCCGACCTCCAGCTTTTTGTCATTAAACTTTCAACCTAACTCAAACGATAACAAAAAATATTTCAAGGGTTTAAGCCCGAACATTGGAGGATCGAAAATTGACAAACGCTGTTGTTTTAAGTCCCGTGCAACTTCCCTCGGTCGCCACATTTTCTATGCCGATGCTTGGGGCTTTAACTTCAGCGTTGGGTAT
>NZ_CAXUSG020000041.1:0-4071 GCF_964253915.1 Rhizobium sp. LjRoot30 | reverse complement strand
GCTGCCTGCGGAGACGTTGTCGGAGGCGGCAAGCGCGTCGCCGACGACGCCGCGCAGGCGTTCGACCATGCTTTCCAAGGCCAGGCCCAGCGTATCCTTGTCGGACAGCGGTCGCGGGGAGACCGTCAGGTCGCCGTTGGCAATCTGATCGGCGATGGCTGCGTTGGCGCGCAGGTTGGTGACCATGGCGAGCATGGAAAGCCCCAGCGCATCCTTGTCGGACAGCGGCTTGGGATCGTGGCTCAGGTCGCCGGCGGCGATGCTGTCGGCGACGTTTGCCGTGTTGCGCAGGTTGCTGGTCATGACGTTGATCGTCTCGACAAGATCCTTGATCTCGTCATTGGTCTTGACCTCGATGCGCTGGTCGAGATCGCCGATGGCGACGGCATCGGCCGCAGCGCCGATCTTGGCGAGACCACGCGTGATGCTAAGACCGATCCAGAGCGCTGCGGCGATAGACAACAGCACGCCGCCGGCCGCGGCGGCCATCAGGGCATAGAACGTATTGTTGGATGCGGCTTCCGAAGCCTGGCCTTCGGCGGCGATTGCCGCACGTGTCATCGAGGCAAGCTCCCCGGTCAGGCCATTGAGCGTTTTGACCGCGGCCGCACCCTCGGTGTGATTGACGACGACGGCCTGGTCGTGCTGGCCGGTGAGCGCCAGATCACGGATGCGGCTGCTCAGGGCAGCGAAGCCTGTGGAGAATTCGCGAATCTCAGCCCATTTTTCCTTGAATTCCGCCGGAGCGTGTTCTTCACCCAGCTTGAGGGCCTCGTTGAACTCGGCATGATGATGTTCGATCGCCTCGATGGCGACCTTGATGTCCTGGCTGTTGCTGGAGAGCAGGAGGTCGGCATTCGCGAGCGACATGGAATCGAATGCATGAACGAGCTTGGATGCGTCGGCATCCTGGCGCACCGGCCCGGTCAGCAGGGCGCTCTGCATAGAGGCGATCTCGTTGACGCCATGCATTCCAAAACCCGCGCAGCCGATGGTCACGGCAATCAGCAGTCCGAAAGCGACGACCAGTTTGGCCTTGATGGTGAAGCGCATAATTCCGACTCCCAATGCAGTTGCGATGTCTCACGCGTGACGCGATGTTTCAGCCGGGATCACCGGTGGCCGGACATCCGGCAGGGCATTTCTTTTCTTTCGATCATTCCAGCATCCCGGCCCGGAGGCCGGGATGCTGGTGTTTGGTTCAGGCCGTTTCCCTGAAGTCGAGGTCGTCCGCATCCGGACCGCCCTGGGCGAGATCCAGCGCGAAACCTTTGACGCGGGCCTGCTGGCCGGCAATCGTCTGTCCCGGCACAGGCTTCTGCGGCTGCCGTGCGACTGGCTTGGCAGGCTTGGCGGCCTTGACCGGAGCGCGCTCCTGTGCGCGGACGCCGCTGGTATCCACCTTGAAGAAGGCAATGGAGGTCTGCAGTTCTTCCGCCTGCGCTGCCAGCTCTTCCGAGGTCGATGACATCTGCTCGGAGGCGCCGGCATTCTGCTGCGTCACCTTGTCGAGCTGCTGGATCGCCTCGTTGATCTGGGCCGCGCCGATGTCCTGCTCGCGGCAGGCCGCGGTGATCTCGGCGACCAGTTCGGCGGTCTTGCGGATGTCGGGCACCAGGCGGCCGAGCATGTCGCCGGCTTCCTGTGCAGCCTTGACCGTGTCGCTCGACATCGAGCTGATTTCGGCTGCTGCCGACTGCGAGCGTTCCGCGAGCTTGCGGACTTCCGAGGCCACGACGGCAAAACCCTTGCCATGTTCGCCGGCACGCGCTGCCTCGACGGCGGCGTTCAGGGCCAGCAGGTCGGTCTGGCGAGCGATTTCCTGAACGATGGAGATCTTCTCGGCAATGGTGCGCATCGCGCCAACAGCGCGGTTGACCGCTTCGCCGCTCATTTCCGCATCCTTGGCGGACTGGCGAGCGATCTTCTCGGTCTGGGCGGCGTTGTCGGCGTTCTGCTTGATGTTTGCGGCCATCTCTTCCATCGAGGCGGAAGCCTCTTCGGCGGATGCGGCCTGCTCCGTTGCACCCTGCGAGACCTGCTCGGAGGACGACGACAGTTCCTGGCTGCCGGAGGAGACGCTGTTTGACGCGACCATGGCATCACGCACGACGCCGCGCAGGCGCTCGACCATGCTCTGCAGTGCCAGTCCGAGCGTATCCTTGTCGGAAAGCGGCTGCGGCGAGATGGTCAGGTCGCCATCGGCGATCTTGTTGGCGACGGCGGAGGTCTCGCGCAGATTGGTGACCATGCTCAGCATGGCATTGCCGAGCGTATCGTTGTTCGACAACGGCTTCGGAGTGACCGAGAGGTCGCCTTCCGCAATCTGGTCGGCGATCTTGGAGGTGTTGCGCAGGTTGGCGACCATGTTCTGCATGGCGATACCGAGCGCGTCCTTGTCCGACAGGGCCTTGGCATCGACCGAAAGATCGCCGGTGGCGATGAGATTGGCGACGTTTGCCGCTTCCCGCAGATTGGCGGTCATGGCGTTGACGGTATCGACGAGATCCTTGATTTCGTCGTTGGTCGTCACGGCAACGGTCTGGTTGAGATCGCCAAGGGCGACGGCATTGGCAATCAGCGAAACCTTCTTAAGGCCGCGGTTGATTCCGAGGGCGATCCAGACAGCGGCAATCACGCTGATAAGAATGGCGGCACCGAGCAGGGCGAAGATCAGGTTGCGGGTCGTTTCGTATTGCGCGTTGGTTTCGTCGGCAGCCTTGGTCATCAGGGAGCGGCTGGTCTCGACGCGGGCATCGATGATCTTTTCGATTTCGTCCATCACCGCACGGCCTTCGCCGGTGGCGATCGCAACCGCCTCGGCGCTGTTGCCGGCCTTGGAGAAGCTGCGGATCCGGTCATCGATCGCAAACAGCTTGTCGGCGAGGTCACGGATTTCCTGCCAGCCCTTCTTGCTGGCTTCCGTCGTCACCGCATTCTGCATCCATTCGATCTGTTCGACGAAAGCCTTGCGGTTGTCGTCGCTGGCAAGAATGTAACGCTCGATATCGGCGACCTGGGTCGCGGTTGCCATGCTCATCTGCGCCCGCGCAATGCGCAATTGCGTACGGCTGATGTTCTGCGCCGTTTCAAGTCTCAGCGCCGGACCCTGGATGACGCCGCCAACCGCAGTGTTGAGGTTGGAAAGGCTGTAAACGCCGTATCCACCCGTGACGACCAGCAAAATGATCAGCAGCCCAAATGTAAGGCCGAGTTTAGACTTGATAGTGAAGCGCATTGAAATTCCTCATAAAAGATCGGTACAGAAAGGTTTGAGAACGGTCTCCGGCCCGATTTCCGGCACAGGGCGTTTGGTGTTGCCGGAAAACATGTCGGAGCAGTCGTTTTCATTTGGGAAACGACCCGCCCGGAAGGCGGGTCGCTGCTTGTCGGGGTTTGGGCGGTTACGCGCTTTCCCGGAAGGCGTGATCGTCCGAATCCGGTCCGCCCTGGGCGAGATCGAGCGCAAATCCCTTGATCCGGGCCTGCTGGGCCGAAACACTGTGGCTCGAAGCCGATTTCTGCGTTTGCGGCTTGCTCACCTGCTTGATCGGGCGGGCGGCAGGCTTTGCCGAAGCGCTGCTGCGGCCCTTGCTTGTCTCCACCTTGAAGAAGGCGATGGAGGTCTGCAGTTCTTCCGCCTGCGCCGCCAATTCTTCCGAGGTCGACGACATCTGCTCGGAGGCGCCGGCGTTCTGCTGCGTCACCTTGTCGAGCTGCTGGATCGCCTCGTTGATCTGCGATGCACCGATGTCCTGTTCGCGGCAGGCCGCGGTGATTTCGGCAACCAGTTCGGCGGTCTTGCGGATGTCCGGCACCAGACGACCGAGCATGTCGCCGGCCTCCTGTGCGGCCTGCACCGTATCACCGGACATGGCGCTGATTTCGGCTGCTGCCGACTGCGAACGTTCGGCAAGCTTGCGGACTTCCGAAGCGACGACGGCAAAACCCTTGCCGTGTTCGCCGGCACGCGCTGCCTCGACGGCGGCGTTCAGCGCCAAGAGGTCGGTCTGGCGAGCGATTTCCTGAACGATGGAGATCTTCTCGGCAATGGTGCGCATGGCGCCGACG
>NZ_CAXUSG020000040.1:0-5189 GCF_964253915.1 Rhizobium sp. LjRoot30 | reverse complement strand
GACGTTGACGACTGGTATGGGCGTCAAAACTGGAACTAAGTGGCCTGTCTCCAAAATTAACCCCGCGTGAAGCGGGGTTATCTTTTTCCGCAATGACTGTTGGACAGCCACGCAGCCGATTAGGCCGAAGGCGGCTTCACTGCTTATTCAGCGGGCACCACCTACCAAATCTGTTTTTCGATTTTAGCTGCCACGAGCGGAGCCGCGACAGCGCCGGCAAGCCCAAGGCGCAGTCGATTCGCAATTGCGCCGATTACGAAGGTCACGACGGCCGTTGTTGCAATCTGCGACCAAGAGCGATCTGCTGGTGGCGTTACCAGCTTCACCTCTGAGATCGCCGAAAGTTCGGCCCGCATTTCAGCCACTTCGTGCCTTAGCCAAGCTATCTGTCGTCGGAGGTCTTCATGACTGCAGTCCTTGGCAAGTTCTGGGCGCTCGCCTGCCGCGGTCACCGTCACATCGTCGAGTTCCGCCAGGTGATCCTGCAGCTGCGAGTAGGTCTCGAAACCATTAGCTCTCATCACTTCCTCCTTTAGTGTAGCTCGCCGCGCCAGCTTAGGTCAGGCGATTGTGCTGAAAGTCGACTTTCAACCCTTTTCACCCCCTCGACACGCGATGCTACCTCAACCGCCCTCACCACCTCTTCTTCCGTTAAAACAGATCCTGTCAGGATTATCGTCGATCCTCGCCCGACGACAGCAATGCCAGACGCATCTAGCGCTCCATCGCTGCCGAGCGCGTCGGCGACAGCCGTTTCCAGCACTGCTTGTGGGGGGAACTCGACTTCTACGGTCGGCGGAAGCTCGTGAAATGTGGCCGGCTTGAAAACCATTGCTGCCTCCTCACCGAAGGCCGAAGAAAGACAGAATGGCGAGCACGATGACGACGGCGCCGACAATCCAGATAATCTGATTCATAATTTTCTCCTTCTCGTTTCCTGGCGGCTAGAACGAGACGAACGTGCATAAGTTCCGATTTCAATGGGAAGAAAAATGCCCGGCACATGGCCGGGCAATCAGGTCGAAAACACAACGGTGCGGAACTGAGACGAGCAGGAAACTCTCCGGAGACGGAGAAGCTCGCCCCAGTCCGCGGTGTATCCAACCTCGGAACAAAGATATGGTTCCCGGCAAAAATTTGGTCTTAGCGCCCGGACTTGCACCAGCTGCATTTCGCGTCTTCGGCCTGCGTTTTTCCTTTCAGGAAGCCGCGCCTGATTCATTTGCCTGCCGCTTCCTTGCGTCTAGGAAGTTTAAAACCTCCACCACGTTTTTGGCCTTCTCTTCGTCCATCCCCATATAAAGCTGATCGCCGTTCTTCGCCAGCCAGCCCGTGAATTTGTCGATTATCGCCCAGGTGTCGTCGTCGTCGTGGAATAATTCAAAGCGTGTGGTCATTGCTTTCGTCCTAATTGCGGATGTCCTTCATTTGGCTTGGGGACGAGAATGCCTGGATCTGCGGTTATAAGCAGTCACCCATGGCACACGCTTAGCCGTGGATGGAAACGCACAGCGCGCAGATCCTTTCGCCGGGAGAAACGACTCTGGCTGTACTGGGGTTCTGGCCGTCGGCATGGGCTTCCGGATCGACACTTATATCAGTGGCCGCGCAGACTACCGTTGCGCCTTGGCGTTTTTGCATTCCGCCTGCCAGAACTTTTTTCGAACACAATGATCACCTATATGTCGGTCATCGGCATTGCTGGTGAGCGCTTTGCGCTCGCAGTGCTGTGTCGCTGATGCTTTTGACCACGGATGTACTGGCACTGGTAGATAAGCGGTGATGAGAAAGGTCGGCGCATTTATGCCCGGCCTTTTTTGTTGCCCAAAGTTATAGCTTGGCGGCTTTCCGTAGCGCGGCGTTCATCCGCGTTTGCCAGTTCTCTCCGGTTGAACGGAAATACGCCAAAACGTCGCTATCAACTCGCAGAGAAACCAACTGGCTTGCTGGAACGGCGAGCTTTGCCCTCTTCTTTGTTGCGCGGTGATCGAGAACGTCCTGGACGCGATCGATCGGCAATCCCTCTATGTTGTCCGACTTTTTCATCTTGGTCTCCCATGCCGAATAAGTATCACGCCGCTGCGCCGGAGAGCAAACAGCCTCCTCGGCGTTAACTAAATACCCAACCTCTCATACTCAGTCATTGACGCGAGAAGACCGCTGTCCATGCAGCACGCAACAAAGAGGCCGCGAGCATCTGCCGGCGGCACCTTACCCGTTAGGGATTCGCGACAGACACGAACGGCGGCCTTGTGGAGCGTACCCTTTTCCCGAGGCCAGTCCGTTAGAACCAGCAAAGCATCAGCCGGTCCATGCACCTCTTCGCGGACCCAGATACCTCGGCGCAGCCGAACTGGCGCGCTCCATTTCTTTCTAAAATTCACACGAATGATGTCGCTCATGTCTACCTCCGAACCGACGTCGAACGAGACACGGTGGCGAGATGTTCCGGATAGAGGGCTGCCGAGCTGGAGCCTCAACGGCATGCGCAAGCTATACACGTTAGGACGCTCTTCAAACGTCGGCTAAGGCCAGGGGTTTCACAACATCTAAGCGAAATACGTCCGCCTGGCGGCTTTGTCGCTTGAAAATCACAGCGCCCACGCCAAGTCACTGGTATGGACGCAGTGCATGCGAGGACAGCAATGGAGCGGCTGGTTTTTGGCCTTGAGTATCAGAACGCGGCTGGTGAAGAGGTCGAAACCTCATATATGACCGATGATAAGGGCGTGTACTCCATCGAGGAAGTCCGGATTATCCCCTACTTCAAGGCGGGAGGCGCGGGTTATGGGTATTCAGGGGATGCGGTTGGCGAGTATCATGTCACCGTTGATGTGAGGAATGCGCCGTTCACAAAGTATCTGGCCGCCAACGATAATCGTTCCCCGAGAATGTCGCTGACGGTCGGTTTGCTGACGATACTTTCGTTCGTGACTCAGCATTCGAAGCAACCGTTTCGCCACCTCTTTAGGTAGCGCTCATGACTCCTTCGATGCCGTGCCGGTGAACTTCACATGGATGACGTCTAATTCGGTAAGAGGATTATTTTGGCGGCGGCACGCGTCCTTCGACAGTGCACAGTTTTCCGGCTTCCCATCCTTCCGAAAAACTGGTGCGAGAATCCCATATCGTCCACGACGTGTGGGGGATTTCCTCGTGAACGAAGGATACACGCTGGAAAGTTGGAAGCGAAAATTGCCCGGCTTTGGGGCCGTCGTGATTAGGCGAATGACCGAAAAGTACGCTTAGGCGATCAAGCCCGACAAAAATCGTGCCAAAATGGGATTGATAATTTGTGCCCTTATGGGGGAGCGACTCCGGTCCAACCTTGAGCTCAATGAACCAATCGTTGCCATATGAAGCGCATAAATCCTCCCTCTTAGCGAGGTCGATTTGGGGCCATCCGAGGTCGGCGCCGTGTATCAAACCGATCTCCACGTTGCCTTCCTCTTCCGCAAGGCTGACAGCTAGGTACCCTCGGCCGTCCAAAATGAGTTCGCCAGGAAGAGTATCTCCCAAACGCTTAAGCTTCAAAGGCGGATGCAATTCCATTGATCTCTCCGTTTCTGCGAGCAGTGTTTTTTTTCTGTCTGAATTGGATACCTCGCGTAGGAGTCCAATAGCCCCGTACACGCGCTTTTGGCCTATGTTACCGAAGTACATGTTCGAATCACGGAAAAGATGTAAAGGGTATTGGGCAAAGCTCACATCAAAACAAAGTCAAGGCGACATGTGGATAATTCGTTGACGTTGTACCATGTATCAAGGAGCCGTCTGTACCACTTGTGGGGAACGGAGCATGGTTGAATATTTGGACCCGATACCGACCGGAACGTCAAAAGCGTCGGTGCATAACTTTGCAGAAGAACTGGCCAGGAATTTGAGTTTCGAGCCAGGAGACGCGTTCGACCGTCTCATTTCAATGCTTAGCGGAAAAGTCCTCTATCGGAATCCCAGCACACAGGAGCGGCCGGAGGCAATCCGAGTCGAGCCTTCAGGGAGGTTCGAAATCTATTTGCCAAGCGTTACGTCGCTTGGGCGGGATCGCTTCACAATCGCCCACGAGCTTGGCCACTTTTTCCTACATTTCCCTATGGTTCAAGAGCTGAGGGGAGCTGAATTTGGCATGCAGGCCACACGCTGGGTCGATGAAGGAAAGCCTGAACTCAGACGGTGCGAATGGGAAGCAAACTGGTTTGCCGCAGCGTTTATGATGCCGGAGGAAGAGTTCAGAGAAGCTTTCGCCCAGCATGAATCGCTTGCACGAGTGGCTTCACTTTTCGGAGTCACTATCGCCGCGGCTACGGTTCGCGCTCAGTCATTGAATATTCCAGTTATGGGTTGACGCCTTGATTGAGTGTCCTGATTACCGTGTTCGATTGTTTCTGTCAGCAGACCTAGTAAATTCCACCGCTTTCAAGAATAACGGCGACACCATGACCAGCGATATGTATCCTGGGTGGGTCGAAAAATTTAAGCAATTTTACCTTCAATTCCCAAAACTAGTGCAAAATTACTATTCAGACAGCGTGAGCTGCCGAAAAGATGGCTTGACTATAGAAACGGCGCCGAAGCTATGGAAATTGGTCGGGGATGAAATTGTTTTTTGCTGCCGACTCCATAGCCTGCAGCACCTGTCATGTTGTGTAAACGCGTTTTTGGATGCCATGGCATACTATGGGCAGACATTAGAAGAGGACGCCAGTACCGCGGCTTTGGACATCAAAGGTGCCGGGTGGGTGGCGTGCTCGCCTCCCCATACCGTTACCCTCCGGATTGATGGGGGTGATATTCGATCCACCGAATTGAACGTCGACTTTGTTACCGAGGGCTTTGAGCTCGAAGCAGATAACAGCCCTGCGAAATTCGATTTTATAGACACAGCGATTGACGCGGGCTTCAGGTGTTCGGAGTACGCCGCGGCCGACCGCTTTTCCCCGTCCGCCGAACTCGTCTACCTATTGGCCGTTTCCGGCGAGCGCCACCTCTTTACGCGGCCATTCACTTATCACGGCCGCCAGCTCTTAAAAGGCGTTCACGGCAACACGCCCTACCCTTCGTTCTCACTAGACTGCGAACGAGATCCGCTAAAGCGGGAGTTGCGCACCAGAGAACGTGCGCTCACCCAAGAAATGTCGATCGCGCCTCTGCATGTCCGCGAATTTATCGTTACCTACCTTCAAATGGTC
>NZ_CAXUSG020000039.1:0-5386 GCF_964253915.1 Rhizobium sp. LjRoot30 | reverse complement strand
ATAGAGGCCAAAGCGGTCTGGAAACGTACGGATTGTTCAGTAACTTGACTCATGATTTCTTACCTATTAGTGGTTGAACAGCATCGGACTCAGATAGTAATCCACGCTCTTTTAAAATGTCAACAAGAGAATCTCTACCATGAACAAAATGTGACTCATATCTAAACCAGTCCTTGACGAACGTGCCAAGCATATTAAGCCACTTCTCCTCATCCAACGCGTCAGTTTTTGACAGAATCGTTAGTTGATGGCGAAAGGTCGCAAAGTAAGAGCTTCTCGAGCTGCGCAAGGATAGGTCGAATTTTCTCATTTTCCGCCAGCAGTCCACTTCGATTTAATTCGTAAACAAGCAGTAGTAATTCCTGCTTTATCAAGATAATTTTTCGACTCATCAGAAATATCCGAAAGTGTTAACTTCTGCGTCATGGAAGCGATAAAACTCTGCAGGTTGGATACGCCAATCATTTTTATCGAAGCGCGCATAAATTTGAGCAGATTTGTCGTCACAGGTTGCGCCGCCAAAACGTCGGCTACAGTAACTTTTCCCAGCCTCAATCTCATCTCTCTTTTTGCGTTCTGCTTCAATATCTGGTTGAACGGCGTCGCGTCGTAACCCAGCTTGGTAAGTTGGATTAAGCACTCCGTGGACAGATTTGTCATTGTGAGCATTTTCATCCCGAAGTTGCGGCTCATTCTGATTCTGAACAGCTTCTTGGGAAGTAGCGACAGCTTGGTTTTTAGTGAGTTGTTCCATTCTTTAGCTCCTAGACCTTTAGCAGCAAGGTCCATATCTGACTTTTTGTTAACGTATTTAGCCACATAGAAACCAACAGCCATATAACTGGTAGCTTTAAGCGGCTCACCTTTAGCATCAACAGGCCACAACCAACCAGAACGTGAAAAAGCGTCCTGCGTGTAGCGAACTGCGATGGGCATACTGTAACCATAAGGCCACGTATTTTGCAAGCTATTTAACTGGCGGCGATTGCGTACCCGACGACCAAAATTAGGGTCAACGCTACCTGTAGGAAGTGTCCGCATAAAGTGCACCGCATGGAAATGAAGACGGCCATTAGCTGTACCATACTCAGGCACACAAAAATACTGATAGCAGTCGGCGTGTGAATCATTAGCCTTGCGACCCTCGGCAGCAAGAACCATACGACCAATATCACGAAAATAGTCACGCAAAGCATTGGGATTATCATAAAACGCCTCTAATCGGTCGTCAGCCAACGTGAGAGTGTCAAAAACGATAAACCAACCATCAGCATGAGCCTGTCGCATTGCATTCATCAAACGCTGAATAGCAAAGCCTCTACGCGATTTCATAGTGGAGGCCTCCAGCAATCTTGAACACTCATCCTTAATACCTTTCTTTTTGGGGTAATTATACTCATCGCGAATATCCTTAAGAGGGCGTTCAGCAGCCAGCTTGCGGCAAAACTGCGTAACCGTCTTCTCGTTCTCTAAAAACCATTTTTCGTCCCCTTCGGGGCGGTGGTCTATAGTGTTATTAATATCAAGTTGGGGGAGCACATTGTAGCATTGTGCCAATTCATCCATTAACTTCTCAGTAACAGATACAAACTCATCACGAACGTCAGAAGCAGCCTTATGGCCGTCAACATACATATCACCATTATCGAACTCAACGCCCTGCATACGAAAAGACAGAATCTCTTCCAAGAGCTTGATGCGGTTATCCATCTGCTTATGGAAGCCAAGCATTGGGGATTGAGAAAGAGTAGAAATGCCACAAGCCTCAATAGCAGGTTTAAGAGCCTCGATACGCTCAAAGTCAAAATAATCAGCGTGACATTCAGAAGGGTAATAAGAACGAACCATAAAAAAGCCTCCAAGATTTGGAGGCATGAAAACATACAATTGGGAGGGTGTCAATCCTGACGGTTATTTCCTAGACAAATTAGAGCCAATACCATCAGCTTTACCGTCTTTCCAGAAATTGTTCCAAGTATCGGCAACAGCTTTATCAATACCATGAAAAATATCAACCACACCAGAAGCAGCATCAGTGACGACATTAGAAATATCCTTTGCAGTAGCGCCAATATGAGAAGAGCCATACCGCTGATTCTGCGTTTGCTGATGAACTAAGTCAACCTCAGCACTAACCTTGCGAGTCATTTCTTTGATTTGGTCATTGGTAAAATACTGACCAGCCGTTTGAGCTTGAGTAAGCATTTGGCGCATAATCTCGGAAACCTGCTGTTGCTTGGAAAGATTGGTGTTTTCCATAATAGACGCAACGCGAGCAGTAGACTCCTTCTGTTGATAAGCAAGCATCTCATTTTGTGCATATACCTGGTCTTTCGTATTCTGGCGTGAAGTCGCCGACTGAATGCCAGCAATCTCTTTTTGAGTCTCATTTTGCATCTCGGCAATCTCTTTCTGATTGTCCAGTTGCATTTTAGTAAGCTCTTTTTGATTCTCAAATCCGGCGTCAACCATACCAGCAGAGGAAGCATCAGCACCAGCACGCTCCCAAGCATTAAGCTCAGGAAATGCAGCAGCAAGATAATCACGAGTATCCTTTCCTTTATCAGCGGCAGACTTGCCACCAAGTCCAACCAAATCAAGCAACTTATCAGAAACGGCAGAAGTGCCAGCCTGCAACGTACCTTCAAGAAGTCCTTTACCAGCTTTAGCCATAGCACCAGAAACAAAACTAGGGACGGCCTCATCAGGGTTAGGAACATTAGAGCCTTGAATGGCAGATTTAATACCAGCATCACCCATGCCTACAGTATTGTTATCGGTAGCAAGCACATCACCTTGAATGCCACCGGAGGCGGCTTTTTGACCGCCTCCAAACAATTTAGACATGGCGCCACCAGCAAGAGCAGAAGCAATACCGCCAGCAATAGCACCAAACATAAATCACCTCACTTAAGTGGCTGGAGACAAATAATCTCTTTAATAACCTGATTCAGCGAAACCAATCCGCGGCATTTAGTAGCGGTAAAGTTAGACCAAACCATGAAACCAACATAAACATTATTGCCCGGCGTACGGGGAAGGACGTCAATAGTCACACAGTCCTTGACGGTATAATAACCACCATCATGGCGACCATCCAAAGGATAAACATCATAGGCAGTCGGGAGGGTAGTCGGAACCGAAGAAGACTCAAAGCGAACCAAACAGGCAAAAAATTTAGGGTCGGCATCAAAAGCAATATCAGCACCAACAGAAACAACCTGATTAGCGGCGTTGACAGATGTATCCATCTGAATGCAATGAAGAAAACCACCATTACCAGCATTAACCGTCAAACTATCAAAATATAACGTTGACGATGTAGCTTTAGGTGTCTGTAAAACAGGTGCCGAAGAAGCTGGAGTAACAGAAGTGAGAACCAGCTTATCAGAAAAAAAGTTTGAATTATGGCGAGAAATAAAAGTCTGAAACATGATTAAACTCCTAAGCAGAAAACCTACCGCGCTTCGCTTGGTCAACCCCTCAGCGGCAAAAATTAAAATTTTTACCGCTTCGGCGTTATAACCTCACACTCAATCTTTTATCACGAAGTCATGATTGAATCGCGAGTGGTCGGCAGATTGCGATAAACGGTCACATTAAATTTAACCTGACTATTCCACTGCAACAACTGAACGGACTGGAAACACTGGTCATAATCATGGTGGCGAATAAGTACGCGTTCTTGCAAATCACCAGAAGGCGGTTCCTGAATGAATGGGAAGCCTTCAAGAAGGTGATAAGCAGGAGAAACATACGAAGGCGCATAACGATACCACTGACCCTCAGCAATCTTAAACTTCTTAGACGAATCACCAGAACGGAAAACATCCTTCATAGAAATTTCACGCGGCGGCAAGTTGCCATACAAAACAGGGTCGCCAGCAATATCGGTATAAGTCAAAGCACCTTTAGCGTTAAGGTACTGAATCTCTTTAGTCGCAGTAGGCGGAAAACGAACAAGCGCAAGAGTAAACATAGTGCCATGCTCAGGAACAAAGAAACGCGGCACAGAATGTTTATAGGTCTGTTGAACACGACCAGAAAACTGGCCTAACGACGTTTGGTCAGTTCCATCAACATCATAGCCAGATGCCCAGAGATTAGAGCGCATGACAAGTAAAGGACGGTTGTCAGCGTCATAAGAGGTTTTACCTCCAAATGAAGAAATAACATCATGGTAACGCTGCATGAAGTAATCACGTTCTTGGTCAGTATGCAAATTAGCATAAGCAGCTTGCAGACCCATAATGTCAATAGATGTGGTAGAAGTCGTCATTTGGCGAGAAAGCTCAGTCTCAGGAGGAAGCGGAGCAGTCCAAATGTTTTTGAGATGGCAGCAACGGAAACCATAACGAGCATCATCTTGATTAAGCTCATTAGGGTTAGCCTCGGTACGGTCAGGCATCCACGGCGCTTTAAAATAGTTGTTATAGATATTCAAATAACCCTGAAACAAATGCTTAGGGATTTTATTGGTATCAGGGTTAATCGTGCCAAGAAAAGCGGCATGGTCAATATAACCAGTAGTGTTAACAGTCGGGAGAGGAGTGGCATTAACACCATCCTTCATGAACTTAATCCACTGTTCACCATAAACGTGACGATGAGGGACATAAAAAGTAAAAATGTCTACAGTAGAGTCAATAGCAAGGCCACGACGCAATGGAGAAAGACGGAGAGCGCCAACGGCGTCCATCTCGAAGGAGTCGCCAGCGATAACCGGAGTAGTTGAAATGGTAATAAGACGACCAATCTGACCAGCAAGGAAGCCAAGATGGGAAAGGTCATGCGGCATACGCTCGGCGCCAGTTTGAATATTAGACATAATTTATCCTCAAGTAAGGGGCCGAAGCCCCTGCAATTAAAATTGTTGACCACCTACATACCAAAGACGAGCGCCTTTACGCTTGCCTTTAGTACCTCGCAACGGCTGCGGACGACCAGGGCGAGCGCCAGAACGTTTTTTACCTTTAGACATTACATCACTCCTTCTGCACGTAATTTTTGACGCACGTTTTCTTCTGCGTCAGTAAGAACGTCAGTGTTTCCTGCGCGTACACGCAAGGTAAACGCGAACAATTCAGCGGCTTTAACCGGACGCTCGACGCCATTAATAATGTTTTCCGTAAATTCAGCGCCTTCCATGATGAGACAGGCCGTTTGAATGTTGACGGGATGAACATAATAAGCAATGACGGCAGCAATAAACTCAACAGGAGCAGGAAAGCGAGGGTATCCTACAAAGTCCAGCGTACCATAAACGCAAGCCTCAACGCAGCGACGAGCACGAGAGCGGTCAGTAGCAATCCAAACTTTGTTACTCGTCAGAAAATCGAAATCATCTTCGGTTAAATCCAAAACGGCAGAAGCCTGAATGAGCTTA
>NZ_CAXUSG020000038.1:0-5499 GCF_964253915.1 Rhizobium sp. LjRoot30 | reverse complement strand
CTTATACCGGAAGCCATAGGGTTCTCAGTGATCGCGGGTGTCGATCCCAAAGTCGGCTTATACGCCTCCTTCGCAATTGCCTGCGTGGCCGCTTTTTTGGGCGGTCGGCCGGGCATGATCTCTGCTGCCACGGCGGCGACCGCCGTTGTCATGATATCGTTGGTCAAGGAGCACGGCCTTCAGTATCTGTTCGCCGCCACCATCCTGATGGGCCTCATCCAGATCGTCGCGGGATGGCTGAGGCTCGGCCGGGTGATGCGTTTCGTCTCCCGCTCGGTCATCACGGGCTTCGTCAACGCACTTGCGATCTTGATCTTCATGGCCCAGCTGCCCGAACTCATCAGAGTCCCGACGCTTACCTACGTCATGATCGCGGGCGGCCTCGCCATCATCTACCTCTTTCCATACGTGACGAAGGCCATTCCATCGCCGCTCGTGGCCATCGCGGTCCTCACGACCATGGCGTGGTGTTTTGGCATGGACCTACGCACCGTCGGTGACGATACACTTTTTCGACAATCGCAGAGTTCGATGTCCCAGAATAAAGATTTCTGTACTCCTCCGTCCCGGAGAATGCGTTCGTCAGATCGCTGAGAGAAGCACTCCCTCCGTCAACCTTGTCCTTCCAGAAGGATAAGCCCGCCGAGTCTGCTGGCCTGTTGAAGTAGGCGATATAGATTTTCTGGATGTCGTCTGCTGTAGTCATTGGGTCACATTCTTCCGTATGGTGGCTATATACCGGATAATTTCAACTCGGGTTCGACGGATCGTCCTAGATGACGCCTTGGATCGAGATTCGCCAGCAAGATCGAATCCATATGCAAAAGTTGTAAGTGTCCTCACCAACATTGGTGAGGACGGCTACGAAGCTCTGGACTATTCAATTCCGGTTGATTCTTTAGGCCATGATGGCTTATCAAGATTCGCGCCATGGATTGATGCTGCCATTTTAACATTACCCACCTACCTTATGTGTAAAAAATCAAAATATCATCCGATTTGACGACGCTCTTCTCTGTATTTATTTTATATAAATCCCATCATTGATTTCCGAAATTGGCATAGAATAGAGATATATTTATCTATATTACAATATAAATTCTTTGCATTTATTAGTTCGTAATTTATTTGGCAAAAAAATATAGGTGATTTTTTGCATAGATTCACGATACTTTCTTTAAGAGAAAGAATGGAAAATATGAGGGCATCGCAGCGACCCTGCATAAAAATCAACGAGAAGTGAAATGAACGTATTCTGGAATGCATGAATCCGTAAGATTTATCTGGGGTTGGGAAGGATGAATATTGCGGCCCATTCCCGTCGGTGTTGCGTTTTACATGGTGGGGTTGCATGAGAGATTTCAGAAGCGACATCAACGGGCTGCGTGCGTGGGCCGTCGTTCCTGTGATACTTTATCACTTTGGCGTGACGGGGTTTTCGGGCGGGTTTGTCGGCGTTGATATTTTCTTTGTAATCTCCGGTTTTCTGATGACGGGCCTCATTGTTCGGCATCTGCAAAATGGTTCGAGCCACGTAAGCCTCGGTGCGTTTGGGGCATTTTTGTTGCAGTTCTGGCTGGCGAGGGCACGACGCATTATCCCATCGTTGTTGGTGCTTTGCACAGTATTGATGGTGCTTGGATGGTTCTGGCTTCCGTCTTTGGACTATGAGAGACTGTCGTCCCATACCATCCCTGCGTTGCTGTTCGTTTCCAACATCAAATTCTGGCGCGAGGCGGGATATTTCGACATTGCCAGCCATGAGAAATGGCTGTTGCATACATGGTCACTCTCGGTGGAGTGGCAGTTTTATATCCTTCTGCCAATCATTTTGATGTCGTTCTGGCGGTTTTTCCCAAGCCGGAAGATGTTGGTCTGGCTCATGGCGGCGGGTATGCTGGCGTCCTTTGCGTTATGCGTATTTTTGACGGCATGGAAGCCAAGCGCGGCCTTCTACCTGTTGCCCGGGCGCGCATGGGAAATGTTGGCGGGCGGCCTGGTTTTCATGCTAAACGGCAATCTCGATTTAAATTCATTGCAGCGAAGACTGCTTGAGGCAGTGGGGTTGATCTTGATCGCTGTCGCCATTTTGGCGTTTGACGAACAAACCCTTTGGCCCGGATTTCATGCATTGGTTCCGGCAGCTGGCGCGGTGTTTGTACTAATCGCTGCTCGCAACGATTCATTCTGGACAGGAAACCGCCTGGCTCAACTTATAGGCGATAGCTCCTATTCGCTTTATCTATGGCATTGGCCGGTCAGCGTGTTGCTGCTGTACTTGGGTAATTCAGCTGACTTGAAAGCCATTCTCGCTAGTCTGGTTGCGACGGCTTGTCTGGGATGGATTTCCTACAAACTCGTCGAAACACCCGCACGTAAGTCATTTGCCGCACTGAAGCCGGTGCCTGCTATCAGTGTGATTATCGGCGCGTTCGCCATCGTAGGCGGAGCAAGCGCTAGTGTCTGGGAAAAGGGGGGAATACCGGGCCGAATGCCTGAATCCATCGAGCGCATGGCTGCAGGTGCTAAAGACAAAAACCCTCGCAGAGATGAGTGCATGGGCGATCCCTCCGCGCCACCCAAGGAGTGCACCTATGGTGGCCCCAAACTAGGCGTTGTTGTTTTGGGCGACAGCCATGCGGCATCGATGGTCCGCTCGGTGGAGAAAGCCTTGCCGAGCGGCCATTTGCATGTGCTGGACTGGACGTCGAGTGCTTGCCCCACCATCGAGAACCTGAAAGATTCGAATGCTCTACACGGTGATATTTGTGGAGCATTTGTCCATAGTGCTATTGACCGCCTAGAAAAAGAAGAGCAGCAAGTTCCGCTGCTTGTAGTCAACCGGATGAACGTGGTCTTCGAGCAAGCGCTGGACTTCGGAAACTTCAAGCCGAGAATGTACCTGGATACGTTACCGGCGACCTTCAATGACAACTACCGCCGTCAGATGCGTGACGGTGCCTTGGCAACCTTATGCAAGCTTGCAGCGCACAGACCCGTCTTTGTGTTGCGCTCAACGCCGGAGATGCAACAGAGCGTACCGGAAGCCATGTCCCACAGTGCATCGTTCTATGGTGAGAGTGGTCGGGTGACATTGCCAGTCAAAGAATACCGAGAAAGAAGCAAATGGGCGCATGAATTGCAGGATATGGCGGCGACGCAATGCGGCGTGAAGATTCTCGACCCAACACCTTATTTCTGCGACAAAAATCTCTGCTACGGCGACAAGGATGGAGTGCCACTGTATTTCGACGACGACCATCTCAGCGAACACGGCGCTCAAATGCTGATCCCACTATTCATGCAGATGTTTGCGGGAGGCGAGGCCCAGAGGCATTACCTCGACGGTGACATCAAAGCCCTTGTTGCCGAGCAATAGCGGTGTGGAATGAACCTGAGATGGGTGTTCCTCCTGTTTCCTGCACTCGGCGTGAGACCAAATGTTGGATCATCGGTGATCTCCCGCCGCGAGTTTACCCAGAACGAGTTTGAGTCAGACCCATCTGGCACTAGGAGTCGAGCAAGCAGAATCCGAGCCGGTTGTCGTTCGATAGCTAGATAGCTGTGTCTGCTGCAGGGGTGTCCTCGGCGGCTCATTGAATATGAATTTCGTATCCTCGCCGCCAAGCAGCACCTATAAAAAACTCGTCGCGAAAATTGTGGGGCGGTCATCCGCTGCAATCTTAACCCTGTTCGCTTACCTTGTATGCAAGAAGACGGAAAGCTCATCAATATTGGTGACCTCTCGACGTTAATTATTTGTTAACACTCCCTTCGCGGCATTTCCGAAGCAGGGGTTAACAATGCGTATCAAGTTTTTCAGCTCAGTCTCGACCACCGCGTTTCTGGCTGTTGCCGGTGTTGCGCTCGCAGGCGGCAACGATGCAACCATTCAACAGACTTCGAGTGTAAAGGACAGCAGTGCAACGGTTACCCAATATGGTCAGGCCGGTCGGGCGACAATCGGTCAGGCGGAGGTAAAGGAGCACAGCTCTTCCAGCATTACCCAGAAAGGTATCGGCGGGATTGCAGGCACGCAGCAGATTTGGGCATACGCCAGCCATCAAGCCGTAACGCAGGACAATGGCGGATACGCCAATGCCAAGCAATTGTGGTCGGTATCCAATAGCAGCCAAAATATCACGCAGAGCCAAGGGGGATATGCCAATGCTATTCAATGGTGGTCTGTAGGCAATAGCAGCCAAAACATTACGCAGAACCAAGGCGAATACGCCCATGCGGATCAAGATGGTGTGACCAGTGGAAGCCAAAACATCACGCAGAGCCACGGCGGAAACGCCAGTGTCAAACAAGTGTATGTAACCAATGGCACCCAAAAAATCACGCAGAACCAAGGCGGGTCCGCCCGTGCTAATCAAGATGACGTAACTAATGGCAGCCAAAACATCCACCAGACCGGCAACAGCATCGCTGTAATACTCGCTCTTACGAGCGACAATATCCAAGCTTCCATCACTCAGAACGGCGATGGAAACACCGCACAACTTTATCAAGGCCACAGCTACTATGTCGAGAACGCTGGCGTTTACAACGATGCCTCCGGCTCTTGGGCAGAGATTAACCAGTACGGTAACCAGAACCTCGGCTACCTGGAGCAGGTCGGTTTCGCGGGAACCGCTGGCATCTATCAGTCCGGCGACCTGAACGAAGGCCGCGTGCTGCAGAAGGGTGAGGGTGATTATGCTTCGCTCAGCCAGTGGGGCACAGGCAACAAGGGCAAGATCGTTCAAGAGGCCGATACCGTTAACACAATCGCCAACCAGAACGGATTGGGCAACGAGGCGACCATCACTCAGACGGGAGAAGGTTCTCACGCCGTTCTTACCCAATGGGGTGAGATCAACGAAACCACGCTGATTCAATCCGGCCTGAACGACTGGGCGACGATCCTGCAAGACGGCAGAAATCAAACCCTCAGCATGACCCAGTCAGTCGACTACGTGACCGCAACGGTCAATCAGTATGGCGAAGGAAACACCGCGACACTCTCGCAGTCCGGCACCACCAGCGACATTCTGGTCACCCAGAACGGCATCGACAATACGGCGACACTCACCCAGACGGCAATCGACAACAGCTGGGCATCGATTGTGCAGGGGGGCCGTGAGAACACCGCAACGTTGACCCAAGCCGGTAGCGCAAACTGGGCTGTTGTCAGCCAGAACGGCGACAACAATACCGCCACCCTGGATCAGCAGGGGTCTGGCAACACCGCTACCATCACTCAGTTCTGATCTGATCAAGAACTCAATCCAGCGGGGTCTCGATCCCGCTGGTACGGTCTGTGACCGGTCTTCTGGATAAGGAATTCGCGGGTTGATCGACGGCATCTCGCCCAAACCGCGATCCGCAGTGCGACCGTGAAGCTACCCGTGGCTGTAGAGCAAAGAGCGCCTTGAGGAGCTGTCGGCCATTGGCAGGACCTAGGTCATTCAGGCTCCGTGTGCCTGAAAACCCGGAACAAAGGGTACGAAAAAG
>NZ_CAXUSG020000035.1:0-8532 GCF_964253915.1 Rhizobium sp. LjRoot30 | reverse complement strand
TAATATTCTCGCGCCAAGCCGAGTACACGTAGTCGCCAGACGCGCATATTCGCTCGTATTCCTGCCGGAGAAAATCATCCTTCAACATAGCTAAAGACAATAAATCGACGATTGGAACATTTCAAGAACAAAAGGTGGTATTTCACCGGGTCAGAAACGATTCCCAGGGATCACCCGTCTAACTCTAACAATCGGGGCTAATGCGCCCGTATAAGCAACAAAATAATCGATATTCTAATTTCAGCAATTTTCATTGCAGAAAGAAACATTTTGTCCTCTTATGGCCACGTTTTAAAGGAGGAAACAATGAGCAAACAGCGAGAACGCTTGAAATTAGGGGTTGTAGGTGGAGGTCAAGGTGCCTTCATTGGGCGGGTACATGCAAGAGGCGCGCGTCTTTCGGACCGGTGGGACATTATTTCAGGTGCATTGTCGTCTCGTCCCGACGTTGCACGGACTTCTGGTCTCGAATGGGGTTTAAGCCAGGATCGCATCTACTCCAGTTGGCGGCAGATGGTGCAGGAGGAAGGCGCACGAGAGGATCGCATCGATGCGGTTGCCATCACGGTTCCAAATCACCTTCACTTTCCCGTCGCGACAGCGTTTATGGAAGCGGGAATCGACGTCATCTGTGACAAACCTTTGGTCAATACGTTTGAGGAAGCTTGCGAACTGCTAGCTCTCCAGCGCAAAACGGGTGTCATTTTCGCTGTTACATACTCCTTCGCATCGCACGCGATGGTACGCCAGGCGCGCCAAATGGTCAGAGAAGGTGTCATCGGACCTGTAACCCAAGTGCACGTGGAATACTTCCAGGAGATGGCGCTGCTACCGCCGGGCCAAGCGTGGTCTGGTACGCCGTGGCGGCAGGACCCCGCCAAGGTTGGCGGAGCCGCAACAACTGCCGATATCGGGACGCACGCTCACCACCTTGCCGAGTTTGTCTCCGGCCTGAGAATGACTGAATTGAGGGCCGACTTCCACACACTTGGCGCTGAACAGCCACTTGAAGACAGCGCCTTCATGATGTGCCGGTTTGAAGGTGGAGTGCCCGGAACGCTGTTGATTTCGCAAGCGCTCGCTGGCGCTCAATGCGGCCTGCGTATTCGGATTTCCGGTACCAAGGGAACGCTGGAATGGGACCAGGAAAATCCGGAATACGTCCAGCATCGACCATTTAACGAGCCACACATCCGTATTTCACGCGGGCATGGAGCCGGAGTTCTCGCCGATGCTGAGCGCTTCGTCCATATCCCACGCGGGCACCCCGAAGCTTTGTCCGATGCTTGGGGTAACCTGTACGAGGAAATAGCCGATGCGATTGAAGCCAACAAGGCTGGAGACAGCTCCAACAAGGGTCTCCATTATCCCGGCCTTGTTGAAGGTGCGGCGGGCGTAGCTTTTATCCAGGCGGCAATCGAGTCAAACCAGGGTGGTGGACAGTGGGTCGCCATCCAACAGGTTAAGTGACTTAAATCCCAAGGGAGTTTCCAGATTTGGAAGCTCCCACAAGGTCTCCGCAGACTGGCCCTATTCGGGAAAAAATATTGCCGTTTAAAATCATCTGCAATTTTTGTTGCAAAATAAATCTGTCACGTCTATGTTGACCATGCGACGGGGTAACACCCTCGCTGGGAGAGAAGCTGCGGGGTTCTTTGCTCCGCGTATGACAGAGCCGAGCTAGGCCTATCGAGAGACAATTTGAGCTTTGAGGCAAGCGCATCCGTGCTTTGCCATGGCGAAGCTTTGTCCTCAGTGGGCCCGAGGGGAGGACTGACATTTGTGCATGCACTGGCTTCTGAAACGCAGAGATTTAACGGAGGAGAAAATCTCATGATGAAAAAGTTCGCAATGACCACTGCATTCTGCGCTCTGATGGCTGGTGCAGCCCATGCTGAAACCATCGGCGTCGCAATGTCCTTGTTCGACGACAACTATTTGACGGTTCTTCGCAACAACATCGACCGTCACGCCAAGGACCTTGGCGTCGAAGTTCAGATGGAAGACGCCCAGGGCGATATCGCTCGCCAGCAGTCCCAAATCGAAAATTTCGTGGCAGCAGGCGTTGACGGCATCATCACCATGCTGGTTGATGCCGACTCCGGCAAGGCGATGTCGAAGATCGCTGAAAAAGCAGGCATCCCGCTCGTCTTCGTCAACATGCTTCCGGCGAACATGGACACATTCCCCGACAAGCAGGCATGGGTTGGCTCTGACGAGGAGCAGGCAGGCGAACTGCAGGGCAACGAGATTTGCAAGCTTGCTGGTGGCAAGGGCGATGCTGTCATCCTCATGGGCCAGCTGGGCACAACCGGCCAACGTGGCCGGACTGCGGCAGTCGAGCGCGTGCTGAAATCCGACGCCTGCAAAGGTATCAAGGTTCTGGATCAGCAGACTGCGAACTGGATGCGCACTCCGGCGCTCGACCTGATGACGAACTGGACCACGTCAGGCATCAAGCCCGCTATCGTTTTCGCCAACAATGATGAAATGGCGCTCGGTGCCATTCAGTCTCTAAAGGCTTCTGGCGTTGACATGAAGGATGTCATCATCGGCGGCGTCGATGCAACGCAGGACGCTCTCGCCGCAATGGAAGCCGGTGATCTCGATGTCACGGTCTATCAGTCTGCCAAGGGACAGGGCGAAGGTTCGCTCGATACCGTTCTGAAGATTGCTCGCGGCGAGAAGTACGAGCAGAAGGTTCCGGTCCCGTTCGAACTGGTCACTCCGGCTAACGTCGCCCAGTACAAGGCAAGCAACTAATCGGGTGTGCGGCGATCCCTACGTGGGATCGCCGCTACCTTACCCGATGCGGGTATGAACCGATAAGGCCGGAGGAAAAATATGATTTCGACAGCCACCTTAGACGCTATTGAGAAATTCAAGGCGAACCAAGGCGAATATATCCTTGAGATCGAGGGCGCGCGCAAAGAGTTTCCGGGCGTTTTAGCGCTGGATAATGTCGAATTTCGTCTCCGCCCTGGCACCGTTCATGCCCTTATGGGCGAAAATGGCGCTGGCAAGTCTACGCTTATGAAAATCATTGCCGGTGTTTACACGCCGGATGCAGGCACGATGCGGCTTCGCGGAGAGGAAATCCGTCTGAAGAGTCCGCGCGATGCTTTGGAGCAGGGCATTGCGATGATCCATCAGGAGCTTGCCCTGATGACTTCGATGACCGTTGCGGAAAACATATGGATTCGGCGAGAGCCAAAAAACGCTATCGGTCTTATCGACCACGCGCGCATGGTCGCGAACACACGCGAACTGTTTAATCAGCTCAAGATCAAGATCAATCCGGTGGCAGAAGTCAGCACTTTGACGGTCGCTCAACGGCAGATGGTCGAGATCGCCAAAGCTGTCAGTTATGAGTCCAGCGTGTTGATCATGGACGAACCGACATCGGCGCTTACAGAATCCGAGGTTGAGCATCTTTTCGAGATCATCCGCGATCTCAGGTCGCGAAACATCGGTATCGTTTACATCACGCACAAAATGAACGAGCTATTCGAGATCGCCGACGAATTCTCTGTTTTCCGTGACGGGCGATATGTTGGCACCCATGCCAGCACCGCTGTCACCCGTGACGACATCATTCGGATGATGGTGGGCCGCGAGATCACCAGCATGTTTCCCAAAGAGGAAGCGGAGATCGGCGATGTTATCCTGGAGGTTAAAGACCTGGCTGTCGCTGGTGTCTTCCAAGGGATTTCCTTTGAATTGCATCGCGGCGAGATTCTTGGCGTTGCTGGTCTTGTCGGCTCAGGACGTTCAAACGTGGCGGAAGCAATCTTCGGTGTGGTTCCTGCAACATCTGGAACGATTCGCATAAATGGTCGCCAGGTCGACGTAGCTTCTCCTGCAATCGCCATGCGCGAAGGAATGGCCCTCTTGACCGAGGATAGAAAGGAAACTGGTTGTTTCCTGCCACTCACCATCCTGGAGAACATGCAGATTGCCGCGCTTCACAACGGTCATTCGCAGATGGGTTACGTTGATGAGCGGGGCCTGCGTTCACTCTGCGATGAGATGAAGAAGGCAATGCGGATCAAAACTCCGAACCTCGAAGAGCGCATCGAAAATCTCTCAGGTGGCAACCAGCAGAAGGTCCTTATCGGGCGCTGGCTTCTGACTAAGCCGAAAATTCTCATCCTGGACGAACCGACACGCGGCATTGATGTCGGTGCCAAGGCGGAAATCCATCGCTTGATTTCAAACCTCGCCAAGGAAGGCGTCGCAGTCATCATGATCTCATCCGAGCTGCCTGAAGTGCTCGGCATGTCAGATCGTATCCTCGTCATGCATGAGGGACACATGACTGGGATTCTGGATCGGGCCGATGCTGACCAGGTGAAAATCATGGAACTTGCCGCGCGCTAATGCCGGGCAAGTGAAAGGTCGAGGAGGAATCGTAATGGCAAATGTACAATCGGAGGCTCTTGTGGAGCACAGGCGGAAACTGCCGCAGGAGCTGAATATCCTGACGGTTCTCATCGGCGTCGCATTGGCGTTTGAACTGATTGGTTGGTTCGTCCAGGGACAAAGCTTCCTTGGCAACCCCCAGCGTCTCACGATCATGATTCTGCAGGTATCGGTCGTCGGCATTATCGCCATCGGCGTGACCCAGGTCATTATAACGGGCGGCATCGACCTTAGCTCAGGCTCCGTGGTTGCCATGACCGCCATGATTGCGATGAGCTTTGCTCAAACTAGCGAGTTCGCCCGAGCAATTTATCCAGCCCTTACTGATCTGCCGGTCATTGTCCCTCTTGCGATTGGTTTGGGACTGGGATTGGTCGCCGGTATCATAAACGGGGCCTTGATCGCATTCACCGGAATCCCTCCGTTCATCGCGACGCTTGGCATGATGGTCACCGCACGCGGAATTGCCAAATGGTACACAAAGGGCCAGCCAGTCTCGTTTCCAACTGAGAGTTTTGCGAGCATCGGTTCCGGCGCATGGCCAGTTGCGATCTTCCTTCTCGTTGCGATTACCTTCCACATCGCTCTTCGTTACACCCGCTATGGCAAGTTTACCTACGCTATCGGGGCGAACGCTCAAGCAGCCCGAGTTTCGGGCATTAACGTCCAGGCTCACCTCGTAAAGGTTTACGCAATTGCTGGATTGCTGTCGGGTCTTGCGGGTCTGGTGACCGCCGCCCGTGCAGAGACCGCACAGGCCGGTATGGGCATGATGTACGAGCTGGACGCTATCGCGGCTGCTGTTATTGGCGGAACATCGCTTTCCGGTGGGCGTGGGCGAATTTTCGGTACGGTTATCGGCACTCTCATACTTGGTCTGATGATGTCCGGCTTCACGTTCCTCAGGGTCGATGCCTTCTACCAGGAAATCGTCAAAGGCTTGATCATTGTTGGAGCTGTTGTAACCGATGTCTACCGGCAGAAGGCTCGGGTCAAGAAAGGGTAATTCCTAACTTCCCAGTTCGTAGAAAATGCCAGAGGAGCAAATGAGCTTCGGACTCTTCAATACTCCTCTGGAGCTGGTGATCACAGCTCTAGCAGTTTTCTTGGTCGGTCTTTCGAAAGGCGGCCTAGGCGGAATGAGCCTGCTGGGTGTTCCGCTTATGGCTCTCGTAATGTCACCTGTTACGGCGGCTGCTATCCTGCTGCCTATCCTCGTTGTGATGGACGTTGTCGGTGTTGTCGCCTGGCGAAGGTCTGTCGACTGGCAGATTATGTGGCAGCTTCTGCCCGCAGCAATCGTCGGTATCGGATTGGGGTGGCTGACAGCGGAGATAACTTCCGACGCGGTTATTCGCCTGATTGTTGGTTCGGTTTCGGCGTTGTTTGTTCTTCGCGTTGTCTTCGCCAGGAGAATTGCTGCAGCCGTTCCGTCACATAGGCCGATAGCCGCCCGCTTCTGGGGGCTGCTGGCAGGGTACACCAGTTTCGTCGCTCATGCTGGGTCACCACCACTGCAGGTGTACCTTCTGCCGCTTAGGCTTGATCCGAAGGTCTTCACAGGTGTCAATGTGATGTTCTTCGCGATCACAAACGCCATAAAGCTCATCCCTTATGCCGCGTTGGGGGAGTTCGGTCCGCAGAACCTAGGCCGCGCAGCCGTCATGATGCCTTTGGCAATTGTATCGACTTGGTTGGGTGCATGGGCAGTCCACCGAATGACGGCTTCGATTTTTTACCCGCTGACTTACATATCGGTAGCAGCGGTAGCGATTATGTTGATCTGGGATGGTCTCGCCAGCTTTCTGTAGGAGCAGTGGGCCTCGATGCTGCAAAACCCGGCCCGATGCAGGAGGGAGCGTTCGTCAGGCAATTGCTGATAGGCGTTGCTCGGAGGGAGTGATCCCATCGTAAAAGAACTTCAGCACGTACCTATCGAATGGAGTGAGTGAGGCGACCTTAAGCATGCGGTCGAGACCTATATCCTGAAATTGCTTGATAGCCTGGTTTAATCCGAAATCTGGTGTCGTAAAATCCATCAGCTTACTCCGATGAATTTTCTTCGATATCATGCGCGGCAAGCCGTATTCTTCAAGAGAGTACACAGGTCCCGGCAGGAAGGCGCGGCTCACACTTCCAATAAAGCGGGAAACATCAACATCGCGGTTTATGATAATTTTGTGCAGTTCATTCGCATCGCTGACCAAAGCTGAAAGCTTATAGGTTATGGTGCGCTCAAGCTTGAAGAAGTCGTTGATGCCGATGCCATCATCCGAAAGTTGGTCGAGTATCCGGGATAGGTGCCAGCGCCAGTTCTCTGACATTGCCTTCGTTGCAGCGACAATATGGCTGAACCGGCTTTCCCAGCCCGTGCTCTTAAAGTTCATGAGCTTGTAGAGCATCCGCTCCCAGTGCTGGGGATTATCCGAATTCAGAAATGCAAAGCCGTTCCACTCCTCGGGGTGGTTGTACATGTCCGTCGCAAGATGCAGCAAAAACTCCGAATCGCTGTCGTATAGTACATTGTCACGCCGCAGGCGTGCGAATTCCTCCTCGCCGATAATGTCTGACATCGAGCGCCTGTATTCGATAATATGGTCCAGCTGCTCTGGCGTCAGCCTGTCACCGTCTTGCTCTTCGTCCAAGTCGCCAAGAATTTGTTCCGGAAACTCGATCTCCAGTTGGGCATCTTCGTCCTTCGGCGGCTCGTCGAGCAGGTATATGTTTCCCACAAAGTGCTTGAACATTCGTCCGCTGCGCCCGATAATGTTCTTGTAGGCGAAATTTTTCAGCTTAGAGCTGCCGATCTTGCTCCGCCAGATAATGACATTCTGAGCCGATGTATTGACGCCCTCGATAATCGATGACGTTGAAACGATATTATCTAGCCCGTGCTCGTGCTCAAACAGCCTAATCTGTATCTGGCTAAGGCAACGATGCATACTGCCGTTATGAACGCCTGTACCGCGTTCGACGAGGTCGGCGAGCGTCCAGTCGCGGACATAGTTCTCCCGTAGCCACTTCGAAAAATGAATCGTATGGGGTCGGTCTACGACATCCATATCCTTCTTGACGATGTTCGTCACGCGGTTGATGTCTGCGTAGGTGCCCGCGTAGATCAACGATTTGGCAGTTCTTGGCTTAATAAGCTCGATAAGCTTGTCGGCTTTGCGACCCTCATCGCCGCCGATTTCTTGATAAAATTCGTGCTTCTCAAGGAAAACGGTGTTGAAATCCAGAAGTTCGAGGAACTCCATGTCGTCCGTAAAGACGTTGCTCGTGAGCTTTTTGATGTTCGGCGCGAGATAATACCGCTGAACTGACTTCTTGGATAGTTTAATGATCGCTTTAATCAGCGAAGGCGCTCTTTCCTTGTCGTGAACCCTGCTTGCTTTATAAAATTCATCTACGACAAGAAGGTCGATCTTCTCAATCTTGCTAAGATATCCGAACACCCTTTCTTGCGGGAAAATGAAAATATTGCGTTCACCAAGCTCCGTGTCTGGCGCGGTAATAATGCTGTACCGGCGGGAAAACTTCTTGAAAATCCTTCGGCGCGTCTCATCCATCAGTGCGATAGTTGGAACAATAATGACGACGGTGTTGGGAGAGTTTAATGCGATAAACGCGTCAATAATGAAGCTCTTACCAAAGCTTGTAGGAGCGCTTACCGCTAGGTTGGCTCCCCTGACGAGCTTTCCAAGGACCAGCGATTGCTCTCGATGAAGAGTAGCGCGCCCATCCCCCACATCAACCTCGAAAGCGGCGTGTACATATCGTTGCTCCCATGAACCGGCTTCGATTTCCATGTATGGGTAGAGCCCGGTGGTCCGGATCAGATGGTTCAAGACTTCCGGGTAGGCTTCGCCTTTCTCCTTCATGTCACGCAGTAGCTTTATAAGGCTGTTTCTCGCAGCGACGTCATCACGGCGGTTCAAGTGATCGTTGATTTCCTGGCAAGTATCGAAAACGCTCATCTTCAATCGCCTTTGAGCTGCTTGGCTTGCTTCGTGAAAGCTGTAACAATCTCTTTTTTGTTACGGACCGGGACTAGAATTACGTGAAACGTAATGTCCTTGTATTTGTGGACGGTCCCTGACTTAGCTAGCT
>NZ_CAXUSG020000034.1:0-9692 GCF_964253915.1 Rhizobium sp. LjRoot30 | reverse complement strand
GGTATAAGCGCGAGAGCGACAACGACACCCGAAAGCACGTCGCCACGGATGTTGGAGAACCACTCCTGACGGTAGTTTGAAAGAGTTCGCATGGGAGATTTTTCACAGTTGAGGCAACGGGCCGAGCGAAACTCGGTCCTCGAAAATGGAATAGGTTGCGTTGCTGTGTTGTCTGGCGGATTGGCGGCCAGAAGAGCCACCCGGAGTTTCACCGGGTCCTTGTGGATAAGGCTAATTAGCTCACAAAGTTAAATTTAGCAATTATGTCTCCGGTCTCAACCCGCGACAAAACATAGGACGCGACTATCCAGGTGCGGACGCAGTCTACCGGTCACATTAGAAAAGCCCTGAGTTAGAAATGCTGGCTGATCGCTGCATGGGCACTTCGGACCATAAAGAAAAAAAAGCCGCCCGAAGGCGGCTTTGATCGGCGTGGGAAGGTATTGCTCAGAATTCTTTCCACTCATCTGCAACGGCAGCGGCCGGGGTGCGGCCGCCAAATGCCTTTACAAGGTTTCCTACCATCGATCTTGGAACAGAAGCCACGGCCGAATGCGTGGACGCCGCTCTGACTGCAGCGGTTCTCGTCCCACCCGTTGAATAGGAGGCCGTGCCAAGCTGGAATTGAGATACCAACTCCCGTAGCTTTCCAGCTTCATTTGCAAGCGTTGCACCGGCGGCGCTGGCTTCTTCAACCATTGCCGCGTTCTGCTGAGTGACCTGGTCCATCTGGTTAACCGCAGTGTTGACCTCCGACAATCCTACGGATTGTTCACGTGAAGAGGTCGCAATCGCATCCATGTGCTGATTGATCGTGACAATGGAAGTCTCGATGGTAATATCGCCTTCGACCTTCTGTGTTCTCTCGTCGGTACTGGAGATGACGTGGTTGCGCCAAGCTACCCTCAGATCAGCGAAGGCTTTGTCTGCATCCTTGGCAAGGCCGAGGCTTGGCATCCAGCTTCCCGCAATTTCGGACGTTTGTTGGTTGATTGCTGCCATGCGGTTGACGGTGAAGACGGCAAATCCTGCCAACAGGATACCCATCACCGAGAACAATACGACCAGGGCGGTCTTGATCTTCGGGCGTGTCATATAAGTCGCTCATGAGAGTTCGTCCCTAGGCACGCATCTGCCTGAGACGGAAAAGGGACCGCTCAACATTCGCGGCTCGCTAAAACTAGCGGCTCTTGATTGAGTGTCCGTAAAGGTTTTCCCTACAGCCGCTGTCACGTGGGGTTGTCTGTCCTGATAATTCCCTTTCATGACACCCCTTGGCCGACGTAGCATTGGCAATCGGCCGCATCGCTTAGTGGAAATTCCGGCTTTTGATTTTCAGTTGATCGATGTGAAGATCAGGGATGAAGATGTCCCTCGATTTGATGGCAGCCTTATCTCTGGGATCGGGTGCTGCGGAGCCATGGGCAAACTCGTCACCCCGGCCAGTCGGCAACCGAAATCCGCTATCGCGATCCGCCAAGCTCGAAAGGTCCTGCGAGAGGTCGAACAGTTGCTGAGCAACCAGGTGCACAACGTCACCCTCACGCTGGATACGCCCATTGATGGCCAACATTGATGCGCTCAGGACAATTCGACGCGATCTCTCGAAAAGTTTCGGCCAGACGACAACGTTGGCGATGCCCGTCTCATCCTCCATCGTGATGAACATGACGCCTTTGGCTGAACCTGGTCGTTGCCGAACCAGGACGAGACCTGCGGCCATGACCCAGCGCCCGTCTCTTTCTGAAATAGCATCTGCACATGTGACGATCCGTCTTTGATTCAGCTCACTTCGCAGGAAACTCACCGGATGCTCGCGGAGGGTCAGACCAACATGCCCGTAGTCTTCGACGACATTGTGCCCAGCGGTCATTTGCCGAAGCTGAACTTCCGGCTCCTGTTGCTCGACAATTGTTTTCGCCTCCCGTTCGGCTGCAGCGGCGAAGAGCGGTAAAGGTTCATCACGCAAGGCTTTTATCGCCCAGAGGGCATCTCGACGCTGCAGACCAATGGATGGCAAGAACGCGTCGGCTTCCGCCAATTCAACCAGCGATGCGGCCGGTACTCCAGACCGTCGCCACATGTCGTCGACGTCTGAAAAACGCTGATCCGCTCTCGCCGCTGTTATCCTGGCGACATCGGCTGTGGCCAAACCCCGAACCAAACGCATGCCAAGGCGAACTGCATATCGGTCTGTGCCTTCGACAGCTTCCAGCGTGCAATCCCAACGCGACCGGTTCACGCACACAGGAAGAACATCAACGCCGTGATCACGGGCGTCGCGTACGATTTGGGCAGGAGCATAAAACCCCATTGGCTGCGAATTCAAAAGCGCTGCACAAAAGACGTCAGGATGATGACACTTCATCCAGCTCGATGCGTAGGCAATAAGCGCGAAAGAGGCTGCATGGCTTTCAGGAAACCCGTAGCTGCCGAAACCTTCAAGCTGAGAAAATGTCCGCTCGGCGAAATCAACGGCATAACCGTTGCGAACCATGCCTGAAACAAGCTTGTCCTTGAAACGGGATACTCCGCCCGTGAACTTGAAGGTCGCCATGGATTTGCGCAGCTGGTCTGCCTCGCCACCGGTGAAGCCCGCGCATACCATAGCGACCTTCATTGCACTCTCCTGGAAAAGAGGCACGCCTAGCGTCTTGTGTAGTACCGCCTCCAACTCGGGAGTAGGATACTCGACTTTCTCTTTGCCTTCGCGGCGGCGAAGATAGGGATGAACCATGTCGCCTTGGATCGGCCCCGGTCGCACAATGGCAACCTGGATAACCAAGTCATAGAATGTGCGCGGCTTCATGCGCGGCAGCATCGACATCTGCGCGCGGCTCTCGATCTGGAAGGTGCCGAGTGTGTCGGCACGTCTGATCATCGCATAAGTGGAAGGGTCCTCTCCGGGTATCGTCGCGAGATCGAGCGGCAACTCCTTATGTTGCTTTAGAAGATCGAAGCTTTTGGCCATACAGGTGAGCATTCCAAGCGCAAGAACGTCGACCTTCATAAATTTCAGCGCCTCGACATCATCCTTGTCCCATTCGATGATCTGCCGATCATCCATCGCGGCTGGCTCAATAGGTACGAGATCGTCGAGCCTATCATGCGTCAAAACAAAGCCGCCTGGATGCTGACCAAGGTGCCTAGGCGCTCCCATCAGTTGCTGAGCCAACTGAAGCGTGAGCGCTAGTCGGCGGTCGTCCGGGTTGAGATTCAACTCACGAACCTGCCGCTCACCCACCGTCTCAGACCATGACCATACTCCTTTCGATAGAGCGGAAATCAGGTCTTCCGGCAGGCCAAGTGCCTTACCAACATCCCTTATCGCACCCTTGGCGCGATATCGAGTTACAGTTGCGCATAGAGCCGCCTTGTGGATGCCGTAGGTTTTGTAAATCCATTGGATGACCTCTTCGCGCCGAGAGTGTTCAAAATCGACATCGATATCGGGCGGCTCATCTCGCTCTTGGCTGATAAACCGTTCAAAGAGGAGATCGTTGGTTGAGGGATCGATACTGGTGATGCCGAGAATATAACACACGGCGCTGTTGGCCGCCGAGCCCCGTCCTTGACATAAAATTCCCCGCGAACGCGCATAGCGAACAATGGAGAACACCGTGAGGAAATATGGCGCGTATCGCATGCTCGCAATAAGAGCCAACTCACGGCGGATGGTTTGTTCCACGTGTTCTGGGAGGCCTTCGGGATATCGGGTTCCCACTCCTTCCCAGGTGTAATGTTCGAGTGACTGCTGTGCGGTCATTCCTTCAATCAGGGCTTCTTCCGGATACTGGTAGCTCAATTCTTCCAAAGAGAAGGTGCAGCGCTCTACAATTTCCATTGTTCGTGCAAGCGCCTCAGGATAGCGCGGAAATAGTCGCGCCATTTCCTCTGGCGGCTTCAAGTATCTATCTGCATGCCGCTCGCGTTCGAAACCGACGTTATCGATGGTGGTTCTGCTGCGAATGCACGTAACAACGTCCTGCAACTGCCGACGTGATGGTTCGTGAAACAGAACGTCATTCGTGACGACCGTTTTTACAGAATGTCGAGCGGCAAGATTGGAAATCTCATGTAGTCGTATTTGGTCGTTGGGGCGACGACGCAGACAGAGCGAAACATAAGCGCGGTTGCCGAACACCACCGCCATTTTTCGAAGCTGAATAGCCAACGTCTCATCGGGTAGGTCCGGTATGAGGATGGCGATCAAGCCCTCAGCGTAAAGTGCGACATCGTCGAGGGTGAGAATGCACCGTCCCTTACCTCCACGTGACTTGCCAAGAGTCAGCAACCTTGTGAGCATGGAATAGGCTATCTTGTCGGTTGGATATACCAAGATCGACATGCCGTCCTGCAGATCAAGACGACACCCAACCACCACTCGCAACCCAGTCGACCGTGATGCCTCAAGAGCGCGAACGACGCCCGCGAGGGAATTGCGGTCAACAATGCCAATCGCCTTGATACCGAGCGCTTTGGCGGTTGCAAACAGCTCGTCAGCAGATGACGCTCCTCGAAGAAATGAGAAATGCGTGGTCACTTGGAGTTCCGCGTATCTCATGTGAAAGTCCCGTGCAGAAACCAGCGATGTGTTCCTGTCTCCAGATTGACACCATCACCTGAGCGGTAAATCCAATAGCGTTCACCGGCTTCATCGACGACCGTAAAATAGTCGCGCACGGCTGCCCATTCCGAGGTTCGCTGCCACCATTCCCCGAAAATGCGCTCTGGTCCGTCAGCCTGCTTTACTTTCCGGCGCTTTCCCCTCCAAGTGAAAGAAACAGGAGGGTGATCCGGCATCAAAGCGATGACATCTATGCCCTCGGGTTGAGCCAGCAACCTTATAGGGCGCGGCCAGATCAGCGGCCATGTCAATCCGGTTTCTTCAGCAAGAGGCAATATTCTGCGCACTGATCGCTCCGGGACATCGCTCGCAACCGGTGTCATGCGATAGAGATGGTAAACCCCGCGATTGCCAAGAATATCGACGAAGGGTCCGACATCCGGCATCTGTTGATCGACTAGATCAGATATGATCTGTTTTTCGTCGAGCGGTTCCACCAGAGTTGCAGCGAGACTGAGTTTCTCTATGCCGAATCCTGGATCGATTTTTTCGATCCGGTCTTTGAATAGCTTGGTCAACCACGCGACATCACGAACGGGTTTCGCGGTCCCAGCTCGAAGGGCTTGAAACGTGTTGTCTACTCGGTGGACCAGGAGGTCGGCACGCCTTACCCCCATGCCTGTCCGCTGCAACTGCCGACACAGCTTTTGAACGAGTTGCGATATGTATTTTGCAATTGTCTCAGTTGCCCCAATCGGCTCCGCAAATGTTCGATGAATCTCTATAATGTTCTCAGGCCGAATTGGCTGAATCGGCTCAGCCACAACGCCTAGCATTTGATCTAGACGGCGACCCAGTTCAGGGCCAAAACGCAGCGTCAGAGGTGCGCGTGGTGTCTTGATCAGATCACCAACACTGCGAAAGCCAAGTGTGCGCAACCCTTGAATTGTTTCGGAATCAACTCTCAAAAGTGCGATTGGCAAACGCGCTATCGAAGCTTCGACGCCGCCGTTCAAAATTACTGTGGTGCGAGTGGTCAAACTTCGCGCAAGAGCATGAGAAGCCCCCCAAGTGCTGGAAACTGCTGCTTTGGCAGCTAATCCACGCGCATGAAACCGATTGACCAGCCCACTGAGCATCAGTTCCTCTCCCCCCTGAAGGTGATCCGCACCCTCCGTATCCATGACGATGCCGTCGGGGTTATCCATCGCCACCACGGGTGAGTATTGACTAAGCGCCCATAGGGTCAGGCGCTCCAGGGCAAGACCGTCTGCCACTGGGTCTGCGTCAATCATTGCAAGCCCTTGAACGAGCGCCTGTGCTTTCGAGGCGGGCATTCCAATCTTGAGGCCATGCTTTGCGGCAGGAGTGTCGATGGCAGACAGCCAGCGTTTCGATCCACTGCGTGAAATAACGCCAATAGGAGTGTCAGCGGGTATTGAGGGATCGGCGCGCCTGATCCGGTCCGTCGTGAGCGTCGGAAAATAAACAGATACGACCCTCGGCATCACAGGCACCTACAATGAAATCCGCACTTTCTCCGGCCTTGACCCTTATCAATTCCGCCAACCACCGCGCTCTCCCTACACCTGGCACTTGCAAGGGCTCGGCTGGCAAAACGGAGATACGCCATCGCGTAGTCGCTGCCGTCGGGTGGCCAAAGTCGTTGGCTTCGGATTGGCGTCGCCACCGGCGGATGATGAGGCCCATAGTACCGGACCCCTCTGCCGCGAGCTGCAACCTTCTCGATGCTGTCATCGGCAATCGGACGACTTCTGCAACCACTGCTGCTATTCCGCCAAAGCGAAGCGCTTCTTCGGCGCTCTCAAGCACATATTCCTCGCGGATCGCTTCAACATAAATGACGCGATCTGGATGAAGCCCAACCTGTGCTAAAGCAGGTGCAAAGAGGTCGGGTCTAGCCAGACACCAGACGACTTTGCCTTTGGTGCGAGCCGCTATGCCAGCAACAAACAGAGCTGCGGCTGCGCCATCGACGGTTCCAGCGCCGCCCCCAGCAAACTCATGGATTGCTCCATGAGCCAAACCACCACCTGGCAACCGGTTATCGATCAATTTCGCTCCGAACGGAAGCACGATCCGCGACTTTCCGTTCGCGCCTTCAAGGTGTTGGATACGCTCACGCAGTTCTGAGATGACTGTTTTGGCAAGCGTCATGTTGATCAGGACCGAATTCGGTTTGTTATGTGATGAAAAGAAGATATGTTCCCTTTTTGTTCCCAATCCATACGCGAGTCAATGGAGGTTTGGTTAAGGGCTGCGGATCGGACTTGTCACTCCACAAGGAGGTGGGTTGAGAAATTCGTGCAGATTCAAGGGTCTAATCGATCTTCATCCACAGCCAACAAAATGTCATCGATGAGAAAAATCCCAACGGCCTTCTAACACTGAGAGATTTCCGCGCGGCGGTCATCACAATTGAGTGCGTCCCCTGCAAGAAAAGCAACGAGTTTGATCGCAAAGCTCTTGTGCGACAGTTTGGAGCAGCGGCCACGTTTATGCAGCTTCGTCGACGCTTGGCAGTTGGTTGCGACCAAATGCTGTCTGAAGGCGGAAAGGACAAATGCAAAGCCACCTTCCCCTGCCTTGCTAATTTAGGACTGTCGCACACAAAGGAAATCGATCCATGACTGACAGAATCGTTTCTTTCGAAGAAAAGCGAGTTCGCTAGCGAATTGGCAGTGGAAGCCCCCGGTGTGCCTTGAGCCTTAGACTATCAGCCAATTGTCAGTGTGGCTATGTTCTCCGAAAACGGCAGACTTGCGCAACTCGACATTCGGACCTCATGCGACACCCTATAACCAGCAATCAAGAGATGGATTTTTTCCGGGCCAGGCAGGCGGACATTGTCATAGCGCCGGTCTTCGGGAAATCCGAGGTGACAATGGCTAGGCTCTCTTGCATTCGTTCTGGACATGGGATCATCGATCCACCCGTTCATGAGGACGCGTTCTTTTTGGCATTCAACCTTCGAGATTATGAGGGCGACCTTTGGGTCGACGGCAAGAAGGTAGACAGCAAAATTTCTAGAAGCGGCAACTTCACGATATACGACTACCGGAGGATGTGGCTCGCAGACATGAAGTCATCATTTGACGGACTGGGCTTCCATATTCCTCGCTCAGCGCTGACTGCCTTCGAAGAAGACCTGGGCGGTAGACGGATCGACACGCTTCATGCAGTCCCAGGACGGGATGTCGAGGACGATATCGTACGGGGCTTGATACGCGTCTGTCTTCCAGCGGTCCATAATCCAGCTAGCGCAAGTCGCCTTTTCCAGGATCACGTTGCCGCAGTCCTTACCTTTCATCTCTGCACGACCTATGGAAGCCAGAGCACTCAACCGCCAGTTTACGGTCACCTTGCTGCATGGCAGAAGAGACGCGCGCTCGAACTACTTGAGGCAAACCTGGCGACAGACGTGTCTCTCTCTTCCGTCGCTGAAGCCTGTGGTCTATCTCAGGGACATTTTACGCGAGCGTTCAGACTGTCTGTCGGCCACCCACCCTATAAGTGGGTGATCCTCAGGAGGGTGGAGAAGGCTAAGGAGCTTCTGCGAACAACAAAGCTCACCATTGCTGAAGTGGCGTTTTTATGCGGCTTCTGTGACCAGGCACATCTCACCCGGATATTTAGAGCGAAAATAGGAACCACTCCCGGTCAGTGGCGGCGGGCATTAAGCTAGGACCGGCAGGGTAGCGCGGGCGATGTAGTCAACAACTTAGTCAACTGCGAGGTCCGGCGCACTCGACGCCGTTGAAAAAGCGGTCGCATTTGCGATCTTATAGAATTCACACCGCCTGTTCTCGCTCATAAAAGGCGTTCAAGGTTGCAACCTGTATGCCGAACTTGGTCAAGGATGCATTTGCAGTCATGCGATTCTTGTCATGCAGAAAAAACCAGTCATCGAATCCAAACCGCGCTTTCGAGCCGTCCGAGGCCGGAACTTCGCGATGATAGGTCCAATGAAAAGCGTTTCCTGTTTGCTCGCCTTTGGCAGTGCCTTCGATAAGCGTCTCCCGCCCGTCGTATTCACTTGGGCTCCGTTTGATGATGGTCCACGTCAGATGGTCCTGATGACCATCATCAAAGAAGTACGTCTCCTTCAAAGATAAGGTGTTGGCAGAAGCCTCCCATCTACCCTCTGCTTCGATTGAAAAGCGGTTCTGAAGGTTTCCCATGCGGGTCAACACAATGCCCCAACCTCGAAGGCGGCCTGAGAAAAAGTCTTCCAGGATGAACTCTGGCGGCTTGCTAGCAAAGTCTTCGATTTTCATCGGTATCTCCCTATTCCGTGAGAGAACCGTCCGCGCGGCCGACAGTTCCATCAGTTCAAATTGGCAGAAATTTCTGGTGAAACCGGCAGCGCTCCATCCCAGGAGATTGGAGCAGTGCTACTGCCCCCGCCAAGACGGCGGGATGCTCGGTCACCGGTGAAGCATTTTCCAACAAAGCCTCTCGGAATACGATTTATTTCGCCGAAGTTGTCGGGTTTATGAGCATTCGTGCGTCGTTCTGGAAAGTGAGGAGGACTTCCATTTGACGATGCCAGAAATTATTGTGCGGGACGCTGAGCGATACGTCGCCGTACGCTTGCCCGTAGTCATACCGTTTGCCGAGGAAGTCGATCCAGCGTTCGATGAGTTGTTCGAGGCTTTTTCACAAGCGGAGGTGCCATCGAATGGGATGGAGTTTATCAAGTTCAACGTTGTCGACATGCCGAGCCTCGAAATCGAGACCGGCATGACCACGGATGCGACGATTCCATTGTCTGGCCGCTTGGTCGAAGGTGTTCTTCCCGCAGGACGCTTTGTCCGCATGAAATACACCGGCGCGTATGAGGGATTGCTAGATGCCACGGCCATGCTCATCGGGTGGGCCAAGGAAAAGGGATTGCGGTGGGACGCTACCAGCAGTCAGGCAGGGGAGTTGTTTGCGTGCAGATTAGAGGTACACGACAATAACCCTTCCATCGAACCTGATCCTAGCAAGCTGGTGACGACACTTCTTTTCAAGTTGGCTGACATCTAAGAGTTATATCGGATGCCCTGCCAAAAACGGATGAAAGAAACCCGTCTCATCGTAACATCTACGCAATTTGCGT
>NZ_CAXUSG020000033.1:0-10670 GCF_964253915.1 Rhizobium sp. LjRoot30 | reverse complement strand
TCCGCGATCGTGGTTTTCAGCTCGCCGAACTTCTTGTCCTCATCGGTGGAGAGGTCGCGCTTTTCGGTTTCGGCCTTATCGGAAATGCCGCGCATCTCGGCGACGGCGGCGGCGCGGGCTTCTTGCAGTTCATGCAATTTGGGCATTGAAATAAGCTCCATCAGGCGGCTTTGCCGCACAGGGACCGGACAGTCATCACGACGTTCGATCGGTTGAAACAGGAGCGGGCCGGCAAATTTGCTGACCCGGCATTGAATATTAGAGCGACTTTTCGTCGTCCTCTTCGCCGAGAATACTCATCTCGTAAGCGATCTGATCCGCGATGATCTCGCGAACGTGTTTGATGTAGAAATCGATGGTAAAGATCACTCGGCCAATACCGGGATAATGCCAGCCGGTCGGGTGCTTTTCATTCGGCGTCTCGTGTTCCGGGTCATACACCTTGATCTCACCCGGCTTGGCCGGGATAAGCGACTTGTTCGGGGTGAAGAACGAGCTTCCGAACTGGCCCTTGATAAAGATGATGCGCTCGGCCGGCTCCGAAGTGTCGAGGATAGCCGTAGTGCCCATTTCACACGAAAGGCGACCAGCCAGAGTGGCCGGAATGCCGAACTCGGTCAGGCGAGCGAAGAAATAGAGCGGAAGCAGCTCACCTTCGGTGAAAATGCGAGCCGCACCCGAACGGGTCGAGGGTGCGCACGGATAGGTGCCACTTGCGACGGCATCATTGAACCTTACGCGGTCCAAATTCACGATCCGGCACGCCATGGCGGCACGGATGCGTACAGGGTATTTTCGAGTTTCCAATTCGCCCTCCTGTGGCGGCGGTTTCAACACTACGGCACGACCTATAGCGCAAACCTGTGGTGAAGGGCAAGAGGTTTTTGCCACTCTTTCCACAGCAAGTATTTTTTGTGGGACAAACGACGAACGAAGCACACGAAAAAGCCCGGCTATACTGAATAGCCAGGCTCATCGGAAAATATGACTTTGAATTCGCGGTTACGACTTCAATTCTACTATGAAATCAGTTCCATAAACCGCATTACGCATCTAACATTTTGCTCGACGCAACGTGCAGCCAGGCGGAGCGGCTTATACCCATTCGCTTTGCGTCGGCATCAATCCTCGCCAACAGATCATTGTCCATGCGAAGGTTGACCACGGACTTTCCACCTTCCTCCTGCTTAGGCTTCTCATTCTTTGCGATAAAAGCCTCTGCCTTTTTTTCATCGGCCTTCTTAGGTGGCATCTTGATAGCCATATCATATCCCCCGTGTGTACAACGCATTTACAATGGATAGAATTTCACCACAAGCCTTTGCATCTTTTGGCGAGAATTCAAGAACGGACAGCCCGGCCGAAAATGCGTTAGGGAACGCTTTTCTCCTAACGACAGAGGTCGATAAGGGCTCAAGTCCATCCAGCGCGCTTAGAGCCGCAGTAGCGTCCTCATTATCCCTGCCCTGGGCATCCGCCACATTCAGCAAGGCATAACCCTTTAGACCCTCATTCACCTCACGCGCTTCCTGAACAAGAGCGGCAATCTGCTCACCCGCCCATAGATCAACGCTGCGTGGCTGGAAGGGAACGAGGATAGCGCCGGCAACCGTCAAAGCCGCACGAAGGCTGCCAGTATCACGGCCACCAACGTCAATGATGATCTCATCATACTTAGCCGAAAGCTGCTTCATTTGTTGACGGATAGCCGCCCCATGAAGTTGAACGGTCGTTAACTTCGAGACTTCTAAATCTGACCGAATGCGAGCGAATGTCGATGCGCTTGCCTGGTCATCACCATCAATCAAAAGAACGTCACGGCCGCGCTGCGCAAGAGCAACAGCGATATTCACGGCAAGCATGGTTTTGCCAACGCCACCCTTGATATTCCCGACCGCCAATATCATTGCCAAAACTCCGTTATATGGCATTTGTGTATACAACGGATATTAACTGAGGGTTAATAGTGTTGCAAGTGACAACACAAATGTGCAATGTAAGCGGGCCGGGCGGGTGCTGGAACACCCGTTGACCGGCCCTAACCTCGCCAATGGAGTAAGCCATGGCTAAGGCTACCGCCACGCATAGCACAGAACCGACCAGAGATCGCCATGACGTGATTTCCGACCTCGAAGGAATTGTCGCAATTTCTCGCGGCCTAGGAGATGCGATATTTGAGCTGGCAACCACAAAAACCAATCCGGAACGACGCCTCACCGCCATCGTCGCGATTGCCACCACACTCGAACACCAGCTCTCGGCCGGTCGAGACTCGATAATGGAGCTATACGACCTCTACTTCGCCGAGAAGAAGGAGGGAGGGGAATGAGCGATCCCAACCAATCCTTGAGCACGCAAGACTATGCTGCATTAGAATTCCAGCCGTGGAACCCAGACAAACAACTCGAAGAGGAGCTTTCACCAGCTAACTTCAAGTCGTTCGGTGAGCATTGCCGCCTCGCGTATTCGCTGACGCTCAAAACTAAAGAACACCTCATAACAGCAAGCAGAGAGTTTGGTGAAGATGAGGCCATCGCCTTACTTGACGCCCTCATCTTCACTTCGGAACAAGCTATGGCCTTCATGGAAATCATAGACACCGCGCGCATTCGCCTCACGTCCGCTTTGTCCGTCATAGCCATGGATGGAGGGGAATTCTCTATCGAGAAGCGCCAAGCGAAATAAGGCCTCGCGTCTTGTAGACGCTGTCTTTCTTCGGCGCGACCTTCACGGCCGCGCCGATGGCCATCGTCGCCGCCACCAGGCCGTCAATGCGGCCCGTGTTCCTCTCTTTTACCAGTTTTCGCGCGCCGGTCGGGTCGGACACGGTGACCGCATTCGAGACGCACATATCGAGAACCGGATGGCCGGGATGGTGCAGTTCGCGGCGAAGCACGGCCGTCTCGACTGCATCGATCGCCGGCCCCATATCCTTCCAGCCCTGCCCGAATTCTTGCATCTCTATCTTGACGCTTTGCTCGGCCATGATCCGGCGCACCTCGTCCAGTCGCCAGCGATCGGCCGCGCAGAACTGGACCTGATATTCTTTCGTCAGCTCGGCCATGCGGTGAACAACGAACGTCTTGTCGATCGCGCGGCCCGGCGTGGCTTCAATGAAGCCCTGACGGACCCACAGTCGATACGGCACATGGTCGCGGCGCTCGGCTTCCTCGATATTCTCGGCCGGCATCCAGAACCACGCCCGAAGCTCCTGAAGGGCAGGGAACCATGCGGCGAGTGCTGTCAAATCGGTTGTCGAGCTGAGATCGAGGCCAAGGATGCAACGCTGATTTGCCAGCGGATTGCCAAACAAACCATAATCTCCGCTATCCGACTGCTTGCATGCATTCCAATCGCGGGCATTGAGGAAGCGCGCCGTCGCATCGACGGGCTGATTGAGGTAAAGAAGCCGGAACGCCGGTTCACGCGCCGGCAGGGCCTTAGCGGACGCCGCTGCGGCCCGCATTTCTTCCAGAGATCGGAAGTCGCCAAGGGCGGGATTGCATGCGAACCATGTTTCCTCGGCCCACGGGTCGGCGTCATCGGGCGCGGCAAAGATGACGGGCAGGAACGACGGATCTTCAATCACGCCGTCGAGTACCCGTTGACCGTACTGGACTAGTTCGGACATGACCGAATTTTTATCGTGCGATTGCGTCGAGATCGTCACGAAGAGCGGTTCGGCGCGCGCCGCGCCGCCCGTGGTCAGGGCGTCATAAAGATCACGTTTCGGCCACTGCGCCAGTTCGTCCAGGACGGCGAATGACACGTTCAAGCCGTGCGCCTTCTTCGCGTCGGACGAAAGCGCCTCATAGGTCGAGCCGGTGACGACATCTTCAAGGGTTTTCGAGTGCTCGCGGATGATAATCCGATCGGACAGCTCAGCGTCGGCGCGGACGAAGGCGATCAACTCGCGAAGGATCAGCGCGGCTTGCTTTCGGTCGGCCGCAGCGGAATAAACCTGCCCGCGCTGCTCGGCCTCCGACCCGACCAGATGGCAGAGCGCTAGCGCGGCCGCGAGCTGCGTCTTGCCATTTTTTCTCGGGATCGTAAGCAACACTTGCCGCTTAATGCGTCGGCCGTCAGGGCCAACGGTATAGATCGCCTCGATGATCTCCTTTTGCCAAGGGCGCAGGATAAACGGCTTTCCAGCATGCATGCCGCTTGTGATTTTCAGTGTCTCGATGAAGGCGATCACGCGCGCCGGCCGAGACAAGCCGCGCTTTTCCCACGGCTTAGTTTTCCGCCGAGTTTTGGAAATTTCCGTCACAGCCTTGACTGGTTTCGCACCAATTCCGCGTCTACCCATGGTCCATCATCCTTGCATCGTTTGTATACACAAACACTATACACCTAATCCTCAATGAAAAGTAAGTGTCTTCGTGCCTCCCCGACGGTCCAGCCCCCGGCTAAAGATGCTATGTTTGAACCCCCCTCGCCCCTCTCTTCGGCCCGCCTGTGTACCAAGGATGCTTCGGGTCGCGCGGCGATCCGTCCTCAAAGCAGCCCTTCACTACCAGCTTGCCACCATTGCGGCGCTTACCGCTCGGCAGCTCCTTCACAGACCTGTCATGCTCGCCACACAGTGACCGCAGGTTCGCTATCGCATCCTTGCCGCCGTCACGGCGGCGCACGATGTGGTCAACCGTCGTGGCCTTCTTCCCACAGCCGCGCACCACGCACATGCCGCCATCCTTCGCCAGCCGCGCGGCCCGCAGCTTCCGCCATTCCGGCGTCTTATAGTACGGGTCTGTCATCCCCACTGCCTCCTGTTAGGAAGCTCGACATTCGCCCCCTCTTCCTTCTCATAAGCCCCCTTTTTCAAGGGCAACCCCGCACGCAAACGTTGCCAACCGTCTTCAAGATCAACCGGTTTGTCGTATATAGAGGGTAATTGTATATCGGTCTTTGAGGTGTGCTTTTTCTTGCACCCTGTCAGCAGGGAAGGGGGCATGCGCCCCGCAAACATGTCCATTATGCGCCACTCACCTTCGGCTACCGCCTCAAGGGCAGGAGCTTCCGAAGGCGTATAGGACAACCAATTCACCCACTCTCGTGAGATGATCTTGATGCGGTTAGATAGGCTCTTGGCACCCTTCCGAGGGCGATACTCAACATGGAGCAACAACGGCGGGCGGTCACACTCCGGAAGCTTCATGATCGCTGAAGAACGCCAGGCTGCTGTAGCAATCGCATACTGGACAGTTCGCACGCTGATGCCGGCAATGCTCGCGATCTTCTCAATCGGGAGATCGCACGCACCATTCTTCATAACCTCTGCTGCGATGACGCTTAGAGCCGCCCGCTCCCCCTCAGTGAACCACTGACGCAACCAGTATGGGATACGGCCATCGCCACCTCGCATACGCTTCCTGTGGCGTGACTTGGTGCGGTCATAGACACGTTTTTGTCGCGCACGTTCGCCGTAAGGACCGTGCCCGTCAGGATGACGACGACCAGCCCAGTTGGGCTGGCGGGTAGCGCGCTTGGTTTCAAACTGACCAGACATGATGGCGTCGATCTGGCGAGCATCAAACTGTCTGCGCATGAGGGAGCTATTCAGCAATGCAGCCGAGGGAGTGTAATCGCTCATTGGTCACCCTCAATCAAGCCAAGGCCGCGAGCCTCTTCGAGGGCTTTTGACATCGCTTCGGCCAAGCATGCCAGGTGCTTAACGCTGAGTGTGAGGCCGGTCTTGCCCGGCCGCATTTCATCATTGCCATCCCGATACCAGATACGAGCATTGACCGTGTGACGGCCGTTGTACTGGTCAATAGCAACACGCACTGTCTCGCGTGAGTTGCGTTCCCATTCAGCAATGACAAGCGGATACGCCGCGACAGGCGCACGATCAGTCGAACGCGTTGACAACGCGCTCTCGTTATGGCTTATGGACATAGCTTATCGACCCTCCTTTAGGGTTCTCAAAGCCGCCCTTGCAGGGGCGACCCGGTTCAAGACACCGAATTTCAGGCCTCGTTGGATTGCCGTCCGCGAGGCCTAATTCGTTTCTAGCGACTCGGTTTTCATCGCTAGACCCGTCTCGACTTAGCCTGTTTTGCGCGGGAACGCCAAACCACGACATAAGCCGAGGTAGAGCGGTATCATAAACCTGTTGGATTAGACAAGAGGTTGAGGGCATTTATCCCATCACCTTGATCTCTATGCGCACAACCTCGTCACGATCATAGATCGCATCAACGCTCTCAATAGCTGCATAGCGACCTCGAAACGTTACGCTGCCCGATCTATCGGGCAGGTTAGGGTCTTCTGGCGGAAACGTACCGTTGGGAACGACCTTCGGTTCCGCTCCCGGAAACCCACTATTTCTGAGATCGGTCGGAGACAGGATAATCATGTAATTCGTCTGGGAAATTCCACCGATCAGGCGCTCTTGGCCGAACGTCTTCACAATCCCGCGCGTTTGCACAATCTGGTGAGACGTAGAGCCAGTCTGATGCCGTAGCGTGATCCATTCACCACGGCGGCGGAGCTGACGGTCCAAGCGGGCGACGAGCGAGTGTTTCATTTCGCATCGAGCCTCAGCCGAACATAGGTATTGGAATAGTTGCCGGCAGACACCACGACGGCCCGCATCGTCGCGCCGAGGATACCGTCAACAAACGTATTATCCGGAAGAGAAGCCTGTGTCGGAGTAATCGGTACGGTGACCGGCGTTCTAGCCGACAGATTGATCACCTTGACCGCGCTGGCCGTAGTGAAGGCGAAGCAAGCCACATCGATCCAAGTCAGGCCATTATCAAGAGAGACCTGCGCATAGACCTTACAGCTCGCGCCACCGCTGCCATACGTGAACTCACACTGCAGTGTCGCAGCGAGGATACCAGCGAGCTTAATATTTGCTGTCTGCGCCTCGCCAGCCAAGGCCGTGGTGAGCTGACGCGAAAGCAACGTGAAAGAACCAGGGTTGAGCATAGGCATCACCTCACTTGAATTTGCGGAACTGTTTCAACAGAGAGAGCACATCGGGCGGCATATGCATGTCGTCTCGATTGGCGAAGTAGGAAGACGAAGACACGTCGCTGACGCTTTCCGAGCGCAACATCGGGTCGCGATCGGCTGACATGTAGTAGGATTTCACGAGCTGAATGCAGGCCTGCTGCAGCGCCGGCGGCGTATCCTGCGGCAGGTTATAACCTGCGCTATAGGTCACCACGATCTTGTGCGCCGCCCACCAGCATTGCCGGTCACCATTGAGGCGCAACAACATGCCTTTCGGCTTATCGATCTCATAATCAGGAACGGCAACAACATTGCCTTTTTCCGTAATCGAGACGATATCGACAACAGGATAGCGGCTAAGGATCAACTCTTCCCGCCAGCCATCCGGCCGGAATTGTTCCTGAACGGTTTCCAGTGCAAAGACACGCCTGCAGTGTCGTGCGATCACGTCCGATGCACGATCAAGGAAGCCCTGCAAAGCTTCATCGTCAGACTGATCAACGATGCCCAGGGCGGAGCGAACCGCGCTGAGATCAACCAGATTGAAAACTGTGGCAGGAGTAATAACAGTCAGCATGATGCACCTCGCAGGGAAAGAGGGGTGCCGATCGCGGGGTGAAAGGAGCCTCCCCCATCGGCAGACGGGGTTGTTTGGGAGGCAGAGCCGCGACACTCACCGTCTTGTCGCACCCATGCGGCGTTGAAATCCGGGCGAAGCGTAGAAACCCCGGAAAAGCCACCAACGCGGGCCGCGCTATTCTTCGGCATTGTTACCTCCGCCACGATCAGCGACGGGCTGCGCCGTCTGCTCTTGCTGCATGTTGGCGGGAGCGAAATATTCGTCGCCGGCCGGATCGGCCCGGCGGTTCTGCTTTTCAAAGCGGCGCAGCTCGTTCGCATTGTAAACGCCGATTTCACGGGCGATGCGGTAGGCCTGAAACCGCGTCAGCATGTCGCCGCGCAACAGGAGATCGCAGTCAAATTCGACTTCCAAGGCGCGGCGCGAGATCGAGGAAAACAGGTTGCGCTCGATGGCGCGTTCCCACTTGTTCAGCCATGGCATGATGGTGTGCGAGTAGAACCAACGGCCGACTTCCGAGATAGAGGAATAGTTGCCGCCCTCGAAATCACCGATCACGGGCGGCGGGACACGGAAGATACGGGCAAGCGCCATGGTGGAAAACTTGCGGCTTTCCAGCATTTGAGCATCGTCGGGCGACACGCTCACCTGTTGCCACTTCAAGCCCTCCTCGAGCACGGCGACAGCGCCGGCACGATCCACGCCGGAATAGGTCTGCTTGAAGTCCCGTTGCAGGCGGTCGGCTGCTTCCTCGCCGATCGCCTCCGGATGCGACAGGATGCCCGACATGGAAGCGCCATTCTTGAAGGTGGAAGCGGCGTAGCGTTCGGTCGCGATCGCCGATCCGAAGGTTTCACGGGCGCGGGCCAGTCGGGATTTACCCACAACGCCGTCGTCGGAACGGTCACGAAGGTGGAACATCTCTTCCGGCAGCAAACGGCGCGTCCCGCCTTCCGGCAAGCTCACGTCATAGGCATAGCGGCCGGTGCGCGGGATACGCACGACGCTTACGTGGTCGGGATGGTAGGGGATCAACTCGACAGGAGCGCCCCGGCCGTCGCGGACGATCTCGGCATAAGCATTGCCGCGCAAGAGGCAGTGCGCGGTCATCATTTCGATGAACTCGCTCGCCGTCTGACGATCGTTGACATCGCCGCCGAAGATCTGCGCCACAGGGTGCGCTGGATCCTGTGAGCGGTCACCGTCGCCGAGCTTGCGATAGACCAGCAGCGGCAGCATGCCGACAGTCTCGGAGATCACTTGGACGCACGAGAAGACGACAGACAGGTTTTCAGCAAGGAAGGGCGACACGGGAACGCCGGCATCAGAGCCGTAATCGGCTCCGGTGCGCAGCAAATCCCACGACGACGGCGCAGACCGCTCTTCAGTCGAGATCGTGGCGGTTTCCATTTAGATCGTCTCCAAGAAGCGGCGCAGCGCCCGAAGGCGAGGCATCGGCAGGAACTGCAATTCGTAGGAGCGGCGGGCCACGTCGGTATCGAGGTAAGCGGGCTGCGCCGTGATGGTGACCTCGTGCAAATCCACGTCGATCAGCTCGCGGACAACCTGACTGCCCCTGACCTCCCATCGATCGCCACCCTTCGGGACGCTGAAAGCGAAGGACGCGCCGCGCACGTCGCCGCGCTCGACACTGACGATCAGGTCACGGGCGGCCGACGTATCGGGAACGTCGATTTCGAAGGCCAGGCCACGACCATCTTCCTGCAGGCGAAGCGTTCCGGCCGAGCGACGGCCGAGCACGAGTTGCGGCATATGCTGGACAAGGGCGAGCGGATCGCGATCCGTCGTCAGGGTGCGCTTGAATGCACCGGGCAAGACGATCTCGGTAAAGCCGCCAAGGTCTTGCGAGGGAGAGTTGAACACGGCCGCATGACCGACGAGCCGGGGGGATTTCTTATCCCCTCCGGCCCGAAGCTCGATTGCGACCCGACGCTCTAAAGTCGCCATGGTCGCCTCCCATTAAACGGTGATATCGTCCGCGAAGGCGAAGCTTTCGGGATGACGAACCGCCACATCAACGTCACGCATGGCGCGCACGAGAACGCGGCCCTTGGCATAGGCCGTGGTTTCGTAGGGGTTCAGCAGGATATCGACGCCGGACCAATAGCCGATAAGCAAACTGGACCAATCGCCGAAGATCGCCGTACCGGGCACTGGCGTTCCGCTCGGATCACCAGCCAGGGCGGACGTGACGGCCGCGACATAGCCGGCGAGCTGGCCGGGCGCTTCCATCAGCATCACGCTATCGGTTCCCGACACCTTCGGAGTGCTGCGCAGCTTTTTGACGGCATAGGCATTGAGCGCCCAGCCGAGGGAGCCTTGCAAGGCGTTCGCGGCCTCGACATCGGCGATGAAGCCGAGGATTTTTTCCCAAGACGTTGCGCCGCCCGTCGTGATTTCGGTAACGCCCGACGTGTGTGTGATGCCAACCGGCGTGTTGCCGGTCCCGTCGCCGGTCATGGCCTTGTTGTCGATCGCGCGGGCAATGATCGCCGCGAGATCGTTGCGCACGATCTGCTCGATCGATGGCGAGGCATTCAGGAGGGTGCGGCGGCTGTAGCTGGTCATGGCGCCGACAGTCTTCGGCGCAAGCGTCACGTCATCAAACGACGCATCGGTTTCGGTCAGGGAACCGTCTTCGGCAACCCACTGCGCCGCGGAGCTGCCGGTCTGGCGCGGGATATCGACCGTACCGACAAGGCCGTCCAGAACGGTTGCGCCGAGGCGTTCCGTCGCCAGAGACGAGCGAAGGCGGTCAATGAACAGGTCGGCGCGGTGCGTGTTAGGCACCAGATCGGCCGCGCTGGAGCCGGCCAAGAGAGTGCGGTTTTCCTGCGGCTGCAAGAATACCTGATCGGGAACGGCGATGCCCTGAAAGGCACGGCCGCTGCGCCTGGCGACTTCATTGGAGATTTCGCGCTCGAAACCAGCGTCTACGTCACCGCCACCGAGATCGCGAGGTAGAGCCGAACGGATAGCCTTAACGACGGAAAAATCACGGGCGCGCTCTTCGAACGCACCATCGCCGAGACGGCCATGCACGATAGCCGGCGCGCTGCGCTCGGCGTCGGCGAGGGTCTGAGCACGGCCAATCTTCTTGTCGAGA
>NZ_CAXUSG020000032.1:0-11837 GCF_964253915.1 Rhizobium sp. LjRoot30 | reverse complement strand
AATGATCATCTGTAAACAGGTGAATTATCTCAGCACCTGCTCCATCCACGGCACCTATTGGGTCAAGAACGAAGCCGCACAAACTGACGCATTGCGCCTGGCGAACTGGATGGTGAGCCATGGAAGGACGGTCTGCGACCGGGAACAGCTCATCGATTCGATTTTGCTGTTGGGCCGCAACGCCGGGTTGGACTGCGAGATGTGCTCAAGGCAGTCCGAAGGTCTCCAGGATTTTTCATGAGGACGCAGGCGACCCGCGCAGAACGGCTCATTTGCCCTAACCCCGTGGTTTTGAGGAGCCGCGCGGACACTCAATAAGGCTGGGGAGAAGTTTAAGGCAGCCGGCTCCCAACTCGAGCACCGATCAAGTCTTTAAGGCAAACACCTTCACCTCAAACGAGCCCAGGTCGAGACTTCGTGGGTCGCTGTCACTTGTGAAGACCAGGTCACCGCAGGGTTCAAACGAGCACGGGATAGCCGAGAGGTTTGCCCGCAATTGTAATGTTGTCTGGCCAAGTTGCCAGTCAACGAAGACCGTTTCCGCGGGGGAGGGGACAATCGTACCCGCGTATCCCCCCGCCTCGGCCAAAAGCGGAACTATTTTCGTCTGCCTTACGGCCAGGATCTCTCGGATCCAGTTACTCCAAGACGTTCCCTCCGACGCTTCCGCGTGATCCCACCGTAGTTTTGACATTTGGAAAGTTGACGGCGTGTTGGGGTCGGGAATGTCCTCTTTGCTTGAACCGGCAGGATACCCACCAAAGTTCTCGGCTTCCTGGGACCGGTTTGCGCGAATGATCTCAGCCAGTTCTCCCTCATAGTCGCTGAAATAGTGGAAGCTGTTTATCTCCTTGTAATCGTCACCCATGAACAGGAGAGGGATTTGTGGCGACATTAGCAGGATGCACACAAGTGCCCTGTACAGCCGGTCATCTATCCGGGAAGCCAACCGGTCGCCCAGCGCGCGGTTGCCCACCTGGTCGTGGTTTTGCAGAAAATGGATGAACGCAGTGGGTGGCAGCGACGCCGGAGCAGGCAGGTCCTTATCTACGGTCGGCTGACCCGGACTTAAGTAGCCCTCGGCCAGCACCAGACGTAGCTCTTCCCATGGATTACGCTTGAATTCTTTAAAATGCCCGATGGTTTCGCCAGTGGTTATCCGGTGCACGATATGGTGAAAGGCGTCGTTCCAATCCGCAACGAAGAGCCCTTTTGCCAACAGATCCGTGCCGTTGGGCGGGTTCTCTGTCATCAGATGGACATGCCGGTCCGGGAAAGCGGTATATACCGTCTCAGAAATCTCGTGAAGAAGATGCACATCACTGTCATCTTTGATGTAGTCAATGGCATCAAACCTCAAGCCGTCGAGCCTGAATTCGCCAAGCCAATATAGAACATTGTCAATGAAGTAGCGACGCACCGCGTCGTTGCCATAGTTGATGGCAGGGCCCCAGGGCGTGTCCTGCTCGGTGTGAAAGAAGCCAGGCGCGAAGCGGGGAAGATAATTCCCTTCAGGCCCAAAATGATTGTAGACCACGTCCAAGAATACCATTAGCCCGCGCTGATGGCCGGCGTCAATCAAAGCTTTGAATTTTCGGGGGTGCCATAGGCCCGATACGGGGCATACTGAAGAACCCCGTCGTAGCCCCAACCTCGTTCTCCTGGAAAATGGGCGATCGGCATGATCTCGATGGCGGTAATGCCAAGTGCTGCCAAGCGATCAAGTTTGTCGATCACCGCAAGGAACGTACCCTCGGACGTGAAAGTGCCGACGTGAAGTTCGTAAAGAATGGTTTCAGGCCAGGCACGCCCCTTCCAAGAAGTGGTTTTCCATTGATAACTTTCGGGGTTGATGACGATCGACGGGCCGCTGACATCCTGAGACTGGCAGCGCGACGCGGGGTCGGCGACGACCGGCCCACTACCCAAGGAGAAAACGTACTCCTGGCCAAATGGACGTCCGGCCACGATCACCTCAAACCAACCGTCTTTTGCCTGATTCATACCGTGGCTCTGATTAGCCAGGCTCAGGTTTACGCTGTCCTCAGCGGGAGCCCATAATCGGAATTGAATACCGCCTTCAACCAGCCGCGGTCCCCAGGCCGGATGCACGGTCTTTTTCTCAGCAGACTTAATAACTTCACCGAGTGGGGTTGACTCAGGCTGTTTCACTTCTCGCTCCTCAAAACGGCAACGCGGGTTTGGGAGCGGTCAACTTCAAACGAGGCTTCGGGTTCCAGGCTCAACGCAGTTTCGGTAGAACATGCTCACCAAAAAACCGGACAAATTCCAGTTGATTGCGGCCCCGGTTGTGTAGATAGATTTCCGAAAAACCCATGTCCTTGTATTCGCCTATCCAGGCAATATGATCGTTGGGAGGCGTCGCCTTAACCGGCTGGTGCGGATCGAGGCAATAGTCTATCGGCATGACTGACGATGCGTCCGCCCGATACAAACGCCACCGCTTTCCAGCCGAGATCATCGCGCATGCGGTATGGCTCTATTACCGGTTCCCGCTGAGCCTGCGCGATATCGAAGACCTGCTTGCCGAGCGCGGCATTGCCGTCTCGTTTCAGACCGTCTCAGAATGGACGACTAAGTTTGGCCGGAAATTCGCCCACCAACTCAAGCGGCGGTCGATCGGCAACTTCGCAGACAAATGGCATCTCGATGAGATGGTCGTATCGATCAAGGGCAAGAAATACTGGCTGTGGCGCGCCGTCGATGCCAACGGCTACGTTCTCGATGCTCTGCTGCAAAGCCGCAGAAACAAGGGAGCCGCTCTTCGGCTGATGCGCAAATTGTTGAAGAGCCAAGGTGTTGCGCCGCGCGTGATGGTGACAGACAAGCTGCGTTCTTATTCCGCCGCAAAGAGAGAGATCATGCTGGGGATCGAACACCGTTCGCACAAAGGGCTCAACAACCTCGCAGAAAATTCTCACCTTCCCGTTCGACGACGAGAGCGACGCATGATGCGGTTCAAGTCGGCAGGTCAATGCCAACGTTTCGTCTCAACCCACGGCCAAATTGCCAATCTTTTCCAACTTCATCGAAAACACCTGAATGCCGCTGATCATCGCCAACTCCGCGCCCTCGCCAGCGCCACCTGGCGTGAGATCGCGTTGCCGATCCAAGCCTGAAATTCAGGACAAAGAAATGATTGCGTCCTACGTTACTCTATGGGACACGATCGCAATTCGTCTTTCATTGATCTCGCGAACTATGTTGGCGGGAGCGTCGTAGCTCGCGGTTAATACACTATGCTCAGGCAATCCCAACGTTTTTCGAAACCTCATCCGCCTCGTTTGCCAACGTCTCGTAGTGCGTTTGACGCCCACTGCTTTCTCGCCAATAAAATCCCACCTCACGCCGCTCGCTCCAATCGTCGATTGACAGCAACTTCACATCGTCCTCCTTTCTAAACTCGGCGCGTGCGTAAAGCTCTGGGAAGAGCGAACATCCCATTCCGATCGAGACCATTTGACGAATGGAATCAAGGCTTGTGCCTTCGTAGTCGTCAACAACAATGGCGCCCGAAGCTGCTGCCAGATGGTGCACGTTTTCCATGAGTCTGTGACCACTGCCGAGTGCCAAAAGCGTTTCATCGACAAGATCAGAAATCCCAACCGACCGCTTATCCGAAAGTGGGTGGTCTGCGGGCACGCCTAAGAATAGTTTCTCGTTCCCAATGCGTCGAAACTTTAAACCCGATCTCTCGGGCGCCGGTCCAAGACCGCAGTCCAGCGCACCCGTCGCCACGGCGTCTTCAATGTCGACCGGGCGGTCTTCTCTAATGTAGATTTTGAGACTTGGAAACTTGCGATGAAGGCCAGGAAGAAAATGCGGAAGAAAATAAGGACCGAACGTCGGCGCTGTCGCGAGCCGCATCACTCCGCCTAGATTTTCCGTATCGCCGACCGCTCTGTCGACTATGTCGTCGACCGACGCAAGCGCCAGTCGAGCGCCTCGCGCGATCTCGGATCCAATCGGTGTGGTGATGACGCTGCTCGGTGTGCGCTCAAAGAGCGTGACGCCTAGGGACTTCTCCACCAATCCAACCTGAACGGACAGAGTCGGCTGCGAGACATGGCAGTGTTTCGCGGCTTTCCCGAAGTGCCGCAAGTTATCGAGCGCGACGATATATTCCAGTTGGCGAAGAGTAGGTCGGTAGGCCATCTTTCCGATAGTTATGAACTATCGGTGGAATTGCAACAATGAATTGGAACTATGGCAGAGAATGCCCGATATTTGTGTGGTCAACGAAAGGAAAATCAAATGGACCAGTTCTTGAAGTCACTTCGTAGCCGCAAGGCGCATGTCCAGTCTCGTATCGACGACGAACAGTCGCGGCCAGCACCAGATGGCCTCCGCTTGAGCGCGCTTAAGAAATTGAAGCTGCGTTTCCGGGAGCAGATCGAGCTCATCGAGCGTCATAACCGCCAGAGCATGCCGGTCCTCATCCCTGTCGCCAAACGAAGATCGCTCAAGCTCTAGAGGAAGGGATGACAATGTACAAACACATCAGTCGACAAGATCACAGATCTTTAGAGGCTAACGACGCTCTTCACAAGCTCGTCAGTGGCTACCGAGCGCTCAAAAAGCGAATTGGGACCCGCTCAGTCGTGGCGAGCAAGACTACCATGTCCTGACCAGACGATCGCAGTTGATCGCTGCGATGCGTGGGTCACATCAGAGAAGAGCTGGAAATTCGGCGAAAGGCAAGGTCAGCTCGCCGAGCGAAGCAATACACTTTTGTTCGTCCCAGCAGCGGACCTATCGCCCCTCAATTTCCTATCGCTGTCCGGGCCCCTCTGACGAAAGATGCCGGTCTTTTCGTGATGTCGGACTTCAATAAAACCGGATCGCCGGCTGGAGTTTCTCACGTGGAGTTAACGTTACTTTTCGCTGATTGGTTGGGAAAACCCGTCTGGATGTGGCTAGGGTTCCTCGGTATCGTGCTTGCACTCCTGATTTTTGACTTGGGCGTTCTCCACCGCGAAAATCGCGAGATCGAGGTCAGGGAAAGTCTGCTTCTCTCATCCGTCTACGTTTCGCTCGGCCTAGCCTTCGGAGGATTTATCTGGTGGCAGCTCGGTCCTGAATCGGGGATGAACTATCTCACAGGTTTCGTGGTGGAAAAGACCCTGGCGCTCGACAATGTGTTTGTCATCGCGCTGATCTTTTCGTTCTTTGCCGTTCCCCGGATCTACCAGCATCGCGTGCTGTTTTGGGGCATTTTGGGTGTGATCGTGCTTCGCGCGATCATGATCGGAGTGGGTGCAACACTCGTCTCTCAGTTCTCCTGGGTGCTCTATGTCTTCGCCGCCTTCCTGATCATCACAGGCGTCAAAATGCTCTGGATCGGCGATAAAGAGCCGGAGCTGGCTGGCAATCCCATCATTTCCTTCCTTCGCCAGCGGCTAAACGTCACTGAAGGGCATCACGGTCAGGCCTTCTTCGTGAAGAAACAGGATCCACTAACCGGCCGCTTGAGGTGGTTTGTCACACCGCTGTTCCTAGCTTTGGTCATGGTCGAACTCGCCGATATAGTCTTTGCAGTCGACTCGGTTCCTGCGATCTTCACGATCACTACAGACCCGTTCATCGTCTACACCTCGAACATCTTTGCGATCCTGGGACTTCGCGCTCTCTACTTCGCGCTGGCAGCCATGATCCATCGATTTAAATATCTGAAGCCGGCCCTTGCCATCGTGCTCGTGTTCATCGGCTCAAAGATTTTTGTCGCAGATCTGCTTGGCCTCGAGAAATTTCCCGCCGCTCTCTCGCTCGGGATTACCTTCGCTATCATCGCGGCGGGCGTGTTCTGGAGCCTCGTCAAAACACGCGACGACACGCATCCTGCTTAACCATCGTTTTATCAAAAGCTAAGAGAAAGCCCCAATGATCTCTGATATTTTCGCAAGCCTGGTCGCATCCTTAGCTATCGATCGCTGCAGGCCGAAACTGTTGAGGAGGTGCAGGCAGCACGCCAACCCGTGGCGACCGTCAAACGCTTAAGCCGCATCGCGTCGCAATGACCGACGCTGCTTGAGCGCGCCTCTAGCGACTGGGGTTGGGTCGCGACGACGGCGATCCATGTCTCGGGTTGCTTTACATGTCTAGAGGATTTGCTTGGTTGGAAAGACCCCGTCTGCTCAAGCGTGATCCGAGCGCTGAATGCCTCAGCTGCGAGCGGGCCTTGATCCGTATGCAGCGTACACGCAACGGAGATGATGCGCGCTGCTCCCTGACGGCGAAATCCGCGGTGTGGCATCGCGCCATGCACAAACTTTTGATTGTTGCTGGAGCTTCACGCGGTTTTTGAGTTCAAAGTGATCTACGCTTTCGGTGAAAAACTGCTTCTTCTTCAAGCATATGTGCCGCTTCAGTCGGGGCTGCGACAGATGAATAGCCGGATTAAATCCGATCGATGGTTCACTGGTTGGCCGTTGTGCGATCATGGCGTCTGGCAAGGGGGTTACCGAGACGCAATCGCGATTGAAGTTTTTGACGAGGGCCTTCGCCATTCCGTGGATTGAGAGCCTCAGATCAACGCAGATGTACGTCCACGCATTGATCCGAAACAGCCCAATCCGCGTAAAACGGGAGAGATGTATATGGAGAATTTCAATGGATGCTGTCGCCAACCAGGGCTGCCGTTTGTCAGCGGCATATCGTCCGACTCAAGAGGAAGCGGAAGAAGCAGTGCGGACTCTTCTTCGTTGGGCCGGAGACGATCCCAACCGGGAAGGCTTGCTTGAAACGCCGAATCGGGTTGCGAAGGCGTATCGCGAGCTGTTTTTCGGCTACGAGGTGGTGCCGGAGGATGTTCTTTCCAAAACGTTCTCAGAGGTAGCTGGTTACAAGGACATGGTCCTTGTGAGGGACATCGGGTTTCATTCACATTGCGAGCACCACATGGTGCCGTTTCACGGGATCGCCCATATAGCCTATATTCCGGACAGGTGCGTGGTCGGGCTTTCAAAGCTGGCTCGGCTCGTAGAACTTTATGCCCGCCGGCTTCAAACCCAGGAAACCATGACCGCGCAGATCGCAAAGGCTCTGGATGAATGCCTCCGGCCGCAGGGTGTTGCAGTGATGATCGAGGCTGAGCACATGTGCATGGCGATGCGAGGCATCCGCAAGGAAGGCGCCAAGACGTTGACCACCGTGTTCACCGGCCAGTTCGATGTGTCGGCGGAGCGGCAAGCGCGCTTCATGATGCTGGCGCGGACATGAAACGCTTACGGTGACTGTTGCAACCTAAAGAGCGTGAAATGACCGAAACGCTGATGCGATCATTATCTCACGGGTACTCCGCCTTGGTCCTTGGGGCGAGCGGCGGAATAGGTCAGGCGTTTCGCTGGCAGTTGGAGATGGATGCCGGCTGCGGCAAGGTCGTATGCCTTTCGCGTAGAGATGACGCTTTCGATGTTACCGACGAAGATTCTGTGCTGCGCGCCGCCGACAGGATGAAGTCGGAGGCATTCGATCTTATCGTCTGTGCTACAGGCGCACTGACCATCAATGGGCTCGGACCAGAGAAGTCGCTTCGTCAAATTTCACAGCACTTAATGATGGCGCAATTTGCGCTCAATGCCATAGGACCTGCTTTGATACTCAAGCATTTTGTTCCGTTGCTCGCGCGACGAAAGCGCGTGATCTTCGCAGTTTTGTCGGCGCGCGTGGGCTCCATTGGTGATAATGCGCTCGGAGGATGGATTTCCTATCGTTCGTCCAAGGCCGCTCTCAATCAGATCGTTCACACCGCCGCGATTGAAGTGAACCGGACGAACCCCTCATCCTTGCTCGTCACCGTGCATCCGGGCACCGTTAAAACGGACCTGTCCGCGCCATTCGCGTCGGGACACAAGCGTTTCGAGCCCAATGATGCAGCGCGCCGCATCCTGGAGATGCTCGACGGTCTGACGCCGGACCGTACGGGCGGGTTCTTCGCCTATGACGGAACCGCCATCGCCTGGTAGCCGTAGATGGGTGCTCCATATCCACACGGTTTGCAAAGTCGCCTCCCATGAGCACTGTCCGCAATCTCATATTCATACTCGGCGATCAGCTGACGTGGTCGCTTTCGAGCCTTGAAGCTGCCGATCCCGGGCGGGACATCATCTTGATGTGCGAGGTGATAGAGGAAGCCACCTATGCACATCATCACAAATTGAAGATGGCGCTGATCTTCTCGGCCATGCGGCATTTCGCCATCGAGCTTCGCGAAAAAGGCTTCGACGTCCGATATGTCCATCTGGACGATGTAGACAACACGGGTTCGTTCACCGGAGAACTCGCCCGCACCGTCGCGGCAATATCGCCAAAGCGCATAATCGTAACCGAAGCGTCCGAATGGCGCGTTCTTCAAGCCATGAAACCTTGGAAATCTGCGTTTGGCTTGCCAGTGGAAATTCGCCCAGACACCCGGTTTCTGGTGTCCAAACAGGACTTTCAGACATGGACACAAAGCCGCCGCGCGCTGACGATGGAATATTTTTACCGCGACATGCGCCGCCGCACCGGTCTCCTCATGAATGGAAAGGATCCGGAAGGCGGACGGTGGAACTTTGACGCAGACAATCGCAAGCCCGCCCAGGCAGACCTTTTCCGTCCAACGCATCCACGCTTCCCGCCGGACGCGGTGACGCGGGATGTCCTCGACCTCGTCGAGCGCAGGTTTCCACGTAACATGGGGTCGACGGCCCAGTTCTCCTTTGCCGTGACCCGCTCCGATGCACAAAAAGCGGCGGATGCCTTCGTTCGAGACTTCCTTCCCGATTTCGGCAAAACGCAAGACGCAATGCTGAAAGAGGAACCATTCCTCAACCACGCGCTCTTGTCCTTCTACATCAATATCGGCTTGCTGGATCCTTTAGAGATATGTCGGATGGGCGAACGTGCCTATAGGGAGGGACACGCGCCGCTCAATTCGGTCGAGGGGTTTATTCGACAAATCATCGGGTGGCGCGAATACATCCGTGGAATCTATTGGCTGAAGATGCCAGGCTACGAGAAGAGCAACATTTTCGAAGCAAAACGACCCCTTCCGGATTTCTTTTGGACCGGCGAAACCGACATGGCCTGTGTTTCATCCGTCATTACGCAGACGATAAAGCACGCATATGCGCACCACATCCAGCGCCTGATGGTCGTTGGGAACTTCTCGATGCTGGCGGGCCTGGACCCCTATGCTGTCCACGAATGGTATCTGGCCGTCTATGCCGACGCTTTCGAATGGGTGGAATTGCCCAACGTCATTGGCATGAGTCAGTTTGCAGACGGCGGCTTCATGTCGTCCAAGCCGTATGCCGCGAGCGGCGCCTACATCGCACGTATGTCGAACTACTGCGGCGGATGCCGATACGACGTTTCGAAGAAGAGCGGAAAGGACGCCTGTCCATTCAATGCCCTGTATTGGGATTTCATCGTTCGAAACGCTGATAGCCTCTCCAAAAACCATCGTCTCGCCCAGATTTACTCCTCTTGGGGTCGTATGAGCCTGGAAAAAAGGAAGGCGTATCGGAACAGCGCATCCAAGTTTCTGCAGAAGCTGGACGATGGTGAACGGGTTTGAAAGGGCTTCATCCTCCAGCGATTCATCCGGTACGTATCATTGAGGCGGAAACTCCAGCTTGCGCACGTCATATCCGAGTTCGCTCGCTTTCCTTATCATGCGCTGGAGCTTCGTCTTGGAGGGAACGGCACGGGCATAGATCCAAAGGTCCGTCGTGGATGGATTGGCGCTGATGAACCAGGATTTGTCAGGTGATTTGTAGAGCACCCAGTAATTGAACGTGATCAGCAACGGGTATCGAACGCGCATCTTCGCATTCGTCGACCCGAAGTCCTGGATCTTGCCGTTTCCGCGAACCGTCTTGAGGCGGCCGTCCGGCGGCTCCATCCGGCAACCGTCCTCAATCAAGACCTCGTCGGGTGCTTTGCCTTGCCGGTAGGTCGAGTAACCCGCGACGCATCCGTCCGTCATGAACATGGGTGTGCGACCGATCTCCAGCCAGGTGCCGCTGTAGTGATCTGGGCCGACTTTGACGACCTGGGGCGCCCCAGATGCAGTTCCAGCAACGCCTAACAGGAACGCTGCCAACAGAGCAGTCCCGATCGTGAGCGTGACCCGTTTCATAAAACCCTCCCTATTACAGGTTATGATCTTCCTAGCGCAGTAAGCAATTGTTGTTGTAGAATGTATTCGTGATATTCATCTGAAGATTGGAAAAAGATGACAGTATTCACACTGTAAACGCCTAATCTCACTGACAACCAAGAAGGTTGCATTCCAAGTTTCATCAATCGTCACGCATCTCACGATTTTCCGAATCCGAAGGCCAGCCTGATGATTTGCAAAATAACATCACGGCTTCTATCGCTTTTTTCTTGTCTGTAAATGGCCCCTGAAGATAGTGCGAGCGGCCGTTGAATTCGACGAATACTCCTTTTCCGACAACATCATAGATGATGTTAATCTTAGTTTCGCTAGACATTATTGCCTCCAACGCCTTACGATGATTTATTTTACTGCAGTATCGACAAGTTTTGGCATATCCTATGGAGAAATATTTATAGAAGCCGTTTTATTGAAGTTAAAAGTACAATGTAAATGGTGGCACCCCGCATAAGCAGAGTTCGTATCTAGAATGCGAGGCGCCATTACTACCTCACATCGGGGGCATGAGGACCTTGTCAATCACGTGAATAACGCCATTGTCGGCTACTACATCCGCATTCACGACTTTTGCCTCGTTGACAGTAACGCCATTTTCCAAATCAACGGAAAGCTCAGCGCCGTTAACTGTTGCTGCCTTCATGTCGTCTTTGAGATCTTTTGACATCACCTTGCCGGAAACAACATGGTAGGTGAGAATTTTGGATAGCTTGTCCTTGTTTTCCGGCTTCAGAAGGTCCTCAACGGTTCCAGCCGGGAGAGCCGCAAAGGCATCGTCAGTCGGTGCAAAAACAGTGAAAGGACCGGCGCCTTTAAGGGTGTCGACAAGGCCTGCTGCTGTTACCGCTGCCACAAGGGTCTTGAACTGACCATTTGCCTGCGCGGTGTCGACAATGTCAGCTGCGTGAGCGCCATACGCTGCGGAGGAAAGGGCGAGTGTGGATGCAAGAAAAAATCTCTTCATTATGCGTTCCTTCCGTCTCTCTCGCGTGCCATACGCGGTTTTTGAACACCTTCATGTACGAGCACTTATAGAAATCGGATCAGTGAAGATGGCTTGGGTCCAGAAATTCCAATACTCTTTCTGAAGGGAAGTACGGGAACAGTCCGGTGCGACAACTTTCGTAGGCCTGAAGACGCGCCGAAGCCATCGCGCCTCCTCGTGCCCGCGGCGTAGCGCAGTGTGCTGAAGCAGTTTCGGGCATGATGCGACCATCGGTCAAAATCTTTAAGTGGCATTACGGGTTGCATGCTGAGCAGAATGTCGGGGAAGCGCGCTCGCCATTTGACCTTTCAACTAACTGCTCATGGCCGCAAGCGGCGCAACCCATAACATCATGAGACGGCAATTGCGTTTGCGAATTACATTCGCTGCAGCATAGCCCCGCCGCTGTTCCAACCCAGCCCCATCCGGGATGGTCGCACTGGGGACAGGCGGTCATTAGGCGTTTGACAAAGCGCTTGCCTAGCTTGGCAATGACGGACATGCGTCGAGGGTTCATGTGCGCTCGCATGTCTGTCTGGATGCGCGCCAAGCTGCAGGGTGATTGTGTAACGGCTGTTATGACCGCCTCGCTCAAAGCCGCAGCATCTCTTATGCCCTTTGCGGTCACCACGTCTGTGCCGACGACACTCACAATTAAAGCATACTGAG
>NZ_CAXUSG020000031.1:0-14212 GCF_964253915.1 Rhizobium sp. LjRoot30 | reverse complement strand
TTCCCTTCGCGATGAAACAGTGCCCCGTCGAATTCGTCTTCGAGCTTCTTGATCGCGACGGTGAGCGAGGGCTGAGAGATATTGCAAGCCTCCGCCGCGCGCGTGAAGTTGAGATGCTCGGCTGTGGCAATGAAATAACGAGCCTGATCAAGTTCCATACTGTGCCTCCTGCCTATGGTTGACACTCTTTTCGCACGAAACACCCAAGGCTGGGGCTATGGAACAATAGTTAAACGATAGTTCCAAATCGGGCAATCACGGACCATATCTATTTGGGTCAGCAGAATAACCCCACCCAATCCGAATATTGGAGACCTGCAGTGAATAAATCTTTTGTCGCCATTGCCATCGCCGCCATCATTGCCGGCATCTTCACCACGCCTGCCGAAGCAGTGCGGTTGCGCACCCAACCCAACGGCATCTCCATCAACGGCCTCGTCCTCAATGGTTTCATGAAGAACGGCCTGGCTCTCAACGGCCGCTCCTGGCAGGGTACTTCCGTCCGCGGCACCGTCGAAGCCGAGACGCTCTCGCTGATCGAGGTGGAACTGGCCGATTGAGGCCTTCCGCCTTCAGCGCTTTCTGTCTCCTTCCCGTCATCGCGAGGAGCAAAGGCGTTTTCATCGTGGCCAGCATTAGCCAGAACATCCGGCAAATCGTCGAGGTCCCCATGCGCCTGCTCATCCTCGCCATCATGCTGCTTGCCGGTGCGGCCCTCGCGCAAGGACGCCAGGTCACCGCGATCGAAGCGCACGAGGGCGCGTTCCGGGTGACGCTGGCCGATGGTTCCATCCGCGAACGCGAGGCGTTGACGGGCATGGTGCTGGTCTATGCCGCGGGCGAGCAGCGCATCCGCGTGCGCGTCGCCGGCATTCGGCCTGACCCGACCGATCCGACCGGCCGCAGGCTGCTTCACGACTTCCGCGACGATGCGACAGGCGAGCCGTTCTGCCAGGTTGCGCCGGACGGCACGCGCGAGGGCTTCCCCATCGCCGGCCGCACTGACCCCGCGGGCATGCTGCTCGCGGCGGAACCCGGCGCGTTCGAGATCGTCTGCACGGCCGGCGCACAAGGCAAATGCGCGCGCTTCGGTTATGCACCCTGGCTCGCCCAGCCGGACGGCCGGCCAATGACGGAACTGTACAATGCCTGCATCCGCATGGTTCGAGCCGACTATTGCGGCTTGGGGGAGGCGACCACGCGTAACGGAATGAATATCGACCTCTACGACATCCACGAGACCCAGATCCCGGCGCTTTCCCCCGAGCAGAGTTTCGAAGCGGCCTGGGGCCCGGAGGGAGCAATTTGCGTCGCCCATGTCCGGGTCAAGGAGAACACATCGCTTGAGCGGTTGGCCGCAACCTGCCCGCGTCTGGTTGGCAAGCTCGGCCCGATCTGCACTGAAACGAGCGCGCGTGCCGCCGGCGCGCGACTGTTCAACCGCTCAGGCCCCCTGAAAGAGAGGTGGACATATCGAGAGGCAACCCGGCGTCTCGAAAATCCCGCGTATCCCAGGCCCAGAAACACAAAACCCCCGTTACATGAGGTGTAGCGGGGGTTTTGTGTATAGATTTGGTTGCGGGGGCCTGACTGCATGGAGACTTGTAAATTCAGCTAGATAACTCCCGCATTGGCGGAAAACAATTTCGTTCCAGCATCTAATCGACCTCGCGCTGGAAGAAACGAGGCGCTCCACGCGAAACGCGTGCCCGATATGAGGCCGAAAGTGGAAGGTCTGTTCGTATCTCACTCTGTCCTAAGCTGACACTTTGGGTGGTGATTGCGAACAGATCGTTGGGCAAACCTAGAAGGTGTCAGTACTTCATGCTTGGTCATAGAGCACTCCCAAAACCCGGCGAGCGGAGACCATCGCTGGCACGCTGGCGGCCCCGTCCGACACCTCTGTGGCCACCACCATCGATGCCCCAAGACCGCCGATCGTCTCGAACTGACGAAGGTGAGCGAGGCTGCCGGAAAGGCTCGCGCCGACGCGTTTGAAGATGCTGGTCCCATCGGCAAGCGTGACGGCGACGAGCTTGCCTTCCCATGTGTTGAGTTCGCGAGGGTTCAGCTCGGCACCGCCTAGAATGACCTGGCCGGGTAGTGCGAGTGGCACAGCACTGTCTTCGCGTACAAGGTAAGCGACCTCGATCTGGCCGAGTTCTTGTACGGTGTCGATCGCGGTCGCTTCGCCACCACCAGATGGCGGAGCCATATCGCTGAAAATGGCACCGACGATGCGGAATAATCGAACCTTACTCTCGTCGTAGGTCATCGTCGGACGCGGAGTTCGGGGATCAGGCGTTTGCGCAGCAAGTGAGATTCCGAGCGAACCGGGTGCCTTGAGTAGCCGTCGCGCTAGCACGTTACCCTGATGCCGCGCAATCACGAGGTTTCTGTCACGACCGGGATAGGGTTCTGCCTCCACAATGGCGACTGTGCCCGACGGGATTGCGAAGCCCAGTGTCTCACCACGAACATAAAATAAAGCCTTTCCGTCGAACCATTCGCCGTTGAGTTGTTCGGTCGCAATGTCCTGTGAGCCGCCAGCCGAGACTGAGCGAGAGAAGGCTGCAATGTCAGGGCAGATCGGCACCGAAAATGTCGGCCGCGCCATCATCGGCAGCGACGCGACGTTGGTCTCCGAGGCATTGGTCGGTGCGAGCGGTTCACGCCAGCGATGCAGGCGGAACTGCTCATGCACCTTCTCGATCCCGGTTCGCAGGCGAACGAATGCTGGTTCGACGTCTTTGACATCGACATATGTGATGGATGCCCGTTCGTTGTGATGGGCCTTGTTGAGGATGCGCCGAGGTGCTGCCCCGTCAACCAGCCCAGGATCGTCGATGAAACGCCGCAGTACCAGATTGGAGAATAACTCACCGCTGCCACTGGTTATCAGCGCGCGCAGTCGATCAAGCAAAGGGAAGAGCGTGAGCGCCTGTGTCGATGTCGCGTGGGCTGGTTCTGCCAAATCATCGAACAAATCGCCAAGACGCGCTTCGATGAAGACGCGTAGGTCTGCTGCATAATCCTGTGCCGCGACCGCTGAATCGAGATTGTTGATAAACGCCTGCCGGCGCCGGTCGACCTCCTCGATGGTCGGCGACAGGCTCAGAGTTGGATGGACGCTGTTGACCGCATGAACAGAAAGATGCTGGACTCGATCAGCCGCGCGATTCTCCGCAACGAGCGAACGGGCGAAACGACGGTCATGAGTAGTGACGAGCAATTGTGCGCCAGCCTCGGCAACTGCAGCAAGCCCATGTGCGAGTCTCTGACGGTTGTCGTGATCGAGCAGTTCCTGCGGATCATCGAGAATGAGCAACGAAAGTCCGCCGCGCGTTGAAAGTACATGTTCCCGGAACGCGAGAAAGAAGCCGAATAGCGCGCCGCGTAGGGCTGAAGCGTTAGAGATGTGCTGTGCCGGCGCGGTGACACCCTCGCGGCCGACCTTAAGGTCCAGCACACCTCGCGCGTTCATATCTGTGCGGGTGAGGTCGGGCGCAAAGGTCGTCGCATTGCGATAGATCGCGCGGCGCCAATGCTCTGACCGATTATGAAGTTTGCGGCGTAACGTGTCGACCTGTGTTTGGGCCAAACCGCCGAGCGGAACGAGAAGGTTGAGCGCGGTGACCGCGCGTGCGCAAGCCGCAATACGCCCCTTCTTGGCCTCATGGTCTTTGCGCGCAACTTCCATACGGCGAACCTGTTCGTTCGCTGAGTTCAGCGGGGCAACACCTTCCACAATCCTAAGAAGCGAGGTCAGCCGCCTGCCGATCGCCCGACCTGCGTCTGCATCTCCATCGTCGCCGCGTCGCACCGTATGCACAAAGGCTGTCAGTGCCATTCTGTTCTGGCCCCGCCACTCGGCGAAAGCCAATGCCCGCACGGCTCGATCGATCATCTGCTGCAGTCGGGCGGAGGCCGCCTGCAAAGCAACAGGCAGCGATCGGACGGCTGGTTCTGGAAATTCTGGAAGTGCGGAGATTCGTGCATCGATCAACGCGACTGCATCACTGCGTAGCGTCGCTAAGGTGCCACGGAACGGTTCTGTTGCGAAAAGATCATCAACCAAGCCATCTCGAAGCAGCGCGGCAGGAGACATGGGCAGGTCATTGCGCACTTCGCCACTTATCGCCGGCGGGAGTTCCTGAAGGAGGCGCCCGCACCAATAAGCCGACCACTCGGCGATCGTCCGGGCGATCACCTCTCGGTCGCGTGCTGCCTCGGTGAGATGATGGGTAACGGGCGAACCTGTTACCGGATCGCACGCGCCGTCAAGTTGTCCGATGCAAACGGGGCAAGTGCCGTCGTCGACATGGGCATGGTCGTGCATCCACGCCGATACCCTGGCATAGAGTTGGGCACGACGCGCCCGATCCGGATTCGCAGCCAGCGTCGACAGCGTCGTGGCTTCAGCCTCCACTTGCGCCAGCAACGTAACGACTTTGGCGACCTCGGTAGCATCCACCTTTAGCGCGGAGAGGCGGGCAATCGACGGCAACTCACCTATGACCTTCAGCCCTTCGATTGCCGGGCGAATGCTGGCTTCCAGGTCGTCACGGGCCTGCTTATTCTCCGGATCGAACCCTGTGCCGAGCACCTCCTGCGCTTCGCTCAGGGCCTTGGCTTTGAGTTCGACAAAATGCTGCGCGATTTCAGCGATTCGTTCTTCAGCCCCTTCAGCATCTACCGTCGGCGGGTCGCCATCAAATGCGATACTCGGTGTCTCGATGAGAATCGCGGCAAGGTCGCCGACCGCTTGCTGATAGCGACCCGCGATCTCTACTCTCTGTTTCTCAAGCTCGGGCACCGCGGTCTTGGCAACGCGGCCAGCCATCTTTTCCGCGTGCCGCGCAAGATCTACGAGATCAGCTAGGCCAGTCAGTCGCGCGACTGCCTCGCCCAACTGTGATGTTGAACCGACCGAAAGGAACGGCAGCAACGCCGGCATAGTCGTGGCGATTCTCCATGCGATGGGGTCGATACCCGTAGCATCCAGATCGGGTGCGGTTTCGTTGATCTTACCGCGAGCATTACGGGCTTGTGAGCGACGAAGCGGCGGCAATAGCGTGCCGCTCGAATCCGAGAGTGTCAGTTCGACCCAGGTATCTGCGGGGATCGGCTGACCATCTGCGGGAAGCTCGGCCGATTTGGGTGGCAACGGCGTGATCGTCGACATGGGATGCGTCGTGGTCGTGCCATCGTCTCGGGCAATTTCGCATGCAAAATCCAGCGGCCCTTCTTCAGGTGGCCGCTGCGATCGGATGAGGTGGCCAGTCAAGCACCAGACAATTGCGTTCGCGACCGACGTTTTGCCCGAACCGTTCACGCCTTCCAGCAACGTCACGGGCTTTCCGGGTTCGAAGACGAAAGATGCTGGAGGCGCACTCGGTCGGCCATAGGCGTGTAACCCTGCGAAGCGGTGCGCCTCGACTTTTACAAGTCGCAATACCTTGATGGCGTGGGTGCCACCTGCCTCGACCATTGCTTCAACAGTCGGCGGCGGCGTGCCTATCAAGTCTATAATCGCCTCGGTATCTCCGGCCGAAAGATTCGCCTGCCACCTGCCGCGATTTTGCCGATACCAGTCGAGGACCGCCCGCGCGTCATCTGACGACATTGCGAGTTCGTCACCACCGCCGAGAGCCACAGCACGCCCACCAATGAGATCAGCGAGCAAAGCGTCGATAGTTAGCAGATGAATGTCGCGCGGCGCTGGCACATCGTCGGCCATAATGCCCCCTTGTTCGGCTATACTATTAGTTGATTCTTTTTATCGCACCACGCGCTTGATTTCCTCTATAAATATTGGACGAGCTGTAGAGCTCGCTGGGTAGTAGTTCGCCATTATTATGCCTCCTTCGGAATAGGCTTGGATGTCGCGCCATGAAGCCAGCCGACCCACTTTCCGAGGAACGCGCGATAATCTTTCATCGTGATCTGAAGAAAATGGAGGCCCACGACGGCCTGATTTTTCTGCTTTGTACTAACAAAGCAGAACCTCGTAACCGGCGCCCCTTCCGTCGTTTGGCCGCGGCTGTCGAGGTAAAGGACACCTCCGTGAGCCAACCCGTTTCGCAGAATGTTGCAGAATGTTTCCGTGGCGAGCGCGCCGGCGGCGGTCAGCGCGGGGTCGGCAGCAAGAGCTTGTTGAATGTCCGTCGGTAGACCTTGCTTGGAGAGGTCGGGCAATGCCGCACCCTTTGGCAAATAGTGATATCGCCACGCGCCCGCGTTATAGAATGGTGCCTTGGCGACAGTGCTCTGACCGATATCCGCCTTCACTGCCTTTGCTAACGACGCATCGAGGACAGCGTCATTGAGATGGCCAACCGCTCTACCCTTCTGCGGCTTCCATATCCTCTCGATGGGCAAGTTCACCATTGGCGTTGAGATCGCCAGAAGGAATGATGCGTTCAGCGGGAGCAGCCGTCCATCTGCCTTGTTCGAGACTAAAGGCCAAAGCTGTTCAAGAAGTATCTGGCATCTACGAGGAACGTCGATGCTGAAATTTTGTGGATTACCCATATCTCCCCCCCAACCCCAATCGTTCCACTATCATATTAAGGTCCCAGAACGATGGAAGCAGTCACGTAGCCGCATCGACGGTTAAACGAGAAATGAGACTAATAGCGCCTCGCTGTCATTGAGCGAGCATCGCGGCAGATCCAGCGGAACAGAATATCCGAGCCAACGGTCGGAAAAGGTATCTTAGCAGGAAGATTGACTACTTCACTCCGAGATCGACACCCTTCGCTGTCCTCGGTCGACCGAGCGCGTTCTTCAACCAGCATTCCCTCTTCTTGGAGACGTAGGCAAAGGCACGGCAGGCATTGTCGCCGATACAGGAGACGAAACACTCCAGATAGTTCGTCTGCTTTATCCGCTTGTAGTCGCCGCCGGGAATATCCATTCCCGAATAACTCGTGAAGTCGGACATGATCACGTCCGACGCTTTCGAGGCCGAATAGGCAGCGACCGCATCGGCGTTCCGGATCAGCGCAACGACATTGTCCTTCAGGAAGCAGAACCGATGCTTCGCATTGTAGGTCACTGCCTTGCACTGGCCGTCGCTCTCGCAGGCCGCCCGGCAGCCCTGAAAGGTCACATCCTTCAGCGTGGCATAATCGAAGCCAATGGCATCGTAACCGCGGGCGTCCAGCAGGACCGTCGAAACAGAGGATCGGGGAAGCGAAGTCACCGTCTCCTGCTTCTGGGACGAGGCCTCGATTTCGGGTTTCCCGTAGCACAGGACTTGATAGACGGACGGCGTGACCTTGTCCGCGAGATCCGCAGTTGAAAGCGTGGGCTGTCCGTCCTGTCGATCTCCGGACTGGCTCGGGAGGTTCTGGGACTGCATGAAGAGATCGGCCACGGACGCACGAATGGCGAAGTTGACGTTCTGTGCCGTGATCCCGATCTGATCGGCAGCCTGTTTTGAGAAGGTAGCGCTCGTGATCCCCAGCAGGAAACCGTCGCGATCCACAACGGGGCCGCCGGAATTGCCGGGCTGGATCGGTGTCGAAATCTGGATGTAGCGTGTGTCGTTCCGGAGACCAGCGAGCGCGTTTACGTTTCCGGTGGTGATCTTCACGGAATCGGCCAGCAGATCCGCGAGGGGATAGCCGATGGCGACGATGTCCTCGCCAAGGCGGATAGGTGCGTGCCTGAAGGTGAGAGGAACCATCGGCGTGTCTGCGTTCACCTTGATCAATGCTAGATCGTTGGTCGCATCTATCCTTGGATCGGTCGCGACCCCACTGCCCTTCACCTCCACACGGTCGCAGCCATCTACGACATGGGCGTTCGTCATGAGCCAGCCGTCCGCGGTAACGGCGAATCCTGTTCCGGACGATTTCGGTTCCTCGGCGGCAGCACCCACTACCGCGGCGACCGCAAGGACTCCTGCCATAACAATCCGCGCAAACATATTCATCGTCAGTCCTTCACTACAAGGCAACCTAAACTCTCCGAACGAAGGAATTCAACGAACTCATTTGCGAAGGTAGCTCTTCGAACCGCTGTCGGTGTAGCAGAACCGCCCGCCACGAGGCCCTGTGCAAAATGATCCTGAACGACACAGGCACTCCTCGTCTGCCGCCGGGACCATCGACTGCGATGTGCCGCCCGTCAGTCGCATGGCACCGCCCATCACGGCGGTGCATGATTTCTTGCTGGCGCTCACCGAGCCGTCGTTGCAGATGAACGTATCGCCGCGGCAACCTGCGATACCGCCCTTCCTCCCACTGCAGGGGGTGTTAGCGGCCTGGAGGCTCGTTGCGTGCAAAAGAATGGCGCCGACCACGAGAACACACCAAGGACCACGGCAGACCGGGGAGCGTTCGCTCGCTCCGGAGAAAATCATCATGCGGAAGCAGTCGCCGATCCCAAGGTGAGCATTCCATCACGAACCTGCAGGGTCCCTTGCGCTTTCAGCAGCTCGATGCGGGACACGATGAAATCTCTCAACTGACTGCTGGTGGCGCGGAATCCCAGTCCCCGCGCAATGGCATTGACAGCTTCATCCTCGGTTGCGCCGAAGCTCGTCTCGATGATCGAGGTAAGCCCCTCATCGATCTCCATCGGCGGGATCATGTCGATCCTGCGCAGCCCGGACGAGGTTACCATGCTACGGTCGCGCATGCGGACCACGGCGCCCGGCCACAGGAGGAAATCTCCCGAGCGAAGAATCTCACCTGCGTTCACGGCGACACGGATAGCATTACCGACATGGGCATCGATCCGGCTCCCTGCCCGCTGGAGCCCCCACGCAGTCCGGATTCGGGCCACTACCTCGTCCCTATGCACGGGACCTTCGACCTCCACTGTCTCCTTGATCAACTTGACCAGCGTCCCTGTCGAAACTTCATGAAGCTCGCCCACGATATTTGGCTTCAGCGAAGCCTCCTCGTAAAGGTTCGAGCCATCTGCATCCGTCGATACCGGCTGGAGACCGATCTCCGTCACGGTGGCGCGTTCGATTGTCACGACTTCCACCGGAACTGCCCGAGAAGATGCACGCGTGTGATCGGCTCCAGACAAAGCACTCGTCTTGGCCTGTTCGATGGCGGCAATCAGGCGATCAAGTTCGGCCTTAGGTCGCTGGAACCAGTCGGCGGACCAAATTCGATGGATCGTCCATCCATGATCCTCCAGGACCGCCTGACGAAGCCGGTCACGGTCACGCGCCGAGCGGGAGTCATGATAGGATGCACCGTCGCATTCGATCCCGACAAGGTAGCGGCCGGGGACCACCTCATCCGCCACGGCGAGATCGATGAAGAACCCGGCAATGCCAACCTGCGGATGGACCTGGTATCCCCTCTCCTGAAGGGCCGCCATAACCTGCTCCTCGAACACGCTGTCCATCGCCCGGTCAGAGCGCTGTGACATCGAAAGCCGCCCTGTCCGCGCGTAATGAAGGAAGAGCTTGAAGGCAAACACGCCTTTCCCCTTGCCGCGTTCGAGATCGATGTCCTCGTCGGTGATGGAGGCGTAGACCTCGCAGCGGCGCTTCGCTCGACTGATCAGGACATTGAGGCGACGCTCACCTCCTTCGGCACCCAAGGGCCCGAAACGCATGCCCATGTAGCCTTGGGCATTCTTTGCATAAGCCACGGAAATCAGGATCACGTCGCGCTCGTCGCCCTGGACGTTTTCGAGGTTCTTCACGAAGAACGGTTCGTTGGGATGAGAGTGGAAGAATTCCTCGGTCTGAGGATTGAGACGGCGCAGCAGTTCCAGTTGGTCCTGGATCTCGCGCCGCTGCTTGATCGAGAACGCGGCAACGCCCAGCGAAAGATGCGGCGAATGCAGGGCGTGGCGGATGATCGCCTCGGCAACGACCTTGGCCTCCACCTTGTTCACGCCGTCCTCGAACACTCCGCCCGGCACATGGTGGAAACGCAGCCCCATTCCAGCTTCCTGCGTGTATGGGCTCGGCACGATGAACAGCTTGCTGTCGTAGAATTGCGAATTCGAGACGGCGATCAGCGACTGGTGACGGCTGCGGTAGTGCCAGCGCAGCATGCGCTCCGGCAGACCGCGCGCCGAGAAGAGGCCGAGGATGCTCTCTATATCGGAGACCTGTGCGCCTTCGTGATCATCGTCGTCCTCGGTCGCTCCGGAGGTCATTTTCGAGAAGAACTTCGTCGGAGGTAGCTGGCGTTCGTCGCCAACGACGACAACCTGCTTCGCACGGGCGACGGCGCCGAGCGCATCGACAGGCTGAATCTGACTCGCTTCGTCCATGACAAGGAGATCGAATTCGAGAACGCCCGGCGGAAGGAATTGCGCGATCGACAGCGGGCTCATCATGAACACTGGCTTCAAGGCCTGGATCGCGGGCGAAGCCCGCTGCATGAGTTGCCGGATGGGCATGTGGCCGCGGCGCCGCGCCATCTCCGCACGAAGGACGCCGACAGGTCCGATTCCACTGATCGAAGGGATTTTCCGGTGATGCGCCCGCACGACTTCCAGGCGAGACAGGCTCATGCGGCTACGGTCGAGCGATGCGAACTCACCGACCAGTCTGCCATGCACCTCGCCATCGAAACGGGCGAGTTCAGGATCCTGGGCATGCTGATGACGCAGGATCTTTTCGTAGAACGCCATTTCGAAATGAGAAATGATATCGGACGTGGAAATGCGGCCGTCCTCGAGACGTTCGACAACGGCGCCAACCCCCATGTTCGCGGCATCGCCTGCACGGCCATTATAGGCGGCAAACTTCGAGAGCTGCTCCTCGTTTTCGACCCAACGGATCAGCTTGCCCTCGATCTCGGACAATGGCGCGCCGGCCACATCGCTCGTTTTAAAGAGTACATCCAGATCCGCCTTCAGGAACTGAAGGATTTCCGACATGGTGGCTGCGAATGCGTCTCCTTGAGCCGCAGCATGCCGTGCCTTCTCGGCCACCCCCACACGATCGGCGACATGAGAAGCAAGAATCCGGATGTCGCCATTCCGCGATATCCAGTCACAGATGACGGACAGTTCCTGCCACTCGGACAACGAATCCTTCCAAAGATCCCCGAATGCCGCTCGGCCGATATCGGCTGACGCATCAATGGAGCTTCTGCGAGCCTGGGCGGCCGCAAGCCGCTCGATGACAGCAATTCGGCCTCCGGCATCATCGGGCAATGTGCGGACAAGGGGCGAGAATGCGCGGTCAGCGCCCGCAATCTCTTTGATAACCGCGGCCGCCTGCGTCAGTACAATCTCATCCGGACCGATAGCATTGGGGAACAATGCTTCCGTCTCGTCGCACAGATCGCTCCACAGCGAAAGCAACAGCCTCCGCGTCTCCTCAAGCAGCGTCCGAACCTGCTCGCAACGCGCGGCCACGGAAGACTTGTCGGTCAACCTGCTTGCTATAATCCTCGCTTCGGCGCCTACACCCCGGAGGCTCCTCATCCAGAGCACCAGGCTCTCAAGCGGCTTCGGATCGGATCGTTCGCCGCGCCAGTCGGCACCGAACGCCGCACGCCCCAGACTGTCGCCATCCTTGATGACAGATCTAGCTTCCTTGCCCTTCTGGAGAGCGTCCAGCAATCGCACCGTTTCGTCCGGCGGCGTCTCGGACATGACGGTCTTCAGAAGAGCCTTCGCCTTTCGCCAGTCCCCGCTGAGGAACTTCAGGAACTTGTGCCCGTGCATCGCGACTGCGGTCCGGGCCGGGACCAGATCGATATCCCATGCCTGGTTGGCGATCTTGCCGGAAAGATCCGCCGTCACCAGACGATAGGTGGCGACCGCCTCGGCGAGATCGCTGGCCTGATCGAGGCCCCGCTCCCATATTGCCGCGACGAAGGCATCAGGGCTCGCATCGGGAGCATCCGCAACGCGCTCGCCGATCGTGACCAATCGGCCAATGGATCCCAGCGTTGCCGATGCATTCACGCCCAGCATCGTCTTCAGTGCGGCAGCAGCGTTCAGGAACCTCGGCAGCAGGCTGTCCAACTGCGCGAGTGTCGCAAATCCGGACTGCGGGAATGATCCCGGCACCCTGCGAAACGATGTCAGAAGAGGCTGCGGATCCGTCTCCCACGCATCGTCAAGCATCTGCGCCCTGACCTGCTCGGAAAGGCGCCGGAATTCCGCACCATCGCGGATCACGCTGGCGATATCTCCGAGCGAAGTTTCCCAGACAGGGTTCGCCAACGCCTCGGGCGATAGACCTTCCGGGCAGCTCGCGACACGCTCCGCTAGCACGAGGTCGTCCTTGAATCCCGAAACCGATACCGCAGGCTCAAGATGGAGCACATCGGTCACGTCCCTCATGGAAGCAGTCAGCTTCGAAAGATCCGACGACGCATCCGACAACCTCTTCGTCAGCCGCTCCAGATCAAGCGGAGTAATGCCCGTCACGCCCACACCATGCCAGGCGTGCTGCGAAGGCAGACCGATGTCCTCGATCCGCTGGGCAAGCTCCGAAAGGATGGCGACAACGCGTTCCCGGAACTCGGGAGCCCACGAGTTGGAATCCGCAAGCTCGATATCCGAGGGAGGCATTCCCAAGCGCCTCAAGCGCGACAGGTGACCCATGACCTGATACGGGGACAGCGCGTATGGAAGATACACTTGATGAAGCCGAGCAGGATGGGCGTTCAGGCTGTCTCTTGCCTCGACAAGTCGGCGATCCAGGGCGGCGGCGGCTTCCCCCTGGGGCGCTCCCAATTCCCAGACATGCTGCAGTTCCGCCAGGATCGCCCTTTTGTTGGCCTTGTTCGAATGCAGTTCAAGGCACGCGTCGCCGACGCCTGCCTGATCGAGTCGGCGCTTGACCACCTCGAGTGCCGCCATCTTCTCGGCGACGAACAACACGGTCTTTCCATCCGCCACCGCAGACGCGATGATGTTGGCGATCGTCTGTGATTTCCCGGTTCCAGGCGGGCCTTGGATGACGAGATCCCGCCCTCGCCTTGCTTCGTGGATCGCGATGGTTTGGGAACTATCCGCATCGACGATATGGATCATCTCGTTTGGAGAGATGTACTCATCGATCCTGGCATCGTCAGGCAGCAGGTCGTCGGTGCGGGAGAAGCCCTTGGATACGAGCGAGGTTATGAGCGGCCGGTCCGTAAATTTGCCATCCATGGGCCAGAGGCCCGGATCCAGGTCGCGATACATCAGGAATTTCGCGAAAGAGAAGAAGCCGAGGACAATATCATTCGGTTGTACCGACCAATCCGGCTTGATCGAAACGGCAGCACCAACCTGTTCGGCATAGCGCTCGAAGGAAAAGTCATCGGACGCTTCGAAGTCCGGCATGCGAATCTTATGGATACGATCAAGGAAGGCTTCGAGCGAAAGATTGGATGCGAAGTCCTCGGACCGTGCCCGTAGCTTGAATCGCTCCGCAGCACTGGCTCGTTCCAGCGCCACCGGAATTAGGATGAGTGGCGCGTAACGGATGTTCTCGGCGTTGTTGGGATCAATCCACTTTAGCGTACCGAGCCCCAGATAGAGGATGTTGACACCCTGTTCCTCTTCCAGAGTACGGGCGTCGAAGTAGAGGTCAAGGAGGCGCTTTTGAAGCGCGTTTGGCGTCATCCGGGTCTGAAGCTTGGTGTCACCGTGCCGAACAAGTCGTCCGCTATCGTCCCGGTCGTCGTCATCCGGAAGAGCAAGTTCAATTAGTTCTTCCGCCCCTTCGCCTTCCTTGGGATCTCGTCCCTTCGCCCCTGCGAGAAAGGTCATAGCCTTCCCTTCCGTGACGAGAATTCTGAATATCTCGGAAGATTGCTCGTCCACGATATCGATTGTCTTCGCACTTCGCGAAAAACGCGGGACGTTCAAGAGACGGTTTCGCGCTGACAGGTCCAGAAGTTCAGTGCGCGCTCTCTCGATCTTAGCTTCGACGGATAAGCTGCTCTGAAAAATGGATTGCTCGGAAGCATTGTCAGAATTGAAAACGGTTTCACTCATATCCCAGTCCCCTCGATGGCAGTCATGCATAAAGGAAGGGGAACGGTCCAGTAGCTACCTTGTCAACCTCTGCGTTTATTGTCGAAATACTTAATCGCTGCGGCAGAGTGACAACGTCGGTTTTTACCCCAGTCGGAAAGCTATGGCGCTTCCGCGGCGGATCCAATATTTTGGCCGACTCCTCACCAAAACATTTGGCGTCACCGCTCGCCTTGGCCTCATCCTAAGGATTCCCGCAGCTTGTGGCCATTCTCCGTCCATCAAGGGGATGATCGAG
>NZ_CAXUSG020000030.1:0-18173 GCF_964253915.1 Rhizobium sp. LjRoot30 | reverse complement strand
TAATAATTTCCGGCCCACCAAACGCACAGCTTCTTGGTTGGGGTGGGGAAGTTATTTTTTCTTTGAGGCGCCATTGCACGCAGCCGGCTGGGCAGAAATGACTGCATTGCGACGGAGCCGGCAGCTTGGCCGTGTGGTCGACGGTGCGCTGTTCAAAGTGAAAATCGATCTGACAAACGCCATTAATCTTCTGGATGCCGAGTATTGGCCGTTGCTTAAACTGGCTTACGCAAACGTACCGGACGATGTCACACAGGTCGGTCCAGGTTTTCGTTACATGTATGGACCGCCTCCTAGAGAGGTTGGCTGGAACTATCGAGATTGCATCGCAGTCAACAGCTTCATCGAAGCTCTGGAAGACGAAAATATTCGCTGCGACGTAATTGTTGCTGCTTTTTCAGAGGGAGAGCCAATCGATCCGACCTCCTGGCTTTTTGACAAAGCTTCTGTGATTGTGTCGGTCAGAAACAGCGCCGCCATTGATATTATTGATTTTTTCTCTGTGCCCTAACCAAGGGCCTCGATTCTTTCTGTAAAACTGTTTTTACGCTTTTACAGAAAAGCGTAAAACCTTGAGAGGCCATACGGCACACGTCATTCCTGACTGATTCAGTAATTAGTGGACTGCCAGCCGATGCCATGGCTGTTCGCCTACCCTTGAACATAGGCTTATCGGGCAGGAATGCGGGCTTCTTCGGTGGCTCCCGTGGTTGGCAGCGCCTACGGCCGGAATGGTCGGGGTATGCCACCAGGTCCTGGGGCCGGCAAGCGGCGGCGCGCTCCTTCGCTGACGCTCCCGACTTGCCGATGCCGGCCCGCACCCTCTGGGTTCAGTACCAGGCCGCAGAGACTCCCCGACCGGCCGCAAAGGTGCTGCCGGAGAAACCAACGGGAGAACCCCTATGAAAAAGCCCCAGAAATCCAAGCCTGACTATGCGGTCTATGTGGTCGAAGGTGAAGGCGACAAAGCGCACTGGACGAAGATCGGCGCGGCCTGGTCGCACAATGACGGCGAAGGCTTCAACGTGACGCTATCCGCCCTGCCTCTCAATGGCCGCCTGACCATCCGCAAACCGCAGCGGGAGGAAGCCTAGTGAGCTTCACGCCCCGCAACACAGTGCTGCAAGGCGACTGCATCCAGGTGATGCAGCGCCTGCAGGGCGGGTCTGTCGACCTGATCCTGACCGATCCGCCGTACCTGGTGCACTATCGCGACCGCCACGGCCGCACCGTCGCCAACGACGATTGTGCCGACTGGCTGAAGCCGGCCTTTGCCGAAATGCACCGCGTTCTCAGGACCGGCGGGTTTGCCATCAGCTTCTACGGCTGGAACGAGGTTGATCGCTTCATGGAGGCCTGGCGGGCCGCCGGTTTCCGCATTGCCGGTCACCTGGTGTTCTGCAAGCCCTACGCCTCCTCGCGGCGCTTCCTGCAGCACCACCATGAGCAAGCCTACCTGCTAATCAAGGGCGACGCCCCCTGCCCTGCCCAGCGCATTCCCGACGTGCTGCCGTGGGATTACACCGGCAATCGCCTGCATCCGACCCAAAAGCCAATCCGCCCGCTGCGTCAGCTGGTCGAGGCCTTTAGCCGTCCCCGCGACCTGGTCCTTGACCCGTTCTGCGGCTCGGGTTCAACCTTGGTGGCTGCCCGCGATGCCGGGCGCCAGTTCCTGGGCGTCGAACTGGATCGGGCACACCACTTCAGCGCATCGATGCGAGTTCACGCTTTTCCGTGAAAACGTATAACCTGAAAACAGGTTTTACAGAAAAGCGCAAAGGCGGTTTTGCGGTTTTCTTGTTGCATGCTTCGCACAGCCACTTTCACAATACGTTAACCATGACTGGCGCATTCTGCCAAAACGTGAAAACGTAAAGCCGCTTTTACAGAAAACCAGAAAACCGGAAGGGCTGCCCATGATTATCGGTGTACTCAGCCAGAAGGGCGGCGTGGGCAAAACCACCATCGCCGTCAACCTTGCCGCAACCTATGCCAAGTCGGGCCTGCGTGTGCTCCTGGTCGACGCCGACCCGCAGAGCAGTGCCCAGCAGTGGTCCGCTGCGCGGGACGCCGACCCGCTGTTTTCGGTGGTCGGCATGGCGCGGGCGACGCTGCACCGCGATCTGCCCGACATCGCCAAGGATTACCAGGTGGTGATCATCGACGGTGCGCCGCGTGTCAACGAGCTGGGCCGCGCCGCCATCCTGGCGAGCGACCTGGTGCTCATCCCGGTGCAGCCGTCGCCGTATGACATCTGGGCCGCCGCAGAAACGGTCAACCTGATCCGCGAGGCCCAACAGTTCAAGCCTGGCCTGCGGGGATTGTTCGTCATCAACCGCAAAATTGCCAACACCGCTATTGGCCGTGACGTCACCGAGGCGCTGGGACAGTTTGAAGACATCCCGGTGCTGCCGGTCGCGTTGCACCAGCGCGTGGTTTACGCCGAAAGTGCGGGGCAGGGACTGGCCGTGCTCGAAGTCGATCCGAAGGGCGGTGCTGCCCGCGAAGTGGCTGAGCTTGCCAAGGTGCTGATGGTCAACCAAGAGAAGAAAGCCGCATGAAAAAGACCGTGATGAAGATGCCAGGCATCAAGGCTCAGCCTTCCGCCGCCGATCAATGGGTGGGTGCGCCGACCGCCGACGTTTCCGAAGCTCCGAAGGCGGCGGAAGTGATAGCGATGCCGGCGCCGACGGAAACCGTCAAGCGCCTCACCATCGACATGCCCGAGAGCCTGCACCGCCGCATCAAGTTCCAGTGCATAAGCCGTGGCTTGAAGATGTCCGACGCGATTCGCGAGTTGCTGGACCGGGAATTTCCGGCGTAAAAGCGTAAAACCGGTTTTACGCTTTTACAGAAAACCGCGTTCCGGGTGCTGGTAAAATCACCAATTGTTTTCCCAAGCCCGCGAATCACGTTTACAGTGCAACCATGACCACACCCGCCATCCACGACGCCGACCTGCTGGACGAACTGACCGCCATGCAGGCGAAGTCCACCAACGCGCAAATCCTGAGCATGTTCGTGCGTGACCTGGAACGCCGCCAGGCGAAGCGGGATGCCGAGACGACACAAGCCCAGGCACGGCAGGCCGAGCTGGCGCTGATGACGCCGATGGAGAAGCGGCGTGCGGTTGTCCGCGAGGTCATTGAAAGCGAAGGACCGTCGCCTGCTAACCTGCGCTACATGCACAGTTCGCTTGCCATCTGCGGGCTGCCTTACAAAAAGCTGCCGGAAGGCGAATACGAGTTTGAACGGAAGCAGGGGCGCATGGCCGTGGTTGTCCAAGCCGGCAAATTGCGGGCGCCAGATGGTCAGCGCGTGCAGCAGCCGGTGCCCTACGGCCCCAAGCCGCGCCTCATTCTGGCGCATTTGAGCACCGAAGCCATCCGCAACAAGTCCGCCACCATCGACGTCGCCGAAACCCTGACCGCCTTCATGCGCGAGCTGGGCTTTGAAAAGCGGGGAGGGGAGCGCGGCAACATCAAGCCGTTCAAGGAACAGCTCCAGGCCCTGGCGGCCTGCCGCATGGAAATCAGCGCCTGGGACGGCAAGCGCTCGGCGACGATTGATGCCAAGCCGTTCAAGGGCATTGAACTGTGGATGTCAGACAATCCCGACCAGAAGTCTCTGTGGCCGTCCACGGTGACCTTTTCGCAGGAGTTCTATCAGTCGCTGCGAGAACATGCCCTGCCCATCGACGTGCGGGCGCTGCATGCCTTCGCCAACTCCGCCAAGAAGCTCGACCTGCTGTTCTGGCTGAATTACCGCCTGCACAGCATGAAGGCCCAACTGGTGCTGGACTGGAAGCCCCTCCAGGCGCAGTTCGGGGACGGCTACGCCCGCGAACGCGATTTCCGGGCCGGGCTTGCCGCCGACATCGAGCACATCAAAAGCGTTTTCCCGAAACTGCCGGTCAAACTGACCGAGCGCGGGCTGGTGCTCGAAAATGCCGATCCGACCGTGTTGTCTATCCCCAAGCGCCTTGCGAAGAAATAGACCGCACACAGCAGCGAGTAATCACAATTTGTGATCACAAAACGATATATTTACAAAATCATAAGTGAAAAATATCTCTTTACATAGCGAATGCATAAGCATCGCTTTAAAGGGAGAGAAAACTCATGAAAAAGGCGTTTGTAATTCTCACCATTACTGTCGCTTTCGCCAGTATGATTGCGATGAACGATGCAAAGGCCGCCTATATTCCAAGTCAGGCCGTTCCGTATTCCATGCCTTACGCCCATGACAGCGAGGCGATCAAATTGGAGGATCATGCCATTTTGCTGCTGTTCCTCGGTGGCTCGTCGAAAGGCTCGCAAACGGCATCGTTCAACACCCACATCGAGCATCGTTCGTTTGAAGTCGCCGCGAAGAAGTGGTGGTGGCTGCTCATTCTGTGAGGACACGGCGACCGGCTGTAATGGCCGGTCGCCTTTCAGGCCTGCGATGTCACAAAATGATATAATGACACGACTGATTAAGGTTCTATTCTCACCGTGTCCCGTCAATGTCTGGAGATGGATGTGCCTGACGTTAAGCTCGATGCTTTTGATACGATAAAATGCATTTTTGGAGCTTGGAAACAAGTAAGCGAGGAAGCCGCTAAGAAAGTCGAATGGCCGCCACGAAATGACGATCTCTACGATGCTCACCAGGAGAATTACAACAGACTTTTCGACAGCAATACCATGCTGGCTTTTGGATATGTTTCGCGGGCAAAAGGCGAATTTATCCTTCAATCGGACATCGTAAATGCCCTCGCAGACGGCGATCCGAAGGAACTGCAGCGGCTGCGGCAGGACATCAAAAGACGGTCCGATGCGCTGGCGTATTTTAATTTCATCAGCAGGAAGAAATCAGGGAAACGCGTGGAGTTCTCCATGAAAGAGGAGGGTTCTGAGTATCTGAAAATGTTCAATGAGCGCTTCAATGCCGAGTACACGAAAATTACGAATGAAGGAGAAAACAATGACTAAGATCACAACTATCCTCGTTCTGATGGCGCTTGCATGGGCGGGCGTTTCTACCACACCTACGGCTCTTGCGGATAATGTGGGTGGAGCGGGGAAATTGCTTCAGTATTGACGAATTATCCTCGGGAAAAGGCGGCGGCTTACGCCGTTTTTCCCCGAGTCATATCCTAAAAAGTTATGCGATCCCAATAATTTAGCGGCGCTGATTTGGTCGCGCTTGAGTCCAAATTTTGTCCCGCAAATTCAGTGTGTTAAAGGGGCGTTCGCGCTGATCTGGTCGCGGCCCGGCGCTGATCTGGTCGCGCTTGTGGTGCTAGTAGCGCTGATCTGGTCGCGGCCCGGCGCTGATCTGGTCGCGCTTGTGGCGCTGATCTGGTCGCGCCTATATATAGAACAGAAAGACTCCAGAAAGTTTGCTACAGAAAGTTCTTTTACAGAAAGCCTTTTCAGAATTTACAGAAAGGGCCTGCGGCGCTTAAAATCTGGATAGGTTTTAAAAAGGCGAATGCCACCATCTTGCGATGGCGGCATCCTAACCGTGGACGGTCATCGGCATCCCTGCCTGTACCGTGCACGGATTGAATCACAAGACCGTGCCATTGCCAACAGCATTGCGCACCCCTCAGAAGGCCACTGAGCGGGTTTTGCAGGTCAAGATGATGCGTTCATCATCGCGGCGCTGAAAATCGCTTACACAGGCTCCTAACCGTGGTGTAAATATCCTCGGGGGTCCGGGGGCAGACAGCCCCCGGAGGCAGCTTCGTTTTCCGGGCGTGGGCGGAGGCACCGGGGGTGCAGGGGGTTACCCCCTGCCCGGCGCGGAGCGCCCCGCGAATTTTTTCAAAAAGTATACAGTCCAGCGCACGGTGACACGTGTCATGCGGTAGACGACATACGCGGCGGTCAACAGCCACAAGACGGCGGCCATCAGCCAGCCAAGAATGCTGGCCATCAGACCGCTCAGGCTCAGGGCACCGGCGCCGAGCAGCGCGACCGTGCCGCGAAATCCCCGGCCCATGCGGGTCGCCAGCGCGCGCAACCGGCTGACATCGCGGGGAGTGTCGGCGAGCTTGACCACATCATAAGCGGCACGGTAGCTGCGGCCGGCAGCGACGGCGCCAAGATCACCGGCGAGCGTGCGCAGCGATTGCAGGGGGGCGGCCCGAACGGAGCGGCCGAGATTCTGCCGCGCGGCGCTCAACTGGCCGCGCCGGAGCAGGCGCAGAGTTTCCTCCAGGGCAGGGCGGTCGACGACCTCGACCGCCAGCGCGGTGAGTGCGCGCCGCATTGGCGGCTTCAACGCGCCCGCCTTGTCTGCGACCTTGATGGCGGTCAATCCGACGCGGGCCGGTGCCGCCGCCGGCGTCGATGTCCCCAGCGATACGATAATGGCGCCAGTGGCGACCAGACCCGCTGCGGCGAGGCCGAGGGTCAGGGCGTCATAGGGCTGGTTGTTGAGGTAGGCGCCGCCTTCGCGGAGCAGGTCGCGCACGTCGCTGACGCCGGTGAGGTCGGCAGTGACGGCGCCGGCGAGTGCCTCCGGGCTGGAGGCTTCGCCCCCGGTCAAACCTTTCCAGGTTTCGCGCCAGGAGCGGCCCAGCGCAAAATCCTGCGCCGCCGTGACGCGGTCGCGCTGCTCAACCGTCACGGGAACGCCGCGCGATTCCGCCAGGTGCATCAGACTGTCGGCCAGCTCAGGGTCATCATCATTTAGCGCGGCGTCGATTGCCGGCGCATAGACACCCGGCGGCAGCCGGTTGAGGCGATAGTCGGCGGCGGCATCCTCTGGCACCGGCGCCAGAATGACCCGCGCGGCCGGCAGCGCCGCCGGCACGATGAGGCTTCCGGCAGCGAGAATGGCCATGCCGGCGGCAGCGCGTGCGGTGAACCTAACAGAGCGGATTAAGGACATATGACATCAACCAGGGGCCTATGCCCAGGACGATTCCGACCAGCATCAGCCCCAGCCAGATCCGGTTGCGCAGGCGGGACCAGACCCACATCACCAGCCCGCAGAGGGTGAGGATACTGGCGAATGGTTCAGCCAGCTCCTGCCAGGCCGGCAGGACCGTGCAGCTGATATAGGGCGTGAAACCGAAGGCGATGGCGAGGATATCGGACAGAAAGGCCACACACCCCAGCAGGAGCGCCGGCACAATCACGTTGCTTGCCACACGCAGGGACGACAGGGGAGGGGACACAGCGGCTCCGGAATAGGTTTGCAGGGTGAGGATAGCAGAACAGAGGAATGAGTTACAAAGGGGTAGTGACAAGATAATAGCGCACTTATACATTGCTTCGCAACAATAGGTGCCCCGGCCGCCACAGGGATGTGGCTGAAGGCCGGAAGGAGCGCCCAAAAGGGCGCGATTTAGTCGGTGGCATCCCTGCCACCAGGCGGCGACGCCGCCAGTTCGCAGAGGGTAATCGGTGGCGATTTACCATTTCTCCGCTCAGGTGCTCGGCCGGGTTGGCAAGCGCAATCCGGACGGCAGCCCGCGTCCCGGCTCGAACGCGGTGGCCGCAGCCGCCTACCGCTCCGGCGAACGGCTGACCGACCGCGAGCGCGGCCAGGCGCATGACTACAGCCATCGCAGAGGCGTGGTTCATACGGAGATCCTGGCGCCGCCCGGGAGCGCACCATGGCTCACTGACCGGGAGACGTTGTGGAACACAGTCGAGGCGCTGGAGAAGCGCAAGGACGCCCAGCTCGCCCGCGAGTTCAACATGGCGCTGCCGTGTGAGCTGTCGCATGACGACCGTCTGGACCTGGTGCGGGATTTTGTGGACCGCCATTTTGTGCAGCGGGGCATGGTTGCCGACATCGCGCTGCACGATCCGGTGGTGGAACAGGGGCAGAATCGTCGCAACTTTCACGCGCATGTCATGCTGACCTTGCGCCGGGCCACGCCCTCCGGCTTGGACCCCGTGAAAACCCGCGAGTGGAACAGCAAGGACCTCCTCAACCTCTGGCGCGCCGAATGGGCGGTGGCGTGCAACAGTGCCCTGGAGCGCGCCGGCGAGAAGGTGCGCGTCGATCACCGAACGCTGGTCGCGCAGCGCGACTATGCCCGTGAGCTGGGCGACATGGTCCGAGTTGCCGAACTGACGCGCCAGCCGGAAATCCACGTCGGGCCGAAGGCACGCCAGAGTGCGCGGCACCAGCGCACACCGCCCAGCCAGATCCGGCCGGCGGGCGCGCCGCGCCGCCGGGACGGCCAGGCCGCCCCGCAACGACGTACACGGGATTACCCCTTACATGACAGGGGGAGCAGGTTGGATTATCTGGCCTATGTCGTGTCCGGCAACAATGAGCAGCTGCGGCGGCAGTTGCAGAAGGACAGCCGCCGGTTTGACCGGCTCAACCGGAAAATCGACTACTGGGCGCGCCGGGCCGCGTTTTATACCGACGGACAGACTAAGGGGCGGGAATTTCGGTTTCTGCGCTGGCAGGCCGCGAAAGCGGAGCAGGCCCGGAAGGCTGAACAGGCGCGGAAAGTGGCTCATGCCCGTAAGCGGCTGGAGCAGGCGCGTGCGGTCCTGAAGTTTTTGGAAGCGATGACCGCGATGCTGGGCAAGCGACGTGAACTCGGTTTACAGCGTTCGCGTGACATCGAAGCCTGGGTACGTCGCGTGCGTCAGCGGGCCGTCAGCCGGTCGGGCCAGCGTGACCGGGGCCGCACGCGCTAGACTGTGCGGCGTGGGGCTGGGCGCCGGCTTTGCGGCCTGTCCGCCGGCCTCTGGTGGCGGCGGTTCGTTGTTCATATCGGGCGGAGAGCCGGCCTGCCATTTATCCCAGAGACCGCAGAGGCTCAGCATGTAGCGATAATCCAGCCGGCGGCCGAAGACGGGATAAGGCAGATTGCGATATTTGACGATGAGGCGCTCGAGCGGGAGACGCTGCACTTCCGCCGGATCAAGCAGCCAGTAGCCGCTTTCGGCCTGGCCTTCCTGGCGGCTCTTGGTTTCCCAGCCGCCCGCAGCCATGCTGGTGCCGGTCGAGCTGGACAGGGTTGTGGTATGGCCGAGCATCTGGGCGACGTATTCGGCGGTCAGGTTGTCATTGACGCCGAAAAACACCCGGGCCGAGGCGTTGGCGAGGAATGCCGCGCCGTCCTCCTGGCCATAGTTCTTGTAGATTTGCGCCAGATTTTGCCAGATCAGCACCGGCGTGCAATAGGCCCGCAGCAGGCCCGACTGCTTTTCCAGGGTATCGAGGCGGCCGAGCACGGCGACCTCGTCGAGCATCAGCACGACCTTGCGTTTCGGGCGGCGGGTCTTGGCGCGGGTAAGGGTTTTGAGAACGCAGCCGACCATGACCCGAAGCCAGCGGTCATAGGTGTCCAGAAACTCCTCGTCGACGCACAGATAAAGGGTCGTGATCTCGTCGGTCAGTTCGGCCATGTTGAACGTCGACGACGACGAAAGCATGCCAGCCGGCGCACCGGCTGACCACGGTTCGGTCGCTTTCTGCAGGTTGGATAGAATCGAGCCGAATTCCGGAGAAAAGTCGCCGTCGCTGTCGATGGCACTGGACAGCACGCCGGCTGCAATCTCGCGTGCCGCCATCGAGGGCGAGTGCGTGGCGATGTCGTCCAGGGTGGCGATGAGGGTTTCCCGCTGGCCGCTGGACAGGCGGCGCACGGTCGCCAGCGTGCGGCTGGCCGGCGGTTCCTCCAGAGTGTGCAGCAACAGCGCCTTGAGCACGGACTGCGCCTTGTCGTCCCAATGGGATTCCCGCGCATCGGGTTTGACCATCAGCGCGGCGAGCGCCGCCGCGTCATCGACGACGGTTGGCGTGCCGGCGCGCAGCATATCCATGGGGTTCCAGCGGTCGGAATGCAGCAGGTCCGCCGGGTTGAGCATCCGCACCTTGCCGAAGGTCGCACGCTGGCGGCGGGTGATGGCGTAGTTTTCGCCCTTGGGATCGGTGACTACCATCGAGCCCTGATAGGTGAGTAGCGACGGGATAACCACGCCGAGGCCCTTGCCCGCGCCCATGGTGGCAAACACCATCACCATGCCATCGGTGGAGAAGCGCAGCAAGCGCCGGAACGCGCCCCGGCCGAGCAAGACGCCGTCACCGCGCACGGCGCCGGACCGCAGCTGCTCCCAGCGGCTGGCCCAGCGGGCCGTGCCGTGGGAACCCTTGGCGCGAGGCGCCGCCGAGCCAAGACCAAAGAGACGGAACAGGCCCCGGATAAGGCGGAACAGCCATATCAACACATCCATGGGTCAATCCTTGCACGACGCGGAAATCCATACAAACCGGCTGCCCGGAAAGGGGACACTGGCGGGTGGCGAGGAAACTGCGTGTCAGTTAGTGATTTTCACTATATGCTATAAAATGACAAAGGAGACGACCATGAAACCATCCGGACAAATGACGGTCAACCTGACCGGCGAGCTGGAGCAGTTCGTGCGCGACCAGGTGCAGAGCGGGGCGTTTGCCTCGAACAGCGATTACATCCGCAACCTTGTACGCGACCGCTATCTGCAGGAGCGCGACCGCGCGGCCAAGCTGAAGGCGCTGGACGCGGCGCTTGAGCGTGGCATTGCCGATGCCGAAGCCGGGCGCACGATGCCGGTGGATGTGGCATTCCGTCGCCTGCGCGACGAGCTGGGGCTGGACGAACAAAGCCCGGCCCGATGAAGGTCGTCATCACCGACGCGGCATGGGAAAACATGCTGCGCATCGGCCGCTGGATTCGCGACGACAATCCGCCCCGCGCTTTGACATTCGTGATGGAATTGCAGGAACGGTGTGAAGGTCTGGCACAGATGCCGCGTGCCTTCCCCTTGCTGCCCGGACGCGAGGAACGCGGCATCCGCCGCCGGCCTCACGGGGATTATCTGATCTTCTATCGCATCGAGGGCGACGAGGTGCAGGTGCTGCATGTCCTGCACGGCGCGCAGGATTACGAGCGCATCCTGTTTCCGGAGGAGTAAAAGGCCACAGCCACTCACACCTCAGGCGCGCTCTTTGGAGGAGTCGTCGTGCCTGTGACGAAAAGGCGATGAAATGGCGCCGATCCGCGAACACGACAATTCTTGCCGCTGCTGTCAGTTGGTGGTAATTATTGCCACCATAAGCAGATGGAGGTGAACCATGCCCAATGTTGAGAAGGTCAGCGTCTCGATGACGCCGCAGCACGCCGAGCTGATGCGCGATGCCGTCAATAGCGGGGCGTATGCCAGCGGGAGCGAGGTTGTCCGCGAGGCCATGCGCGACTGGTCGGCCAAGTGGATGCAGAAGCGCGAAGACATCGCCAAGCTGCGCGCCATGTGGGCCGAAGGCAAGGCCAGCGGCCCAGCTACCGAGGTGGATTTTGATGCCGCGCTGGAGGAAGCGCGCGAGGAATTAGCGTCTGCCCCACCTCATGCCCGCTAAACTCATCTGGACACCGAAGGCCCGCGCCGACATCAAGAAAATCTACGTGGACATCGGCAAGGAGCAGCCGAGCAGCGCGGAGCGCTATTTTGCCAGTTTCCGCTACAAGGCGGAAATGCTGATCGATCATCCGCGCCTGGGCGAACGGCATCCCGAGGTGTTCCGCACCGCGCGGATGCTGGTCGAAGCCCCGTATGTCATTCTTTATGAGACCCGCCCGGACACGGACGAAGGGCCGGTGCATACAGTCGAGATTGTCCGGGTGGTGGACGGCCGGCGTGATCTGGCGGCTTTGTTTTAAGAAGCTCAGGGGCGTTGCCCCTCGCGCGGGCAAGGGGGCGGTTCCCGAGGCTCCGCGCTGCGCTTGTGCGCCCGCCGCCTGATACCCTTGCCCTTGCTACCCCCAGACCTCGCCGGTCAGGCAGGGTTGCATGGCATGCACCTGCCTTTTTACGAAACCGTCTACGATGGAAAGGATCGATGGATTTTTAGGAATCCGCGAAACCGTTCCGAGATATTTAGTCGCGTATGTTGGGCGATGAGCAAATTTCCCCTCTTGGTTGCTTCCGCTTCAGCTGCTGCTTTTCTAGCGGCCGGAGGACATACCCTGGTTCCAAAAGAGCTTTACGACCCGGCTTGTGACATCAAAGGGAATATTTCCATTACGTCGGGCGAGAGGATCTACCACGTTCCGGGCCAGCAGGATTATGCAGCGACCAGAATACGGTTTGACTATGGTGAGCGCTGGTTTTGCAGCGAGGCCGAAGCTCGAAAGGCCGGATGGCGTAGGGCGGGACGCTAATAGGTAACCTGGTTGGGCATATGACAGAAGAAAAAATTCTCGACAAACTTGCACGGAGTGTAGACCCGTTAGATCGGGAACTGGCCAGGGTACTTAAATCCTATCAAAACATTCGTGCGTCACGAAATCTAACTAGGTCGATTGGTTATGAGCCTCGTGACCTAGGAAGATTAGGAGGGGCGGTCGCTCTTATTGAAAGCCGAGTTAAGAGCAGGGCCAGCGGTTTCGACGAGGTGCCTGCAAACGACAGTTATGAGGCAATCATCCTGAAGTTTCCCGACCGCTTTGCTTCAGATACGGTGACAATAGCTCGTCAGCGAATTGGCATTGAGGAGGATATGTTCGCTCCGACAGCGGATCCTGAACAGCTTGACGTGAAGGTGCATCAGCTGCTCAGCCGGACAAACATGCCCTTTCCTCATGGTGTGAGAAAGCCTGCTCTGGTTCAAACCATTGGCATTCAGTTTTTGCGCGACCCAAGGGTTAAAGCATGGGTTCTTAAGCGGGCTGGCGGCCGCTGCGAGGCGTGTAAACTTCCCGCTCCGTTTAAAACCTTGCTCGGGCTTCATTTTCTTGAAGTGCACCATGTTAAATCTCTTGCAGATGGAGGAAGCGATACCGTCTCGAACGCAGTTGCGGTCTGCCCTAATTGCCATAGGGCGCTCCACTACGCTTCGGACCGGGAAGTCCGAACGGCCCAACTGTTCAAGAATGTCGGCGCTCAACTGGTGCCTGAATAGGAGTCATTTTCTGCCTCAAGGCGCTGAATTTCACTCTTTAGAAAAGCAATGCGCTCCTCGTCCTTCAGATATCCAGCTTGAAAATCGTCGCCTGTGATGGTGGCATCGCCTTCCTTCACTACAGCAACACCTGGTGCCTCAAGGGTTTCAAGCTCCGCTTTATGACCTGCAATTACAAGATCGTATTTTCCCATCGTCCCCTCCTCGATCCTGTTTCTCCTAAGCCAGTAGATTGGCTTTGCGGCTGGGCGGCGGTGTCTTGTTTTTGGCCGCTAACCGTTTTTCCCGTATCTGTCGGCGTTTCTCTTCCCGCCGCTGTTCACGGCCTTCCGCAAGCCATGCCTGGAATGCCAGCTCACCGGCCCGCGTCGAAACGTGATCACATAGAGCTGCCTTGGCATTGAAATGCGATGGAATGCCTCGTGCAAGACCTGTGGCGCGCTTGTTGCAGCGTAGGCGCTCAATCGGCGCTTTCCGGCTCCGTTTGCCATTTTCGTTAAAAGCGAGATCGTTATAGGTGCCACCCATTCCTTGCTGAATGTAGAGGATTTTGCCGAGAGGCCCTTGAGCCGTGATGCCATTAAAGTCGCAGCGCTTTGTCCAATCCGGCTTGGTATGCTTGAACTGAATAATATCGCCCATCCCCGGAACACGGCCGAAAATCTCAGCCAGCGATGCCCGTATCTGCTTGAGGGTTTGCCGTTCCGGTAAAATGAAGAGGGCGTGAACATGGAGATTGGCAAGGCCGCGTTTGCGCTTTCCGCCATCTCTTTTGGTGGAAATGGTTTGGAAGTACACCAACCGCTGCCAATGCACGCCTTTGTCATGGAAGCGGCGATTAAAGAAAGCTTTTATGTTGCCACTTTCCGAAGCCTGCTGCGTTAGCCGCTGGTCAATCCGGCAATCAAAGAACATCGCCCGCTCACCGTAAATCGCAATCAATGCGGCGACGATATGAACCTGTTTGAAGACATCGGTTTGCTTACGCCATGCGCTGGTTTGCACATCATCTATATGGCAAGCCGTGGCGATGATTTCCCGATATGCCTTTTTCTGTTCGGGGGTAATGCGCCTCTCCTGTACGACGGGGATGAGAGTGGGGACTACTAAATGGGACGCAGGGAGCTATTATCTACTCGGAAGCCTTGAGTCACAAGGGTTTTGAGGCCTTTTCAACCCTGCTCGTTCTCAAAAAAGAGCCTTCTGCGAAACCGTGAACAAATATTGCCCAAGCCGGGAACGGTTGGTTTCAAGGCTTCAATCCTGCTGTCGATGCATAAGAAGCCACAGCCGCTCACGCGCCTCAAGGCACGCTGCGCTCTAAAGGCCTTGACCCGCGCGCCCGGCTGCAGCGGGGGCTGGGGACCAGCAAGCCCACCTTGTGGGCCTGCTGCCCCAAAAACAACCAAGGGGAGCGCGTGATTCCCGTTGCAATTCTCTGCATCCGTGTATCTAAATTGGGGAGGGTTCGACAAGGGGTTGGGTATGACCGCTGCCTATACAATGGGGTTCCTGTTTCTGTTCCTTCTCAATGGCGGGTGGACCGGGCCGCTTGCTGAAGCCGGCTACAAACTGGCGCCGGCCGAGGCGGTGGCCTTACCCTATGACGCCGGACGCCTGGCGCCCTGGGCAGCCGATCAGCGCAGCGCGTTTCCAGGCTATGGCGACACGTCCCTGATTGACGCGCCGGCGGATACCCGCTCCTCGTACCAGGTGGTGGCGGCAGAGCCAGGCGTGGAAGCCTTGAAAAAGGAAAACGAGGAACTGCGCCAGCGCCTCGAGAAGCTGGAACAGCTTATGAAAAACACCCTGTCGGAGCCGCCGGTCAATGGCGCGCAAAGCGAAGAGGCCGGTACGGACCGAAAAAGCGTGCCGGGCTGGCGGGTGGAGCTGCACGACTGGAGCAAGGACGGGATACTCAAGGCCGATGCCAAAAAGACCCTGCTGACGCAGAACTGCCCGTTCACAGGCCGGTTTGCCCAGGACAATCCGATGCAGATGCATCTGTACCGGTTCCATGGCGTGTTCCGAGCCAAGCAAAACGGCCGCTATGTGTTCGCGTCGGATATGGTGTGCGGGTTCGGGCACAAATGCGGGTTCAACGTCTACGTCGACAACCAGCCGCTGATTGAGTTCAAGAACAACACCGACGGCACGCGTCTAGTCAACGGGCTGCCCTTGACGGCCGGCGACCACGAGCTGGAGTTCCACACCTGGCTCACCAGCAACAATTTCATCAAGTACAGCCCGGGCGACAAGTTCAAGTGGCATGTACTGGTGAAGGGGCCGGATGACATCACGCCGCGCGAATTTGAGCCGGATGAGTTGTTCACGGTCGTTCCGCGCAACGTGAATATGGCGGCCCGGCCGTGTGAGCTGTAAAAGCGTAAAACCGCTTTTCTGGTTTTCTGCAAAAAAGTGTGTGTTACAGCCAAGTTGTCTCTACGTCCCTAAAACCGCTTGGCGTTCCAATTGAGCCATAGTTACCGGGGTTTCCGTAATTACCGACATTGCCGTAATTCCCATAGTTTCCGAAATTTGTGGAGCGGTGGGGATTCCCGGCCCGGTAGAGTAGGCGGTTTTCTTGAACGATTTCGCCCAGGTAGCGCCCTTGCATGTCGATAAAGAACCCATACTGTTCTAAAAAGTGACCGATATTGTTTCCAGTCGGCGCATGAAGCTGGCCGTTCACAACGTTGGCGATATGCTGGCCTCGACTATTAAAAAGGTATTGCATTTCATCTCCCCCTTGGATCAAGCCGTGCGGGACGCATCTTAACGCATTCCCGAAAGCCTGCATATTGTAAGTTGCATCCTATCATTATCTGACATAATGTCCTTTATGTCAGATAGGAGGGGAACATGTACGCATGGTGGGAGACTGTCAAAAAAAAGGCGATCGAGCATATCACAACAACGCTCGTCACCGGCGCTTTAGCGTTGGTCTCGTTAGGCGCTGTGGCTGCTTGGGGAGCGATTAAGACTTGGGCGCTGGTCCCATTGTTACCAGAGTCAGCAATAGTAGCCTTCGCAGGGCCTTGTCCCGTAGGATGGGAACCATATAGGCCAGCAACAGCACGTATAATTGTTGGCGCGGGCGATGAGTTCGACCAAGTTTATCGTCATTGGGAACAGCAGCTTCAATCCGGCGGAGTGCAGAAGGTCGAGCTGTCTGCGCACCCCCTTCTTAGCCATGGTGGAGAAGCAGCCCATATTCTAACGATAGCCGAGATGCCTAGTCATGCGCATGAAGGCAATACTGGTGGTGGCGGCTTAGCCATGCGCTATGACAGCAACCCGAACGGCAATGCGTTCGGCAGTGGCGGACACAGATTCTCACAAGTGGAACACACCCACCCCATCGCCAGTGAAGGAGGGAACGAAGCTCATCAGAATATGCCGCCTTACATTGCTCTCCATTACTGCCAGAGGCTTAGGTCATGAATGTGCCTACTCTCGTTCAAACCTCTGTACTTCCCTCGCTGATCGTTACAGCCGGCGGCCGGGCGCATATGCGCTTCATCGAGTTTTTCACAGCCAACATCCGTAATCCGAACACTCGTAAGGCCTATGCCCGCGCGACGGTCGATTTCTTGTCTTGGTGCGAGACGCGGGGCGTCACCGCCCTCCCCGCCATTCAGCCGATCCATATTGCCGCCTGGATTGAAGAGCTGGGCGAGAGCTTGGCCGCGCCGACCGTCAAGCTGCGCCTGGCGGCGCTGCGGCATCTGTTCGACTGGCTGGTGGTCGGCCAGGTGATGCCGGTCAATCCCGCCCAGGCGGTACGCGGCCCGAAATACTCCGCGAAGAAAGGGCGCACGCCGGTCCTGTCGCCAGAGGAAGCCCGCCAGCTGCTGGCGAGCATTCCGACCGACACGATCAGCGGCCAGCGCGACCGGGCGCTGATCGCGCTGATGACCTATTCGTTTGCCCGTGTGAGTGCGGCCGTCAACATGAAGGTGCGCGACGTCTACACCCAGAACCGCCGTCTGTGGGTGCGTCTGCATGAAAAGGGCGGCAAGCTGCACGAGCTGCCGTGCCATCACACGCTGGAAGCCTACCTGCACGACTACATCGAGGCCGGAGGGTTCGGGGACGACGGGCGCGGCCCGTTGTTCCGCACGGTGGCGCGGGGCACCGGCCAGCTGTCGCAGGCCCCCCTCGCCCGCCAGGACGTGCACACGATGATCCGCCGTCGTGCGGCGGCGGCCGGGATCGAGACGGCGATTGGGTGCCACACGTTCCGGGCCACCGGCATCACCGCGTATTTGAAGAACGGCGGCACGCTGGAAAAGGCGGCGCACATCGCCAACCATTCGTCCACAAAAACCACCCAGCTGTATGACCGCCGCAGTGATGACATCAGCCTGGACGAGATCGAGCGGATACTAATATAATATTAGAATCCGTTTGTGATTGTGGCAAAAACGTGACAGTCGAAAGAATCCGTAGGTTGTCATTCTCAATGAGTGTCAATAGCGTTCAAAAAAGCTAAATAGCAGTGTCTTATGTGAAAAGAGGCGTATAGGGCCTCGACAACGCCAAAATTGAGTACCATTTATGTCTCGACGAACCGTTATGGCCCTCTACCCTAACTTGCAATCCCATCGTATCGAATTGGGGTGGGAGGTATCTGATATCATCGCGAAGCTCGCCCCCGCTGGCAAACTGTCGGCAAGTTCGGTCTATAGACTTGAAGGAGGGAGGGAGATTCGTGCAAGCAATGTAAGCCGCGTTTTCAATTTGATAAACGCGGAGCGGAAGCTCAAGGGCCTTACTGAGCTTGACGGTTCTATTGAGATGGAGATCGTCAGGTGACCATATGAACCAAATATTAGCCGTTCCTGCAGAATTACTTGCTCGTAGTATGCAGTTGATTCACTATGTATTTGGGAAAGTGGAATGGTCTCACGTGAGGCCTTCTGAAAGGGGCGCGCGTGCCTCCGGACGGAAGGATACAGTGATGCCTCATCTCAAATCGTTTGCTGAAACTCAAAAAGGCGCTTTTAGCAAACTGACACCAGAGCAGAAAGCGCGAATTGAAAGCCGGCTCTCTTCTTCCGAAGAGGTGATGGCTTTGCATAAGCGATCTCAAGATCGGTATGACGAACGGAACAGAATCGATAAAAACTCTCAAACGGAGTTTGAATCTTTTCCGAGTAAGAAGCCCCTTTAATAGGGGCTTTTTTTTGGGGGGCTTTCTTGGATTCTCAATATTTAATTGGCTACCACGCGACGACTACGGACCGGGTCCAAAGTATAATCGA
>NZ_CAXUSG020000029.1:0-20913 GCF_964253915.1 Rhizobium sp. LjRoot30 | reverse complement strand
TCACGCCTGCCTTGACCTGCTCGGCTGAACTGCCAATCAATTGCTTGATCTCTTTGGCGGCGAGCGCGGATCGCTGCGCAAGCTCGCGGACTTCCTGGGCCACCACGGCGAAGCCCTTGCCCGCGTCACCCGCGCGTGCGGCTTCGACGCCGGCATTCAGGGCGAGCAGGTTGGTCTGGAAGGCAATCTCGTCAATGACGCCGATAATGCTGCTGATTTCCGACGAGGACTGTTCGATCGCGACCATTGCCTGCACCGTCTGGCTGACGACTTCACCCGAGCGTTCTGCTCTTGCCTTGGTCTTTCTGATCAGCTCGCCCGCTTCCTGTGTGCGCCGGCTGCTCTCTCCCACGGTCGTTGTGATTTCCTCCAGCGCGGCTGCCGTTTCCTCGACCGTTGCTGCCTGTCTTTCCGTCCTGCGCGCGAGATCCTCGGAGGAAGTGCGCAGCTCGTGCGCACCAGCGTGAATTTGCGAGGCAGCAGAACTTACAGAGGTCAAAGTACCGGCCAATTGTCGGAGTGCATCGTTGAAATTGTCGCGCAGACCCTGATAAGCTTGGGGCAAATCAGCGGTGATGACGGCGGAGAGATCCTTTTCAGCGACGCGTGCCATGGCATGACCGAACACTTCCGTGACGCGCAGTTGTTCGGCAGCAATCGCTTCAGCCTCAGCCTGCTGTTTTGATCGCTCAGCCTCTTCAATATAAACGGATATTGCGAGATCCATGTCTAGGAGAACCGCCTTGACCAAGCTGCCAAGTGCCTTGGCGAAGCTGCGGCTGTCTCGCTGCCGGCGAAACAAGCTGCGTCGCTGCGCTTGGTTCTCGGTGATTGCTGACTGAATAAGGTGGTCAAGCACGAGCGCGTATCCACCGATATACCATCGGGGTTCGAGCCCAATGCGGGCGTGGACCATTCCGATCTTGCGAACCTTTTCGAAATATTCCTGGTTGAAATCGCCATTCGAGATGTTCACCCAATGGCCGACCTGAGCACCCTTTGCTCGTGAAATATGCTCATCGGAGGAAAAGAAGCGGCGAGCCTCGGGCGTCTTGCGCACCTCGCCATAGAAGCGGTCAAGCGCAACCGGCAATTCCCTTTCAACGACGGACTTCAATGAACGGATTTCCGCGCAGCTCTCTTCAGTCAGTTGCATGAACTCCAAACGGCGAGATAATGCTTCTTCACCGCTTGAACCAATGGGTTGATTGCGAAGAGTATTCATTGCATCCTCCAGTTGCTATTGTGGGCGCAGTTTTCCCGATGTGAGAATCCGCCTTCCGATGGTGAACTAATTCCTTGAGAGCGCCTGCTGTGCTCTGATCACCAATCGTTTGGGATCAGGATGGCCGTCATATTCTGCAACAGCGAAGCTGAGCGAGTTTTCGTAGTGCGTTTTGCCGCCCACATCGAAATGCGTCATGGCATACCGATTGGCAACGTCCCGGGCAAAATCGTATGCTTTGTCAGCATCGGATTCCACACGGATCACCAGAAAGGTTTCCTGTCCGACCCGAAACACAGAGTCGCTGCGACGCGCACTGTTGAAGAGGAGTGTCGCTGTGTGCTGGATAATTACGTCGACATCGTCTTCACCGTACGTCGCCCGCTTTTTCGATGCGTTGTCGATCGCAAACATGACGACGGAAAACGGACGTTTGGTCTCATTGTGAATGGAAATCTCACGCGAAACCATGGTCGAAAGAAATCTTCGATTGAAGACCCGTGTTAGCGGGTCGCGCGCATTCTCGGATTCCCGACAGCGTTCGAATAACATTCCGAGCATGCTGCCGATATGGTCGATCGATTGCTTGATCGATTTCAGTAGCACCGGCCTGCTATCAGCATCGGGGTTCTCCCGCAAACTGCGTGAGAGCGTGTCCACTTCGCCGATCGCGCCGAGGATCGCGTCGTATTCATTCGAGGCGCTAAAAAGCAGGCTTGCGCGATGGACAAACCATAGTCCGAAATCGGACTGGCTGAGGGGCAAAATTTCGCTGTTTTCACCAAGCTGTGCATGGAAGAAGACCGTTTGTGCCCATTCCGACAGCGCAGCCCTTTGGCGTTCTTGTTCCGTCACGACATCTTGTCCGGTAGCGAAAAGACGAAGCGCCTCTTGTGACCTGGCAGCACGCTCGGAGCCGACAACAAAGGCGGCCGACATGATACTGAACGCCAGGTCGAACATGATCGATATAAAATGAACTGCGAGGGTGCTTTCCGTGTCCGAAAGCCTCGTACGCGCAATATCCTCGACAATTCCATGCTTGAGTTCGCGAAAACCTCTCAGGACAAGAGCGATTGGAACGTGAATGCGCGCATGTATGTTGCCAACTTCGGTCTGCTGCTGGATCAATCTCTCAGCATCCGGCAGTCGTGTCGGAAGCAGATCGACGATCCATCTTTGCAACGAATCGCTCAGCCGCTCGCTCACCACTTTCTGGTTCAAATAGTAGTCGGCGCGTGGCTGCTCCATGAGCACTCGATAAAACCGCTGGACGAGCACAGGAGCCGCGCGCTTGGCGACCTTCGTGACAGTCTCCCGGATATGAAGCGGCGTGCTTTCGTATAGCGCCGCCATTTCCGATCGTAGCGCGGCAAAATCGTCACTGTTCCAATGACCGGAACTCAACATGGTGTTTCTCAAGGTCGTCTGATTGCGTTGGCGCCGAGATTTATTGCATCGCGGCGAACAGCTGCTTAATCATCTTGAAACAACTTGTTAAGGTCTTGTTTGCCAAACTTAATTTTCGTTAAGTTTTCGACCTCAATTTTTATCCGGTGAGCAATGCTCGCTGCCACGTCAGCAAAGGCTCAACAGTAGACCCTCTTCCCCGGCGGTAGAACTCCGGGCATTGAAACTGCTTTGCAGAGCTTTTCCCGCGTGTCTGATTTACTGCCTGCTGGATGTTTGCGCTAGATCAACGACGGTCACGCATTGGGCCTTCATGATAATGCTGGCGAATATTGCACGACTGGCGTCCCGGCGATCCAATCATGCCCCGCGCACGACCTCTGGTCGCTCGGCAGAATGATTCTGCAAGTCATCCTGTTACTCGAGTCACCGGCGCCGCCGGATGGAGCACGCATCCGTGAAGAACATTCCCATACTCGGAAAATTCCTGATCCTCATGGGCGCATTGGGCGTCTTCGGCATTCTCTCGAGCGGTTTTGCCAGTTACCAGATATGGAATACTAATGGAGACTATCAGTCGCTTCTGGATCATCAGGTAAAGGCGGCGATCTATGTCTCGCGGTCGAACCGGGCAATGCAGAATGCCCGCGCAGCCCTTGCCGATCTGGTCATCATCAAAGACGCAGCGGCGAAAACGAAAAGTGCTGACGAACTCGCGTCGAGCCGCGACAGTTTCATGAAGTTCATGGACGTCGCGATTTCCGCTCAGCCAGAAGACCAGGGTCTGCAAAAGCTGAAATCGGACGGATTGACCATTCTTGATCAGACCTGCCGCGTGACGATCTCGTTCGCAAGAACAGCGCTTAGCGAACAGCAGGCGCTTCAGGCGCAAGAGGTATACCTGCGCGATTGTCAAAGCCAATTCCCGCTTCTCTCGAGCAAGGCAGTCGAGAAATTCACGGAACTCGTGACATTGGCGGAAAAAACGCGGGTAGAGACGGACGCGGTTGCCACTTTCAGCCTGTGGTCCACACTGGGCGGTGTGGTCAGCAGCTTTACCCTGATCATGGCCGGCGGGTGGTTTGCCATGCGATCGAGCCTGGTGCGGCCATTGAAAGTCCTCGCCGGCCTCATGGATCGACTGAGTTCTGGTGATCTCACACCAGAGATCGATGCGACCGATCGCAGGGACGAAATCGGTCATATGGCGAGAGCGCTTCAGATTTTTAAGCAAAACGGCCTGGAGGCGCGAAAGCTCGCCCAGGAGGCCGAGGTCCAGCGTGCTGTTGCAGAAGCGGAACGTGAGAAAGATCACGAGATCGAGACATCGAGAGCTCGTCAGATGGAAGAAGCGACCAACGGACTTGCTGACGGGTTGAGGCGTCTTGCCGGCGGTGATCTGACCGTTCGGCTCGACAAGCCCTTCGCAGCCGATTTTGAGGAGCTGCGATCCGACTTCAACGCCGCCGCCGGGCAGCTGGGGGAGACGCTCAGGGTCATTGCTGACGTGACGCGCTCCATCGATGGGGGAACTGCAGAAATCAGCAGAGCGTCTGAAGACCTTTCGAAACGAACCGAGCAGCAAGCTGCTTCGCTTGAGGAAACCGCCGCCGCTCTGGACCAGATTACGGCAAATGTGACGAGCTCCACCATGCGAGCCGAAGATGCACGAAAGATTGCAGCCGATGCAGATGGAGATGCGCGATCGTCTGGACTGATCGTATCGCAGGCCATTGACGCAATGCATCGCATCGAGAAGTCCTCGACACAGGTCGCCAACATCATCGGAGTGATCGACGAAATCGCTTTCCAGACCAATCTCTTGGCTTTGAACGCCGGCGTTGAAGCCGCACGGGCAGGGGAAGCGGGCAAGGGCTTTGCGGTCGTCGCCTCCGAAGTGCGCGAACTCGCACAACGTTCGGCTCAGGCCGCAAAAGAAATACGCGAGCTGATCCGCACGTCCAGCGTCGAAGTGGAGAGCGGCGTGCAATTGGTGGCGCGCGCTGGCGAATCGTTGAAGTCCATCGGCTCGCTCGTCGTGTCGGTCAACCATCACATGGACGCGATCGCAACGTCGGCGCGAGAACAGTCTGTCGCGCTCGCTGAAGTCAATTCGGCCGTCAATCAGATGGACCAGGTGACCCAGCAAAACGCCGCCATGGTCGAAGAATCCAATGCCGCAAGTTCCACGCTGGCTGCAGAAGCCAACCGTCTGCGCAGGCTGGTGGCCGGGTTTACGCTCGCAGAAAATACGAAGTCCGAGTACGGTGATGCTGACGCGTCATCGAGCCGTCAAAAGCCCGTGTCCGCCGTTCACATCCTTGGGGCGCAGGTCCGGCAAGCCTTCGGCGGACAAAGACGGAGTGCCGACTGGCAGGAGTTCTGAGACAATGTTTAGGGGATGACAGGCTAATGTCACACGAGGGCCGCGGAGATAGAATCGACGCGGTCTTCTTGTTTTTATGTCCAAATCCGCATCGCGATTGTATTTGACGTGGAATTTGTGCAAACCCTCTTTGCTTGGCGCTCGAGCCTTGGATTAGACGGCTTGCAACCGCTTGTATTACTTGTGAACCTTTTCTGCAGTTATGTCCCAAAACAGTGTTTCCCGACTTCCAGCTTTGACCATAGCGGCCGGCGCGATGGGAGGACGACAAAGTTTCGAAATCTATCGGGAGGCCGTTTCGGCCGTGTTCGACGCGGAGATCGCGGACTGGTCCCAGTCACCAGACTTCTCCGTGCAGGTCCATTGCATACAGCTTGGCCCGATGCTTCTTGCTCGTGCTGGCATGTTCAATGCCGACTATCGCTATGATCGAAATCGACGAAAAGCGGCTCAGGCCGGATCTGATGTTCTCTTGGTGCAGATTATCTTGGAAGGGAGCGATACACGATATGTCAAGGATCGCTTCATCGTGTCGCAGCCCGGCGATGTCTTCCTCTGCGATCTGACCCGCACACTTACGACGCAGACGCGCAACTGCCGCAATTTCACCTTTGCGCTGCCGCATGGATTGTTCGGTTTGTCGGACCCTCATCTCGATGGCATTCATGACGTCTATTTTCCCGCCAATTCCCTGCCAGCCAAATTGCTGAGAGCGCATGTGGCGACCCTTTGGGACAACCGCGATCATATCGATCCCAAGGACGCCGAACACTACGCGTCCAGCACCGCAGGGCTCATCGCTGGATTGACCAATGCCGACGCAGATTCTCGTGCCCGACACGAAGAAATCGCCACCGCAGAACTCAAACGGGTCCAGCGTTTCATCGAAGCAAACTTGCTGGACCCGGATCTCGGGCCGGAACACATTTGCAGCAAGCTCGGTCTCTCGCGATCGGCACTGTATCGTCTCATGGAAGCCGTGGAAGGCGTAACAAACTATATCCGTGAGCGCCGAATGCGTCGCGTTTTCCAGGAAATCGTCGATGGCCGTCAACAACATAAGAAAATCAGTCAGCTGGCCTATCAGCATGGGTTTGTGAACGCGTCCGCCTTCGCACGCACATTCAAATCCATTTATGGCGCCACACCGAGCGATATCCGAGCGATGGCCGCGCAGGCCCCATTTTATCTCGGTGGCAGTGATGGCCCGCTTCACGACGGAGAACGCCTGAGGCACTGGTTGAACCTGCTCGGGCGTATCTAGCCGTATCGATTTTTTTCGACTGCCGGATTGCCTTGAGACCATATGTGCTGCGCGTCCCAAATTTTATGCGCGTTATCCCACTGTCTCTTCCGCAACGGCCTCAGTGATCGACAACCACTTCCACTTTGATAACGAACCCCTGTGGTGGCCTTGGTCGCCAGCCGATCAATTCAGGGGAGAGTGACCGCAAAGTGAGCAATACCGCCGCCCGCGTGCTTGTGATGTCGCCGAGCCTTACGTTTGCCGCGTGCAAAGCGAGGTCCGCGTGAAGTTAGACAAATCGCTTTCCCTGATCTCCGGGGTCGCTATCGCCACTATTCTGGCGGTCGGTGGAGCGTTGACGCAGGTCAGCACGCATGCGCTTCTCCGGGACTCTGAACGGGTGCAAATCGAAGACGCATCGATGGTGCTGTCAACCGCGATGAACCAGGCCGCAACTCTCTCTGCCACCCATTCGGAAGCAATTGCGTCCGACACGCGTGTCGTCGAATCGATGGCAGCCGGAGATCGCCGAATCCTGCTCGATTCAAGCCGTCCGCTGTTTCAGCGCCTTGCTACCAGCGGCGGCATCAATGTCATGCATTTCCACACTCCAGACATGAAATCGTTCCTGCGAGTGTCGGAGCCTGAAAATTTCGGACAGGATTTATCGAAATTTCGGCCGATGGTGATCGCGGCCAATCATGACAAGCGGACCCAGAAAGGACTTGAGCTTGGGGTAAAAGGGCTATCGTTGCGGGCTGTATCACCGATCATCTCCGATCAGGGCCTCGTTGGAACGATAGAAATCGGCGTCGAACTGACGTCTCTCCTTCATCTGGCGAAAGCGGCCACCGGTGCTGATTACGCTCTCTTTCTTGACCCGTCGACGCAGTTACGCGAGGACGGAACAACATCCGAGAATAGATTTGGTTTGACCGTTGAGGCCGCGACTGACGCGACATTCTTCGGTACGTTGCAGAAAGCAGATACGGTTCAGCTGTCGAGGGCTCCCTATGTGACCTCATATTCAGCTGATGGCCGGCAATTCAAGGTGATGGGACGACCCTTGCTGGATTATAGCGGCAACCTCATCGGCGTCCTGGTCATTGCCCGTGATTTTAGCAACCTTGAAAGCCACCTTTCTCGATCGGTAATCACAGTTGTCGCCGTCTCGATCTCTGGCTTCCTGATCGCTTTTTCCTTGTTCATGATCGTGACCCGCGCATTCATCACCGGGCCGCTGATCGAACTCGCCTTGGCGACCGCCGAGGACGGTGGCTCAGACCATCAGCCACTCAGTCACGTCGACGAATACCTGCAGTTATGGTCCGCCATTCGGGCTCTTCAGGCGAAACTTCGTGGCGCCGCCGAAAATCGCGGTCCGGCACCATGAGGAAGGTCCGAGCCATGCTTGTCGCCGCCATGCTTTTGCCCTTCCTTCACTGGACGGCGCATGCTGCTGGCGCTCCGATCCCGCAAGACATTTCGTTGCCGGTGCATGTGCATCTGGCCGTGCGGGTGCTCGATCTGTCGAAAATCGATGAGACAAGCGGTCTTGTCTCTGCCGTTATCGAGATCACCCAACGCTGGAATGATCCGACGCTTCGATTTGATGCCATAAGAGAAGGGAAAAACCGAAAGGATTTCGTCGAGGCGCTGGCCCAAGAACGACTTGCGGGGATCTGGTATCCGGCAATTGAGACGGAGAACAAGAGCGGCGACGCCCGCGTCGATGCCACCACGCTGTCGATTTTCGCCAGCGGCGACGTGATGCTGATCCGAAATATCGATGCCGATTTTAGAGCGACGATTGAGCTTTCCGCTTTCCCCTTCGATACACAGCGGCTTGTTTTTCCGCTGGCGTCTCGCCTCTTCGGGGTCGATCAGGTTGTTGCGATCGTTGACGACAGGGACCGGGAGCTTTCGTCGCTCGCAGAAGATCTCACCGATTCTGACTGGCTTCCGCAACGCCTCGAATTCTCGCTCGAGCAGTTTTACGGCTGGAATTCAAAACCGGTTATGCGCGTGAAAGCGACGGCGACCGTCAGTCGGGCCTGGCCGCGGTACGTTCTTCGGATATTCGTTCCTTTCGTGGCGGTGCTGAGCGTGTCACTCTTCGTGTTGTGGGCGCCGCGGGGGTTCATCGGAGATATTCCTGGGATCACCTATTCGGCCCTTCTGGCGCTTGCGGCGCTCAGCTTTACATTCGAGTCGAGTTTTCCTGGCAGCATGTCGGTGAATTCACCGATCGCGTTCATGATATCCCTCGGTTATTTCTATCTCATTCTGGCCCTCATGGCAGATCTGTTGTTGGAAAGCAGCCGGTTTCCCTTCAAGGCTGCTTACCCTTACCTGCCTCAAGAAGCGCGAAGATATCTCCGCTATGTTCTGCCGGGCGTATTCGCGACCGTCATCGTCGCGACCATCCTCAGGGCGTCGGCGTGACAATATGCTTGAAACAAACCGAACTCGGATCATTTCGTTCCGTTATTCTAGGAGCAGTCAATGCGTTTTTTGGCCGTCCTGACCTATCTTCTCCTTGCACCGATCGCCAATGCGGCGGCGGTTTGCGAAATCTCTTCGATACTTGGATGTTCCAATACCAATGAACTCTTGTGGGCGAAATCATTTGAACCGGCACTTCGAGGATTCCTCGATAAGCGAAAAGTGTCTTGGCTTGGCCAGAAGCAAGGGATTTCAGATGCAGTCGAGGAGGTTCTCGGCGGCGCGCCCGACGACGCGAAGGAGGTCGCGCCCGGCATATTCCGGTTCTCTGCGGTCAGGCCACACAGCGCGACGGAGCGCGGCGCCATCTTCATTTCCAAAGAAGGAGACATTGAGGCCATTGGTGTGCTGCATTTCAACTGCGCAAAGCAATGCGACAAGACCTATTCTCTCTCTATGGTGGTGAAAAAGGAGGACGACGCGTTGACCTCTCTCGTGCAGGCTTGGGGCAAGGAGCAAATGCACTTGAACGAGCAAAATGGTCTTGAAGATGGGCTGACCTCGATCGGACGGGTCGAGCTCTTGACGATCAAACGATAGCACGAGCGCCCCCTGCGGGCGGCGTACGCCGTCAAAGAAATTTTAAACGGAGACCAATAATGAAAAAATTCAGCTACAGTTTGTTTGCATTGTACCTGCTTACAGCATCTGCCGCTTCGGCAGATGAGCCGGTCGAAACGGTGCGTGTTCTCATCGATATGGCCATACACAATTCCTCTGACCCAGCCGATGGAAAGTTCGTTCAGGAGGACTATTTCTCTGCAAACGTGTTGCTCCGTTATTTTAGTGAAGACTTTACAAAGGCCTTCGCAACCGCCCTGCTCAAGAGCAACGAACGACGACACGAGATGATGATCGATTGGGATCCGATCATTGGCGGCCAGGACAGCTGCCCTTTGAAAAGTATCTCCTATAGCCCACCGACAAATAAGAAGGGTAAGATCGAGATTGTCGTCGGTTTCAAGGCCAAGGCGTGTTTTGACGACGATAGTGGGAAGGCCGATGTGACCAAGGTCACATTCACCCTCGTCAAGGAAAATCTCGACGGCGGGGCACCCGTCTATCTGATCGATGACATCTCCCACCCCGGCGAGGATTCGTTGAAAACGACATTGCGGGAAATCGTCAAGTAGCAGCTTTGACAAGGCCTTCGAGCGCTATGCAGCCAAGAAAACATGCGGTGGGCGTTGTTGTGCTGCGTCTACGAAGTGCCCCGTCTGTGTCTTACCCTCGATCGGTGCGCTTTGACTGCTCCGCTGCGAGGATAGTATTTCGCCCTGGGGCCGAAAGAACGACACCTCTCAAGACGGCGATGGCCGCGCCGATCATGCCGCCCGTTACGACGCCGGCCGATCCACCCGCTAGCGCCGCGAGCAAACAGTATCCGATGATGCTCCAGCCAAAAGTCGGTGAAAGAAAAACCGCTGCTCCAATGCCGACAACGGCTCCGAGCAGTCCGAATATAAAACCCAGCCCCGTGACCGCATCAGAGGGGTCGACCACCCGCTTTGATGTCTCCTGACTATCGGGTTTATCCGCGTTCGGGACCTCAGCATCATCGACCATCATTCCCTCCTCTTGCTTTACTCAGCGAATTTCGCATTGACATGAGACAAGGCGGATCACCCTGGCTCATCGTTGTCGTCCAGAAGAATTCTTTCGGCTGCGCCATCGAGGTCTTCATACTGTCGGCTACGCATCGACCACAAGAAGACACCAAGGCCGACAGCCCCCATCGCGACAGAAAGAGGGACGAGTACCTCTAAAGCGGTCAACCCATGGCCTCCTTTGTGGTTCGCAAATCGGACGCTTTGAGCCTTCCAAACGGTACGGCCCCAAGACGCAAAGCGTTGGCGACAACTATGAGTGACGAAGTCGACATGGCGAGCGCGGCAGCGAGCGGTGTCACAAAGCCGGCGAGAGCAATCGGCAGACTGATCAGATTGTACAGCGCAGCAAGGGCGAAATTCTGTCGGATTAGTCGGTGCGCGCGACATGCGGCATCAATCGTATCTTGGGCCGCCGCCAAGCTCTCATCGACAAAAATGAAATCCGCGGCGCTGCGCCCTATCTCGCTCGCGGTCGATGGCGCCATCGATACATTGGCCGCCTTGAGCGCGGGCGCATCGTTGATACCGTCGCCGATCATGAGGGTCTTTCTGCCTTGCGCTTGCAGATCTTGCAGACCAGCCGCTTTATCACCCGGCATGAGCCGGAACCTGTAATCGGCGATGCCGAGTTGTTCCGATACGGATTGTACGGCGGATTCGGAGTCTCCGGAGAAGACAGCGACGCCAACCCCCCGCTTTTTCAGGAAGCGCACAAACTCCGCGGCGCCTGGCCGAATGGTTTCGCCAAACTGAAAGGATGCGATGGGTCGCCCGTTTTTCGACAGCACAGTTGACCCGAGCATTGATGCTTCTGAACCATTTGTGGCAGCCCAGTCGCCACGACCCAGCCGATAGACATCGCCGCAATACGATCCCTCTATCCCGAGACCAGCTCTCTCGGACGCATTCGCAACGCTGACAGATTTCAAGCCTGCACGTCTAAAAGCGGTGAGTATAGTTACGGCCATGGGATGACGCGATATTTGTGCCAAGGATCCGGCCAGGACGAGGTGTTCAGCTGCGATTTCGTGACCGTTCAGCAACGTTGGTCGGCCAGTGGTGAGAGTGCCGGTCTTGTCAAAGACGACGGTGTCAATTTCATTCAAACGCTCGTAAGCGGATCCGTCGGTCGCCATGACACCCCGCTCGAACAGGCGCCGCGCAAGAACAACTTGCACCATCGGAACGGCCAAACCCAGCGCGCAAGGGCAGGTGATGATCAGCACCGAGATCGCGATTGTCAGCGATAGATGCGGATCCCCCGAGATGATGATCCAACCGGCGAAGGCGAGCGCAGATAGCGAATGGACGATCGGTGCGTAAAGTCCTGCCGCACGATCCGCGAGGCGCCGATAGCGCGAACGAGCGTTCTCTGCTTCCTGCAACATGCGGCCAATTTCCGAGAGCAGCGATTGCGAGGCATGGACGGAGGCACGAACGACGAAGGGTGCTAACATATTCAACTCGCCGGCGCGGACATCGCATCCCGGCCGGACACTTTTCCAACGGCTCTCCCCTGTGACGATCGAAGGGTCGGTTTCAGATTTGCCATCCACGACGGTTCCATCGACCGGGCATCGTCCGCCGGCAGGGACCAAGAGCTGCATTCCGGGCTTGATGTCTGACAGCGCGATGTAATCGATCGCCCCTCCTTCTGCGACGAGGTTCGCGCCACGAGGTGTCATACGGGCCAATGCTGCCACGGCGGATTTGGCTTTTCGTCTCATTGAATTGTCGAGGACTCTGCCGACCAGCAGGACGAAGACAAGCGACGTGCTGGCCTCGAAATATGCATGAGAGGCGCCTGACAATGCGTCGTACAGACTGAGGACAAATGATAAAACGATCCCGATGCTGACAGGTACATCCATGTTGACCCGGCCATGTACAAGCGCCCGCGTCGCTGAGATGTAGAAAACACTGCCCGAGTAGAAAACGGCAGGACAAGCCAAGGCAGCAGATATTAGATGGAAGGCTTGGCGCGTTGCAGGATCTGCACCTGCCCACACCGAGACGGACAAGAGCATTATATTCATCGAGCAAAATCCGGCGACGGCCAGTCGACTGACGAGGCTGGCGTGCGCCCCATCATCCGTCTCGATTTCGTTAGAAGGGATATGCGAGGCGAAACCGATCTTTTGCAGGGCTTCCACCATGGCAGGTGGCTGCCCCTGTTCCGTCAACCAATTCACTGTCACCGTGCGGGTCGAAAGATTGGCGCGCGCCATGCGAATGCCGTCAAGACTGGACAGAGTTTTCTCGATTGCTCCGATACAGGCGGCGCAGTGCATGTCAGGGACCGACAGCACCGACTGATGCAGCCCGTTTCCGAGCGATCGGCTTGCAACCGCTATTTCATCCGCGTTGCGGGTGTTCATAGTCCGCGCGTCAGTAACTCCCAATGGCGAGCCGCAACAGGTCATGGCCTTACTTCATCTCGCGATAGGCGTGCCAGGTCGCATGGCCCAACCACGGAAAAATGACGATCAATGCCAAAAGCCCGGTAGCGACACTGACGAGGAACAGCACCAGAACGATTGCACCCCACATCAATGAAGGCCGGAGATTGTTCCACACCATGGCTGTGCTAATCGCCATTGCCGTGATGGCGTCGATCCTCCGATCCAGGAGCAGGGGAATGGAAAAGACGCTGAGGGCAAAGGCGAAACCGGCAAACAGCGATCCGATAAGGCTTCCGACAATGAGCATGGCCCAACCCCTTGGGGTCGTCAGCAGCATATCCACGATGAGATCGAGACCTGGGAATGGCTGGACACCAAAGAAAAGTGCATAGATCAGAACTGCCGCCCTCATCCAAAGCATCATCAGCATCGCCAAGAGCATTCCGGTAAAGAAGACCTGTGCACCCGAGAGCGGCTGAACAGCAAGCATCGTTCGAAGCGTTACAGGTTTCCCGGCTTCGATGTTGCGACTCTTGAGATAAAGTCCTGCTGCGATCAGAGGCCCGACGATCAGGAATCCGGCAAGGGCCGGAAACAGGAAATAATCCCTGCCGGTGTCGAACATATAGGCAATGAAAACGATCGAGGCGGCGCAAACCGCCACCCCATAGAGGAGGCTTGGAATGGGCCGTGTCCAAAGATCTTTCCAGCCCGACGAAAGCCATCTCAACGGCGCTCCCCAAGACAGATCGCGCTTCCACTTGATATTACGTGTCTCCTCGATATCCGAAACCTCGGAAATCAGTGTGGACGAGTGTTCTTTGCCGGCCATCGTCGTCTCCTGGTCAACATGCCGATTTGGCAGCCCGGAATTTTCCCGGTGCCTCACCCTTGTCCTTTAGATGTGCCACGCAGCCCGGTTGACTGTTAAAGGCAACATACGCCAAATGAGCATTGGCGCCGATCAGGACCAGAGCGACGACAGCCACCACGAGCCACACCGACATCGATCGCTTTGCAGTTTCGCGTAAAATGGTCGCCATCACGGTTCCTTCTGCGCCAAGGCGTTCACGTAGAGCGCTAGAACCTTGATCTCTACCGGCGTCAGCCTTTCATCCCATGTGGGCATGTGACCTTGGCGGCCGCCATGGATGGTATCGATGATCGTTTGAAGACTTCCGCCGTAAATCCAATGTTGATCCGTCAGGTTCGGTGCCCCGACCTCTGGATTTCCTTTGGCGTCCTCGCCGTGACAGGCGACACATGTCGTGACGAAAACTTCCCGCCCCTTGTCGATCTGTCCGATGTTGGCGGCGGTTGATGTGGTCGGGTCGCTTAGGGATCGCACATAGGCGGCAACGTCCGACACCTGCTGCCGGTCCAGCATCTCGTCACGCCCAAACGCCGGCATCTGGCCGATCCGGCTGTCGGGATGCCGGGAATTGACGCCGACCGTCAGTGTCTGGGCAATGCGTTCAGGGCCTCCACCCCAAAGCCAGTCATCGTCGGTCAGGTCGGGATAATTTCGCCCTCCTTTTCCATCCCTTCCATGACAGGCGGCACAATTGTCACCGAAAAGTTGGTGGCCGTTCGACCGGACCTTCACCATCAACTGCTCATCGGACCGGATCTCGTCGTAGGACTTCGTTTCGATCTGCTTGATCCAGGGGACGCGCGCGGCATTCGCATCACGCAAATTTTCCTCGACGGAAGTTTTCTGATCAGAGCCCAGCAAGCCTTTAGTGTAGGTCGCTCCCAAAGGCCAGGTGGGCATCAAGAACCACCACAGCACAGCAAATACGTGCGTCACGATCAGGAATAGTAACACTCCCCTCGGTATCGGGGTATCAAGCTCCTTGATGCCATTCCAGACATGCCCGGTGGTCTTTCTACCACTGACCGGATCAACCTCTTCTACATCCACGGACGATCCTCCTTGTCGAAGACATGCGCTTCGGCGCGTTCAAAGCGCAGCTTGTTGGATGGCAGGAAGGTGTAGACGACAACGCAAATCGAGAAGCCGATCAGATAGAACAGGCCCCATGTCTTGGCCGCTTCGACCAATGTGTCATGACTGATCTCCATCTTATCCCCTCAATTGTTCGGATTTGGCATCTGCTCGGGCGCGGCGGTATTCTCGTAGGCAGCCTTCGTCAGCTGTCCTAGAACCTGTAGATACGCTACCAAAGCGTCCATTTCGGTGACATTGGTCGTGACGCCGTCGAACGCTGAAATCTGTGTTGCCTCGCCGTATCTCTCGCTGACCCCGGATGCCTGTTCACTGTCAGGCAATGCTTGTCCGTAGGCGTCCCGCGATGCATTCGAAATCATCTCGTCCGTGTAGGGCACTCCGACCGATCTCTGTGCTTGTAGCTTTAGGGGCAGGTCGGCAAGATCGAGGGGCGTGGTCGCCAGCCACCGATAAGAAGGCATGTTCGAGTCCGGCACGACGTCGCGTGGGTTGGTGAGATGCGCCACATGCCAGAAGTCGGAATATTTGCCGCCGATACGGGCGAGATCCGGCCCAGTCCGCTTGGATCCCCACAACATTGGATGATCGTACTGGGATTCGACGGCGAGGGAGTAAGGTCCGTAACGTTCGACTTCGTCGCGCAATGTCCGGATCATCTGGCTGTGACAGGCGTAACAGCCTTCGCGGACGTAAATATCACGCCCCGCCAGTTCCAGGGGAGTGTAGAGGCGCATGTCTGTTACGGTCTCGACGGTGTCATCAATCGTGAACAAAGGCGCAATTTCCACGATCCCCCCGACGCTCGCGGCGGCGATGATTGCCAGCATGAAGCCCGTTGCCGATCGTTCCAGTTTTCTGTGCATCAGTTCCGGCATCGATCTACTCCGCAGGCGAGGTCGTGGAATGCTCGAGTGGTGGCCGTCCGAATGGAAGGTCTTCCGTCGACTGCCGAGGTGCTGTCTCCGGACTTCGGATCGTCATCCAGACATTGTAAGCGGCAACGACTGCGCCCAGGAGGAAGAGCAAGCCTCCGAACGCACGCGCGATGTAATAAGGATACATTGCAACGAGGGTATCGACGAAAGAATAGACGAGCGTGTTGTCAGGAGAGTAAGTCCGCCACATCAAACCTTGAATGATGCCGGAATTCCACATCGCAAAGACGTAGATCAGCGTGCCGATCAGCGCCAGCCAGAAATGCACTTCGACGAGTGCGGCCGAATACATCCTCTCGCGCTTCCAGACCGATGGAACCAGCGTGTAAAGAGCGCCGAAGGTGATCATGGCAACCCAACCGAGTGCGCCGGCATGGACATGGCCGACGGTCCAATCGGTGTAATGCGACAGCGAGTTGACGGGCCGAATGGCCAGAAACGAACCTTCGAATGTGGAAAGACCGTAGAAAAACGCGGCCATCATCATGAATCGAAGGGTGGCGTCGTCCCGCACCTTATGCCAAGCACCGTTGAGGGTCAAAAGAGCATTCCCTGCCGAAGCCCATGACGGCACCAGGAGCATGACCGAAAACGTCATGCCCAGATTTTGTACCCAGTGGGGGAGCGCTGTGTAATGCAAATGGTGGGATCCGGCCCACATGTAAAAGAAGGTGATCCCCCAGAAGCTGAGGATCGACAGGCGATAGGAGAAGATCGGTCGTTCAGCGCGCTTGGGAAGATAGTAATAGAGCATAGCCAGGAAGCCGGCCGTCAAAAAGAACGCAACCGCATTGTGCCCGTACCACCACTGCACCATCGAGTCCTGAACGCCAGCCCAGATCGTATAGCTCTTTGCATGGCCGAGCGAGATGGGAATGGCCAGATTGTTGACGATATGCAGGATCGCCACGACGATAATGAACGCTAGATAATACCAGTTGGCGACATAGATATGCGGCTCTTTTCGACGTGCGAGCGTCCGCACATAAAGGAAGAAATAAGTCACCCAGACGATGACGAGCCAGATGTCGGCATACCATTCCGCTTCGGCATATTCCTTCGATTGGGTGACGCCAAGAAAGTATCCTGAAACGGCGATAAGACAGAAAAGGTTGAAACCCAGCAACACGAACCAGGGTGAAAACTGGTCTGCAAGACGGGCGCGCGACGTCCGCTGGACCACGTGAAAAGATGTGGTCAACAGGGCATTCCCGCCAAAGCCGAAAATGACGCCTGTGGTGTGAGCAGGGCGAATACGTCCAAAACTCGCCCAGGACGTGTCGAAATTCAGGGATGGCCATGCGAGTTGCGCTGCCGCCCAGACACCGATGAACATTCCGAAGATCGCCCAGAGGAGCGTCAGACAGACCCCCACCTTGATCGGGTCGTCGTAATAGCGGCTAAATCTCTCCGGGTCGGGCGGTGGTCCGAACGCTCCGGAAATGAGAATAAACAGCAAAGCTATGCTGTAGAAAAGCACTATTCCGCCGTGGATACCGAGTGGATCGTATCGTCCGGCCGCAGCCATGGCGACGCCAACAATAGCTAAAATTATGAGGACGGCGGCGCCGAGTTCGCGTTCTCCAGTGGTAAACTGCCCCATCAATTATCCCCCACTCGTTTGGCGTTGCAAACGCCAACCCGTGTATAAAAGTTCCATCACAAGCGCATGACCTCAACTCAAGGTATCGCTCGTCGAAGAACAATCAAGAGCTGAGACCAAAGCAGGGAAGGCAAGAAAGAATGTCCATGGCTCGTTTCGAGATGATCGAAGTCAAGACGTGAGGGATGGAACAATGTAGCGTGACGACAAGGAGGCATGACAATGCAACATCGACCCACAATCCGGTTTCACGGCGCGGCTGGTACGGTCACCGGTTCTTGTTTTGCGATCGAAACTGCAGGCGGACTGATCCTCGTGGACTGCGGCATGTTCCAAGGCTCCAAGACGGAAAAGGAGTTGAACTATCGCCCTTTCCCTTTCGATCCGGAAAGCGTTGTCGCGGTCGTATTGACCCATGCTCATATCGACCATGCAGGACTTCTGCCCAAGCTCGCCCGTTTCGGCTACCGTGGCCCGATCTACGCGACAGGCGGCACAATGGACCTGTGCAGCGTCATGTTGCCGGATTCCGCCCACATCCAGGAATATGAGGTCGAGCAGCTCAACCGCCGCAATCGCCGACGCTCGCGTGTGCAAGTCGAGCCGATCTACGATGCGACCGATGCAGCCCTGGTCTTGACACAGTTCCGACCGGTGCGGCTGCGACAATGGCAGGAAATAGCACAAGACGTCCGCGTGCGCTTTTGGAACGCCGGCCATCTGCTCGGTTCCGCGTCCATAGAAATGGAGATCGGTCAGGGACGGGATCTCCTGCGGCTGCTTTTTTCCGGAGACATCGGTTCTGGTTTCAAGCTTCTTCAACACGACCCCGAAGCGCCAGCGGGTTTTGACTACGTCGTCTGCGAAAGCACCTATGGCGGAACGGACCGTCTCGATACGACCGATATCGGCCGGCGTCGGATTCTCGCACAAGAGGTTTCCACCGCAAGCCGGCACCGCGACGGCGCACTGATAATTCCCTCTTTCGCTGTGGAGCGGACACAGGAATTGCTCGCCGACCTGATTTTCTTGATGGAGACGGGCGATATCCCGTCCTGCCCAATCATCATCGATTCACCGCTGGCAATTCGCGCTACTGACATTTTCGAAAAGCACCGAGATGATCTGGAGAACGGAGATCTGCTGGTCAGAGCAATCCGTTCGAAAAACGTGCGTTTCACTCAAACCGTCGAACAATCGAAGGCAGTCGACTTCGTTCGCGGATTCCATATCGTCATCGCGGCAAGCGGTATGTGCGAGGCGGGACGAATACGTCACCGTCTCAAGAATTGGTTATGGCGTGAGGAAGGGACCGTGTTGCTTGTCGGCTTTCAAGCTGCCGGCACGCTTGGACGAATTCTTCAGGACGGTGCAGCGACAGTCAGGATTCAGGGTGACGAGATCAGCGTGCGCGCGAATATACGTTCGATCGACGTCTATAGCGGCCATGCCGACGGTGCAGAACTCTCCAGCTGGCTCGCCGGGCGCCTGCCAGTGCGATACGCCGTCTTTCTTGTCCACGGTGAGGAAGAAGCGATGGAGGCAATGGCTCGGAGGGCTGCGGCCTTGGTCGGTGACGAGCATGTGTACCGTCCACGGCTCGATTCGGCATTTCGTCTGGACGCTGACGGACCGGTCGATATTTCGCAGGCTGGGCCGCCACCTCGCATAGACCCTCAGCAAGCCGGGCATCGCGACTGGAACAACGACTATCAGACGCTTCTTCTCGATCTGCAGGCTGAGCTTCGCAACGCCGCGGATGACAAGGCGCGGGGGGTGGTGATCCGTAAAATAAGACGGGCGCTTGAGGAGTGATGGTTTTGTCCGGTGGATGTTCGGGGACCGATCCGCTGATGACGATTGCCGTCGCCGTCAACAAATTCTCGTTCAATAAGGTTAGGCGGAAAGCGCCTGCGCCGGATCCAGGGGAATGGTCCAGGATCAGCCTTGGGACGGCTTTGCGATATTGTGAATGTGGATCACCTTAAGCTGCGTGCGCAGTGAGACAGCGCGCTTTCGGGCCCGGCAAGCACATAATATCTCACCCGAGACCTAATCGAGGACGGTTACGCAAAAACTTTTGGGGGATAAATGGGGCAAGGTACTGACAGTTGGCATGGGAAGACTGCAAACGAAGCGCTCGACGCGCTCGGTGTCAGCGCACACGGACTGAATTCGCTTGAGGCCGCAGTCAGGTTCGCGCAGTTCGGGCCGAACGAGCTCCCAGTCACGCCAGGCCGGCCGGCATGGAAGAGGTTTGTATCCCAATTCCACAACGTGCTGATCTATTTTCTGCTCGCCGCGGCGGTGGCGGCCTCTCTGCTAGACCATGTCATTGATGCAAGCGTGATCGTGGCCGTCGTGATCGTCAACGCGGTTGTTGGTTTCGTGCAGGAGGGGCGGGCCGAACAAGCGCTCAATGCGATCCGCGACATGATCGCTCCGAAGGCCATCGTTCTTCGAGAGGGGGCGCGAACAATCATTGCAGTCCGCGACATCGTCCCCGGCGATATCGTTCTGCTCGAAGCAGGAGACAGAGTTCCCGCTGACCTTCGCCTGCTGCGCGCCCGCCAGTTCCTCGTCGATGAAGCAATTCTGACCGGTGAATCGATGGTTGCGGAAAAGGACGAAGCTCCGGTCGCTTTTGAGGCCGTACTGGGCGATCGTCGCAATATGGCATATTCCGGGACGCTTGTCGTGTCCGGGCAGGCGACCGGTCTGGCGGTTCACACCGGAATGGCAACGGAAATCGGACGTATCAGTCGCTTGATCCAGGACGTCGAGCAACTCAGCACACCGCTCCTGCGCCAAATCGATGCTTTCGCAAAGCGGTTTACAAGCGTCGTGGCGATCGGCAGCGTTCTGCTTTTCGCGTTTGCCGTGCTTGTGCGTCGCTTCGACTGGGTCGATGCGCTGATCTCCGTCGTGGCGCTGGCCGTCGGCATCGTGCCAGAGGGCTTGCCTACGGTCATCACCATAACCCTGGCAATCGGGGTTCGTCGGATGGCCCAACGAAATGCGGTTATCCGCAAGCTGCCGGCGGTGGAGACGCTGGGGGCCACGTCGGTCATCTGCACTGACAAGACCGGCACGCTGACCCTCAACGAAATGACCGCGCGCCGCATCGATATGCGCGACACCCGTCTGTTTGTCAGTGGTTAAGGCTACGCGCCGAAGGGTCAATTCTCAAGCGAAAGAGGGGACGATGTCGCCGCGCTCGCTGCAGCCGGGCCGTTGCTTCGTTGCGGAGTGTTGTGCGGGGACGCCGATCTAGTGGAAACGGACGGTGAGTGGCTCGTTGGCGGTGATCCAATGGAAGGCGCGCTGCTTTCACTCGGCCACAAGGCTGGGCTGCAGCCGGCGCACCTGCGCGGCGAGTGGCCAAGACTTGACGAAATACCCTTCGATTCCGCTCACCGGTTCATGGCGACACTGCATTCCGGTCCGACCGGCGAGCAGACCATCTTCGTCAAAGGCGCTGCCGAAACCCTATTAGACATGTCAGTCGTCGATAACCGCTTCTTTTGGGAGGATCGTATTGCTGCAGCTGGCCGAGATGGCGAGCGGGTGCTTGGTTTTGCCGCGAAACGTCTCAGCTCTCCGATCGAGAGGCTTACAT
>NZ_CAXUSG020000028.1:0-27875 GCF_964253915.1 Rhizobium sp. LjRoot30 | reverse complement strand
TTCCGCCGGCCTCCCGTACATAAGGCGCGCTATTCCAATTCGAACACCGCCGCATTGTCCTGCACCTCCAGCAAGCCCTTGTAGGAAGCATGCCGTAGCTTCTGGTCACTCGTCCAGCCTCGAAACTCTATCTCCGCTATAAGCGTCGGCTGGGCGAAGACGGCGCCTTTGCTTTCTGCCGCGACGGGTGGGCGTTTGGTTTTCAGCTTGTCGAGGGTCTTGCGGAGATAGAGCCCGTCCTGCTCTTTGAAGCCGGTCCCGACGTTGCCGACATAAACCCAGTCGTGGCCACGGCGCGCAGCCAGCAGGAGGCTGCCGATACCGCCGCGGGCGATCTTCGAAGGCTCGTACCCCACGACCATGAAGCTTTCACTCTGGACGCATTTGATCTTGCGCCAGTCGCCGTTGCGGCCAGGCGTATACGGCTTCCCCCGATGCTTGGCGATGATGCCTTCAAGGCCAAGCTCACAGGCGCCGGCCAGCAGGTCTTCGCCATCGCCGTCAATCTCCTCCGAAAGCCGGATCGTGCCATCGGCATCGATCAGCCCCTCAAGGATCTGCCGGCGTTCTTCGAGGTCCATGCGTGTCAGGTCGTGCCCATCGAAATACAGGATATCGAAGGCATAGAAGATTGCTTCGCTTGCGCTGCGCTTGCCGCCCGGGCCACCCAAGGCTTTTTGCAGGGCGCCGAAATCTGACCGGCCTTGCTCATCGAGAACGACGGCTTCCCCATCCAGAATGATGGTAGTGCCGAAAGCTTTGGCCGCCTCAGCAATTGCAGGAAAGCGATGCGTCCAGTCATGGCCGCCGCGGGTGATTATCCGCACACCGTCGAGCTCAACATGAACGGCCAGACGGTAGCCGTCCCATTTGATTTCGAATGCCCAATCTGGACCGACCGGCGGCCGATCGACAAGCAGGGCAAGGGCTGGCTCAATCCGTTCCGGCATAGGGTCTAGGGGAAGCTGAGGCTGCCGCGGGTCGCGTGGGCGTCGGGCACGCCCCCGGAGCGGCGCGTCTGTTTCTCGCAGGAGAGGTTTAGAGCGGGGTGTCTTCGGAGGCTTTGCCATGATGGCATTGCATCAGCAAAACCTTAACAGCCCGTGAGATTTGGCGCGGGTCAATATGGGCTTTAGCGTTGTTGGTCATTGTCAGCGCTTCGGGGAGCGCGGAGAACCAATTGAACGCTCTCAGCGATGACAATACGAAGGTCACGGATCATGCCGGCCGCGTCGAGAAGAGCGGCGCGAACTTTTTCGTTTGACCGATTACCTCCGTTAACCGACCTGGCGACAGCTTGAACAATGAGAACGGCATCGGCACTCGAATTGCTTGGCGGGATGCCAACCTCTTCACGCATTTCCAGAATGGACCGCACGGCTCGATCCAAAAGCCTTTCTGCTTCGCTATCCGTTAGAGTGCCAACCTCATTGGCGGCGCGAACAAGCTCGTTCACGAATGAAGTCACGTTACTCAAAGACTGCCGCTCCGTATTCCATGCGTAGATGGCATCAGCATATGCTTAATGGGCCGTTACGATTGCTGCCGAAATGTTGGCTTTGAATTGGCAAAGGGCCGTTTCGCGTCAAAGACCTCACTGGCTAACAGCTTTTCCCGCACTACATGCTGAAATCTAACAGCTTATCGTTTTGGGCAGGAAGCGCATATGAGTTTAGATGAGCGACCGGCGGTCGTTATGGTCGTTGAAGATGAGGCGCTGATCCGTATGGACGCCGTGTACGTTTTAGAAGCCGAAGGGCACACGGTGCTCGAAGCGGAAAGCGCAGATGCAGCTCTGGAAATTCTGCACCATCAATGCGATGTCGACTTAATTGTGACTGATGTGAGAATGCCAGGCTCAATGGACGGCCTTGGCTTAGCGAGGATTGTGACTGAGCGTTGGCCGAACGTTCGGATCGTAGTCACGTCAGGGTTTGTAAGCCCATCCGCTTTCGAGCTTCCAGAGAAAGCAAAGTTCTTTCCCAAGCCCTACAGATTGGAACAGCTCGTAAAGTCGGTGAATGAACTTTTGGCCGCGTGACCTTCAACCGATAAGGAAATTTGAATGGCAGATGAAACGACCTCCAGCATCATTCATATTGCTGATTTAGATAAGCTTCACGAAGAGATCTGCGCGGGAAAAGGCCTAAGTTTGAATTCAGAGGCCGCTAAGGCGCTTCATGTTTTGTTGCTCCAGATGCATTCGCAAGGCGTGCATGACAAAGCCAAGCTTGAGGAAGCGGGCAGACACTTCCCTTAACAGCAGCGACTTGGCCGGAAGTCGGCGTAGGGATCTGACCTGAATTCAGGAGTAAATCGCCATTGCCAGCACCCAATAACGATGCTGCCTTGAACTGCCAGGAATGGATTGAAGAACACATTCACCGCCTTGTCGATATGGCGACGGAGGCCGGCTGGCGCGAAATGCAAGCGGCAGAAGCCATCATTGCCATTGCCGAAGAACTAGATCTGTGATGTGCAACTGAAGCAGGCGGTCGCTCCGTTAGTCTATCTTTCGCTGCTCTGGCGGTGTCTCCATCTCCAGACCGATCCCAAAGATCGGGTAACAGGCATTTTCAGGAGCGTGACGAGTGCGCGATATGTGCACGCACTCGTCAATATGTTCAGCGCAGCAGACCGCGCAAGAAGACAGCGTTTTCGTTGGTCCGGCTCAGGATCGACACGCTCGCCTGCTGGCGAATTTGGGCTATTGAAAGATTGGCCGTTTCCGTCGCTACATCGATGTCCATGATGCTGTTTCGTGACTGAGAAAGCGCTTCAACTTTGAGACCCAGGCTTTGTATGTCGTAATTTAGTTCGGATTGAAATGTGCCAACTTCTGCTCGCGCTGAGCTGACGCCGCCGATCATGCTTTTCAGGGCGCTTAGCATGGCAACAGCTTCATCGGTGGTCGTCTCCGCGGTAATTTCCATCTCCTTGGACGATGCCGGTGTATCGCCCGACGACAGCAAGTGGTAATCGCCATAGGAACGAGTCAGGATGCCGTCCTCAGCTTTGGTGCTGCTGTGGAGGGTAGTCTTGCTCAAGTCGATCTCCGCGGTCCCGCCCTGGGCCGCGGCGAGGGAGGGGTCACTGTAAGTCTCGATCCCTGGCGTCGTTCCCGAAGAGTCTAGCAGCTTGATGCCATTAAACGAGGCGTTCGTTGAAATAGACCCGATAGATGCCTTTACCTTCGAAAACTCTTGGCCGATGCTCTGTTTATGGTCAGCACTCAGGGTTTCGTAGGATACCTGCTGAGCCAGTCCTACCAGTAGCTGCAACATGTCTGCAGTCGAAGACAGCGCGCCCTCCATGAGGGTTGCCATGTTTGTTTTGCTTAAGACCGCGCCATACGCAGCTGATACCGATTGCATGGACGACTGTTGCTGAGACGGCATCGCAACAGATGCCGCGTCGTTTCTGATCTGCAGTCCAGACGACAATCTGCTCGCGGCGTTAGCGAGAAGATTGCTCGTTTTCGACAGATTGCGTTGGGCGATTAAAGTGGGAATGTTCGTATTGATATTAAGCGGCATGTTTTCTCTCGATTTGAACAACATCTTGAATGAAGAGCGGCGTCATGCCGAAAACCGCGCCCTGTCATTTGCGCGCTGCGTATCGCAACGCCCATAAAGCACACCAAGTATTTTGATCGCCTATACTGATTAAATTGCATTTTATGCAGTTGTGCTTTTCCGCTTCACATTCATCAGATGTGGCGAATTTTGTCGCAGACACAAAAGGTTGATCGATTGCTTATAAAGCACTATGTTGCGCCTACCCCCACGTCGGCGACCACGGATGTACTGGCGCCCACGTAATGAAGGCCGGCCCATGTGGCTGGCCTTTTCCATTTGCGCCGGTTCGAACTGGACAAATTCGTCCAGTTATTCGCCGTATGGCACGCAGATCGTGGGATTGAGGTTTGCGCCACGGTGGCGCGCGTTATTTTAGGGGACCCGAGGGAGTACAAGCGGCTTGGGACAAATCCGAAACCGTTTCGGATTTGGCTCCTTCGGTTCTGTACGCGCTCGCCTCCCGTCCATTACCGGCGCCGATCTGCCCCTACCTCAAGGGGGGGAGGGTCTCGTTTCTAACGATGCCCTCTCCGGCCTAGACTTCGCCGCGTTGCTGTTACAGCAATTCAGAAACCGGGCGGGAGCGGTTATCTGCGCGATAGGGACTAGGCCCGGAAAGGCCGCCAACTCCTGTTCGCCGCCAAGGGTCTCAATTGAACTGATACCCCTCTTGTCCCGCTCCAGAAGCGTAGGCCGGAGGTCCAGATGTTGGCGGGGTTGCCGGCTGTCGATTGAACTGTAAATCATCTGTATTATCAGATGACCGCCGCTCAAATTGGACATGGCATTTCAAAAAAAGCACCCGACGCTGAGTAACGAGCGCTGTGCTAAAATACATTGCTGCGAAACCAGCGCGTTAGGGCAGATGCGACCAAAAAATTAATAAAAACCCCGTTGCTCATTGCAAAATCAGATGTTGTGTATATATATGCTTCATCGACCATTGCTTGTGACGTCGTTTCTGGAGCCAGAGCTCCTGTTGGATTTCCCTCTCAAATTATCGATCTTAATCCTGCAAGAAATCGCGGGAACCTCAACGATTGCTTTGAAAGGAAATCGTTATGAACACTGGTACTGTAAAGTGGTTCAATACCACCAAGGGCTTCGGCTTTATTCAACCTGACAATGGTAGCACGGATGTGTTTGTTCACATCTCGGCCGTGGAGCGCGCTGGCATGCGTTCGCTTAACGATGGTCAGAAGATCCGCTACGACATCGTGCAGGACCGCAAGTCGGGCAAGAATTCCGCCGATAATCTGCAGGCGGCTTAATTTGTCATTCGCTGACGCTGACCACGGATGTACTGGCAGCAAAGCTGAGTGATGGTGAGAGGTCGGGGTAAAGCCCGGCCTTTTGTTTTTTACGGCAATGGGAGCCCCCGATGCGCAAGATCCGATACAGATCGGGCGACACAATCGTCCTGAAGGCCGGTGTGCTCGGCAGCGTTCATCCTGATGGTGCCGGCCGGATCACGTCGGTCCTGCCAGAGACTCAGGGTTTGTCGCCGCAATACAGAGTGCGGTTTCAGAACGAGAATTTCGAGCGAAACATAGCGCACGATGACATCGACGCCGAAGCGTCAACTGCACGCCCCCAGGATGCGGAAAACGCGGCGTCTCTCGGAGCCACGTCGAACTGGATTAATCCAAACGCAATCAGGATCAGGAAATAGCAGCCGATGCTGCGTCAGGAGATATTTTGCAGGTTCTCGTCAGAGACAACAATGTCGAGCAAGCCCTTCGCGTTTTGAAAAAGCGAATGCAGCGCGAAGGTATTTTTCGTGAAATGCGTGCGCGTACTTCGTATGAAAAGCCATCCGAAAAGCGCATCCGCGAAGAGGCGGAGGCGATACGTCGTCATCGCAAGCTGGCTAGAAAAAAGCTGCAGCGCGAGGGTCTGCTTCCCGCTCCTAAAAAGGTCGTTCGCCCTCGGTGACCAGCCATATCGGCGGGGACAGGCAAAGGTTACCGATTGCAGACCGACACGACGAGGGCATTTGAGTGGCCGTCCCTCCCTCGTTGTGTTTTCAATTTGACCGTACCGAATGTTCTGCCTGCTGAAATTACGAAATGATTTGCCCCAGCGAACGAATAGGCGCACTCTCCCCAAATCAGCGACCGTTTAAAGGGCATCGCTGAATCAGGGCGAACGCCCTGGCCCCAACGAAGGAGGGCGTCATGTCTTCCGACTTCTATCCGCCAAACCTTTCGCGCAATCTCGTCTCCACCGGCGCTTTCGGTTATCGAGAGAATGTAGCGCGTTGCCTTTCGATAGTGCTCACCGAAGACGCAACGCGAGAGAAAAAGCGCGCGCCCAGGCGAATTGTGAATTTCCTTGTTTTTCCCAATTTCAGTCTTGATGCGGGAACGGCGGTACAAAAGGTCCCGTCCGACCCATCTCATATTCGTCTTATGGTCGCATCACTCGAAAACCGCCCGCTTGCCGGGCGCCTGGTGCTTGATCTACTTACGGCGTAACTGGCGCATACCGAAACGGAGCGCAACGTCTCCGTACATCCGACAATTACACAAACGGGGAGACATTCATGGCCAAGGGTCAAGCACGCAGCAATCGTGAAGTCCGCAAGCCGAAGAAAGACAAGGCCGCCGCAGTCGCCGCGCCGGCGCCTGGCAAACAGGTGAAACTCGCGAGCGGCAACACGACAGGGTTCGACAAGAGGAAGTGACTTCCAGCCCCTTCGTTCCGTGTCGTCAAGCCGACGAGAATGACCCTGCATGCCATCAATAAAGGAATTCCAATATGACACAAAAGACCACGCGTGATGCAATAGAAAAACTATTTCTCGCGCCGGAAACCGACAAAGGCTCTAATGCAGAGAAGCTGGAAACCCTTCGCCGGCATATGAAATCGCGCCAGCGTGAACTCCGGCTGACGGAACGGCAGGCCCGAGAAAACAATCGAACGCAAAGCCTCACCCTCCGTTGACGAATTTCGCAGCATAGATTCGCCAGCCATCCCCGGGCCTCACAGGGAGACCAGGATATGATCAAGTTCGACTACACTATCGAAGCGGGGCTTTTCCCAGGCAAGAAATCATTGCGAAGCCAAGGTGTTCGCTACAAGAGGTTCAAGACTGCTGCAGAAGCCGTGCGCTTTGCGATAGAGGAAATGCCCAACTCGCAGCTGCGAGGCTCTGTGATGGAGGTCGATGAGGCGCGGTTCGATGATAAACAGATCCGGATGCTTTACGATTCTTGCGACTTTCCCCTGTCTCGTCGTTGAGGCCGTTTTGAACAAGGGGATGTTGCACCCGCAACCGCTATATGCTTCAGCGGTCAACCTCTGAGAGGCGCAGGAGCAGTTCGAGGTCTTGCAAGATAACTTGCTCAGGCTTCCTGAAAGAACCGCGCGAAAACCATTGCTGCGCCTCGGTAACCAGATCCATTGCTGCGGGCGAGTATCCGTCAAGCGCAAAAGCCCACGCCGCGAGCACGTGCCTCGTAATTTTGCCGCTGCTATAGGCGGTAAATAGTAAGGCGCTCTCGCGGCGCAATTTTTCGGTTTTGTTCATGTTAACCTCTTGCGAGACAAACATAATTTACACCGATTGGTTCCATGTCCCCAATTGCGAAACTTGTCTTTGCCGACCCTGGCATGTGGCTGGCCAACGCATCGAGTATCGTTGATGCAGGCGGGTGCAAACCCGCCTTAAATCAACATTGCTTTTTGCTCAAGCTGCGTCGGGCAGGCCTTGGATCGCATAGCGGTGAAATCGCGTTGGAAGTCGACGGCTAAGCTCAGTCTGGATTGCTCCATGATGCCGCTGGAGAGAATAAGCAAGCTCGGCCCGGCTCGTTGTTCCCCGCTCGAACCTGCCAACAAGAAAAGCAGCATAGCTGCTATATTCAGGCGAGATTTCTTCAAATCCGGCTCGGTTAAGAATCCCCTCGATCAAGTCGAGATGTTCGCTGTTAAGATAGGTCTTGAAATTTTCGGAAGACATAGGTCCTCCTTTTCAATTGGGGCCAGGGCTGAGCCCTCCCCAGCAGCGCCCGTTACATGGCTGCTGAAGAATTCACCTTGGACCCCATGAGGGTGGAATGCAAGCGGCTTGTGAGACGCACCTTAAGAAGCTTGGCCCAGAGGGCGCGGGAAGCGCGCTCGACGGAATGAATTGCGTAAGTTAAGCCTTGTGCTTCTCCCTATGCAGCGCTCCCCAAAAAGCATTTGAACCCGAGAATATGATAATCCTTAACGGCAGGACTTAATGTGCTATGGTCGTCCATGACCCAATTGTTAAACGGTTTTGGAATTCTCCTAGTCGCTGCATGCTTTGCCGCGAGCCTGTATTTCTTTGTCCTGCTGGTTTGGCGCTTGTATTTTCCGCTTCCAGACAAATAACCTGCTGAATACGTCCATCGTAGGGTTTCACGGCTATGTTCAGCCGGCCTGCTGTGATGGAATTGCCCCGAGGACCTACACCTCGGCCAGTACCGCAGAGCATACGGCCATCAATCCAGTATATGCCGCGTTGACGAGACACGTATCGCTGTCTTGAACCAACTTCGATTCTGAAAGGCAAATCGCGAAACTTCGATCAGCCTGCTAGACATCAGCATCCCGTTGTCCGCCGCCGGCTTCACGGTGACTGATATCGTGGACGCGTTGTTTCAGATGAAACTCGACAAGGATATCGAGTTGATCCCTGGCGATCAACTGCGGATCAAGCATGACATCGGGTGATGCCGAGCCAAGGGTCTAGCCTTGGAAGTCGCCGTAAGACGTTCTCCATTTCTCTCAAAGGTGCTGAATGGCAAGAAAAAGCGCCACCGACTTCAATAGGCTTAAGGAGTCCTCGGTCGCACAACTTGCTCCGGTCCCCTTGCTCGGCATATTAGTGCTGAATACGGATGACGGTTTGATTGATATGGCGATCAACAAGGCGACTGCGGAGGAACTGCGCACTGCTCTAGACCGGTTTATCGCCGGCCGAGCTCAGACTGTCGGTGATGTGAAGCCGTGACCAAGATGTCCAAACCGGACAGAACTCCTCCGCCTAAAAAAAATGCGCCCGGCTTTATGCGGGCGCGAGCAGAGGATCAGACTGCCTGATTCAATCTAGATGGGGTCAACGATCCGTCAAGACCGGGTAGTCATCGGCGGTGCTTAACTGAAAGGCCGGCTTGCTCAGGCTCACGGTGGTCACCGGCACTAGAGCAGGTCGCCGAACCCAGAATGGGCATATCGGTCGGGCAAAAACGAATTGCGCGCGTTTGATCTCAAATCCTCGCAGGCGTGATATTGTCAACCCGCACAACGCCTTCGATCACACCACGCTGCAAGTCGGTGCGGCCTCTTTCAATCTCGATGACCGTATAGAGTTTTTCGTCCCGAAAGGCACTGGCGTTGACAGTGGTGACATCCTCAGCCGGCGCGGCGTCAATATCCATAAAATCGAGTTCACGGCCGGCGGCAACTATTCGAGCATCGCCCGATGTTCGCGCGGCGACGAGAAGCTCACCTGAGCCTGGGGAATTATCCCAACGAGGGTCGGTTGATGCAGCGACCGGCACCAAACGGTAGACATTCAGCGTCTCTCCGGTTTCTCCCGCCGCTGCGAGTTTCATTGAATCCTGCTGCTGCGCCTGGCTCTCAACGGAGTGTCCGAAGCGCGTACCAAGCGTTTCGCCGGAAGTGCTCCCTTCATTCGTGACACTGTTCGTCATCGCTCTCTCCCTTCGAGTTGAACTTCGTCGCAAAACGATAGGAGGGCCGGATAGTTCCGCTTGCGGAGCCAATCACCGATGCAAGATCAGCAGCCTACGAGCCTTATGCACGAATAGCAGACTAAATCTGTTTCGGCTCTGCAAGCGCCTGTTCACGCAGGGCACGGAGGCGAGCGGTCTTTTCCTCGCGAGCCTTTTTCTCGATATCTATGCTTTCCAGGGCAACTACCGTGGTAACTTCAGCGGCTTCTCTGCGACCCTCTATCGTCGTTGATACCCTTGGGCGCTTGATTGGTTCAGTCACGCGATACCTCCGTTTTAGGTATCCTGCCCCTCCAGCCCGCCATGTCATTCAACTAGTTTAATCTGCGGGAAATGGCTGCTGTTGTTCAGGGCTTGGAAGGAGGGGAGACGGTCGGCTGGAACCATAGGCCTTTATCCTTGTTGGGTGCGTATCAACCCAAGAAGGAGAAAACCGATGGGTATCAACAGCCCGAGAGACGGAGCACCCGGCACGACGGATCAGTCACCACGCTGGGAAGGTCCGCAGGAGAATGCGCCACGCGGCTACCTTCCTGCAAAAGACGATCCGGATCATGACCGCGATGCAGCAGGCGAAAATCTCAAGGATCCGCGGAAACGAAATCTTTCCGACGCCCTCAAGACAAAAGGTGACAGGTAATGGTCCCTCGCTCAGACACCGAAAACGCCAAGCAGCAAATCCACGATGATGCGGAAGGGCAGTTTGCAAAACCGCTCAAGGGCAAAACCCATGATGGCGTCGCAAGCGCCAAGCCTACGGTAATAACCGGCTCGGATGATGCCACTGTCAACAAGATACCGCCGGGCCAGAAAGGACCGGAGAAACAGTGGTCATTGAACTACGATCCGAAGGATATGAACGAAGGTCGCTATCGCGGGTAGCTGGCTATTCGGACTGCTCTATCACGTTGCCGGGCTCGTGAAGACGCAAGTTGATCACGGGCACAAGCGGCACGCCACCTATCCCTGAATGCTCCTGCCGGTCACGCAATCCCAGGTCTAGGAGCTGAGGCAGGCGGCTGATAATCGCTTTCGAAGTCGCAAACCCCAGAGCACCACGGGTCAGCTAACGCGTGGGCCAACTTGATTTCCAGACTTGATTGTTTTCAAAACGGCGCCAGTCCAATCGGACCTAACGGCCAATTGCGCCGCTGCTGAGCCGCCTATTCACCAAACACGGCCTTCAAAGCTTTGGCTCCTTCTCCAGATTTATTGATCGCCAGCACCGCCCGGCGGCCGGATTGGTAGCTCAAGGCGACATCGATCCAATCGCGGCGCTTCAAAAGATCCGAGTTAATAGCCACCGCCTCGGGGAAATCGTTCAGAGCGAACATGAAAAGCGTGGGGGTAATCGTGGCAGGAACTCCGATAAAGATATTTCCCTTATCTTGTTCATCTGCTTTCGAAGCTAGTCTGTTTACGGACAAGACCGGGCTATCGGCTGGCTTAAGAAATTCGAAGATGTGTGTCGCAGGCATAGACCGGTCAAGGTTTTTGGAAACAGTCATTTCCGCGATAATTTCCCGACCCGGGAAATTTATAGTCGCGACGGCATGAGGTGTTGCACCACCGAGTCCCTCGCGGTTTTGGACCGACCAGATGACCGTTCCCTCAATCCCGACAGGCGTTTTGCCGTCCGCATTTTCCTCGTAGAGAACCGCCCTCTGGCTTTGATGAACGCCACGCTCTATTCCGTATCTTGCTATCTCTTCAGCGGTAAAATAGTGCATCCCGCCTGGCGCGGTCCGCAGCATGATAGGGATAAGGGCCGGATCGACGCCGTAGGAATTCAGCGCCTCGATGACGTCGGAAAGCTCGGTTTGTGTCGCGCTGTCGTTGTTAAGGCCGAAAATCTGATGGACGCCAAGGGCGCCGCGGACTTCGCGGCTCTCCCCCGCCAGGAAGATGAATGCGCAAGCTGAAGCGCAGCCGCTGCCGGTCGGAACGATTGTCGACAGACGCCGCTCTTTTACCTCTTCGGCTATCAGTAAGGCGGATTGAACGACGCCGCCGGGGCTGTTGAGCGACACGTTTTCCGCCCACGGTGCATTGGTCAGGGCACGGCGAAAGGCGAGCGGCGTTCGAACGGTAATTTCGCCGACTATCTCGATCGTCTTCGTTGCTTCATCTGACTTGATATCTTCTGCCGCGAAAGCCTGAACCGCGCCGCAGACAGCCAGCAGCGACGTCAAGAATTTCCATCTCCGCATTTCTGGCCTCTCCCGAAAGCTCTAGTTCCCAGATTTGCGCAGAAAGAGAGCAATGGCAATCGGCAACATCGGGGCCAAGTACCCAGATTTCTCCCTCCGATGTGTCAAACGTTTCCACACGCTTCCAATCCCCAAGCGGTATCGATCGTGACAGACTCCGGCTCATTTGAAGCCAACGGAGTTAGACCATGAGTTCTCTAGCAGCGAAGCAATCCTTGCCGCGTGAAAGCCGCGTCGACGTGATGCTGACCGGCGGTCGGGTGATGTCGGGCTTCCGTGAACAGCTATTCGATGCCGCGAACCGAGCCGGCATGACGCCGAACGAATTCTGCCTGCAGGCCGCTGCAGAAAAGCTTGCCTCATCCGGCCGTACCTTCTCGGGCCTGTTTCATCCAGGCGACCTAGGCGCCAGCCGATAAGGAGAGCCAGGATGTTCACCACCGAGAAGACCGGCCGCTTTTCCGTCCCTCCTGCCCAGGATTTCAATCTGCCGATGACAGGGCCTGTGCCTGTAGCGCGTCCTGTCGTTCCGGATCTGACGCCCATCGCGGCCAGCGGTCAGGTGGCAAGAAATCCCCTTTCGTCTTCGGTGCAAGTGAACACCGCGCCGGCAAACACGCCTCGCGTTCCCGACTTGTTGGCGCCGACCGCCGATCAGATCGTTTCGACGGCCCGCGGGCTCTATCGAGAGCAAGGCAACCCCTTCCAGGCATTCGGGCAGGGTTTCACCAACGCCCGCGCCATTATGGACAAGGCTGCGCAGGATGAGCGACTACTGGCCCAGAAGACTGCGCTCGAAAAGGAAAAGCTGGATCGCGAGTATCGCCGGCAAGACCTTGCTGACCAGCGCGCCGCCGAAAAACACGAATGGGACCGGCGCCGGGCCGACGTTGATCTTGAACGCGACACTCTCGGGATGCGGAAGACGCAGGCAGAGATCGATAGGCTTCTCAACAAGGAGGGCGACGACCTGAAGCCGAACGAGATTGCTGCCCTGGCAAACGCTCGCGCCGATGAGATTAGGTCGATCCAAACCGAGTACGGCGACTTCCCCGACGATGCGCAGCGCGAGGAAATGGCCGGCCGTATCCGTAGCGTTAACGAGCGCTACAACAAAAAGCTTGGCTACAAGCTGCCGACGGAAAAAACAGCAACGGCTTCGTCGACTGAAAACCTCGTCACTGCCACCGGTCCGAACGGAGAGAAAGTTGTTCTCCGCAATGGCCAGTGGGAACCGATGTAAGGAGCCGGCCAGATGAACCAGGCTTATCCACTCCCGACTGGCAACATTCCTATCCCTGTGGCTCGACCGACGAGTTTTGGACGGCCTGATGCCGTTTGGCAGGCGGACAGCAAACCTTTCACCGATCGGTTGCCGCCGCTGCCGGAGGGTTTCACGCTGGATGCCGGCCCGGAGCAATCCGTTGCTATACCCGGCACGTCAGAACTTCCGCCGCTGCCGGACGGCTTCACACTCGACGTTGATCCGACAGTCAGCGCTCCAGCTATCGCCAAGAAGCAGGATGATGCGGGTGGGTTCATCGACGCCGCTGCAAATATCGGCCGCGGGGCGGGCGAGCGAGCATTCGATCTGGCAGGCGGCATGCTGCGAACGGCGGCCGTGTCTGGCGAGACGGTCGGCGACTTCGTGGCGAGAAGCGCTAAAATGGCAGAGCAGCGTCGGTTGGAACTGGGGAGGGAGTATCCTTCTTGGATGCGCAAGCCGAGCGAGACAGGTGAGAAAGTCCTCAATCGCTCAGAAGAAGACATTGCGCGTGAATCAGATTTGTTGAAGTGGGCTAATCACACCGCCACCGGCCTGGAAGCCACAGATTTCGGCTATGAACCCGGCACCACATGGGAAGACTTCAAGTCGTCGCCGCTTCGCAATTTCGTTCCGTTCGCGGTCGAGCAAGGACTAGTCTCTGCGCCGGACATGGCGGCGGCGCTGGCAAACCTTCCCGGTTATGTCGCCGCCCGCACGGGCGAACTCGGTCAGCAGCGGGCGCAGAACAACGGCACCGACAACGCGACTGTGGACGACTTGCTCAAGGCCCTGCCGGCGGCGACGGTTTCGGCGATGCTGGAGCGCTTCGGCGCTCGCGGGATGTTCGGTCTCAACGAAGTTGCCGTTCAATCTCTCAAGCAAGTTCCGAAGGAAGCTCTCAAAGCCGGCGTCAAGGAGGGCGCAACAGAGGCTGGACAAGAGGGCGTCGAGTACCTCGGCAGCAATCTGGGGACCAACAAGGGCGCCGACCTCGGCGAAATGGGCGAGCAAATGGCCGCTGGTGCTGTTGCTGGTACCGGGTTCGGCGCGGGTGTCCGCACAGCCACCGCCGGCACTGAAAGTGTGCTGGGCAAAGTTGTGCAGGAGGAGAGCGCCAAAGCCGCAACAGAGGTTTCGCCACAAACCGCAGTTGCCGAGCTGCCCGCCTTGCCGGAGGGTTATACCCTCGACGCAGAACCGGCACCCGTCGAGCAGGTTCGGGCTATCCCGTCAGTCGAGGATTCCGGCGACAGCGCCGTTTCGACGCCGACGGGGGAAGTCGCCGACAACCCCACTACGATGGAGCGCCCCGCCCCGGTTTCCATCATCACGCCAGAGCAGCGGGCCATCCTGCGAGCCAGCGCAATCCCGGACGACGACATTGACTTGATGTCGCAAGAGGAGCTTGCGGCCAAGGCGGATGAAGCGAAGGCGGCCGGTCTGTCCGTTTCCAAGCAGGAGATTGACGCAGCAGCAAGCTACAGCGCGCCAACCATAGATGCGGCCTCCGATGGCCAAAAACTCATTCAAGCCTCTCCTGCGCCAACGTCGAGCGAAAGCGGGAACGTCGAGACGCAGGCCGTCATGCCGAGCGAGCGGGTTGCAGAGCCGCGTATCGATATTGCCGCGCTAGAGCAAGAACTTGCTAAGGTAGAGGGTTCTCGTGGACGTCCGGTCGCTGTAGCCTCCTCGGAGGATATCGTGCCTGCTGTTGAGCGGGTGAACCTGCAGCCTACCGGGGCTCAGGCGAAAGCGAGCAATTATCGCAAGGGGCATGCCAAGATTTCGGGGCTTGATGTCACGATCGAAACCCCGAAAGGCGCAATCCGCTCCGGAGTTGATGGCAAGGGCCGAGCGTGGAGCAACCAGATGCCGGCCCACTACGGCTACATCAAGCGCACCACCGGAGCCGACGGCGATCAAGTGGACGTCTATGTCGGCGACAATCCCACATCCCGACGCGTCTATGTCGTCGATCAGAAAGACCCGGTCACCGGCCGTTTCGATGAGCATAAGGCCGTGCTCGGCGTGAACTCGATGCAGGAAGCCAGGGCGCTTTACGGCTCATCCTTCTCCGACGGCCGTGGAGCCGCCCGACTTGGCGCCATCGCGCCTATGACTGTCACCGAATTTCGGAACTGGATCAAAGAAGGCGACACGCGCCGTCCTGTCCGCATGGGCCGCCTTGGGATTCGCACGAACGATCAGGGCTACCCGATCAATCCCAAAGGCGAGATCAAGAAGCCGGAGAGCATTACGGAGTTCATCGCCCGCAAAGGGGGGATGAAGGAACAGACCGGTGAGCTTGCTACCATCGGATTGCGTGAGCGTTCGGGGGGATTTGTCCCCGGCGCCGGCAACGTGGTTCGGCCGAACGGTATGAACCCAGACGCGGCAAGGGAAGCGGCTACCGAGGCCGGCTATCTCCGTGAAGGCTCTACCATTGCCGAACTCTACGATGCGCTGGACATGGACTCTCGCAACAGCAGGACCACCTTCTCGCGCTACGATGACGATTGGTCGATGCGGTGGCGGGAACAAGAAGGCCTTGCCCGCGATACCGATCGATATGGTTCGGAAGAGCCCGAACCCGATAACACCGAAAACAACCCAGACGACGAACTCGTAGCGCGCGACAACGTGTATCATCGGCTCAAGGATGACAGCTACCAGGGCGAATTCGGCGACGAATTCTCTCAGCGCGTTGCCGATCACATGCTCTCTGGCGTGCCCTACGATGTCGCGATAGAGTTGGCTGATGCTGAGACGCTGCAGGCCGAAGGTTTGGCCGAGCTAGTCGAAGCGGACATTCCTTTCTTCGGAGATGAAACCAATGAAGCATTCGCCGGAACAGCACCTGAAAGCATCAAAAACCTTGATGCGAGCAGCGGCGAACGAAACCGACCCGGATCGCAAGAAGAAGCTGGTGAACGCGTCGAAGCGCAGCCAGTTCGTAGCGCGGATCGGGAAGAAGGTGAGGGAGCAGGAAGCGGCCGCAACAACGCAGGAAGCAATAGCGAAAGCGCAGAAGTCGGCAGCCAGCCGGTAGACCGCACGAAACCACGAGAATTTTCGCGCGCCTCCACGGAGAAAACCCGTCTCACCGTTGCCGAGCGTGAGGAAATCCGCGGCATCATAGAACGTGTCGCCGGTCTTTCCGATGTGCAGTGGCAAGAGCGCATCACGATCCCCGCCAACACTTCGGGCTGGGGTGCCACGGCAGACACAGACGCCGAAGGCTATTACGACCCGACCAGCGATGTAGTTGCCATTGCCCTCAGTGATGGCTCAAGGAAAGCGGGTTATCACGAGGCGTTCCACCGTCTGCAGCATCTGTTCCTGACCGATCAGGAGCGACGGCTTCTTGCATCGCAGGCGCGTCAGCTCCGCGATATCGTAGAAGGCAGTCCCGGCCGCGCCGACCAGGCCACAAGCATGAGCCCTCGCGAAATCGAGGCCGAAGCTTTTGCCATCTGGGCAGAGCGTATGCCAATCGACAACGCAGCCAGCCTGCGCATTCGAGCCCCTATACGTCAGGCCTGGGAGAACATCCTTCGCGTCATGAATCGGGTAAAGAACTATCTCGGCGGCAAAGGCTACCAGACGTTCGAAGATGTGTTTGCAGCCGCCAAGGAAGGCAATATCCAGCGCCGCGGCAAGACGCCCAATTTGGACAGCGGGCGGGATTACTCTCTTGTCGAGCGGGCGCCGGCCGACGAGGCGCGCTCTTACCCTGAGGCCGCACTTGGCCGCCGATTGGCACAGACCTTGAATGTGCTTGGCAAAAAGGGTGTCCAGCGAATCAAGCGGAAGAGTGGCAGGGACCGCGCCACCAAGGACGATGGCGAAGGCGTGTCGGACTATTTCCACCGGAAGCTGGTGGATTATCTGCACCCGCTCCGAATGATGCAGGAGTCCGTCGGCGCCAAACTCAACGACCTCAACGATGCCTATCAGACAGCTCGTCTTGCGGAAGGAACGATCAGGCATGAGATCCAGCAGATTGACGCGAAGTATACGGTGCCCATGGTGGAAGCGCTCGTTGAGGGCGGCGTCACGCTGGAAGAGCTGCATCGCTACCTCTACGCGCTCCACGCTGAAGAACGGAACCGGGTTGTCGGCCTCCGTCACCCTAAGGGTAGCCAGCTTTACCGTGCGGCATATGACCCCGATGTAGAAGGCGCGTCCGGCTGGTCGACAAACAAGGCCCGCGAGACGCTAAGGGAGATTGCTAAGGATCGGCCCAAGCTCAAGTCGTTACAGGAAGCTGCCGGCCATGTTCGCGCGATGCTCGATCAGAGCTTGAAGGACCAGAAGGCCGCCGGTCTTCTCAGCGCCGACACTTACGACATGCTGACCTCTCAATGGAAGCACTACGTTCCGCTGAAAAGTCAGGACGGCATGGACGAGGATGGCAATTACCTGCCGCCGGCAAGCTCCGGCTTCGATGTTCGTGGCGACGAATTCAAATCCGCCCTTGGCCTGTTCTCCGACGCGGAGAACGTCATCGTGCACGCCATCAGCCAGGCGGAACGATCCGTCATGAGGCAGGAGAAAAACAAGGTCGGCACCGCCATCTTGCGGTTCGTCAACCAGTTCGATCCGGCCGGCGAGAACATTGCCCAGGTCTATTGGACGCAAGAGCCGAAAGACTCTGACGTCATGCCCGACATCACCAAGATGCCGGACGTCTACAAGCGCGCACTCGATGCGGACGGCAAGGTGACGAACAGAAAGGTTCCGAACCCTTTGCGCATGCGCGACGATGCGGTGGCGGTGAAGGTCGGCGGGAAGACTTATTTCGTTCGCTTCAGAGACCCGAAAGTCGGCTTGGCTCTGCGCAAGCTTTCGCTTCAAGAGATAACCGATCTTGGCAAGATTGCCCGGAAGTTCAGCAACATCCAGTCGCTGATCAATACCCGGATGAATCCCGCCTTTGTGCCGGTCAACCTCATCCGTGACGTCCAGACAGGCTCTGCCTTCCTTCTCGATGAAGGCTTCACCGTCAAGGACGTTGCCAAGGTGTCGGCAAGTATCCCGAACGCCTGGGGCGCTCTCTGGCGGCAGGCTCGCGGCCGGCCCGGGAGCGGCAAATGGGACGAGCTGTTGAAGGATTTCATCTCCGCGGGAGGCAAAATTTCCTTCGATCAGTTCAACACCGTTGAAGAGACGCTGGAGAAGATCAAGCGCGACATGCTCGATCGATCCGGCGGGCGGAGCGCTCATGTCCGAGTGTGGAAGTCCTTCGTCCAGTTTATCGAGGATCTGAACGACACGGCTGAAAATGGGCTTCGGCTGGCGGCATTTGCTGCTGCCCGGGACAAGGGCCGGACGCTCAAGAACGCTGCATTCATGGCCCGCGACTTGACGGTCGATTTCCAGAAGAAAGGTGAATTCGGCAGCGAACTATCATCGTGGTACGTCTTCGCCAATGCCTCCATACAGGGCAACTACAATCTTGCGAAGCGGCTCGCCCGCAGTCGGGCGGTGAAGGCGACCGCGGCGAGCATGATACTGGGCGGCTTCATGCAGCATGTTTGGAACAGCATGATGGCCGGCGATGACGACGACGGCGATAGCGTCTATGCCAAGATGCTACGAAACGAGCCCTACAAGCTGGAACGGCAACTGGTGTTTTTCCTGCCAGGCTCCAAGGAATATGTTTCGTTCCCTTTGGCCTATGGCCTCAACGTCTTCTGGCACCTCGGGGTGCAGGGCGGGGCCGTATCGAGCGGCGACGTCGATGCGCTGCCCGCGGTGATCAACAGCTCACGTGTTGCGTTCGATGCCTTCAATCCAATAGGCTCGGGCTCGTTGTGGTCGATGATGTCGCCAACCATTACCGATCCGATGGTGGACATTGCCTTGAACGAAAACTTCTTCGGCGCGCCGATCTATCCGCAGGAGAACCCTTTCGATCCAGCGCCGCCGCCGAACAGCCATCAGGCGTTCAAGAGCACGCATCCGTTCTTCACATGGACGGCCGAACGCCTGAATGCTCTTACCGGCGGCGACGATATCCAACCCGGCGTCATTGATGTGCACCCTGATTCGATGGAACACCTGTGGGGCTTCTTCACGGGCGGCATAGGGCGCTTCCTGTCCCAGACCGCAGAAACCGGCCAGCGCGCCTTGCAGGGCGAATTCGAGCCGCAGAAAACGCCGTGGGTCCGATCCTTCTATGGCGCCATTGGCGAGGATAGCCAGCGTGCTGAGTTCTACGACCAGCGGGAGCGCGTACAGGCCGCGAAGAGCCGCCTGAAAGAATACCAAGAGAAAGGCGACAAGACCGCCCTCGATGAATACCGGCAGGAGAACGCCCAGGAAATCCGCGCCATCGGAGCGTTCGACGCGATCGAGAAGCAGCGACGCAAGCTCAACAAGCAGCGGCGCGAACTTGAAAAGCGCGACGACAGCGAGCGCGTCCAGGCGGAGTTGAAGCGTCTAGACGAACTCGACCTTCAATTGATGAACCGGGCGCGGAAAGCCTTCTTCGAAGTGGAGGAAGCGAAATGATGGCCTACGGGGCTGCAATTGTTGTCAGGAACCACACCGCTAGGGCCGACAGGCCAGAGGTGAATAGGACCAATCTAGCGGTTCCTCCGTTCGGCAAACCGTTTTCGTTCCACTCTGAAAATATCCAGAAAAAGAAAAGAATGGCGCTCAATGCGAACAGCGCTTTCGCGAACCACTCGCCAGGCAATAGGCTTCCAAACAGCGGGACCAAAGAGTGCTTGAGGCCAAGCGCCCAATACCCTGGCGCCCACGCGACGACGATAAGGGCGACTTTTGCGGCCAATGCCAGTTTGTCCGGGCGTTCTTTCGCAGATCTCATTGACATCACTTCCTCTGAAAGGAGTTCCTATGCCCAGGGCTAGATCCGTTGTTGACACGATGCTTGGCGAAGCCGGCGGCCGGAATGCGCGGCAACGATATCATGACCTTCTTGGTGTCGCGAGTGCGATTTCGAACCGTGCCCGGGTGATGGGAATTACCCCGGAACAGGTCGTTGCCAACACCAAGGAGTTTTCGGCCTATGGCAAGGAACTGCCTCCGGGCGTTGAGGCCTATCGCGGCCTTGCAGAAGCGGCGCTGAACGAAGTCAACGTGCTTGGCCCGACGCACACCGGGACGTTTTACGCGACGCCGGCCAGGACGAAGAACTTGCCACGAGGACTCACGAAAGTTGCGCAGACCGACGCGCATGTCTATTTCGACGATCCGCGGGACCAGCCGATCAACTCGGCCATTGGCACGCACAAAGTATCTCGGGACGTGAAGGCGCAAATCGCCGATCAGGTGGCCGCACGCGGCTTGGTGAACGCATCAACCATCGACGACGCATCATCTCGGCTGGCTGCGCAGGATCGGGCGGCAGAGATTGCCGCAAGGGATATTACCTCCCGAATGGCGCCGAACATCGATGCCGTTACCGCGGCTAGCTCGACACCGGTAGCAATGTCTCGATCTGTGCCGGCCGCGAGCGAAGTTGGGCGGATCGGCCAGGTGGGCACCGGGTTGGCTATGAAAGCTGCCATGGCCTCGCCGATGCAAAATGTCTCCCTTAGCAAAACGTCGCGCTCTGTGCCATCTCTTTCGGACTTCGACAACCGGTTCTCGGCCGGCTTCACGAATGATATTTCGTCGCCGTTGAACAGGACGGCATCGACGCAAAGCGATCTGACTGGAACGCAAAATGCTCGCCTTTCCAACGCATTGAGGACGGGGCAAATCCAGTCGCAGTTGTCGCAGACGCGCAGCGTCCCCTCGTTGACCGATTTCGACACGACGGCTTCCACCACTCGCTCGGTACCGTCGTTCGCGGACAAAAAGGCGCAGGCTTATGCGGGGGCTGCAACGGCCCTCAATGCGCAGCGTGAAGGCTATACCACGGCAGGGTCGCCGACGGGCGCGGCTTTGAGCGCGGCAACCGCAGTGGGCGATGACGGGACGCCCGGCCGCACAACGAGCGTGTCGAAATCGGCGCCGGCAAACTCCGGCTTCGGCACTGCCGGCGCATCTGGCTTTGGCGTCGGTGGCTCGACGGAGGCCGGCGGCTGGGGCGATACGGCTCGCGGCATGTTCGGCTCGATCTCGGACGCGGTCGGCAATGCTCTCGGCGGCCTGAACGCTGTGGGCACAGGGGCGAACCTGTCGAGCCCGGTATCATCGATCGGTCAAACAGGTCAGTTCGGGACTGGACTGGCCAGCAAGGCGGCGGCGCAAGCCACAGCAGATGCGGCGACACGAACTGCCACCAGATCGGTTCCAACCAACTCTATGCAGTTGAACGATATCAGCCGAATGAGCCCGCAGGACACGATTGCCGCGGCTCGAACAACGCCATCCCTCGACGACACCAAGCGGAAGAGCGAGGATTTGTCTGCGAACCAAAAGTCTCAATACGCGAGCGCGTTGAACGCGACGACAGGCGCCCTCACTGGCACTGTTGGCACGATCGACAACACGACCGCATCGATTTCGGACCAGCCGCTCAACAACGCCACACGAGATTTCCAGCGGAAGCAGAATGTCGTCACGCCGACGGTCAGCGTGGCTGACGATATCACCCCATCCTACGAGGCGCCTACAATCGCCACGGCCTATGCCGACGATGTGACACCGACGGTGCCATCCGCAGATGTCACGCCAACGTCGTCGCGGACGACGCGAACGAGAACGGCCGTCTCCGTCCCTGATCAACGTGACACGCTTTCCGATGTCAACGCAGGCGGCGCCACCGGACTGTCCGCGGTCGATCGAAACGCTCCTGACGGATTGACGGCGCGCTCCAATCTCGGACCGCGGGCTGCCACCATGGCAGGGAGCATGATCGGCTCAATGATTGGCGGCCCATGGGGTGCGTTGGCCGGCGCGCTTGCTGGAAATGCCATTGGCCGGTCGAGCGGCCCTGCTGGCGGAACCGGTGGCTTCTTCGGTGGCCTTTTCGGAGGCACCCGCTCTGCCGACGGCTTGAGCGGTTCCGGCCCTGGCGGAAAGGGACCGGGCGGCACTGGTGGCGGCTCTAAGGGCAGTCGCGGCCCGGGGGCAAGTTCTTCAGGCTCACGCGGTGGTTCGAACAAAGGCGAACAGGGAAGCCGTCGATAATGCGAAAGGATCGAAAAATGGCCGAAGCTACAAACGTCGAGGGTCAAAACGTCAACAGCGAAATCGCCAAGGATGCCAACGGCCGCTTTCTGCCGGGGAACCGCTTCTGGGAAGTCCGCTCCTCTCATGGGGCAAAGCCCAAATTCAAGAAGCCGGACATCCTTTGGGATGCATGCTGTGAGTATTTCCAGTGGGTGGAAGACAATCCGCTCTACGAGGACAAGGCTTTCGCTTACCAGGGCGCCGTCACTCACGAGCCGGTCGCCAAGATGCGAGCGATGACGTTGGCGGGGCTGTGCTCCTTCCTCGACATCTCGACTGAAACGTGGGGCCAGTGGCGGAAGTCACGCCCTGATCTCTCCGAGGTGATTTCGAAGGTCGAGAACATCATCTATCAGCAGAAGTTCGCTGGTGCCGCTGCAGACTTGTTGAACGCCAACATCATTGCTCGCGACCTGGGCTTGGCGGACAAGCAGGAGCACACCGGAAAAGACGGGGCACCTATTGCGCAGGCCGTGAGTTACAAGATTGATGAAGCGGTCATCGCATCAGCGCTGGAAAAGCTGCGGGCGCTTACAGGGTGATGGATTGCCCCATCTAATTGGGGCGTGACGTCACCCATATCTCAGCGGATCGGTGAAGGAGGGGCAGCAGCCTTTTCCGTTCCGCTCTCATCTCTGCGTCCAAAATTGACAGCAGAGTTTCGACCTCATCGAAATCCAAGTCAGCGGCAATTAGCGCAGTCCAGAAAACACTCACGATGTTGGCGGCGTGCTCCTCGAATTCGGTGGCTGTCATCTCTCGATAAATCGGGCCGGCGATGATGAACTTTGCCCATGAGCGGCCAACTTGCATCATCGAGAGAATGCGCTCTTTGCGGCCGTCGTCAAGCCTCGGCGCGACTTCGAAACCCTTGATAGTCTCCGTCGGTTTCAAAGCAAGCTGTACACAGGCATAGGCAAAGAACGTGTTGGCCGCAGTCAGTGAGGACGCCTCGGTCTGAGGAATTTCGCGGGCCTTATCGGCAATGTAGCGGCTGACAAACGGCAAAAATGGTGCCGATATATCTGGCGTCTTTACGCGTGAAGCGGTTTTCATTCTGCTATCCCCAGGTGATCAAAGTAGTGGCGAACGCGGAGATGGTCTCGGTTTCCGCCTCGCAGCAGTTCCAACGCCTCCATGTCGCCATGTAGAACCATCTCCAGCGCGGGAGCGGAGACTTCGAGCGGAGCACCTGGCGAGCTTTGACGGCCGATGCCGTGGAGCCTGCACCAGTTCCGGATTGTGCGGCCGGACTTGCCTGATCGATGGATCGCGAGTTTCAAGCCGATGACATCGCATTTGCGCATGAGGATAGGGAGATTGCTGTCCATGGGTTACCTCATGCGAGCGCGCCAGTTGGAAACAGTCTGAGGGCTGACGCCGGCCCGACGGGAAATCTCGCGATCAGACAGGTTCGGCTCTGCGGTGAGGATTTCGCGGACCATGGCGGCCTTGTCGGCGTTGGTGCGGCGGTGAGCATGGCTCAAATCTGAGCCATGGCTGCGGTCTGTTAGATTTTCCGATACTGCGCGCAAGATTTCGATATCGGCCGCAATTCGCTCTTTCCGCTTGCGTTGGTCTTCCGGCGATGCCCGGATATCCCAGGAAAGGCATTCATCCCACCAGCCCATGCGGGCGCGCATGTCGTCCCAGGAAGAGGCGGGGCGGCTATCGAGTACGTCCATGATAACGGCGAGGCGCGCATCGACGTAAAGGTGATGGTTCCACTCGCCATCGCAAAAGACTTGGCGATCGGACCTCAGATGCTCCCAATCATGATATTCCGACAAAACGCCGGCAAGTGTTGCCGGTACCGGATAGGCGGAAACGACCGCAGCCATGATTTTGTCAGTCACATCGCTGATGCGCCAGAAGTCCCTCTTGCCGTCGATTTCATCGGCGTAAGTGTAGGTGGTGCCGTCATCGTCGGTCCAGTCCCGCCACTTCGCGATGTCCTTCATCGCGGCGGCAAGAAGGCATTCGCGTTCGGTGCGGGCGAACAGGGCCTGTTCCGATCCGAACCGGGCGAGGACTTCCTTGCGGCGGGCAGCATCCTTGACGGCCTTCTCCGCCTTCTCTGCCGCCATCTTGGCCTTATAGCCTGGCTCCCGTTCTTCCATCCAGTCATCGAAGCCGTCGAAGAAGCTGGCGGGCTTGGCGGGCTGCGGCGTGCTCAATTTGGACAAAGCGGCCTTGAGGGTCATACCAGCCTTCGCCGCCATGCTCTCAGCCCTGGCCTTTGCTGCCGCGCGCTCTCCGTCGGTGGCGCCGGCTGTCATCAGCGCCGCGACCTTACGGAATTTCTCGATGTCCAAATTAGGCGCGTGGACGTTCATTCGGCATTCCTCGCTTGTTGCCGGATCTGTTGTGCGGCGGCGATGGCTTCGCATGCCTGCTTTGCCGAAAGCCCGAACCGTTCTTTGAGGGCCGGGACGGGTGAGCGCGGGGGTTCCGTCTGCGCCGCCAGCCATTCGGCAGCGCCCAAAACATCGTCGTTGTTTGATTTAAAATCAGGCATCGGCTTTGCCCTCATCGACCAGAACGGCACGCCCAGCACCGTTGAAACGGATACGACCGGCCTGGCGCAAAGCCTGTTCAGCTTTTCCGGCGCGGGTGGCGCCCCAACCGAGTGCGTCCATTGCCATGCCGTAACTCATCGGGCCATAGCTCCGCAGAGCGTCGGCATACCGTTCGATATCACCTTCCAGCAGGTCCATGAGGTGCCGAACGGGGTTCGGATGGCGGCCCGGCGACGTAGTTCGAACAGCGTGGTCGTCAGGGAATTCGTGGATTTTTCCCTGTTTCGCGGGGGGTTCGTCAGGTTCTGTCGGGTTTTGTCCGGTTTCGGGAAACAAAACCTCTTCCGATTTTCCCTTTAATTTCATTTGGTTATCGGATTTTTGGGGTTTCGTAGGTTTTGTTAGGGCATTTAGGGGGTCTTCTCCCTGAAGTACCTTTCTCCACATGCTCATGACTTTGCTCCCAGGACCTGAGGATTGACCGCGTACATCCGCTTGGGGCGTCCGCCACGAGGGCCGGCAGGAAGGGTCACAAGGCGCACCACATCGGCGTCCTCCAATTCCTTGAGGGCGGGGTCGATCTGCTCGGAGGTAGCCAGGCCGATGCGAGCGGCGCGCATCACGTCGCGGGCTGTGAACTGCTTCCACTTCTTGTCGGTGATTAGAGAGACAATCTTCCTGGCGGCGTTGACCTTCTCGGACTTGTCGACGCTGGCGTAAGTGCGGAGCGCCATCGGGAAAAGATACTCATCGATCAACAGGGCCGCGCGGGCGAAATGCTCGGGCGTGATTTCCTTCGGCTCATCCGCTTCACCGGACGCATAGTCGAGAAGTGCGAGCACCAGAGAGAGGCGAACCGAGATGCCCGGCAGCTTGCCCAGGAAGGAGACGGCCTTGCCCTCAAGACCGGCTTCGCGTTCCCGTTGCTGCTCACGAAAGGCCTGCAAGTAGTCTTGGGTCTTCGAAGAAAACGGGATAAACCGCGGGGCAGGATTGCCATTGCCGTCAATGACCATGTCGAGCTTCAAAAGACGCTCGCAGGCATTCTCCATGAAGATTTCATCCCAGAAGGCCGAAGGCTTTTTCAGCGGCACCGGGCGCGGCCAGAACGGCAGAAACCGAGCGAGGAAGCCATCATCGACAGAAGATTTCAGAATATCCTCGTAGAGCACGTCTGGCTGGATGCCGCCCACGACGCCTACCGAGAGCCGGCTGATATACAGCGGGTCACGGCCCATGCGCTCTACGGTGTAGTGCCGGCCGCCGTAGGTCTCTAGCCAGAAGGGCTTATCGGGTCCGTTTGAATAGCGCGTCATGTTGCCGAGCCAGCCGGAGAGTTCGTCGCGATAAACGAGAAGGCCGCGGGGTTGCTTCGAAATGATATCGGCGATCTTTTCGATGGTGGCGTCTACGACTGCGAGACGGGCGACAACGGGCGCGGCGCCGGGGTCGGCTTCGGTCGGCCGCTTCGGCTCGTCTTCGCCAACCTTGATTGCTGCCTTCGCTGCCTCCTTCCACGCGCTATCATGGATCTTGGCGAGGTCGGCCTTTTCCTGCCACGCTGCAATCTCGGTCAACGACGATTTGCGAAGGCGCGCCTCAAGGCTTTTCAGCGGTGTCATGACAGATTCAAGGCCGGGGCTTTTATTCGCAGAAGGCGAGCCGATAACGATAGCCCACAGGATCGGCGGCTCCGCCCATCCGTTCCAAGGGAAAGACCAACGGGCATTTCCAGAAAGGGCGCCGCAAGCAGCGAGTACACCAGCCACGACATAATCGATCGGTGCAGACTTCGCTTCGGCAGCGCTCTCGATCCAGCTGGCCCACTTCGGCGAGAACACATCGCGCAAGGGCAATGCCGGCGGCTGCGGTAATGCGTCGGCCATGTAACGAGGATCAGCTTCCGGCCATTCGGCTTTGAAAGGAATTTCAACCACGGTCATTTGCGCTGCCTTTCAAAACGTCATTCCAGTCCTGCCCATCGGGCGCCGGAAGAAGGTTGACCTGCCAGCCGAGTGCGACGGCGCGTTCGGCAAGGACATTGCCGGCGGCGCGGCCGGCGTCGTCGCCATCGGTGGCAACAAGGAGGGAGCCGGGCTGTCCCGGCAGGGCGAGGCGCTTCATGCCGCTGGTGGACAAGGCCGCCCAGATCGTCGGCGAGCCGTGAACAAGGCCAGATGCGAGGCTGAGCCCCGTTTCGATGCCCTCGCAAACGACGATCCGAAAGCCGCTGGCGGTGAGCCGGACGGCGCCACCGGCAACAGCGCCGAGCATCGCCTTCGCGGGTTCGATATCGGCCTTGCCGGTGCCGTCCGGGTGCAGATAGGTCCGGTGGACCGCGAAGCGTTCGGCACCTTCCACCGCGGCCACCATAGCCGGCAGGCGGCTGGTGCCAGGATGGCGGCAATCAGGATGGAAGCGCAGGCTTTCCGGCAGGCTGCAGGAGATGCCGCGACGGCGGAGGTACGATTCAGCGATTGTGCCACCGATCGGTTTCGACGCCTTCCAGCAATCAATGGCCCTCTGCTCCTGCTGGATGGCCAGCCGCTCCTCGTCCTGTCGGATTTTCTCCAGATCCTCGGCGGAAGGTCGGGCGAAATGTGCTTCACCACCAAGGCCGAGCGCTGCGCGGACGTGGTCCCGGCAGGTCTTCCAATCGTCATTGGAGAAGCTGTGAACGAGGAAGCCGGCGCTGGTGAAGGTCACCGACAAGGAGCGGTCATTCGGGCTGTGGTAGGGTCCGGGGCACATGATGCGCCCCTTTCCCACCACATCGCCGCCCAAGGCTTTTGCGTAGTCGGCGAGGCTCATATGCGGTTCTCCGACTCCCGAAGAACCTTGATCTTGGACCGCAGGTGGTACCGGGAATGCTTTCCGGCATAGGGGCCGCCGTGCTTCTCTTCCACGCTCTCGATGGCAAGGCCGTAGATCTTCTTGAGTTTGAAAACGTAGGCGGCAATCCGGGGCGCGGGGTTGTCGACGGATGTCACGCCGTTGTCGCCGGACTTGAGAAGTTCATTCAACATCCAGGCGCAGCGGCCCTTTGCAGTGTAAATGCCTCCATCCGGCTCGACGGCGAAGACGATGGATTGAATTGCGTTACGCGGCATGGTCGTTCTCCTTTCGGATCAGCCCACGGCGGCGTGCTTCGGCTTCGGCCTGCTGCAAGGCTGCGATCAATTCGGGGATAAGGGTGATGCGGAGGGAAAAGCCCGACTTGCTCGGGCGCTCCATGCCGTCGACGTCGGCCGTGAACCAAAGGCGAAGGTTCAGAAGATTGTGGCCTACAAACTTGCCGAGAGAGACGCGAAGGTTCTCCCGGCTGTTCTTCTTGACGGTGGCGATGATGGTGTCTTCCGTCATGCCGCCCTCCCGATACCAGCAAGCTCGCAGACGACGCGAGCGTGGTGGAAGCCGATGCT
>NZ_CAXUSG020000027.1:0-28057 GCF_964253915.1 Rhizobium sp. LjRoot30 | reverse complement strand
TCGTTCCAGGGTGAGGTTGCTGCCAAAATATCCAAGCGTGCGGAAACCGATCTTGGCCTATACACCCCCACCACGGTCCAAAGCGCTGACGTCGACGCTGCAAATCTCGCGCTCGGCGATATTCGGACTAGCATGGCGCGGCAGATTCTTTCACAGGCGAACAGTCTTCCCCAAATGGCGGCTGCTTTGCTTCGCGGCCGCGGGTAGCCCGAGCCTTCTCCATGGATATTGAAGCCGCCCTAACAGGCGGCTATCTTCCGCGTTCAAGCTGGCCGCGGTCAACCGGGCGAGAGGCCACTGGGTCCTGCTGGCACCGATAATCAAATCTTTTGCGCCATGACCGAAGCGGAACTCGTGCTGCAGGCCAGAACCTTCCGCGCCGAAACGCGGAAGGGCGTTCTCATTCACCTATGACCTATCATGGCTGCTCAGTTGACTTATGCTGTCGGGCCACGCCAGCAACCCGCACCCCATAGAGACGCGCAATTTCGAGATCGCCGACAGACATCTCCTCTGGCGCCGCGTCGGCATCCGACTGCGCCATCGGGCCGATATATGATCCCATTCGGTTTGCATCGTCCCGCAGCGACGCTTTGGTGTTCGACGGCTTGATGCCCAGGCTTACCCATAGGCCACCATGTTGCCCCGCGAGCAGAACGAAGTATTGCAGCGTGTTCAGCTTGTCACCGTTGAGGCTGGCGCTGTTCGTGAAGCCGCCGAAAACCTTGTCCTGCCAATTCGCCGAAAACCACGGCTTGGAAGAGGCATCCGCGAACTTCTTGAACTGCCAGCTCGGTCCGCCCATGTAGGTGGGTGCGCCGAAGATGATGGCGTCGGCGGCATCCAGAGCAGCCCAACCGTCTTCCGAGAGGTTGCCCTCAGCGTCGATAGCATGGAGCGTGGCTCGGGCTCCTTCGGCGACGGCCTCTGCCATGCGGTGGGTGTGACCGTAGCCGGAATGGTATACGACGACGGTGGTGGAGGATGAGTTGCGGTCATGATCGGCTCCTTTGGCCGTGGTTTTGCGCCTCGCCGACGGAACGTGGCGCGGTTCGAAATTTTCTGTTTTGATGGTGGTTGAGGCTGATGCTTTTCCGTCGAGGCTACGCGGCCTGAACGAATACTGCGATTAAGAGCAACAGCAGAAAGGCCGCTGGCGGCGGGATATGGCGGAAGTCACGCACTCGCACGACTGCGAAGATCGCGGCGACCATGATGCAAATTCCAAGCGCAGCGCCGAACGCGAATGTCGGACGAACGACAAGAAGAGCGGCCGTCACGAATTCAAGCAGGGCGGTGACCCAGCACCACCACCACGGAAATCCATAACGGACGAATTCATCGCGGATCGGCTTACGAGCGGTGGCGTTGACGACGCTACCTAAGTGAAACGCCGCAGCGGTTGCGAGTGTCGCGGCGTCACCAAGTGAGAACGATATCAGGTTAGACATTGAAAGTGTCGCAACACTTTCCCGCAGTGAAGACGGCTTCGATATCACCGACGAGCAGTCGGCTGCGGCCGCCGCATGCACGATGGCAGATCGACACGGCGCGTTCGACCTCATCATAAATGCCACTGGTGCGCTCGTCATCGATGGTGCCCTTCCGGAGAAGACGATCAAAGCAATTACGGTCGATGCGATGACGGCGCAGTTTTTGGTCAATGCCATTGGCCCCGCGCTGTTGTTGAAGCATTTTGTGCCTTTGCTGCCTCGAGACAAACGGTCCGTCTTCGCATCATTGTCAGCGCGAGTGGGGTCGATCGGGGACAATCGCCTTGGCGGCTGGATGTCTTACCGGGCGGCCAAGACGGCCCAGAACCAGATTGTCAAAACGGCCTCCCTGGAGATCGCCCGGTCTCACCCGTACGCGATCGTGGTAGCTCTTCATCCTGGAACGGTAGCGACGCGACTGTCAGAGCCCTTCTCCCGAGGCCACCGAAGGGTGACGCCGGATGATGCAGCCGGCAACCTTTTGGGCGTCATTGAACAGCTTGACTCGACGCAGTCCGGTGGTTTCTTCGCTTATGATGGAGATCCGATCCAGTGGTAGCGGACGTGCTGGTGCACCGAGCTCATCTGCCGGCGCAAGGGCCACGCAGATGACGTCACGAACCGAAGCGGACAAATACCCAGTAACCCCAGATGGCCGATATTTTATCGTTCGCGGCCGGCTTTGGCGCAGAAGCAATCCGGCGCTGAATGAAGCAACGAAGCAACGCTTGGTCAAGGATCTCATGTCGGCGCGGCGATCGATCCGAGCGGCAAAAGGAGATGCTACTGCGATAGCGAGAGCACGCCGGGTGGTGAATGATGCCAAGACGGCGCTGGGCGAATGAGGCCCATTCTGGTGGACCGACGGTGAGCCCGACTACAATAGGCATCTGGTCAAGAACACGCCCTATGCCCGGTGGTTTACGGGCCTGCAGGAAGGGAGCCTGGATTGAAAACCCGCCTGCCCCTCATCCTGACTACATGCCTTAACGAGAGCAACCTCGAACCGTTCGACCGCCTCAGGCGCGAACATTTCCCGCCGGAGCGAAACTTTCTTCGGGCCCATCTCACGATGTTTCATCGGTTGCCGGGCGAACATTTGGAGCGGGTCAACCATTAGAACCCTACCATTGAACACACAGAGGGCGCTCAACGTCCTCATGACGGAGCGCCCTCTTCACCGCGCGACCGACAGCGGCGACGATCATGTCGCAGTAATTGGTCAAGCTTTTCGGTGGTGAGCCCTAGATGTTATCTCGGGCTGCCTGTTTCAAGACAGGGTATCAGCAGTCGTGCTCATCCAGGCGCGATGGCGCTCCTCGTCCTGACGCGCTTTCATGAAAAACGCTTTCGACTCCGGAATGGCGTCTTCATGGCGCGACGCGCGCTCGTAGGCCGTGACGGTGTCGTCCTCGTTCGTCTTCATCGCCTTGAGAATGGCGGAGTCGCCCATCAGGTCGGCAAGCGCGATTTTGCCCGTCGTCAGCATCTGCTTCATGTTGCCCTCCGTCGGCGCGTCGATGCCCAGTTCGCGAGCCATCTCGGTCAATGTGGCAACGTGCTGCAGGTGATCCTGCTTGAATTCGGCAACCTTGGCGCTGAGCGTCTTGTCATCGAGCCGTTCGATGCAGGAATCATATGCCGCGATGGCATCGTGTTCGACATACAGGAGATCCTTCACAAGCTTTTCGATGCTACCTTCATTGCCGACCATCGTGACCATACCCGTTTTCCTTTTCGTTGCTTGGGATAGGCGGCAATGACAAATGCAACAAAAATGTTCCGCCAAGGGTGTCATGCGTACGCTATCAGACAAGAAACAACGCCAGCCACCGAGGCGATAGGTCTGATATCGACAACGCTTGCTTTCGCCGACCGCTGTGAGATCGGGTAAAGCGTGTCGGGATTTAATCTTGCCGCAAACCCCCATCGACGCAGAGCTCAGCGCAGGCGATGTAGCTTGCGCCATCGCTTAGCAGGAACAAGGAGATAATCAGTTCCGAAGGGATCTGAGGAAAGTGTGTTCAAGGAACACTAGGAGCGCGATGCCAAAAGGGCCGAGCTTGTGCATCATCCCTGAACGAGTGCTTCCATGAAGACTTCATAAACACGGTACCGACGAAAACACCAATGCTCTACGCCGGCCGAGGAAAACGCGGGCTCGCGAGGCCCGCAATCTGGTCGTTCCTCACAACTGGACCTTGGCATTGTCGCCCATTTCAGGCCTAGCGCTGGTGACAGCGGCGGCGGCCATCTTAATGTAGCTCAGGACAGTGCCTGGGCTATCCCAATATTCGGCTGAGGATGGCGTGACCTTCAGGATCCGGATCGACGGGTCGTCGGCACTATCCCACCAGGCCTTGGCCGGTGTCGCCCAGAGATCGCGGATCTTCTCCCGGTCGTTCTGGACTTCCGCCGTCCCGGAGATCGAGACATACTTCTGGCCCTTGCTATCGGCGAATGCCAGGCAGACGTTCGGATGGCGAGACACTTCGTCGTCCTTGTGGCTTGCAACATCTGTCAGGAAATAGAAGGCGTTGTCGATTCTTTCAGCATAGGCGGACATCGGGCGGGCCTTGAGATCTGTGCCGGACTGGGTCGTCAGCATACAGAAGCCGATCTTTTCGGCCAGATCCCACACTTTGCTGTTGTCATCTTCGTTGGTCGACATTGATCTCGCTCCTTTGTTAAGAGCGGAAAACGAGGTAAGTGAAGCTCTGGTTCCGACAGATTTCCGTCGGTACGCCATCACTCCTCGTCCTGCCTCACCTGGCCGTCGCGGAAGTGGCGGATGCCGTCTCTCTCCAACCGCACCCATTCGTGCTTCCGGCCTTCGAAGATGGATCGCCCGGGCGCGGGGAAGTCCGGATCCGCGAATGCCCCAACAGGAACGGCAATGACGCCTGGTGCATCCTCGTTCCTGTAAGCGACGGTAGACCCACAAGCCGGGCAGAACGAATATCGCGCCCATTGGCCGCTGTCGCCGACACGCTCGAATTCCCTACGCTCCCCGTCCAGGAATACGGACGACTCACTAAAACGTGCCTGAACGCCGAAGGCACTGCCCGTTCGTCTCTGACACTCGAGACAATGGCAAACCGAGACCCGAACCGGCTCCTCAATGCAGGAGACAATCAACGCGCCACACCGGCAGCTTCCTTTTCGCATTGATCACTCCCTCATTTCCTCGCATTCTTTCAGCGGCGCTTCGAAATCGCCGACATCAATAGCGACGCCCCAAGGCCCCTCGGTGAGGCCTTTGCGTCGCTATGCGTTACCGCAAGGACCCGATGACCGATTTCACTCAGTTCTCGAACGACATGCCGGCCTATATGGCCGGTTGCACCCAGGACAACATACATCGGGACCTCCAACTTGAAACTTTTTCACCGACCGTCGCCCGGCCAACCCCGTTCCGCGTCAATCGTGTGCCTCGGCCCAATGCGGATAGGTCACATAGGCGGTCAGCGCACCCTCGCCTTCGGTGGTGATGGTCACCGCCTCGCCTTTTGGCATGTAGACAATGTCACCTCTCTCAGCCGAAACGGAGCCTGAACTCGTCGACACCACAAGGCGCCCGTCGAGAACGATCATAACGTCATCCACGGCCATTGTTTCGGTCAGCGACTGGTTGGGAGCATAGCGTCCATAGCCGATGGTGATCGGACCGCCGTTTCTTTCGTCGACCAGATTTCCGACAAAGATATCTGCATCCTGCCCCGGTGACCGAACAAGGTTTGCATCCTCGACGCTGAATTTCTGGACCTTCATCGCTACTTCCTCCAATATTCGAGAGATGGCTCTGGAAATCGATATGCGCACCCACAGGATGTAGGAAACCACAATTGGAGATACGCGTGAACGAACGTGCCTGTTCCATTCCGACACCTGAACAACGGCAGTACCTGAGTATCCGTGAGACGGCGGAACGCGCGATGCTCGACAAGGTCACAAGTGCCATTGAGGCCGCCCCCGCCGAGGTGGCCCAAAAGTTCAAGGATGCAGGGCTCGACTTCGAGCCGACCAGCAAGGATTACTTCACATTCACCGTTCAGCAGGTCGCCTTCGTGATGTTGAGCGGAGGCGATCTGGAAACTTTTCGGGGCGGAGACCCGGATATCGGCGAACGTGTTGTACGAAACTGCAGGCACATCATTGACCACTATTGGCGTGAGGATGGAGAACCGGCGTCTGCATCCGCGTGTACCGATCCGTCGGAAGTCCGGAGAGACTGATCGGCTATTCCGGTTTGAGCTCCGTCATGGCCCGTGCGGTACCATCCATGGCCATGGGATAGCTGTTGTGCTCGTGGATGATCTTCCACTGCCCGTTGCGGCGGTGAAGCACGACTGTCCTGCGGTTCCAAGCGTCCAGCGGGCCGCCATCTTTTTTCACACCCTGCATGCGGTTCAATCCGAACACGACAGCAAGATCGCCGTCGACGATCACGGTGGGATTGTCGAGGGTGATGGTGACGCCCCCTTCCCACATCTCGAACCAGGCGTTCAGGCCTTCAATGCCTTCGGCCGGATTACCCTGGTTCTGCAGAGGAGGAGGGAGATCGAACAGGATTGCGCCGTCGTCAATCGGCGCTACAACGGCCGCTGCATCGCCCCGCGCAGTCGCTGCATCCTGGTTTCTTATAACGTCGAGCACGTCATAGTGGTCAGACATGGTTTTCTCCTCGATCGGCGTTCCAGTTTCAGAGCATCTATCGCCATCTCAGTTCGCTGGATGCCGCGCCTCGTCGAACCGCATGTCAGCCATCTTATGGCTTTCGATCGTCGCGCGTTGATCGGCGACTGCCTTTCGATAGGCCGGGCGGTCGAGACAACGGTCCTGATAGCTGACGAGCTCAGGGTGCGATTTGAGTAAATCGAGTCGACGGGCAATTTTGAGGACTGATGCCATCATCAAGTCCGCAATCGTGAACTGATCGCCAACAAGCCACGTGCGCCCTTTGAGAGCGGTCTCGAGTTGAGACAGCCGTTGTTCGGCCGCCGCAACGACCGCTGGTCGGCGCGCATCCTTTTGCCCAGCGTCTTCCATGAAATACTCGACTTCGGCGACGTTCATCAGAAACGGCTCGATCGAGTTCAGCGCCGCAATCACCCAGCTGAGAACGAGCGAGCGGGCGTTGCCGTCGGCGGGTATCAAGATGGCTGCCCGCGTTGCGACGTCGATGACGATGGCACCGCTTTCGAACAGGGTCGTTCTGCCGTCCTCTTCCAAATACGGAACCTGGCCGAAGGGTTGCTTTTCACGATATTCCTGGGATGCGAGATCGCAGGCGTCCATGAGACGAACCTCGTAGGGCCAGCCGGCTTCGTTCAGAATCCAGCGGGCGCGATGATCGCGGACCTGCCCGGCGGCAAAGGGCGGCACCCATTTCATGGCAGTAATGGTGATCATAAGTCTCGTCCCTTACCATTGTCCGCTGCATGCACTCGCTCCTAGATGGAGCGTCAACCGGCGCCCTGGTCATTTTCCGAGGTCAGCTTTTCCGGGCGGATCCCCTCATCGCTGGACTTGCCCGACGGAGGATCGCTCGCACTTACGCCATCTCCATGGTCGGCTGACCACGTCTGCGGTGTACCCGTTGATCGCAACGCATCACTGGCTTCGCGCCAATGCCGCTCATGCTGACCGTCCGGCCGGCCCTCGGCTTCCCATCTCGCATAGGCGTCTTCACGTATTTTGCTCTCGTCCGGCATGTTTCCTCCTGTTTACTGCTGTGGCCGGTTTCATTCTGAAGCGGTCAGGCAACGCCCTTCCCGCCCGTGACGCCGTAAACCTCACCGTTGATGAAGCTGGCCTCCGTCGAGGCAAGCAGGACAAACACTGGAGCAAGCTCCACTGGCTGGCCGGGCCGTCCGAAATCGCTGTTCTTGCCGAAGTTCTTCACCTTTTCCTCCGGCTGCCCACCGCTCGGCTGAAGCACGGTCCAGATCGGGCCTGGCGCAAAGCAAAATCGGTGAGAAGCGCTAGCGTGAAACAGACGAACGGAAACGGCAAAAATATAAATTGGAAAGGATATGCGGCGGAACAATCGTCGGGCGTCACGGTAGTCATGAAAATTTCCCACCCACTTGAAACTCATTCCTAAATACACCTGCGAAACTTTTGTTCCTCTTGGAGACAGCTTTTATTGTCAGACTAACGGCATCTCAGTGAACATTAATCGGCAAGCCGGCAAGTTCTTACCGTGCCGAACGCCCCGAACATGGCCAGGTTGATGGATTTCATGAACGGCCCGCGAAGCCAAACCTATGCGGGAGGAGCCATCGACGATGGGTGGCTCATTTCGACGGCGAGCAGTTCGTACCCCTCCTCCGCCTGCTTGCGGCCGGTCACTTCGAGAAAGATGACGGTCATCTTTTTCGACGCTGCGTCGCCTTCGCTTCCCTGGCCACGGGCGGAAATCCAACGAACGTCGGAGGTATTCGTCAGGATGCGGAAGTCTATCTCGAAGGCACTGAGCTGCCGCGTTCAACGCCTATCCGGTTGCGATAGTCTCAGGCAGACAATTATCTTGGCTCGCTCGCTTTCCGTCTTTCGCCATTAGACGAGCGCATGAACCCGAAGGCGTTCTATGTGATACTGTCTCTCCCTTACAAAATTTGGGATCTCAAATCTAAGAGTTGTCAGCCGGAAACTTCGTGTCCTATCAGATTTTACGTAAAAAAATCAGTGCCTTGAGGCCGTAAGTGCACAATTGAGCGCTGCCTTGAACTCGTCGCCCGCTTCGTGGGCGCAGCATTTGCCCTCAGCTGTGCGAAGAGCATCGGACCGAGAGAAAATTCCCCTCGCCTCGCCTTTGCGGTCAAATCTCGCAGATAGCCGCCGGCCGAGTTGATGTGGTTGGCGCGCTCGAGAATACACGCGATAGCAATCGCAGCGCCTGCCTGCCCCAATGTTTCGCAAGCTTCTTCGTACGCCGAGGGGCTCACGCCAAGCATGGATCGGACAGTTACCGCAGCAGACATCATGTCTCGCCAATTTCCGACCGATCCCCGCGGGCCAAACACAGCAACTTCCGGGCAGGCCCGCACAACCATCGACAACGGGAATACCTCCGACTCGTTCTTCCGCGTCGTCGTTTTGTTTGTCGCGGACTTTTCGCCCGGCTTCTTTTCGAAGCTAGGTTCAAGTTCAATGTAGCATTCGGTATTTGAATTCTGTATGTGGCATCCAGATGCGATATCATTGCCATCGCTTTTTTTGATTTCCTCCTGCATTTCCAGCAGGCTAGTGACTTCTTCGTGCAGAAGGCTCATCTCGTCGAGACTGGCTGCGATGTCACGTAGCGTCGGTCTCCTCACGAACCGTCCGACGATGTCAATGAAGCACGCCTCAGCTGCGGCCCAATCACCTGGAAGGTGCTCCTCCATACCAACGGTGATGAGCTTCCTCACGTCTCTTCGTACGATTGTAAGGCGGTCCTTCATGATGCGGAATCGTCGCTGTTCGGCGGCGACCTCCTGCGCGAGGGCCGCGAACTCGGTGGCGCGAGCGAGAAGAGGGGCAAGGCTGAAGCCATAGGCGTCTTCTATGTCCCCTTCGCCCGATTTTCGAGCGTATCGTTTGCCGTTAGGGCTATCCTTGCGGATGATGATGCCGGCTTCGACAAGTGAGCCAAGGCATTTACGCAGTGTCGTCCCCGCAATGCCGTTTGCGCGTGCCGACAGCTGAGCATTCGATGGAAACACGATCAGGTTCTTGTCACTGCTGAGTTCCGTGGCAGGAAAGAACGACAGGAGCGCGTTTAGTACCGCAAGTGCCCTATCCTGGAGGCCAAGGCGGGCACGCGCGTCACCGATGTCGCGGAAGACGCGCCACTTGTCGACGGCCGTTGGTGTAGCAGCCTTCTTCGTCTCGATTTGACGCCTCACCAGGGTAAGCGCCATCGGTCGCCGCCCAAAAGGCGTCGTTAAATGTCCCGTGTCCATGTCCTTCACCTTTCACAAGGCAAAGAAAAGGCTACGCCGGCGTGGCGTTGACTCTTGACTGTGATTCCGGGAAGTGCGATTCTCTAAGCGACCAAACTGAGAGAAGCCTTCTGGAACACCGTTTCGGAGGGCTTTTTCTTTGCGCTATCTGTACCTTTCGCTAATTGGCTTCATCTACCGCTTCGCCTTTTTGAACGACGCGTAGATCTCGGGGAGGGCCGACAGAAGGTATTCGCCAAAATCCGGCGCTGCCTTCTTATCGATCGTCAGTGTCACTGACCGCTTGTCCTGATGGTATTTCGCTGCTTTGACGCCGTCGTCAGCTTGCCACACCTGCGGTCGCGGCTTGTCCTTCTTCGCCTTTTTGGGGGCGACGGCGTCGAAGACACGCGAGAAACGGTCGTCGGATGATAGCGCTTGAATATCGCGATCAGCCAGAATTGCACGGGCCGATCCGATAGCATCTTCGCTGGTCAACCGAGCCGCCAATTCGTACCACCGGTCACGTCCCGTCTTTGGAGCCGCGCCGATCGATCGGATGACGTCCTTCGGCAGTTGCGTCGCAGCCTGAATGAGGCGCGAGAGATTACTTTTATCGACACCGAGCGCCGCCATGATGACCGGGCGGTCAAAGCCGTTTGCCTCAAGCTCTGCCGCGTAAAGGGCTCGCTCGATGAACGAAAGATCGCGTCGTCCGGTATTCTCCTGCCCCTGGGCTCGAACAAGCTCTTCATCGGTAAGAGGACGGACGGAAGCCTTGACCCTCATCCCCGCGGCTTTGACAGCGCGTAGACGACGACGCCCATAGGCGACTTGATAACGTCCTTCCGCCGTAGGATGCGGCCGCACCAGGATAGGCACTTGCTGCCCGTTCTCGCGGATGTTGCGCGCGAACTCCTCGAACTCATTCTCGTCTTCGGGGAGCCTGTCGCGCACCGGGGGTGCATCGATTAGATCCGGATCAAGTTCACTTAGTGACTGTGACTTGAGCAGCTCGATCGAACGCGAGACCGCACCGATAGCTCCCCTAGGCGCGTATTGCGGGGGCGCTGATTCTTGATCTGGGGTCCCAGCTACTTCGGCAGCCGTTTGACTTGGTATCTTGAGGTCGGAGAGTAGATGCTTCCTAGCCATCCGCGCCTCCTTTCTGGATCACAAAAAGCCTGACGTAAGCAGGCGGTTGATGGCCGGTCCGGTCAAAGTTTCCGGCTGGCAACTTTGGCGCCAATACATCTCGGAAAGAGTGATAGAGATCGGTCATTTGCGCCCCCATGCCGATTGAATGAGCTGCTCGATTTCACGGTTCACGTTATCGAGCGATTCCATCGCACGGTCGTAGGTCGCCCTTGTGAACTGGTCGCGGCTGACCTCGTACAAGGTCTGTTTGGTGATACCGGCGTCCGATATGGCCGTGCTTTTTAGCATGGGGTGGTTGAGGACGTGCTCACCGAACATGGTCCGCATGAACGACACCATCTGGTTTTGTGGTCCATCACCAGGCTCATAGCGGGTCACGAGGTATCGCATCCAGTCATAGTGCATGCTGCCACCCGCGTCGGCCACCACGCTCAAAAGCTCCGACGTCATAAGCAGGAACTGACACATGGACATCACGTCGAGCATCTGCGGGTGAACTGTAACCAGAACTGCCGTGGCAGCGCAGAGAGCTGAGATCGTGAGGAACCCGAGTTGGGGAGGGCAGTCGACAACTACGACATCATAGTCATCAGCGACCGATGAGATTGCGTCGTCCATCCTCGTAAAAAAGATGTCCTTGCGGTTGTTTGAGCTAAGAACCTTCGCCGTATCGTGTTCGAACTCCATGAGCTCGAGGTTACCCGGCACAAGGTCCAGGTTGGTAAAGTACGTTTTCTTGATTACATCCCTGAGCGGGCGACGCTCGTCGTCGTAGCGAACTGCACCATAAAGGGTTTCATTGTCATTGACGTCGAATTCCGGCTGGAAGCCATGCAAGGCCGACATGCTGGCCTGTGGATCGAGGTCGATCGCGAGTACCCTGTAACCATTAAGGGCGAGGAACTGTGCAAGGTGAGCCGCAGTCGTGGTTTTGCCAGAGCCGCCCTTGAAATTGACAGCCGTTATGACCTGCAGATGTTCCCGACCTGTCCGCCGAGGGGAATATCGACGGTCACCTTTGCCGTTTTCGTCGAGATACTCCCGGAGGGCCTGGATGGTCTCGACAGAGTATGAACGCCTGTTATTGGCGGCCACGTCCGGCTGCGGGCCTTTCCCTTCCAAGGAGAGATGGCGGAGATACCCGTCATTGACGCCTATAAGTTTGGCAGCCTCAATCGATGAGAAAGATCGAAGGGTCTTGCGTGCTTCGGGGGGATAAAGCTTGATGCGATGTTCGTGCAACGCACCTGAGAGATCTCGCGCGTGTGCCGCTATCAGTTTATGGATAGCCTTCTGTAGCTTTGCGGGATTCTCCACGACTTCCTCTCGTACACACGGTAATTTTCGTAAACACAGCAATTTGCCGTGCCCAAAGACACCTCATTTTGACGATCTTTGCAAGATCTTTAAGGTTAACGAGGGGTTAACGCATTTTCCGGAATCTACGCTGCAACCGGATTCAGGAAGGTGAATCCGTCACTTAAAGCAAAAATAGAGCGCAGCGCTTTCAACAGCCACCTGCAGATCTGCAGAACGTGCCGAGAGGTTTCCGACGCCGAATCTGGTTTTGCCGTACCGACTCACTAGAATCACCGGTTGCAGATCTGCAGATAGCCACATCGTTTTCCAGATGATCTTTCTCCGCCTGTCGAAACAAGTGGAGAGAAAAATGCGGATCCTGACCGTCCCACCTGATCAGTACGCCAATCATGCCGATGAACTGGCGCAGATGCATCGTCTGCGCGCGATCGTCTTCCGCGGCCGTCTCGAATGGGATGTTACGGTCACGGAATCGGGCGAGTTCGACGAGTACGACAATTTGGATCCCACTTACATTCTTGCGATCACGACGGCGCACGAGTGGTCGGATGCGCACGCCTTCTGCCTGCGGAAGGCCCGACCATGCTGGAGAAGACTATCTCCGAGCTCCTTGGAAGCGGTTCACTTTGCGTGTCCCCCGACATGGTCGAGAGCTCGAGGTTTTGCGTCGACACCTCTCTGGCGGAGGCGAGGGGACTGCCGATCGGCGGACACCGGTTCGAGGGGTTGCTGCCACCCGTGGTGTCTGGACCGGCCTTCACCATTCGCCGTCGGGCGTCACGTCTTATTCCCTTGGAGGAGTACGTAAAGACCAAGATCATGACGGAGGCGCAGGTACGGGTTCGGGCAGGACCACGCTTGCGAATGCTATTATCGCTGAAGTGGTTGTTACTGCTCCCGACGATCGCATGGTGATCCTCGAAGACAGGTCGAAATCCAGTACGCTGCGGAAAACGCGATCTCGCTCCATACCAGCGACACGATCGACATGGCGAGGCTGCTCAAGAGCACCATGCGTCTGCGTCCTGACCGCATCATCGTCGGCGAAGTCCGCGGCAGAGCGGCGCTCACACTCCTGAAAGCCTGGAACACGGCTCACCCCGGCGGCATCAGCACGATCCACTCCAATACAGCGATGTCAGCCTTGGCGGCTGGAGCAACTGACGCCGGAAGCCAGCCAGCAGCCGATGCAGGAGGTGATCGGCGAGGCTGTCGATCTTGTCGTCTCCATTGAGCGCACGGGGAAGGGGAGGCGCGTTCGGGAGGTCACCACATCGAGGGATATCACAACGGCCGCTACCAGACCGAACACTATGCTCAGATCGACGAGGACAGCCATGGCGCATAAAATGAAACTGATCCTGGCCTCCTTGGTAATCGCCACCGCAGCGCGAAGCCTTTGCGAACCCGCGCTCGCCTCTTCCGGGGGAGGGGCCTGCCTTGGGAATCACCGCTCCAACAGATCCAGCAGTCGATCACCGGCCCCGTCGCGGGTTTCATCGCGCTGGCGGCAGTTGCCATTGCCGGCGCCATGCTGATCTTCGGGGGCGAGCTGAACGGTTTTGCCCGACGGCTTTGCTACATGGCGCTGGTCGGCGGCGTGCTTCTAGGCGCGACACAGATTGTCGCTCTATTCGGAGCAAACGGCGCGTCGATCGGCGAGCCTCCGGCGCAGGCCGAGCAGCCCATAGCAGAACCGCCTGTTACGGCAACCGCAGCAGGGGAGGAGGCTCGTGGCTGAGGCGAAATCATCCCTTGCGCGGTCCCGCGGGCACCGTGCATTGTCTCGTCCCAACCTGCTATTGGACGCCGATCGCGAGCTTGTCCTGCTAACGGCGCTCGCCGCCGTCATAATGATCTTCGTCTGGTATGCGGCGCTGTTCGGCGCTGCGGTCTGGATGGTCGTGGTCGCAGCCCTTCGCATGATGGCAAAGGCCGATCTGCTGATGCGCAGGGTCTATATCCGGCATATCTCCTACAAGAACTTCTACCGTGCGACGTCGTCACCGTGGCGCCGGTACTGAGGAACTACGACCTGGTTGCCCTCAAGTCTCTCCGCCATTCCGGTTCGTCCTTTGCCGATCTTGTTCCGTATGCGGGATTGGTCGACAACGGCGTCATTCTCCTGAAGGACGGGTCGCTGATGGCCGGCTGGTATTTGGCCGGGCCGGATAGCGAAAGTTCGACAGATGCCGAGCGCAACGAGGTGTCTCGCCAGATCAATGCAATCCTGTCGCGCCTTGGTTCCGGTTGGATGCCGTCCGTGTCGCTACGGAAGATTATCCGACAGACCAGGCCAGTCATATTCCTGATCCGGTCATCCGCGCCATCGACGCCGAGCGGCGTGGACATTTACAGAAGGAGAGGGGCATTACGAAAGCCGTTACGCCTTGATCCTGACCTGGCGCCCACCGGAGCCGCGGCGATCAGGTTTGACGCGTTATGTTTATCACGACATTGGCAGCCGGTCCGCCACCTATGCGGACAAGGCGCTGGATAGCTTTCTGACGTCGATCCGCGAAGTCGAACAGTGCTTGCGTCACAATGGGGTCCCAAGATTTCCGATTCTCAATCAAGAAGTAACGGGGAGAGGAGGCTCTTCGCCAGACATGGTCCGCGTGATCGTCGCCAAGGTGTTGAGATCGGCCCTTCGGGTAAGGCGCCGTTTCAGTTCGGCGTTGGTGGCAAGCCTGTCATAGCCTGCAGCCACCAGAAGCCGCTGGGCGCCTCCGACTATGTCTCGCGCACTCGGCTGCGGCTTGGCGGGATCGGCATCGAGGGCTTCGCTGAGGAATACGGCCATCGAGGCGGCGACCGCACGATCGACGATCGAAACCTCGGGTCGGCCAGCCGCCCGGCGACGGGCTCTCCAGCGTTCGGTGCGGGCACGGGCGGCTTCGTTGGCGGGATCACGAGGTCTGGGCATGGCGCGGTCTCCGTTTGTGACGTCACTATCAAATCGCGCTGGCATGCAAGTCACGAGCGAGGCCGTCACTACCGGAAATAATTTGCGTCAAATCGAGATGTGTTGCAGGCAACGTGACCCAATTCCCCCGCAACGCAGCTTAGATCTCGTGCACGCCAACTGAAGCTTGTCAGCACGGCCATCATCAATCTCGACATGATCTTCCATTGATCGTGACATGCACCGTTCAGAGGCGGGCATCGTCACAACGTACCGGAATAGCCTCATCGACGGCAGGCAGCGTGCGGCCCCGCTATTACGGCTGCTATCCGGTCACGGCCGTTTCGTTTGATCGGTTCGAAGCTGATACAGGCCGATAACCCTTTGTGCGTTTCAGACGCGCCAGTTCCAGAAAATGCCTGACCGCGTCCTGTTCGCTGCAAAACAGGTCGGTCTGTTCGCACCCATTGCGGCCAATTCTGCCCCAGCATCGCGTGACGGCGAATTCGCCAAACAGGGTCTCCCGGAGGCTCAGAGCGTAATATCGCCGCATGCCTTGCGTCTCATCGATCCGACGGCAGTGGAGGTTAAACTTGTGTGTCGCCATGTCCGCACAATGTCGCCTGCGCCCGCTTGCGTCCAACGACAGTTGTGAATCGATCCGGGGCATTCGATTCACAACGGTGATGGGTGGCAGAGCGCCTTTATCCGCCTCTTTCGCTTCCACCGTTTAAGATCAGCCGGTGCGCCCAAAGGGATGCCTGCGGTACAGAACAAAACGACACCCCAAAACCTTGCTATGCCGTGAATGCGGGCTCGAGCAGGCTCCGTTCCGCAACGGCACGACGCACCACCGCGCCATCGAGTTCGCCTGCCTCCGCCAGGATCCTTGCGAGGTGCTCGATCACGTCGCGATGCTCCTCTACGATGCCGGTCGCACGCTGGAGCTGTTCGCGCAGGATCGCGTCGATTTCTGCCTCCTGGCGATGGTGCCAGAACGTCTTCTCTCGACCGGCATCCGACACGAGGCTCTCGCCGAAGCCTGCGATGGACAGCATGTGCACAGCAGCCTGAGTGGCCTGGGACAGGTCGTTGGCAGCCCCATCGTCGTGGCAGCCGAGGAAGACGGTCTCCGCAGCGATCGAAGCGAGCATGACGCAGATCTCGTCTTCGTACCAGGAGCGGACACGACGCGCCGGCCCACCGCTGAAGTGAGCGTGTCCGATCGAGGTCACCGCAGTTTCGGTCCGGGTGGGCAATTCCTTCGAGATCACGACCTTGTTGAGATGGCGGTGCCCGAGGATCACTGCGACCACCGCATGGCCGATCTCGTGCAGCGCCGAAGCTCTGACCTCGTCCGCGGTCAACAGGCGCGTCTGGGGCAGTGCGGCGATGACATGATCAATCTGAACGGGCGAGCGCTGGCGGCGCGCGAGACGACGCGCATCACGAGCAAGGCGCTCCAGATCCGCACCGCTGAACCCTTCTGTTCGTTGCATCAGCGATGAGACGTCGAGGTCGGATTGCAGATGATAGCGCAGGATATGGCTACGTGCCGCGACATCGGGATGCGCGATCCGGATATGGCGGTCCAGACGCCCGCTGCGGGTCACCGCCGGATCGATACCGGCCGGATTGTTGCACGCCCCGATGACCACTACGCCATCACGATCCTTGGCTCCATCGAGAAGTTCAAGGAAGCCGTTGACGACGCCGCGCATATATTCCCCGTTATCATGCTGCCGGTCACGATCGATAAATGCGTCGACTTCATCGACAAGCAGAATGCAGGGTGCTGCCGTTCGCGCGACTTCGAAACACCGGCGCACCCACCACGTTGCATTTGCCCTTTTGCTTCAGGTCAACATAGTTGTCGCTACCTCCTTGGACGAGGCCTGACCGAATTCCCAAACTCTCTCTGTGGCCTCAATCCGAGTGCGTACGGTCGAAATTTCCATTTTAGCTGCCGGTTAATTTAATATAGTTATACAGACGTAGAATTATCCAATCATCTGATTCCTGCGTGGTTTAATTTGAAGCATTCGCAAAATCTTAGCCTAGATGTGGCTGTCGATCAGATATACGAAGCTGCCTTCATCCCAGGCCTTTGGGACGACGTACTCAAAAATCTGGCAAGTTTGGTTGATGCGGAAGGAGCGCTCCTCTTCTGTGCTTCCGACGGAGCGAGCAAATCAATCGTTTCAGAAGGGATTGTCGATCTAGTAACCGATTTTGCGCGCCGAGGGTGGTCGGAGCGGAATGTGCGGGCCGCGCGTTTGTTATCCAGCAATCATGCAGGTTTTTTGACTGACAATGATCTCTTCGATGATGAGGAACTCGCTAAAGAGCCTATGTACCATCAGTTCCTGCGCCCTTGGGGGTTTGGCTTCGGTGCCGCCACAGCAATAAATGTCCCCAGCGGAGAGAAAGTGATCATTTCACTGGAGAAGAAGTTTGTAGCAGGACCGGTTACGACGCCCTCTGTCCGACTCTTAGACACCCTGAGGCCCCACCTTGCCCGATCCGCGATGATCGCCGCACGTCTTTCGTTTGAGCGCGTCAGTGCGTCGCTGGAAGCACTTGATGCGACAGGGCTTGCGTCAGCTGTGTTGACGTCTGATGGTAAAGTTGTCGCGAACAATAGCATGTTTGAAAGCTACGCACACCTCGCGATGACACGCGCTCGTGAAATGGGCGATGTACTCCGCGACGCGGGGAAAAATTTCTCCTCAGTCTCTTTCCCATTGCCTCGGGCAAGCAATCGTCCCCCTGCGGTTGCTCACATCATACCTATACGGGGGTACGCTCGTGACATTTTCTCGCGGGCAGCATTTTTTTTGTTAGTGACGCCTGTGGATAGCGGCAAGATTGTTGATCCAGCAACGATACAATCTCTATTCGATTTGTCGCCCGCCGAAGCGAAGGTGGCGCATTTACTCGCTGCCGGTCATGATGCAGCGACCATATCGACAATGCTGTCAGTGAGCATGTCGACCGTTCGAACTCATATCAAGGCAATCTTGTCCAAGTCCGAATTGTCCCGGCAATCCGATTTTGTAGCAGCGGTCGTTAGTATTCGACCTCCCGGCCAAGACTAGGGGCATGCAATTCCCTTGATGAGAGAATCGAGAACTACCTATATCCTTGCCAAAGGCGATGCATTGCCTTGAACTTGTCGACTGGCCGGAGCAGGCAATTTGCAGATCATATTGCCCGAAATCCCGTGGCCTTGTAACGCGGCGCTACCGCAATCAGGGATATCAGTCTGTAAAGTTTGCTTCTTTGATCCTCGCTGGCTCTAGCAGCGCTATCAAAAGACCATGGCATTTACCAATCTTGCTTACCTTAACGTCAGGTAAATCGAAGTCTCCCCAATTCAGGTGATACGGCTTCCTTAATAATCCGTTAACATTCCCCTATGCGGCTTTCCAAACAGGGGGAAAAAACAGTGCGTATCCAGTTACTCAGTTCCGCATCCGCTCTCGCATTTCTGGCTATTGCTGGCGTTGCGTTAGCCGATGATAACACGGCCAACATTCTTCAGTCGTCGATTGTTGAGGACAGCAACGCTGCTATCAATCAATACGGAAACGGCGGCAAAGCTAACATCTGGCAAGGTCAATGGGGGCCTGTATCCGAGGCCAGCTCATCTGAGATTTTCCAATATGGGAATGCTGGGGCTGCTACCGCCTTGCAAGACTACGTTGAAGCGAGCCGACAAAAAGTCACGCAAGACGGTGGCGGAATCGTCACTATTCAGCAATACAATTCTGTCGAAAACGGCCATCAAACGATCTACCAGGCCGATGAAGGCCAAGCTTCTGCTTTGCAGACAGGAAATGTCAAAGACAGCAGTCAGATTATCACGCAAATAAGCGGTGGAAACGCTTCGGCTACTCAGCGCAACCTCACCAGCGGAAGCCAGGTAATCTACCAGAAGGGTGATAGCGATGCGTCGGCGTATGCTCGCAATAGCGACGGTGCATCTGCTTCAATCAGCCAGGACGGAAGCGGAAACAACGCTGATGTGAGCCAAGGCCTGAATACCCATTTTTACACGTATGGCCAAGGCTCCGCCAGCGACTCTTGGGCTGACATCGCTCAAACCGGCAACGACAATAGCGCCTTTCTCACTCAAATTGGCTCAAACAGCGTTGGCAGCATCCTGCAGATCGGCAACTGGAATGAAGCCGAATTGCTTCAAATGGGTGACGCTTACGCCGCTCTTGCCCAGGTGGGAGACGAAAACGACGCCAAGGTCATTCAGGAGGGCACGTCTGCTCGCGCGACAGTCAATCAGAATGGCAGCACGAACTTTGCGAGTGTGCTGCAGAAAAACGTGGGCAACGAGGTCCTGATCAATCAGGCTCTCAACAATAATAGCGCCGAAGTGGGTCAGGAGGGAGAAAACGGATACGTAGCCATCAATCAGTATGGCTCGTTGAATGGCGCGCTCGTTACGCAGTTCGGCGTCGAGAACAATGCTTTCGTCAATCAAGACGGGACTAAAAATTATGTCGAGCTTCACCAGGTGGGCCAAAACAATACCGGTACGGTCAACCAGACGCTGTCGAACAACAAGGCCTATCTCAAGCAATATGGGACCAATGGTCAGGCCACGATCACACAGATTGGTGACGGCAATACAGGCACTCTGACCCAGTCTGGAAGCAATAATGTTGCCTCGATCTATCAGCAAGGCAACACGAACGAGGCGGAGTTACTCCAAGACGGAAGCTCCAATCATGCCTTTATCTCACAGTTCGGCGACGGCAACCAAGCCAACCTTGATCAGAGCGGCACTGGCAACTGGGCAACTATCGTGCAGGGAGGCGACAACGTTGCTGTGTTGACCCAGGACGGTTCGAATAACACTGCCAGCATCACGCAGAACTAAACTCAGCGGACGAATGGCGCGGTTGCAAGCCGCGCCATTTCAACGGCAATATCAGTGGAGACGGCTGAATGCTCGTGCATCAATAAAAGGACTTTCGAATGAGCAAGCGACTTTTGAAAATCTTGCGAGACCTCGCCCTCAAATACTGGCCGGAAACAAACGAAAAGCGCCGGTAGACCTTGTTCCCCACCTTTGCCTGGGCAGAGTGGGACGGTTTCAACTAGATTAATATGCGACGCAGTCGATTTAGAGGATGTGGGTATGATGCGGTTCGTGAAAATTGCCGGTATTGCCTTGATGATTGCTATTCCAGGCATTTCTTTCGCCGACGAAGACAAAGCTCCTACGCAGTCGGAAGTTGTGCAAGGGATTGGGCTGAACGAAGACCTGTTGAACCAGTTTACAGGCGCTCCAGGCGCATACATCCAGCAAGGCGGAACGGGTAATTCTGCGACCATCGTTCAGGACGGAGGCAACGGCAATTTCGCCTACAGCTCCATTGACGGCGAAGGTAACAGCGTCGACATCTTGCAGTTCGGGTCTGACAACCAGGCTGGCGCAATCGTAGCACATAGCTCTGGAGCGTCAGTCGATATCAATCAGGATGGGATCGGACATCGTGCTGGCGTGACCGTAGATGGCGTTTCTTCGCAAGACGGAGGTGCCAACATTTCAGTAACGCAACGGGGTGCTTTCGAAAGCATCACTGTCGAGCAAACCGGCCCGGGCCAAGCGGTAACAATACAGCAAGGCTTCTAACATGGTATCGGAGATCGTTTAAAAATGGACGAGTTCTTGCGCCAACGGATCGCCGAGGTGACGATCTTCGCGTCTGCTGTCGTGCTGCTGCCCTTACTGTGGCTCGTGTTTCGTTGGGTCGAACGCAACGACAATCGCATCAGGCGACCAAGTGCAAAAAAATCGAGCACCAACAGGCTTTCGCGAGCTACGCTCGAAGAGGCCAGCGCTGAGGACAGCATGGCTAAACGGCCCGGGGAAACATCGCCAGTAGAGAGCGAGATCGCCGCCTTCCTTAGGAGACAATACTGACGGTATAAGGATTCGTTGGACTGGTCAGTGGGACGCCGGAGCATTTGAAGCTGCCATATAATGGCATTTGTTGAAAAGCTGCTCTACTTCGAAGCGCTAAAACTCGCCTTTCATCATGCTGTTGATTGAGCACCAGTTGAATTTAACCCTGTCTGCTTACCTTAATTGTACTTGGCCCTCTCGCTTCGCCAATTTCATCAATTTAGGTGAGAGCTTTTCTTAACAATCTGTTAACGCTTCCGTCGCGGCGTTTTGTATACAAAGGTTCCAGGTCATGCGTGCATCCCTTTTCTATTCGGTCTCCACTTTTGCCGTCATGGCGATGACCAGCGTGGTGTTAGCGGGCGGGAACAACAGCGCCCACATTTATCAGTATGCCACCGCAGTCGATAGCTCGACGAATATTGACCAAACAGGCACCGGTGCCACCGCCCATATTTATCAGTCCGATTACGGACAAGATGTGGTGGACAGTACCATTGCCATTTCCCAAAGCGGGAATGGAGGATTCGCCGAAGCTCACCAAGGGGAGGCCTTCGGCAGTCATCAGAGCGTAACACAGAATAGCGGAAACCGCGTTATGGCCCAGCAATGGAACGTAACAGCAAGCACACAGAAAATCGTACAGGACAATAATGGCCAAGCATGGGTAGTGCAAGGCGGGTTTTTCTTAGGAAGCATTAATAACACACAGGAAATTACGCAGACACATGGCGGAGAGATTAACGCCGAGCAAGCAGATTCCGCTAACGGTCATCAATTTATTTGGCAAAACGGCGAAAGTCTTGCTGTCATGCACTCCTATGACGGAAGCGGGATGAATGCTTCCATCCGCCAAGACTCTGGGATTGGAAACACCGCCTACCTTCACCAAGGATATAGTTATAAAATTTCGTCACCCGCTCTTTACTCACGCGATGCGTCGGGCTCATGGGCAGAGATAGGCCAATACGGTAACGAGAACCTCGCCTATCTAGAACAGGTAGGCCTATCGGGAACTGCAAATATCTACCAGTCCGGCGACCTGAACGAAGGCCGCGTGCTGCAGATGGGCGCTGGCGACTATGCGTCGCTCAGCCAGTGGGGCACCGGCAACAAGGGTAAGGTCATCCAGGATGGGGATGCCGTCCACTCGATCATCAACCAGAACGGCTTGGGCAACGAAGCGAACATCACCCAAACCGGGATTGGGTCCCACGCCGTCGTCAATCAGTACGGGGAAGTCAACGAAACCACACTGACCCAATCCGGCCTGAACGATTGGGCGATGATCCTGCAAGACGGCAGAAACCAAACCCTCAGCATGAACCAGTCCGCCGATTACATGACCGCGACGGTCAATCAGTACGGCGAAGGAAACATCGCGACATTGTCGCAGGCTGGCAGCACCAGCGACATACTGGTCACCCAGAATGGCACCGACAATGAAGCGATGTTGACGCAGACGGCGACCGATAATAGCTGGGCTTCGATTGTTCAGGGCGGGAATGAGAACCAGGCGACCTTAATCCAAGGTGGAAGCGCAAACTGGGCAGTAGTCAGCCAGAGTGGCGACGGCAACGCGGCGACCCTTAATCAGCAAGGGAACGGAACCACCGCTACGATCAACCAGTTCTAGGCGAGTTTAGCGGTGGCTAGCGTGCGGGATTTTCATCCCGCTTCCACCATTGATTTTGGAAAAAGTCGGACTTTAACTTTGCCAACGCGCTTGCGGATGCGGAGTAGGTTTAGCTTCCAGTTCCATTCTCAACATCAAATCTTGGCACGGTAATCGTGGTCGACGTTATTCCATCAGTGAGGTTGATGACAACCTTATCACCGACAACCTGGTAGTTCAGGAGCATATTGTCGATGGTGAAGTTGCCTTGCGTGTTGTCGGAACCGAAAATATCCTGGGTGATCTTCGAAGCCACGGCCGAAAGGATGCGCGACTTCAGGCCATCGGCGAAATCTTTGACGAGGTTGTCTTCGGATAGAGGATCGTCCCTGTCCTCTTTCGGCAGTTTCTGATTTTCCAGCATACCGAGGTAGTAATTGGATGCCAGTGGGTTGCCGCCGAAACCTGGGTTTTGAAAGCCAAATTTCAGTTCAGACGCCATGGCAGGCAACGTGAGCGACATGGCGAACACGATTGCAAGAGTCGTTCCACGCATTACCAAACTCCCTTTTTCTGTGCGTCTTCGACAATATTAGCGAGCGCAAGATCGATTGCTCGCGTCAGCGCAAATACGCCAGGTTCATTCACTGCTACGCCTGCTTCGCCCTCTAGTACAGAATGCAAGGTAACATAACCGGCCCCACCGATCTGCGTTTTCCGAGAGAACAGCGATTTGGTGACCGTCGAGGTCGTCAGAATTCGGCTGGTCCTGGAATCGACAAGCCGCAGGCTGATCGTGACCATATCTCGCCGGATTTCATCCTGCGCACGAACATTCAGCAGACCGAGTCCAGCACCGCCGGTTTCTACATTCGAGCTGTAATCCACGATGCTACCGGTGATGATGTAGTTGGCTGTCTGGACATAAGGCATCGCAGCCGGAACCGAACTGGCAACGAAGGCCTCGTCGACAGGAGCGGCTTCCTTCATACGAAGGAGATCGCGTTGGGCCATTTCGAACCGGTCTTTGAGCTTTTGTATGTCGGTGTCCTGCGCCGCGATTGAGGCGTCAACATCAGAACCGAAACGTCGCTGATCGGACGTAAGCTGCTGCACGAGAGCGGCATTGCCTTGCTTCTGTGCTTCCTCGATGGCGCGCCCCATCTGGGCTAGCTTCGCCTTGGCCGTGGAGACAACCGTGGCACGTGCCAATTCCTTTTCGCGAAGCTCATCCTGCAACGTATCCGCTTCGCGTTGTGCAATTCGAATTTCACGAGAATAGGTCAGCTTCTCGCGGTTTTGCTCAAGTTGGAAGCTTCGCTGTTGAGCATCGAGATACGATCTCTCCGCCAGCGTTCTCTCATTCAGTACACGCTCAACAAATCGTCGTTCAACAACGTCAAACCATTTGCCATTGCCAACGTCTGTCAGCGCCTGGATGACCAGAGCTTCTGCGCCTTGCGTAACAGCACGCGAATAGTCGGCATAGCTGTCGTTCGGTCGATTTTTGCCTGTCTGGTCCGGAATCTCGTAGACGGCAATCCTGATTGGCTTTTTCCTGGCGGGCAGGTGTTCAAGGTAGCTGAGCCGCTCCGTATCTTTGACCATGCCGGTATTCTTGTAGAATGCCGTCGCCGCATCAGATGTCTTAAGGTTTGTATCCTTATTGGCCGTGGCGCAGCCCGTAAGTAATACGGCAACCGAACACAACATCAATTTACGAAACATAGTACCACCCGCGCTTTATCCTTAACGGGTTGTAACTGACTATGGTTAATAAAGATAAAATGCGCGTATACCGCGATTAAGATGCTGGCGAAATTTTGTCGAATGGTAAGCCAACTCTTTGCGATTCAATTGGTCCCAGAAGCTTTTTTGCCCCTGATTTGCGGCCTGCGTCACCCTTTCATACCATCCAATAATCCTTAGCGGCCTCTCGCTCGTTCCGAGAAATATTCAATTAATCTGATGTGCGCTATGATCACTTACAAAGCAGTGAAGCGCCATAGTTGGCGCAGCGCGGCTTACTGCTTATGCAACAAACAAAACGTAAGTTCCAAGAGGCTACATGCACGCAGAGCAAGTGATTGATCAGATATACGAGGCAGCATTCGTCCCCGAGCAATGGGAGCACGTTTGCGATTCTATCAGCAGCCTCGTAAGCGCCTTTTCGATGTCACTCATCACCGCGAAAGACCAGTCCTTCCGTTGCACTTGCAGCGCCATCGTTCGCGATGACATGGAACGGTTTTTCCGTAGCCCGCTAAGATTGCAGAACGTACGTCCGCAAAGGCATTTTCTGCTGTCCCCCTTTTCGTTCATGCGTGACACCGATCTTATGACGATGGAGGAAATCGAACATGACCCGATATACACCGAGTTCCTGCACCCCCGGGGGCTGGGCTGGACTGTAGGTGATATGTTTCAGGAGCCCTCGGGGCATACGATCATTTTCGATATCCTGAGACAGCGAGACAGAGGCCCCTTCGAGAGCATTCAAGTTGATCGGCTCAACTTTTTGCGCCCGCATCTTGCGCGGGCGGCGACGATGGCAAGCCGCTTGGAATTCGAGCGCATCAACGCGGCTGTTCAGGCCTTGGAACTGGCGGGGTTACCGGCAGCGGTGCTGAATTCCGAAGGGAAGGTGATCGCTGCAAACTCACTCCTGCAGGCATTCGAGCCGCAACTCGCCATAACTGCATACGATAAGCTTGCGTTCGAACTCCCGTCCACCAACACCAAGTTTGCTGAATTCCTCAATCGGGAAAAAGCAACATCCGTGTCGCTCGGTTGCTCCTTGCCACTTCCCCGTACCGAAAGCCTTCCTCACTCGGTGCTTCACCTGGTGCCGGTCAAGGGAAACGCACGAGACATATTCTCAGGTGCTGCCTTCTTTGCAATCGCAACAGCAGTTGATCGCTCAAAAGTAATCGATGCTGAAACGATCCAGGGCCTCTTCGATCTGACCCCTTCGGAAGCGCGCGTCGCAAGAATGATTGCGCTCGGAAACGACGTTTCAGCGGTGGCCGACGAGCTGGCCGTCAGTGTCTCTACAGTGCGGACACATGTCAAATCCATTCTCGGAAAAAGCGGCGTAAATCGTCAGACCGACTTTGTATCTTGTATTCTGGGGCTCAGGACCATCGGAGATTGAGAATGGAACATCCGAGTCTAAGCAAGAGACGGTTAGGGAAACTGCGCTAGTAGCTTGAGCAATTTTGCCTATCCAGCCGGGTTCCCTTCTGGTGTCGAATGCGCTTCACAGCCAGCCAAGCGATTGCAACTCTGAAAGAACTTTCATTGTCTCCCTAATGTTGGGGGCGCGGGAAGCCTCCGTGATGATTAGTGTTTTCCGCATTGATCAGCACATATTCGGAGAGCCTCAATGAGGACGCATGCGATTCTGATTTTCTCGGCGCTGTCACTTTTGGCCACGCCAGCCGTTGCTGCGAACGCGGTCAAGTTTGGAAAAACCTGTATCGGCCACAACGGCTCAACGAGAGATATTTGCCTATCTTTCGACGGAAAAACGGTTTCAAGTTCCTACAAGTTCCGTGGTTCAATTCCTACGCGAGGCACTCACACTGGATGCTCTGTGAAGGGCAATACTCTTTCCTGCTCGGGCGGCGCATATCGTACCTCGCGAGGCTCGGGTGAGATGAACCCTGTGGTTATCAAGCTGTCGAACGGCAAACCGGTTTCCGTTCGCTGGCGCTAGGAAAGTGCCGCAAGTCCACCTTCCAGCGATCTCGCATGAATTCGCTGGTCAGTGGACGTCCGGCAGCGAATTTTTCTCAACCTAATCGTCACTCAACCGAACCTTGGGACGCTAAGGTCTAAAGGCCTTTGCAACCCTCGACCAATTCTGCGTCCAGGTGGGCTATCAGCGCCCGATCTATCTCTTTTACGGCGGGGGAGTTGACCTGGATTTGGTTGGGAAACTTGCGGCGGAACGGCCTGTTCAAGGGCACATTGAAATCTGGTGTCACAGCGAGCCCGGTGTTCCAGCGGAGCAAGTTGCCGAAATCCATCCGCAATGAGCCGTACGGTAGCGCAGGTCGGCGAGCGTGAGCGAACCTAGGCCATTTTGTCCGGTGAATCGCTGGCTGCGACGATCAGACGTGCTCGTTCGTAAAGCTCATCAAAGGTTACAACTTCCGGCCGGAGCAGATTCCGCCTGAAACGCTCGAAACTGGCGAATTTGCGCTCATTCACCCCATGCTCACCCTCGAATTCGGAAAGGCGGCCGCAAATGACGAAGGAACGGGGCTCAGTGGCGTAGATTGTCTCGCCGGTGGGCTCGCCATCATTGTCAGTTACCCGAACGGACGCACCCCATCGCTCAACGGCGGCGGCCACGGTTCCTTGCACCTGTGCGACCGCACCTGAAAGCTCCTTCGAGGGAGCCCAAATGCCTGAACGATACTGGTCGAGAGCAATCAGGTCAGTGCGATGATGTTTCAATTCCACAAAAGCCGAGGTGGTAAGCGCAGCCCGTGATCGTAAGAGCGCATCTACGCGTTTGCCCGGACCGTCGATGTCGTGGCCACGAACTGTCTGCTCTAACTTCCGGTCGTCCAAAGGCCCAAAATTTATCAGGCTCAACGAGTATCCGAGAATCCAAGGGTTCTTTTCAAGGAAGCGTTGCCATAACCCTTCTGGTCCCTTCCCGTGTTGACTGACGCGGTCATCAAAGTAAGCAGCATCAGACAGCAAGCGCTCGAACACAGCGAGTTGCTTTTTGCGGTAAGAAAGAGCAACGACGTCCTCAGTGGTTATTTCATTTCGGGCAATCGCGGCCAAGAGCTGCTGGTTGTCTGCTGCGATCCGACGCAGCTGGTCTGGCTCCAACAGCAATTGCTCCAGATCGCTGTCTCGAATATTGAGGCGACCATCGTCAGGAAAATTTATCCGCTTGATGTTGGCCATAAATTTCAACAGCGCGGATATCTCCTGGGGACCGAAGGCAAAATTCTCCTTGGCGTTGCCCTTGGACGTAAACTTTTGGATCGTAACAGTCTTGAAAGAGCGGTCATCCTCAAAGAAGCTCGCCTTGATTTGAAAACGTCCTGCATCCGTTTGGCGAAGGACCAATTCTTCCTTGACCTTGGCGAATTCATAGCCAGGGTTACCGTCGATAACTTTGTTGGCAATGCGAAGCTTTTGCCCGGTATAGTCCTTGAAGGCAGGACTAGCGTAGGTTTTGTCTGGTCGGGAGTTATAGAAAATCTCGTCTTCGCTGCTCATCGACTCCGTCCACCGTTCGCATGCAAGAGTTGTATCAGAATTGGGAGGTTTTATCGCGGCATCGCCCCTCGATTCACCGGTTTCTGTCTTTGTTGCCACGAGCAAAACGACGCAAAGGAGGCTGCAGACGACCAAGGCTAGCATTGCCCACTTTCTGCGGACTTCCTAACAATCAGTCGAGCCTTCTCGGTCGCATCGTCGGCGAACAACTCCGAGGGCGACGAATTCCCAAAGTCTTCAAGAGCGCTTTCCATCGGCTGTTCGATCACTCCGACGAATGTGATGCCATCTCGATTGAGAACTATCCGATCCTCAATTGCACCATGGCTTCAGGATTATAGGGCAACTTGTCTTTCGGCAGATGAAAAGGCATCGCCAATCCCTAAGAAATCAGGATTTTCCCGACGTCTCGACCATTGATCGTCAGGATTCCACAAGAGCGGCCACAGTTGCACTTTTTCG
>NZ_CAXUSG020000026.1:0-34767 GCF_964253915.1 Rhizobium sp. LjRoot30 | reverse complement strand
AACCGGACGCGATTCCGATTTGATACCGGACAGTTTTTCAACATAAGCAGTGCCCTTGGGTCAGCAACCTTGGCATGCATTTCCTTTTGAACGTGAGGAGATGGCATGTCGAAGAGACGAAGGCTGACCATGAGACAACTACGACATTTGCTTCGACTGCGATCAGACGGCGTGAGCGTTCGCGATATTGCCGATCTGCTCGGGATTGCCCGCAGCACGGTGCAGGACGGGATCGGGCGAGCTGCGACGGCAGGACTATCCTGGCCTTTGCCTGCCGATCTGACTGACGACGTCCTGGAAGGCAAACTTTTCGCCCGGCAAGGCACCAAACAAGGGGTGCGGCGACTACCAGAGCCCGATTGGAGCGTCGTTGCGGTCGAGCTGAAGAAGCCCGGCGTGACGCTGACGATCCTGTGGGAGGAATACCGGGCCATTCATCCTGATGGCTACGGTTTCAGCCGGTTCTGCGACCTGTTCCGCGGCTTTGAGCGGCGTCTGACGCCAACGATGCGGCAGGTCCACATTGCTGGCGACAAGGTGTTCGTCGATTATTCCGGCAAGAAGCTGCCGATCGTCGATCGCAAGACGGGCGAGATCCGCGAGGCGGAGATCTTTGTCGGCGTGCTCGGCGCATCGAGCTATGCCTTTGCAGAAGCCACCTGGACCCAGACCCTGCCGGACTGGATCGGCTCGCACGTGCGCATGTTCGCCTTCTTCGGCGGCGTGCCGCGCCTTATCGTTCCGGATAATTTGAAGTCCGGCGTCAACAAGGCGAGCTTCTACGATCCGGAGATCAACCGCAGCTTCGGCAGGATGGCTGCCCATTACGGCGTCGGCGTGCTTCCGGCGCGACCGAAGCGGCCGAAAGACAAGCCAAAAGTCGAGGCCGGCGTACGTTTCGCCCAAAGCTGCATCCTCGGTCGACTGCGCAACCAGACCTTCTTCTCACTGGAGGAAGCTAACGCTGCCATCCGGGATGCCGTCAAGCGGATCAACACGCACGTCATGAAGCGTTTGGGCCAAACCCGCCAGGAGATGTTCGAGACCATGGAACGCCCGGCGCTCGCGGCTCTTCCGGCAGAGAACTACGAGTACGCCGAGTGGAAGCTGGCGCGGGTCTCGACCGACTACCACGTCGAGTTCGAGCATTATTTCTACTCCGTGCCCCATACGCTCATCCGCCAGCAGGTCGATGTCCGGGCCACGAGCCGCACGATCGAGGTCTTCTTCAAGGGCAAGAGGATCGCAGCCCACCAACGCCGTTACGGTGGTTCCCGCCACGGAACCGATCCTGACCATATGCCCAGCTCGCACCGGCGCTATGCCGAATGGTCGCCTGCAAGGTTCCAGCGCTGGGGCGCCTCCATTGGGCCTCAGACCGAAGGGCTGATCATCGCTATCCTGGCCAGCCGTCCTCATCCCGAACAAGGCTTTCGAACCTGCCTCGGCGTGCTGAAGCTCTACCGGACAATTCCTACGGTGCAGGCCGAGGCGGTTTCTGCCCGTGCCGTCGAGATCGGCGGACTGACCTGCAAAAGCATCAGCGCGCTCATCAGCACCTACAAGGCACCACGACATTCCGCCGAACCTGCCGCCGTCGGCGAGCATGCCAATCTTCGCGGCAAAGCCTACTTTCATTAAGGAGACAATCAAGAATGCTGACCAATCCCACTGTAGACACGCTGCGCCAACTCGGCCTTTCCGGCATGGCTTCCGCCTTCCAGGAACTGGAGATGCAACCGGAAGCGAGAAGCCTCCAGCACGGCGAATGGCTTGCGATCCTGCTCGAACGGGAACAGACCTCGCGTCGCCAGAAGCGCTTCGAAGCCAGAGCTCGTGCCGCCAGGCTGCGCCATGACGCCCAGATCGAGAATACCGATTTCCGCGCAGCGCGTGGTCTCGATCGCAACCTCTTCCTCAAGCTTTCCAACTGCGACTGGATCAGACAGCGGCATTCCTTGCTAATGATCGGGCCGGCCGGCGTCGGCAAAAGTTGGCTGGCTTGCGCTCTCGGTCACAAGGCATGCCGGGAGGATCTTGCCGTCGCCTATCACCGCGTACCACGGCTATTTGCCGCGCTCGCCCTGGCACGAGGTGACGGTCGCTACGCAAAGATGCTCAAGAGTCTGGCCAAAACCGATCTCCTGATCCTGGACGATTGGGGACCGGAGAAGCTCAGCGACGAGCAACGACGCGATCTCCTGGAGATTGTCGAAGATCGCTACGAGCAGCGCTCGACCATCGTTACCAGCCAAATCCCTGTGGACCACTGGTACGATATGATCGGCAATCCCACGATCGCTGATGCCGTGTTGGATCGCCTTGTTCACAACGCCTATCGCATCGAACTTTCTGGCGAGAGCCTGCGCAAACATCGAAGCCTGTCAGCCGAGGATGCAACTCAGGCTTGACCGAGCCGATATACGCCGACATTGATAAACCACGACCCAGAGACATTGCGGCCGTCCGGCTTAGCCTCGGAACCGCGTCCGGTATAACGCTGGAATAAGCGTCCGGTTAAAGATCGGAATTCCTGTCCGGTTTCATTGGAATACGCAATTGCTTCGTAGATCTCTTTCTTGTTGGGGTAGTAGTGGTAGATAGCCGCCTTTGTGATGCCAACCGAGTCCGCCAAATTCCCAAGCGACGCCTTTTCGTAGCCGTCTCTTGCAAAGAGCTCCGCTGCGACGTCCAAAATCCGCTCGCGCGCATTTTCCATCGTTGGCGGTCGGCCTTGACGCCTGGCGGGAGCGCTCTCCGTCTTCTTCATTCCCGCTGCGCCGAGTTCCAGCATGCGATCGCACCGGCAGTTCGCAGCTGATCGATCTTTTCGTCACTGAAGCCGAGCTCGGCTTTGAGAACGACTTCGGTGTGCTCTCCTACTTCCGGCGGGATCGAGGGAGGATTGAAGGGACTTTTTGACATGCGAAGAGGGCTGCGAACCGATCGAAACGTTCCGATTCTTTCTGATGGAACGGAGACAACCGTTTCACGGATCTTGGCGATGTCGCTGTTGAAAGCCTGGCTGACCGTGCGCAGTTCTCCGGCCGGAACGCCTACCGCGCGCAACTGAGCCAGGAATTCAGCAAGCGGGCGTTCGCGGATCGCGTCTTCGAGGATTGGGAGCAAAACCGTCCGGTTTTCGGTCCTTCCCCGGTTTGTGGCAAACCGGGCGTCAGTCGCGAGTTCCGATCGGCCCAGGATACCGCAGAAGCGCCTGAACTGCTCATCGTTTCCAACCGCCAGCGCGATCCGTCCATCGACGGTATCGAAGAGCTGGTAAGGCACGATGCTCGGGTGCGCATTACCATAGCGCTTCGCTTCGTTACCGGTGTTCAGATGGCCGGAGGCGACATTTGCCAGCATGAACTGAGCGCTGTCAGTCAAGCTGATGTCGAGCCATTGTCCCTCTCCGGTACGCTCGCGCATGTAGAGCGCGGCCAAGATGGCTTGGACGGCGTTCATACCAGAAATGAGGTCAATGAAGGCGACGCCGAGACGCATCGGCTGCCCCTCCTGTTCGCCCGTGATCGACATAAAGCCGGATTCAGCCTGGATGATAAAGTCATACCCGGGCCGCTCCTCGAACTCGTGGCCGCGGCCATAGCCGGAGATGGAGCAAAAGATGAGCCGCGGATTGATCTCTTTGAGATCCTCGTAGGTCAGCTTAAATTTCTTAAGTGAGGCTGGGCGAAAATTCTCGATAAGAATATCGCTCTGTTTCGCAAGCTCGATGATGATTTCGCGTCCTTCCGGCTTGCCAATATCAATCGCAACACTTTTCTTGTTGCGATTGGCGCCGAGATAGTAGGTCGAGACACCCTCAACTGCTGGCGGCATCCAGGTGCGCGTGTCGTCACCAGTGCCGGGCTGCTCGATTTTCAGGACGTCCGCGCCGAGATCTCCAAGCGTCATCGTTGCCCATGGCCCCGCAAGCACGCGAGAAAGATCCAAGACTTTGACACCCTTGAGTGCAGCGCTCATGTTCGTAATGACCCTCTTGTGGCGACAGCATGTTCGTCGCGATTTGCCTTCGCCAAATAGCGACAGCGTGATACGAATTCGATGGACGCGGGGCTTACGCAACGCGGTTTGCAACCGCATTTCTAGCCGCCTCCCCGCGGCCTGCGCCCAACGGCGTGGCGCATTACTTACCGGCCAAACAGTATATATGTGTCCGGTTGATGTCAATTGAGACGGCGATATTCTGATGCCGTCTCAATGGGGTTCAGACCCTTTCAAGCGCGATCGCAATGCCTTGACCGACGCCGATGCACATCGTTGCCAAGGCGAATTGTCCACCGCTTAGGGTAAGTTCCAGCGCTGCGGTACCTGCAATTCTCGCTCCGGACATTCCTAGCGGATGACCAAGAGCGATTGCGCCACCATTCGGATTAACGCGAGGATCGCCATCTTCGATCCCGAGATCACGCAGGGTTGCGATGCTTTGGGAAGCGAAGGCCTCGTTCAGCTCGATGACGTCGAATTGCTCTTGGCGCATGCCGAGCCGGCTCATGAGCTTCTTCGATGCAGGAGCAGGGCCCATGCCCATGATGCGTGGCGGAACGCCTGCAGTGGCGCCGCCTAGAACGCGGGCAATGGGCGTCAGACCGTGCTGCTTTGCTGCTTTCTCCGATGCAAGAATGATGGCAGCTGCACCGTCGTTCACGCCCGAGGCATTGCCGGCCGTGACCGTGCCGCCGTCACGCACGATTGGTCGCAGCATTGCCAGCGTAGCGAGATCTGTCGCGCGTGGGTGTTCGTCCTTGTCGATGAGCAGCGCGTCGCCCTTCCTTTGGGGAGTGCTGACGGGAGTAATTTCCTTCGCAAAGCGACCGTTTGCCTGCGCGGTTGCCGCCTTTGCTTGCGAGGAAACCGCGAACGCATCCTGATCCTCGCGGGAGATGTTGAAATCGGTGGCCACGTTTTCTGCCGTTTCCGGCATTGAATCGACGCCATGCTGTTTCTTCATGAGGGGATTTACAAAGCGCCAACCGATCGTCGTATCGTGTATCTCCGCGCTGCGCGAAAATGCGCTCTCAGCCTTGGGAAGCACGAACGGCGCCCGGCTCATACTCTCGACCCCACCCGTAATAACGAGATCGGCTTCGCCAGCGGCGATGGCGCGCGCGCCTATGATGGTTGCATCCATGCCGGAGCCACACAGGCGATTTACGGTCGTACCGGGAACACTGAAAGGAAGGCCCGCCAAAAGAGAAGACATGCGCGCAACGTTGCGATTGTCTTCCCCCGCCTGATTTGCACAACCGAAAATGACCTCGTTGACCGCGGCAAAGTCGATTGCCGAATATTCAGCGATCAGTGCTTTGAGAGGAATTGCCCCAAGGTCGTCCGCGCGGACAGATGAGAGTGATCCGCCGAACCGGCCGATAGGTGTCCGGATATAGGCGCAAATGAAAGCGTCTGGCACGTAATCCTCCAATTCTATGCGTCGTCGTCGAGCAGGGAGACGTTTCCGCGTCTGCCGCCCGCCGCTACTGTTTCGAGATCTTTTTGAAGCCGGTTCCTGGGCTGCTGCTTGGCCCAGAAAAGTGGTCCTCCCAGATGCCTGGGGAAGCCGTATCCATTGATAAGGACCAGATCGATGTCGGGTGCTCGCGAGGCAATTCCGTCCTCAAGGACAAGAAGAGCTTCGTTCACGATCGCTGCGAGTGCGCGTTGCTGGATTTCATCCTGGTCAAGCGATCTCGGGGTTACGCCGCGAGCTCCGCGCGCCTTCTCGATCAGCGCACACACTTCTGAATCAGGGGCAGACTTTCCATCTTCGTAGTGGTACCAGCCCGCCCCCGTTTTACGTCCCAATCTTCCGCCGGCAACCAGCCACTCCAGGACAGGAACGTCTTTGCTTTTGTCGCCAGTTACTTCCTGTTTGCGCTTACGGTTTGCCCAGGCAATGTCCAGGCCTGACATATCGGAAACGGCGAACGGTCCCATAGCAAAGCCCAAAGCTTCGATGGCACTATCGACGTCTTTCGGATAGCAGCCATCGATGAGCATTGCCTCGCTCTGCGCGCGGTACGCGTTATAAATGCGATTGCCGATAAAGCCTTCGCCAACACCTGAGACGACGGCGACCTTGCGCAGCTTTTTTCCGAGCGCGAGAGCGCCTCGCAGGATTTCGGGTGCCGTGTTGCGGCCTCGCACGACTTCCAACAGCTTCATGATGTGTGCGGGAGCAAAGAAGTGAAGGCCAACCACCGCCTCGGGCCTGCTGGTGGCCGCCGCGATCTCGTCGAGGTCCAGATAAGAGGTGTTGCTGGCAAGAATAGCACCGGGCTTCGCGACACGGTCGAACAGTCGCATAAGGTCGGTCTTTACTTCCATGTTTTCAAAGACCGCTTCCAATACGAGGTCGCAATCACCAAGCTCTTCCACGCTCGAGACCAGCGTGAGCGGAGCCGGATTTGTCGCCCGCGAAAGGAAACCCTGGATCCTCTCTCTTGCGCTATCCAAAACTTCTGGCTTGAAATCAGTCAATTTCACCGGAAAGCCGGCAGCGAGAAAAGCGGTAGCAATGCCAGACCCCATGGTTCCCGCCCCGACGATGGCGACCGTACGGACCTCGATTGGGGCGACACTATCCAGGCCCTCGATACGCGCGGCTTGCCGTTCGGCAAAAAACAGATGTCTCAGCGCGGCAGATTCATCAGAATCGCGAAGTCTACTGAATGCCGCGCGAGCCTCACTGAGCGCGTCATCGAACGGCGCACTGACGGCGCGCCAGATGGCTTCGGCCTGTTCGAAGACGTATGGGCGACCTTTTCCACGCTTCAAAGTCGCCTTCACAGCGGCATCAAAGGCATCCTGATCGTAGGGCTTCGGCGGCAAATCGCGCAGGCAATTCTTCCTGGCCCCAAAATTCCTCGCAAACGAGATGGCGCCTTCGCGCAGATCTGTGACGACTTCGTCTACCAGACCAAGTCTCTTTGCTTCTGAAGCTTTGACCGGTCGGCACGAGGTGATCATTTCCAGCGCCGTAACAGCGTCAGTAAGGCGCGGCAAGCGAACCGTTCCGCCGGCACCTGGGATAATACCGAAGGTACCCTCGGGAAGGCCAACCGAGGACCGATCGTCTGCAACTCTACCATCGCAGGCGAGTGCGATTTCATAACCACCGCCAAGAGCCGAACCCGAGATAGCTGCGATAACCGGCTTTGGGCAGGATTCGATGGTCTCGATGACATCGGGCAGCGTTGGATTTGAGAGCGGCTTACCGAATTCGCGAAGATCTGCGCCGGCTATGAACGTACCGTTCCCGCCCATAAGGACGATTGCGGTGACATTCTCGTCGGTCGACAGAGCGGCGATCTCGTGTCGGATCGCTTCTCGGAGGTCTCGTGACAGAGCATTGACAGGCGGGTTGTCGAGGATCAATATCGCCACCCCGTCTACCACTTCCCTCGTGACCAGAAGATTGGGGTTCAGTACCTCGGCGGCTCCGTTTGATGACATTCCAGCGGCTCCATGTTTGTTGCATTTTCGGGCGCTGCACTAGGCTCTCAGCCACGGTGCAGCGCGAGATCGAGCGCCGTTAGGAGGCTGCTTTGATCATGTTCTTGGCGATCACGATCTGCTGGATCTGGGTAGTGCCTTCGTAAATGCGGAAGAGCCGGGCATCACGATAGAAACGTTCGATCCCGTATTCAGCCATGTAGCCCGCACCACCATGGATCTGGACCGCGCGATCTGCAACGCGGCCGACCATCTCGCTGGCGAACATTTTGCAGCAAGCGGCGTCCGTCGTAACATCTTCGCCTGCATCCCGCTTGCGAGCCGTCTCCATAACCATGCAGCGCGCGGCATACGCCTCACTGCGGCTATCTGCGAGCATGGCCTGAACCAGCTGAAACTCAGCGATGGGCTGGCCAAACTGTTTGCGGTCCATGGCATAGCGCAAGCTGTCTTCGATCAAACGCTCTGCCATCGCAACGCAGATCGAAGAAATATGCAGGCGTCCGCGATCAAGCGTCTTCATTGCAGTGCGGAAGCCCTGATTTTCCACGCCGCCAAGAAGGGCATCGAAAGGAACCCGGCAGTCTTCAAGGATCACGTCCGAAGTGTGCGAACCTTTCTGGCCCATCTTGCGATCGATCGGACCGAGAGACAGGCCGGGCGTACCGGCTTCGACGAGGAACGCGGAAACACCGCGTGCTCCGGGTTGCGATGCATCGGTTCGCGCGAACACGGTGAATAGACCGGCATGAGGCGCGTTCGTGATAAAGCGCTTCGTACCGTTGATGACGTAGCCGTCTTCCGTGCGTTTGGCCGTGGTGCGAAGGGAGGCGGCATCTGAACCGGCCTCCGGCTCCGTCAGCGCAAACGAGCTAATCAGCTCGCCAGTTGCGAGGCGCGGAAGATAACGTTGCTTCTGCTCTTCGGTACCATCAATGATGAGGCCCAGCGAACCAATACCGTTATTCGTCCCGATGAGCGAGCGGAAGGCCGGAGACGTCTTGCCAAGCTCCAGCGCAATCCGGACCTCCTCTTCCATGTTGAGACCGAGACCACCGAACTCCTCCGGGATAGTGAGGCCGAACAGGCCGAGCTCTGCAATTTCCTTCTTGATCTCAGCTGGAACGGCGTCGTCATCCGCGACCTGCTCCTCAAGCGGGCGCAGCCGGTCGCGCACGAAGCGCGCGACCGTGTTGACCAGTTCATTCATGATGTCAGCGTCGAGAGCCATATTTTCCCTGCCTATTGAAGCGTGCCGGTTATTGGCACTCTGTGGCCATTTATATACTGTTTGGCCGGTAAGTAAATACGTAGGCGGATTGTCGATCGTGCTAGAGGTTCAATTTCTTATATCTTGGCTGATTATCGGTCGCAGTAGCGGAGTCTGGTGGCGTTTATGGATCGACCTTATGGTCAACCACACGACGATGAGGGTCGACGGAACTGCGCATGCTGCCAGCAAATTGACGTCAACGGGAGAATCGTGGGCACGCCCCTCAATCGTGATCGAGTAATTTGGATAGCGTTGTAGCCTCGGGTTCGCCCGAAAAGGAGAGATATCAAAGGCAGCAAGTTGAGCCGCTGCGCCCTTCCGCTCGGCCGGACGGCCTAACGGTGTCCGGCAAATTCGAAAAACGGAGAGAGCGACAGAGCGTAGCGCCAGTAGCTCCAACGGTTGGGAGCCTAGATTTCAGATCTGCTTCAGCAAGGATGGCAGTGCCTCGAAGAGATCTGCAACAAGCCCGTAGTCGGCGACCTGGAAGATAGGCGCCTCCTCGTCCTTGTTGATTGCAACGATGACCTTTGAATCCTTCATGCCGGCCAGATGTTGGATGGCCCCGGATATGCCCGCCGCGATGTAGAGGTCCGGTGCTACTACTTTACCGGTCTGCCCGACTTGCCAGTCGTTGGGAGCGTAACCGGCATCGACGGCAGCGCGGCTTGCGCCGACGGCTGCGCCGAGCTTGTCGGCCACCGGCAAGATGACCTCCTGGAATTTCTCAGACGAGCCGAGCGCACGGCCGCCGGATATGATAATCTTGGCAGACGTCAGTTCGGGGCGCTCCGATGAGGTTAAGGCCTCCGAGACGAACGTTGAGAGGCTTGAATTGGCTGCTGCCGAGACGCTCTCGACAGCAGCCTGGTTGCCTTGGGAGGCAGGAGAGAACGAAGCGGCGCGAACTGTGATCACCTTCGTGGCATCGGTTGCCTGCACGGTCTGGATGGCGTTGCCAGCATAGATCGGGCGCTTGAACGTGTCGGCGGAAACCACTTCGATGATTTCCGAGACCTGCGCGACGTCGAGCAGAGCTGCGACGCGCGGCATGACGTTCTTGGCGGAGGCGGTCGCAGCCGCGATGATCACGTCATAGGAACCGGCGAGTGAGACGATCAGCGCTGCCAGCGGTTCCGCAAGGTTATTGGCAAGGCCCGCATCGTCGGCGAGCAACACCTTAGAGACGCCAGCAAGCTTGGCAGCAGCGTCAGCCGCAGCCTTGGCGCCCGAACCGGCTACCAGAACATGCACGTCGCCGCCGATCTTGGCGGCAGCGGAGAGCGCCTTGGCGGTCTGATCGTTCAAGTTGGCATTGTCGTGTTCTGCGAGAAGAAGAATGGCCATGTGAGTAATCCTCGTCCTTATCGCTCAGAGTATGCCGGCGGTCTTCAATGCGCCGACCAGTTCCTCGACCGTCTTCACCTTGATGCCGGCCTTGCGGCCGCCCGGCTCTTCGGTCTTCAGCACCTTGAGGCGCGGGCTAGTCTCAACGCCGAAATCGGCCGGGCTTTTCCTGTCGAGCGGCTTCTTTTTGGCCTTCATGATGTTCGGCAGCGAAGCGTAGCGCGGCTCGTTGAGGCGCAGGTCGCTGGTGACGACGGCCGGAAGCTTCACTTCCACCGTCTGCAGGCCGCCATCAACTTCGCGGGTTACGGTTGCCCTGTCGGAGGAAAGCTCGATCTTGGAGGCGAAGGTCGCCTGCGCCGTGCCGAGCAGGGCTGCAAGCATCTGGCCTGTCTGGTTCGAGTCGTCATCGATCGCCTGCTTGCCGACGATGATCAGGCCGGGCTTTTCAGCATCGGCGACGCCCCTCAAGATCTTGGCGACGGCCAGCGGCTCCATCGTCTCATCGGTCTCGACGAGGACGGCGCGGTCGGCGCCCATGGCGAGCGCGGTGCGCAGCGTTTCTTCAGCCTTGGCCGGGCCGATCGACACGACGACCACTTCCCCAGCCTTGCCCGCCTCCTTCAGGCGCAACGCCTCTTCGACGGAAATCTCGTCGAACGGGTTCATCGACATCTTCACGTTGGCAAGCTCGACGCCAGTGCCATCTGGCTTGACACGGATCTTTACATTGTAGTCGACCACACGTTTGACCGGCACAAGGATTTTCATAACGGCGTGCTCTCCCGATTATCGATGCACGAGACTTGTTTCTCACGGCGTGAATCACACCGCAGCGCGTATAACCGCAATTAATATACTGTTTGGCCGGTAAGTAAATAAGCGTCATCAGATACGGCGCGGGACGTCCCATTCAACAGGGATCCGCATTTTTTGACCGCTTGGCCGCTTTGTCCGGGCGCGCGATTATGATAGCACGCAGTATACCCCTTCTTCCCTATGCGGGAACACCAGAGGCCATATGAGTCCAAAGCCGAATGCAAAACCCCGAATGGGCCGCCCGCCAGTTCTTGAAAACGCTCGGGATCGAATCCTCGACGAAGCCGCGGAGCTTTTCGGAGGCGGCGGCTATGATAAGAGCACTCTCAACGACGTCGCTGTGAGGCTTGGTGTATCCAAGGCGGCGGTCTATCACTATTTCAGCACCAAGCAGGCGATCTATGACGCAATCATCGTTCGTACGCTCGACGGGCTGATCAAGCATGTCAGCAGTGCGGTCGAAGCGTCCACAGGCGCTGATCAGAAACTTCGCGCGTTCATGATGGCGCATGCGGCATTTTTCGAAGAGAATTATTGGGGTTTCGTCTGCATGCTGGTGGGCTACGGCGGGATGGCCAATCCCAGCCTGATCACCGAGGCGAACCAAGAGCGCCGTGAGTATGAGGATATTCTCCGCACGATTCTGCGGGAGGGTATTGCTGACGGAACATTTGCGAAGACTGACGTGACGACCGCATCTCACTCCGTACTCTCGATGTTGAACTGGATGGTGCGCTGGTTCAAGCCAGGCGGCCCTCGCCACGCGAAATCCTTCGCCGAACAGTATTACGAATTGCTCACCCGCGGCCTTACGAGCCGCGATTAAGAGGCAATGGGCGGCATGACTAGGGCGGTCGCCACCGGCCTGCCCAAGCGCATGATCGAAGAGGCGGCGACCCGATGCTATCGGGGTGCCACGCATGACCGGGTTTCGAGGGCACGGTGAACAGCGAGGAGCGCAACCCTTTCGTGCACCTTCCATTTCCGATCGAGGATATTCTCGACGTGGATGCGGTGATCGTCACTCATCTGCACGAAGATCATTGGGATGAAGCAGCGCGCAACCTCGTGCCGAAGAATTTGCCGCTCTTCGCGCAAAACGACGCCGATGCCAGGACCATCCGCTCGCAGGGCTTCACCGATGTCCGCGTTCTCGGCGACACGTTGCAGTTCAACGGGGTGCAACTCATCAAGACCGGCGGCCGCCACGGCACCGATGCCGCTTATGCGGTAGCCGGCGCGCCCCTCGGCGAAGTGTGCGGTGTGGTCTTCAAGCATCCCGACATGAAAACCGTCTACCTGGCCGGCGACACGATCTGGGATGACAACGTCGCAGGTGTTCTCGCCGCCCATAAGCCAGAGATCGCGATCTTGAACACCGGCGATGCGAAGATCGTTGGGCTCGATGACGGCATCATCATGGGCACGGCCGATGTTCTCTCGGTCCACAAGGCTGCGCCGGAAACGATCCTCATCGCATCACATATGGAAGCGGTGAACCACTGCACCGTAATGCGTGCTCAGCTTCGCGCCTTCGCCCGCACCGAGGGCTTCGCCACCCAACTCCGATTCCGTGACGGGACGCCGCCAGCATCGCATATAAGACCACGTGGGCCCGGCAACGGTGCCTCCAGCAAGACGCACAATATGAGCTTTGAGCAACTCCCCGCTTGAATGTCAGAAAAAGATGCCCTATTTTCTGACACATGAGCAATGCTGCCGCATCGGTACCGGATCAAATCATGAGGCGCGCCCGCGCTGGCGGCCGCGGCGGCGTTTTCACGCCCAGTGATTTCCTGGACATCGCCGCGCGAGCGGCAGTCGACCAGGCGCTTTCCCGTCTGGCCAGGGGTGGCAAGCTCCGGCGCTTGGCGCGAGGACTATACGACTTCCCCAAGATCCATCCGCAGCTTGGCCTGCTTTCGCCGATCCCCGACGATGTCGCGCAGGCATTGGCGCGTGAGACTGGATCCCACGTACAGATTGCGGGTGCGCGGGCAGCGAACGCGCTCGGTCTTTCAACACAAGTTCCGGCAAAGAGCACGTATCTGACTGATGGTCCCTCCCGCCGCGTCGTGCTGGGCAAGCGCGTGGTCGATCTGCGTCACGCCTCGCCCAAGCATCTGATCGCTCCGGGGAGCGCTGCTGGCACGGTCGTTCAGGCCCTCCGTCACGTGGGGGCGGTACGTGCCCGCGACGTTGCCCAGGTCGCGGCACGTCGTCTGTCGGCCAGCGACAAGAAGACGCTCGCGTCCACTGCGGTCCAAGCCCCTGCCTGGATGCGGCCGACGCTCGTGTCGATCGCCAACGCAGCGTCGGGTGAGATCGATGGATAAGGTCGCTCTTCTTTCAGCCGGCGATCGGGCAGCTCTGTTTGGCGAAACGGGCGCTGGCCGAGGAGTCGTCAATACGATCATCGAAAAGGACTTCTGGGTCTGTTGGACCTTGAAGCGGCTTTTCGGACTGCAGGAGAAAGATGCGGCCACCCTTGTCTTTAAGGGTGGCACCTCCCTCTCCAAGGCGTTTGGCGCCATCCGCCGGTTTTCCGAAGATATCGATCTCTCTTTCGACCGCGCGGATCTCGGCTACACCGGTGACCGCGATCCGGAAAAAGAAGGCATCAGTAAGAAGCAGGCGAACAAACTCATTGAAGCCCTTGTGAGCGATGTCGAGCAGCAAATTGCCGAGAAGCTGCTTCCGGCTCTTCGATCAGCGATCGTCGAGCAACTCGGCGAGCCGACGAGAGGCGAGTGGTCGCTGGAAATCGATGCCGCTGACGCGCAGACGGTGAACTTCCACTATCCCACTGCACTCCCCGCAGCCGAATACGAGGGCATGGATTACATCACCCCACGGGTGAAACTCGAACTCGGCGCCCGCGGAGACCCCTGGCCGACAGAGTAACGGGTGGTCCGGCCCTATGCGGCGGACGACTATCCCGGCTTCTTCGAGGACCCCGACACAACTGTCGTTGTTCTCTCGGCCCGCCGCACCTTCTGGGAGAAGGCGACGGCATTGCATGCGGAGGCCCATCGCCCTGCCGACTCTCCTACCCCACAATATTTTTCGCGGCACTATTACGATCTCGCCATGCTGCTTGCTACGGACGAAGGCAAAGCCGCCGCCGCCGATTTCGAGCTTTTCGCGCAGGTCGCCAAGCACAAGGCCACCTTTTTTCGATCCGGCTGGGCTAGTTACGACACCGCTCGTCCCGGCACGCTGCGGCTGTTGCCGGACAAGAACCGGATCAAGGACCTCCGCGCCGACTACAGGGCAATGGCCCCCATGATGTTCGATGACAGGCCGCCACCGTTCGACGAGATACTTGCGACAATTGCGGCGCTCGAAAAAGCAACGAACAAGTAGCACAAGGCGATCCGCTGGGGAGGAAAGGCCATTAGCTCACTACGATCTATCGACCTGCGCCTGATCGACGACCTCGTCGACTTCGTTCGCGGGCGTGGTTACGTCCTGGGGTTTTCGGATTCGAGTTTCTCGGAATTCTTCGCATCTGAGTTGGACGTCGACATCGACGATCCGATTTATGCTGAGCACGGCGGCTCGAAAGGCAAGCGACTGCGCTGCTTCTTTCAAAAGGTCGACGACGCCACGGCGGTCCGAGCCCTCCAAGCCCTTTGGGAGCATCGTGCCGAACACCTGGCGCGCACCGGCCACGGAGATCCAGTACAGAATGCCGAGGGGCGGTATCTAGGGCTTCTGGCCCGTCTGGATGGACAGCCGACAAACGCAGGCGGGGCGCCGCCGCGACCGGCGTTCGATTGGCGTCTGCTCGCCGAGTTGCGCGACGAACTCGTCCGGGTCGAGTCGCTGCAAGCCCATGAGCGAGGCTATGCCTTCGAGGCCTTCCTGAGGCGGTGCTTCGACATGGCGGGCCTGACGGCGCGTGAGCCGTTCCGCAACACCGGCGAGCAGATCGACGGCAGTTTCCTGCTCGGCGAGGAAACCTACCTCCTCGAGGCAAAATGGCATTCACAGCCGACGGGTGTCGCCGACCTCCATGTCTTCCACGGTAAGCTCGACCAGAAGGCCGTGTGGGCGCGCGGCCTTTTCGTGAGCTACAACGGTTTCACGACCGAGGGCCTGGCGGCGTTCGGTTCGGGCAAGCGGCTCATCTGCATGGATGGCCGCGACATCTCCGACGCACTCGATCGTCAGATCCCGCTGAAGGCGGTCCTCGAACGCAAAGTGCGCAGGGCTGCCGAAACGGGTCGCCCCTTCATCCCGGCGTGGGAACTTTTCGATCAACACGGGGGCAGCCGATGATCCTGACCGATAACGAAACCAAGGTCGATCTCCTCAACAACGAGGCGATCGCGACGACGATCATAAAGCTCCTGCGGGACCGGCCAGATCAACCGGTAACGATCGGCGTGCATGGCGATTGGGGTGCCGGCAAATCCAGTGTCCTCGAGATGATCGAGGCCGGCTTCGAAAAGGAATCCAAGGTCCTCTGCCTCAATTTCAACGGATGGCGCTTCCAGGGCTTCGAAGACGCCAAGATTGCTCTGATCGAGGGCATCGTCACGGGGTTGATCGAAAAGCGGCCCGCGCTGACGAGGGCGGGAGAAGCCGTAAAGGACGTATTCCGACGCATCGACTGGCTCAAAGTTGCCAAAAAGGCGGGCGGCCTCGCCTTCACCGCCTTCACGGGGATCCCCACTCCCGAGCAGATCACCGCGATCGTGGGCACTTTGGAGGGCTTCCTCGCTGATCCCGCGAAGCTCGCCACCAAGGACAATGTTCAGTCAGCGATTGATGGCGTGAAGGGACTCCTGAAAGAACAGGACGGCGAGAGTGCGAATGTTCCCGAAGAGATAAATGCTTTTCGGAAAGCCTTCGACGACCTCCTGGAGAAGGCAGGTATCGAGCAGCTCGTCGTCCTGATCGACGACCTCGATCGCTGTCTCCCGGACACCGCCATCGAAACTCTCGAGGCGGTCCGGCTCTTCGTCTTCACATCGCGTACCGCGTTTGTCGTCGCCGCCGACGAAGCTATGATCGAATACGCCGTGCGCAAGCATTTCCCGGACCTGCCGGATACGACAGGGCCCCAAACCTATGCGCGCAATTATCTTGAGAAGCTGGTTCAGGTCCCCTTCCGGATTCCGGCTCTGGGGGACACCGAAACTCGCATCTATGTGACCCTGCTGCTCGTGGGCGCCGAACTTGGCGAAGACGATCCGGCGTTCAACAGTTTAGTTGGTGTCGCGCGAGAGCGTCTGAAACGCCCCTGGACCTCGGGCGCACTAGACTCTGCATCCGTCAGGACCGCCCTCGGCACGAAGACCTCTCGGGCAAACAACGCCCTGGCGCTCAGTGATCAGATCGGACCGATCCTGGCCAGCGGTACGAAAGGCAATCCGCGCCAGATCAAACGCTTCCTCAATACCCTGGTCCTGCGCCAGCGCACGGCCGAGGCACGCGGGTTCGGCGAGGATGTGAAACTTCCGGTCTTGGCAAAGCTGATGCTCGCCGAACGCTTCATTCCCCGGCTATTCGATCAGATCGCCGCCGCTGCGGCGGTGGCGCCCGATGGCAAATGCACCGATCTAGCCGCCCTGGAAGCCGCTGCGACGGCGAAGGCCGACGATATGCCAAAGGCGAAGCCGCCGAAATCACCCGGTAAGGAAGGCGACGGTGCGAAGCCAACGCCCAAACTCGAAGTGGTGACGACGACGGAGAGTGCGCAACTCAGCGAATGGCTCTCGTCGCCCGCGATCAAGGCTTGGGCGATGGTGCCCACGATGATCGGTGTCGAGGATCTGCGTCCATACCTTTTTGTGGCGAAGGATCGGAAGGATTATTTTGGCGCGGCGTCCGTTCTCGGGCACCTGGCGGCTGTCGTCGAGCAACTCTTCGGAGGTAAGTTCGCCGTCCAAGGCCTCGAGGCCGATCTCAAGCGGCTCGCGCCACCGGAAGCAGCGCAGGTCTTCGAAGCGGTGCGTGGTCGCATCGTTGGCGCTGACGCATTCGACACGGAGCCTGCTGGCGCTGCAGGTCTGGCGGTACTGATCAAGGCCCATCCGACCCTCCAAGGTCAACTCGTTGATTTTCTGGATGCGCTGCCTCGCGACCGGCTCGGCCCATGGGTCTGCGGAGGCTGGCAAGGCGTGATCAAGGACGGCGAAGCCGTCCAGCGCTTCGATCGCCTGCTACAAACATGGGGCAAGGAGGGCGGCCCCATGCTGAGGGCCGCCGCCAACGGCGTGCTGCGCACCCGCCAGGGAGCGCGCTGATGGGTACCTCGAGCGCGTTCGGCGGCCAGAACGGCGGCACGCCCCTCGTCCCAAGTTGGCTTGACGATGATGGTGCGCCGCCGGCTGCCCCCAACGGCGCGCCACCCGATGGGGGAGCGTCACCAGATGGTGGTGTCCCCGCTGACGGCGCTCCGCCCGATGCTCCGCCGGCGCCCCCGGTCCGACCTCCCGTTCCACCCATCGCCGATCCGACGCGGTTTTCGGCCGCACGCAACAATTTCTCGCGCTTTGCCGGTTCCGGAGGCGACGACCGCCGGAGCCTTGGCCGCGCCGTCTCCCATTATGTGGGTTCATCTGCTGGCGGCGCTCGGACGGCCGCGGCGAGGATGGGCTCGGCGCGCGCCGCCGGAAGCCGGCTTCTTGGCTTCCTGTCGGACGCGGTCGCCCGCGGCGCCACCGAGGCACTGCGCGCGCTCAACCTCGAGGGGCTGGCGGGCCGGCCGATTGAGGAGATCTTTCTCGGGCTTGCAGACTACGTCTGCCCCGACGGCGGCTCGATCGATGAGGGCATCGCCCGCGAAGCATTCATCGAGACGATCGCCGACCTCGCCGGCGCAGGCATCACAGACCTCGATGGTCTCACTGCCGACCAGATGCAGACTGTGTTCGAGCTCTACGCGACGAACGCGATCGAAGCCCGGCTCTGCAATGACATCGGGGCGAAGACAGTGACGCTGCCGACCGACAGCCGGGAAGCAGCGCGCGTCCAGGCACAGCTCAACGATTTCATCAGGCGCGGCGTTGCGGACGCGCTCACGACAGCACGCGCTGCTGCTGCCGCACTGACTCCGGACCGTGTGCTGGCCTTTGTCGGGCGCATCTACGAGCAGGCGTTCGGAATCCTACAGATCATGGGCGATGTGGAGGCGGAAGGCGCATGAGACGACACCTCATCACTGGCCACTATGGCCCGGGCGACCGCAATCGAATGCCACTCGGTGACGGCGAGATCGAGACCCGTCTGGATCTCGTCGCCGGCGAGCGGTCGCTCGGCCATGGAATTGGGCGCGCCTTGGCCGATCTTTCGCGCCTCGGGGTCTTTCCCTCGGAGATGGGAGTCGATGTCCTGGTGTTGGCGGCGCATGTTCATGCCGCCGACACCCGCGTCTCGCGCGACAGTGAATCGCAAGACGGCTGGACTCGGGAGTTGCGCTTGATCGTCCCCGTCTCGGATCCCGACCGCTGGCGGACCGCCGCCCTAACCTTTGAACGGTTACTGAATTTCCTCACCGGCGACCATTGGTCTTTAGGATTTCGAGCCCGGCCGGGGCGCTTCGCGAGGGTCGCTCCGACACCGCCGGCACGGCTCATCGGCCCTCAATTCGATGATCTGGCTCTATTCTCGGGCGGTCTGGATAGCCTGATTGGCGCGATCGACGCCCTTGAGGCCGGGCGCACCCCCCTCCTCATCAGCCATGCCGGTGAAGGCGCGACCAGCGATGCGCAGGGGACGATCTTCGACGCGCTCAAGGCGCATTATCGCGGCCGATCCTTCGAGCGGCTGCGCCTGTGGATGGCGTTTCCCGACGGCTTCATCCGCGGGTCGGCTGGAGAGAACACCACACGGGGAAGATCCTTCCTCTTCTTTGCTCTCGGTGTCTTCGCCGGCACCGGACTTGAAAGGGCCTTCACGCTGAAGGTGCCCGAGAATGGCCTGATCGCCGTCAATGTGCCGCTTGATCCACTCCGGCTCGGCGCCTTGAGCACCCGGACGACGCATCCCTTCTACATCGCCCGCTGGAACGATGCATTGGGTACGCTCGGCATATCGGGCCGGATTGAAAATCCTTACTGGGATCGGACAAAAGGCGAGATGGCCGAGGAGTGCGCCAATCCTGCACTTCTTCGGCGGCTTACCCCGGCATCGCTGTCTTGCGCGTCCAAAGGCAGATGGCAGGGGCTTGGCACCCAACATTGCGGCTATTGCCTGCCTTGTCTGATCCGGCGCGCCTCACTGCTCAAAGGCTTCCGCCCTGATAGAGACCCGACCATCTACACAGTGCCCGATCTCGCCGCTCACGCGCTCGACACGCGCCAATCGGAAGGTGTGCAGGTTCGTTCTTTCCAGCTCGCCATCGAGCGTCTTCGCGCTCGGCCAGGGTTGGTGTCGCTTAGCACTTAAACGCAAGAATGCGGTCGTTTTGTTCTGAGTAGGCATTTAATTATGAGAATGCATGCATCGACGTTCTCAAATTAACTGCATCTGCGTGGAGTGCCGGTTGCGGGACGCGTTGATGAAAAATGGCATTGCTTCCCGGTCGAAACGGTGTCGATGAAAGCCGAATGTGGACTGACGGAGCATGAATAGCATTTCGGCCCCGCCGGCGTGCACCATCGCGACACCGGCCAGGAGGGCGGGGCGCAGATGCAAGGGCAATACCGGATTTTGTGGGGTTGGAAAGCTGGTGGATACTTCGGCAAGGAGTTCGTCGAGTTCAGGGATGATTTTCCCCAGCACCCTGAACCGCCACAGTTCCTTCTCTGGGGGAAAGGGTAGCACCCTTCTTCGCATGAGTAGCAGACGTACAATTCCGGCTGGCGATGCCCATGTCTTCACGTCACGTTCGGCTTCATCATCGAGCAGCTCTTGGCCATGAAGTGCGGCACTCCGACACTGCCGGAAGGGGGAGGGGAGTTCGCGACCGCCGGCATCCCGGAACTGGTTTCCGCACAGAGGGCAAGTAATGCGCCATCCCGGAAGCTGGCTTCGCAGGATCAATGTCGGTTCCGTATGTCCCGGGCTGCAACTCGTGCAGATCTGCATTGGCCGCGCGGCGATGAGGCGGCGCGATGATTGCGCGACATTTGTGAAGGTCATCCGACGCACCACGGTGGGCTCGGTGGCATACATGTTGGCCAGGCGGATTTGCTGATCGCTGTTCAGTTGGAGATCGGCCGCTCGCAATGAGGAGGCTTCCGGCAGGCAATGCCGAAGCATGACCAGCGGTGGAACCTCGTAAAATGCGGCGTGACGGCCGATCCAGGACGACAGAAGCTCGTCAGGGTAGGGCGGGAAGCACACCGGCAACTGCCGTGGCGGAGTGTTCATGCGAACGCCGCCTCGGCATCGAACTCTGGCTCCCAGTTCTCAACTGCTTCGTCGTTGATGTGCTCGCGGCCGTTCTCTATGGCTTCGACGGCCAGGCAGTTGATCATGTGGAAGATGCTGGCGGTGATACCTTCGGTGATCTGCAGGATCCGTCGCAGCGATTTCGGTGTCAGTACCGAAGGCTGACGTAGTGGCGTGTTGCGCAGGATCGAGGCCACCAGGGTCTCGAACTGTTCGTTCGCAGCCCACCGGCTCAACGTGAACTGCTCGAACCGGCGCGCAAGCTGAACGTCGCCATTGATGGCCTCCCGCGCCTCGTTGACGCCGAAGCAGACGAGCGAGATCTGCAGACGATTGCTGAGGAAGCGCAGCGTGTTCAGAACGATGCGCTGCTCGCGATAGGTTCCGGCGAGGATGTTGTGCACTTCGTCAATGACCAGCACCTGCACGCCGATGGCCTCCATGATCCGCAATGCCGCCTGCTCCATCTGGGCAATGTCGGCGCGCGGCCGCTGCGGCGCGCCGAGAAGGGTAAGCAATTCGGCGTAGAAGCGTCGCTCGCCCGGGCGGCTGGTCATTTCCATGGCCAGGACAGGTGTCTTCAACGTGCCCGTCAGCGGATGGAAGCGCGGCGGGTGCTGGTCTCGGAACTGCTTCATGATCATGGTCTTGCCCATGCCGCTGTCGCCGTAGATCGCGACCGAGGGCATGCGCGTACCTCGCGGGTGGTCGAGGAGCGCGCTTAGCCGGTCGAGTGCCTGCTTTGCGCGAGGGTAGAGAACCCAGCGGCGTGATCGTATCGCGCGAATCCGTCGTTCGTCCGTTTCGGCAAGCAGCGCCACGGCCCCGGCGGTCAGGTGGGAGGTTTCATCGTTCATATGCACTCCAGCTCAATCTGTATCCTCAACAAAAGGTACAGGTTTGCTGGAGTCGACACCGCGGAGCGAGCCCCATTCCCGATCATCCACCTTTGATTTCGAAGAGTTCTTTCCGCGTCGCGCAGCTGCCGTCTTCTTCGTTGCCATCTCGATCAACTCTCGCTGTGCGATGACGGTGCGAACGATAGTGCGGGTGTCGACTTCGCGGCGGCCTTTCGCAAGCAGGGTGCGTCGGGCGGTCACTGCTTCGTGGAGGGTTACCGAAGGCAGGGTCACATCAGCATAACGCGCTTCCACGAAGTTTCCCGAAGGCCGTCGTATGAAGATGCGCGCCATGTCGCGCGGATCGTATTTGACCAGCAGTCGCCTGTCAGAGCGCCCGACATCGGCGCTGAGCGCTGCCGACCAGTAGCGCAAGCCGAACAGATGAATGCCGGTCGGTCGCAAGTTTCGCTCCTGCTCAGGCAGGAAGGTCAGCCAGAAGCGGAGCCGATCCTGTGGCAGTCGAAGCGGGATATCGCCCTCGTGCTCCCGCCAGACCGCAATCGGCGGGCGGCCCAGGGAACTGTGGATCGACTGATGGTAGGAGCCGACGATATCGAGGGCGATGTAGCGCTCGAGTTCTCGCAGAGTCAGGGCCGCGTGCCGTTTTGAATCGTAGTCGCCGAGGTCCTGTTCGTTGCTGAATGTCGTTCCTGGCAAAAGGTGCAGCCTCCCCATCTGAGTGCCGATCAGACGCTCGATGTGACCGCCGAAGCGCGGCTGGCCGGGGGGGCGCCATTCGATTGCAACTCCGGCATCCTGGCATCCTCTCTTGAATGCCCGGCTGCGGAAGTCGGCGCCGTTGTCGACGTGAACAGTGTTTGGCAGACCGGCAACGGGCCACGGCTCCGCAATTTCGCGTTCCCGCAGCCACGCCGATTTGTCGAAGACCGAGTGCAACAGGCACATGCTGGTCGACAGCCGCGACGGAGCTTCCATGGTCAGATAGAACCCGGTCACCATTCGGCTGCAGACATCCATCGCCAAGGTCAGCCACGGCCGGCCGATCGGCCGCCGGGTCTCCTCGTCGACGACGAAAACGTCAGCCTTGGTGTGGTCGATCTGGACCACTGCCAAGGGACGAGCGGCTTCAAACGATCCGGGAACCGCCGTTGTCGCCTTGACGATTTTCTGTTCGCCGCGCCGCTTTGCGCGCTTCCGCACGTCGAGGCCCTTAACACGAGCCACGACCGTTCGGCGATGCGGCGGTTTCAGCCCAACAGAAACGCAGTTCGTCTGCACGTCCCGGACCAGCTGTGAGAGCGACGGTCGGGTCCGCTTCAGGTAGTATGCGTTGATCGTTGTGTGGACGATCTCCTCTCGCTTATCATCCAGCGTACGATGACCCTCTGGTCGGCCGCGTTTGCGGCCAACCAGCGACAGAACGGTCCCGCCGGTGCGGAATAATTTAATCAGCCGGTATGCTGTCGCCTGGCTGACATCCATCGTGGCGGCGAGGTCAGCAACGTCTGCCGCGGTTGTACCGTCAGGATTGCGCTTCAGGAATTCACGGATAGCCTCAGCCCGTCGGCACGCCTCATCCCAGAGTGCATCGTCAATCTCGTCCGGAAATGGGGCGCTCATGGCAATCTCGCGACGAAAAACATCACGAGCTGCATTCTCACATTAACTGATAAAATCCAAGTTGGATTATCAAATTAAATGCTAATTCTCAAATTAACTGCCGGCATATGAGATTGAAATCGTTGAGGCGTGATTATTGTAATTAAATGGAAAACGACACATCTATCGAGCCGATCTCCTCGCCAGCTCCGTTTTGGACATCTGCGCCGGCGAGCTCGGAGGCGCGGTAGCCTTTGGCTACTTCCTTCACATCGACGTCGATCACCACGACGTTCTGCGAGAATGCCGGTTGTGTGCCCGATGGCAGGAAGATGGCGATCGTCAGGAGCATGCTCCCGCCGGTTGCCAGTGCGAGGCGGAAATTGCGATATTTGTCGGAAGCGCTGTTCTTTTGCATCTCGAATCCTCTGGCTTGGGAGCGATGTCGGCGGGCCGGGTGTAATCCCGTTCCTCCAGCTTCGCAGGCTCCGTGAGAGTTGAACGAAATCGCCACGACTGCCTTGACGCCTGTCAGTTTTCCCAACCGCGCTGGGACTCAGCGCACGGGAGCCAGGGCGTCCATCGCGGTCTGGATCGACGCGGCAAGCTCCGGCGCCGTGAAGCCGCCCTCGTGTCGCAACCCGTTGACGAAAAAGGTCGGCGTTCCGTTGACACCGCTGCGGACGCCACCGATGAAGTCGGCCTGGATCTTGTCGGCGTGCAGCGACCGAGCGATCGAATCGCGAAGCCCGATCTGCGACAGCTGCAAGGTGCCGGCTATGGCGAACAGGAGCTGTATGCTTAGCCGATGCTGGTTTGAAGAAATGGCGTCGTGCATTTCCCAAAACAGTCCGTGATCGCCAGCATACTCTGCCGCCTCCGCTGCCGTCGCGGCGAACGGATGAATTTCGATCAGCGGGAAATGCCGGAAGACAACAGACAGGGCCTGGCCATATCGGTCCTCCAAGGATCGGACGACCGGGTTGGCGATGGCGCAAAGAGGGCACTGATAGTCGCCATATTCCACAAGCGTGATGGGTGCGTTCGGCCCGCCGCGCCTGTGGTCACGCGGATTTACGGGAACTTTGAGCGTCGACATTTTTCTGCTCCGGGCTTGGCATCTGGTCGAGGGCGTCGAGAATGCCGTCCGCTCCGGGATTGACCGCGACCGGAGACAGGTGGCTCCACGCGATCATGCCGTTCTCATCGACAATGAAGAGGGCGCGAGCACTCTCGCCGACGTCGTCGCGATAGGCGCCGTAGGCTCGCGACACCTCTCCCTTGGGATGGAAATCCGCCAGCAACGGGAAATGGAGGTTCCGGTCCCGGGCGAAGGCCTGATGGCACCATGCCCCATCCACGGATATGCCCACCAGCTCAGCGCCCTTTTTTCGGAACTCGGAAAGGACGTGGTTATAGAGCGTCATCTGGTCGCCGCAGACCGGGCTCCAGTCCGCCGGATAAAAGACCAGGATCACGCGCCGTCCTGCGAACTCGGACAGGGAAAGTGTCTGGTCGGGCGTCACGCGCAGCGTGAAACTGGGTGCTTTCATCCCCGAGGCAAGCATCGCCGACATGTCTTTCCTCCTTACGGCCGGTCAAGCCGTGCCGGAGGTGGCAAGATTGCTCGGCAGGCCGGTGCGCTGGGACCGCAGTTTGTAGGCCAGGACGAGCAGTGTGGCGCCCAGCACAAGCGCATGCGCGCCGGTCCAGAAGGTCAGCACCAGCGCACCGATGAAGGGGGAGATGACGAGGAGAACCCCGAATATGATACTTGCGATGCCGCCTATCACCAACCAGACGCGGCCATGGTCGACCTTCAGTCGGAATGCCGAGATCAGCATAAACGTGCCCGATACCAGCGCCCATGCCGCCACCAGAATGACGAAGGCAAGAACCGTGATTCCGGGCCACAGGACCGCGACGGCGCTGGCAACGATGCCGAGGATGCCGCTGAGGAGCAACCAGATCCAGCGTTCGCCCTTGCGCGCACCACGCACAGACATAATTATCCCGAAGACGCCATCGACGAAACTGAAGGCGGCGAAGACCACCACAAGCGACAGCATCGTGACGAACGGCATCGCGAAGGCGGCGATGCCGAAGAGGATGGCGACGATGCCTCTCAATGCGACGGCCCACCAATTGTTGGCGAGCATGTCGTTCATCGCATCGGTTTTTGGGCTGTCGGTCGATGGAATGCTTGTCATTGTGCTCTCCGTTCCCGTCGGGTACTTGAATTATCAACTTGCGATGGCGATGCGATTGTCGACCTTCAGGACGCCAGGCGCCCGCCAAGCCGCTTCATCGGCTTCCTTGCGCTCGGCCCATGAACGGACCGTCCCTTTCAGCACGACTTCGTCCCCGTTTGCTTCCACGACAATGTTGGCGGCCGCGAGTAGCGCGTTGCGCTTCAAGGCCTCCGCAATTTTCCGATGGATATCCTCTGGTGAGACGGGAGAACGGACCTTGATGGTGTTGACGAGGCCCTTGATCCCGCGCACCCGGCGCACGGCATGGGCGACGTTACGCCTCTGCTGTTGCGATTCGACATCGCCTTCGAGTCTGACCAGGCCTTCCTTCACGACAACCTTGATGTTCCCGAGGTCGGACAGTTCGTAGAGCAGGGCGGTCACCGCGTCCCTAGCGATGTCCGGATCCGGCCGCTGGCTGATCGATGGCAGGCGGACATCCAAGTCGTTGGCTACGCCGAGCACGCCAGACACGCGCTTTGCCACGTCCTCGGCTTCCCATTTCTCGTTGAAGCTTCTGACGAAGCCCGTCAGGGTCACCGCGCCATCCCTGACCGCGACGACGATGTCGGTAGCGTCCAGGCCGGGTTCCCACCGGAGTTCGCTCTCGACATCGTCCCTGACATCTTCGTCGGATTTCATGGTGGCCCGGCTCCTCCCGACGCCCGGATTCCGCGCGCAAATCCGTGTCCGTCGGGCGTTTCAGGTCCGAACGATAGAATTGTTTGTCGCGGCTGCCTTGATGACCGTCAGTTTTGAGCGATGCTTGGCCGATAAGATCGCAGGAGTGCGGTTCCAGACCCGCCCAGACCGGGCTGCTTCGCCGCCTTCATTCAGGAAACGAGTATGAACCGCCCCGGGTTTGCCGGAGGCTATTTGGTTTAAGTTACGCCGCGATGGCCGGTTCTTCCAGCATTGCGTAGTAGCGTTCCTCGGCTTCGGCCGGCGGTATGTTGCCGATGGACTCCAGCAGCCGGCGATTGTTGAACCAGTCGACCCAGGCCAGCGTGGCGAACTCGACGGCCTCGAAGCTCCGCCACGGCCCGCGCCGGTGAATGACCTCAGCCTTGTAGAGGCCGTTGATCGTCTCGGCGAGAGCGTTGTCGTAGCTGTCGCCGACACTGCCCACAGACGGTTCGATGCCGGCTTCGGCGAGGCGCTCGGTGTAGCGAATACTGACATATTGAGATCCGCGGTCCGAGTGGTGCACCAGACCGCCGCGATGAACGGGCCGCCTTTCGTGCAGGGCCTGCTCGAGAGCGTCGAGCACAAAGCTCGCATGCGCTGTCCTGCTCACCCGCCAGCCGACGATGCGGCGGGCGTAGGCGTCGATGACGAAGGCCACGTAGACGAAGCCCGACCATGTGCTGACGTAGGTGAAGTCCGAAAGCCAGAGCCTGTTCGGAGCCGGCGCGTGGAAGACCCGATTCACATGGTCGCGTGGACATGGCGCGGCCTTGTCCTGCACCGTCGTGCGGATCGGCTTGCCACGAACAACACCGTGAAGGCCGAGATCGGCCATCAGCCGCTCGACCGTGCAGCGTGCGACTGCGAAGCCCTCCCGCAGCATCTGCCGCCAGACCTTCCGCGCGCCATAGACATCGAAGTTCTCCGCGAAGACGCGTTCGATCTCCGGTTTGAGCTCCAGGTCCCGCTTCGCCCGCGCCGACAGCTTCGCGGGATCAGTGCGCTTGGCGACATGATCGTGGTAGGTCGACGGGGCGATCGGCAGCACCTTGCAGATCGGCTCGACCCCATGCGCCTCGCGGTGATCGTCAATGAACGCGATCATCGTTTGTATGGGCGGTCGAGCTCCGCCTGGGCAAAATAAGCGCTCGCCTTGCGCAGGATCTCATTGGCTTGCCGGAGCTCGCGGTTCTCCCGCTCAAGAGCCTTTATCTTCTCGGCCGTGTCCGTCGGCAAACCGGCCCTCCTGCCGGCATCGATCTCGGCCCTCTTTACCCAATCCAGCAGCGTGTGCGCCGAGCAGCCGATCTTTGCCGATATCGACTGGCAGGCAGTCCAGCGTGAAGAGTGATCAGCCTCGTGATCGAATACCAGTCGCACCGCGCGCTCGCGCACCTCAGGGGAAAACTTGTTCGTCGTTTTGCTCGTCATGGCTCCATCCTATTTGGAAGTTGGAGCCTCCGGCAAACCCGGGGCGGTTCAGATCATCATTCCAGATACCGCCAAAGAGAAGCCCCAGGAGGGCGAGGTGGTCGCTGTCGGCCCCGGTACACGTGACGAAAAGGGTAAGTTGCTTCCACCCGACGTACGGGTTGGCGACAGGGTGCTCTTCGGCAAGTGGTCCGGCACCGAGGTCGTGATCGACGGCGAAGACATGTTGATCATGAAGGAGACGGATATCATGGGCGTTATCGCGTAGGCGCTGTCGCTCGTCCGGCTGATTTAATCGGCGCAGGGCCTGTCGGGGCTCGACATCTTTGGGAGAAATTGAAATGGCTGCGAAGGACGTACGGTTCTCTGCTGACGGGCGTGAGAGAATGCTGCGCGGCGTCGACATCTTGGCGCGCCGCGGATCACCAAAGACGGTGTAACCGTCGCCAAGGAAATCGAACTTCAGGATAAGTTCGAGAACATGGGCGCGCAGATGGTCCGCGAAGTTGCTTCGAAGACCAATGATGTCGCAGGCGACGGCACCACTACAGCGACCGTTCTGGCTCAAACCATCGTGAAGGAAGGCGCCAAATACGTCGCCTCCGGCATGAACCCGATGGACCTGAAGCGCGGCGTTGACCTGGCGGTCAACGAAGTGGTGAAGGATTTGCGCTCCCGATCCAAAAAGATCGCGTCATCCGAGGAGATCGCCCAGGTTGGAACGATCTCCGCCAATGGTGACCGTTCGATCGGCCAGATGATCGCCGAGGCCATGAAGAAGGTCGGTAATGAGGGCGTCATCACGGTTGAAGAGGCAAGGAGCCTCGAGACCGAGCTTGAAGTCGTCGAAGGCATGCAGTTCGACCGCGGCTATCTCTCGCCCTACTTCGTGACCAACCCGGACAAGATGGTGGCCGAACTCGAAGATCCTTACATTCTTATCCACGAGAAGAAGCTGTCGAGTCTCCAGGGAATGCTTCCAGTTCTGGAATCGGTCGTCCAATCTAGCCGCCCGCTCTTGATCATTGCCGAGGACGTCGAGGGCGAAGCGTTAGCTACCTTGGTGGTAAACAAACTGCGAGGGGGGCTGAAGGTTGCGGCCGTAAAGGCGCCGGGCTTCGGCGATCGCCGCAAGGCCATGCTAGAAGATTTAGCTATCGTGACGGGCGGCCAGGTCGTCTCCGAGGACATCGGCATCAAGCTCGAGAATGTGAAACTCGATATGCTCGGTACCGCCAAGCGCGTGCGTATCTCCAAGGATGAGACGACGATCATTGACGGGGCCGGGGCCAAAGAAGCGATTCAGGCGCGCGTCGCGCAGATCAAAGGGGAGATCGAAGAGACGACTTCCGACTATGACCGAGAGAAACTTCAGGAGCGACTGGCCAAGCTCGCAGGCGGTGTCGCTGTTATCCGCGTCGGCGGCGCAACCGAGGTCGAGGTGAAAGAAAAGAAGGACCGTGTCGACGATGCCTTGAACGCCACCAGGGCGGCTGTCGAAGAGGGTATCGTTCCTGGCGGCGGGGTAGCGCTTCTCCGTGCCAAGGCGGCGGCCGAAACCCTCCAGAGCGACAATTCGGAAATTCGGGCAGGCATAAGGATCGTGCTGCGCGCGCTTGAAGCCCCGCTTCGGCAGATCGCCGAGAATTCGGGTGTTGAGGGCTCAATAGTCGTCGGCAAAGTGCTCGAAGGCAACGGCTATAGTTTCGGCTTTGACGCGCAGACCGAAGAATACAAGGACCTGGTTAAGTCGGGCATTATCGACCCGACGAAGGTCGTTCGCACCGCGCTGCAGGATGCGGCTTCGGTTGCGGGCCTCCTGATCACCACCGAGGCCATGGTGGCCGAGCTCCCCAAGAAGGAAGCCACTCCTGCTATGCCCGGAAGCGGCATGGGTGGAATGGATTTCTAGAATGAAGCCTTGCCGACGGTATGATCAGCATCGCAAGACCCGAGACACGCGGCGATAGAGTCCTGCACCAGATAAGACAGCTCGACGAAGCGCCGGCTTCCCTCGTCTCTGCTGCGGACGACCTCGACATGGCACGTTTCTCACGTCGCGGCGTCATCGCGGTATTCCCGGGAAACCTCGCGGTCGGCCATGTTCTCTCGACCCACCAGATCAGCGGGATGAGCAGATGCATTATGTCTCGACGGGTGGCATGCTGGTCAGGCGATTGGCCGGGTGGTCGGAGTCGCTCATCCCCACATCGTTGAAGGGCACAGCAAGCTTCACGGTCTTTCGAGAGGTGGGGCGTCCTCCTCCGGAACCGGGCTCTCGGCGAAGCTGAAGCCCCGCGTCGCGGGTCTTCACCCTCCGGGCGTCCATCCTGACGCGGGCAGGGGGCGCCCGCGCAAGCTGGGGGGAGTGTTTCTGGGATGCTGAAGGCGATTTTGGCATGGGTGGAGAGGCGGCGTGAGATCCGTCGCCGATTGCGGGAGGACGCTCGCCACTTAGTCCGCCTCCACGGCCCGACGGCCTACTATGAGGCCCAACGGCTTGCCGCAAGAGCCCGTGCAATCGAAGACGGACAGTTCCTCCATTGGGCAAAGGTAGCTGCCGAAGTGGCGCGGATCGAACCGTCCGCCGGGATGGATATCGACGTCGTCAAGTCGATCGTCGATCGCGAACTTCGTCATCGGGGGTACTCATTCGGATCCTGAGCGGTGACGCGAAGAGGTAGGTCGCCTCGACTTTAATGAGGGGACCATAGGTCCAGTCTCTGCAACAGGTCTCTGCTACCGGGAAGGGTGCGACAGGGCGTGGGTCCATCCACGCGCAGGTCCGTCCCCGCTTGCTGTGCTGGCTTCCTGGTCCAGGTCCGTCCTCCTCCAATCAACCCGCATATGTGGAACGGCCCGCGGTGCAAGGATGCATTTTCAGTCGATTTCACCACATGAGGACGGTGCAGTCATATGTCCGGCCTACTGGTGCGGTCATGACCGCTGGCCTCGATGAAGTCCGCGAAGCAGGTGGCTGGATCAAGGGGGCGCGCTTTGTGCGCGTCACGGGTTTCGGCCTGTCCTGTTTCGGGATTTCGTCCCGTGGTTCATCGTCTGTTGTGCACCTCACCTGCCGGGGGTCGCCGGGCAGCTCGTCTCGGAGGTCCTGCGCTTATGCGGCGACAGGTCCTGCCTCGATTCCTGTTGGATCTCGGTAGATTCCGCCTCTTGTCAGCAAGGCCCAGATCATCCGGGCAACCTTATTGGCAAGCGCAACCGCCACGACCTTGAAGGGGCGGCGCCCAAGCATGTTCTTTAGCCATGGCCAAACTCGATCACGATACTGTACATGGCGCAGCACCGATGCTGCTCCCGTCGTCAGCAATGATCGCAGGACCGGATTGCCCATTTTCGATATTCGTCCCAATCGTTCTTTGCCGCCGCTGGAATGCGCTTTTGGGGTTAACCCGATCCATGCCGCAAAGTGCCGACCGGATTTGAAGCCGGCAGGATCGGGAACGAATGCCTTCACGGCCATGGCGATGATCGCGCCGACGCCTGGGATGGTCGCGAGGCGCCGCATCTCATCATCTTGCCGAGCTCGCACGACGATCTCACGTTCAAGCTTGTCGATCTGCGTGGTAAGCATCTCGATCTGATCGATGATTTCAGTGAGGGCAAACCGTGCGGCCGCGGGCAGCCGAGTATCGTTCTCATCTCGGATGATAGGCGCCAGTGCCTTGACGTTGGCGATGCCGGTTGGAGCGATGATGCCCAGCTCTCCCATATGGGCACGCAATGCGTTAATCGCTTGCGTTCTCTGGCGCACGAGTAAGGCGCGCGTTTTGAGCACCATCACTGCAGCCTGCTGCTCGGCCGTCTTGACCGGGACGAACCGCATTGTCTTTCGCGTCACCGCCTCGGCGATGGCTTCAGCATCGGCGGCATCGGTCTTGCCGCGCTTAACTAATCATCAGGTGACCATAATGCGAAGGAACGCACGCGGGCCGCCCAGTTGTCGGCCGTTCGCGCAAAATTCCTTCGCATTATTTCAGAGCGTGTCCAGCCAGGCGAGCAGGCTCGTATCGCGTTTCCACGATGAAGAGTGCGCCGTCGCCACCGGCACAGCGACCTGTTCCAACGCCTTTCGCTTTGTGTCCAGATTGGCCTTCGCGTAGTGATTGGTGGTGTCGAGGCTCACATGCCCAAGCCAACTGCGGATGACCGTGATGTCTACGCCCGCCGATACAAGGTGGACGGCGGTGGCGTGACGGAAGCTGTGCGGCGTTACGTGCTTCGTTTGCAGCGGCGGCATGGTCGCAGCCGCCGCCTTCACATAGGCGGCAAGCTTGAACCGGACGCCCGAGGCGCTGAGCGGCTCTCCGTAGCGGTTGACGAACAGCCGCTGGTCTTGTGCCCGTGGCTGCCGCTCAAGCAGCTTTTTCAACAACATCACGGTTTCCGGCCAAAGCGGGCAGAGACGCTCTTTTCGCCCCTTGCCCGTAAGCCGAACGCAACTCGGGCTATCGAACCGGATTGCCTCAGGGCACATATCGAGTGCTTCCTGTATTCGCGCCCCGCTGTTGTAGAGGAACGAGAGCAACGCATGGTCGCGCATGCCTTCGAGGGTTGACTGGTCTGGCTGGGCAAGAATCGCTGCCACTTCCAGCGGATCCAGATAGCAAGGCTCAGATACCGGCGCCCGCTTGATCGGGATGTTGAGGATTTCCACGCACTGCGCGATTAAGGCAGGATCCTTGGTCGCCACAAAGTTGAAGAAGCTGCGGATCGCAGCAAGCCGGCAGTTGCGGGTGCCGATCGTGCCGCCACGGTCGTGCTCGGCGTGCCTCAGGAACGCCGCGACTTGCGCGGCGGTCAGATCGGCGAGCGAGATTATAGCAACTTTCTTTTTCGCGCGGTCAGCGACAAACCGGAGGAACAGTCGCCAGGTGTCGCGGTAGGAGCGGACGGTGTTGACGGACGCATTGCGTTGCTCGACAAGCCATTCGTAAAAGAACGCGCGCATCAGTTCCGGGAACGGATTGGCTTTGCTCATGACCGCACCTCCCGTTCGAGATTGAGGCATGGCGCGCCCACGGCCCTGAACCGTTCGTTTGCGAGATGCAGCAGATCCTGCGTGACGGTGATGTAGACCAGAGTGGAGTTGATATCCCGATGGCCGAGGTAGGTCGCGAGGAACGGCAGCCGCTCCTGCGGGTTGATCCCCAGACGGTACCATTCAAGGATACGGTTCACGACCATCGAGTGCCGAAGATCATGAACGCGAGGCCCGAACTGCCCTTGCAGTGGTTTCAATCCGGCGCGACGTACGACGTCTGTGAGCAACCAGGTGATCATTTCGGGCGTGTAGCGGGATCTGCCCTGGACGTGCCAGAACAGAGCAGAGTGCGGGTCCTGCGATGCGCCGACCTGACGCCGTGCAGCGATGTAGGCCCGGAGTTCCATCATCACACTGTCAGGAAGTGGCAGAATTCGGGTCTTGAAGAACTTGGTCTGCCGAACCGTGATGGTGCCGTCACCGGGATTAACGTCACCAAGATCCAGCCTGGCCAACTCTCCCCGCCGCAGACCCGCACAGTAGGCCAGCAACAGCATGGTGTAGATGCTCAACGGACGAAGTGTTGCCCGCGGAGAGGGATACGAACGGGCAATGTCGAGCATGCGCCGTACGTCGACAGGAGAGTAGATATGAGGCGTTCGCCACTGCTTGCGGACCTCTTTTTGGGGTCTCGGATCCGGTCGACGCCGAGGAGCTGACGGATCGCACCGCCGCTGGATTTTGGCAAAGAGGCGCTCAAGGTTTTCGCGCTCATATGCATGGTTACGCGTGCCTTTCGTCGCCGCCCATCGATCGATCATGACGCGCAGCGGCTCGGTTTCCAGTTGCGGGTTCAGTTGCAGGAACCGGTCGAACTGCAAAAGCCGCACCGGTTGCGAAGTATATTTGTATCCCCTACGGCGCATCATGGCGACATGCTCGGCCATAACCTCGCCCAGCACACTACCGAACGGTTTGGGCTGGCGCAGTGTGGCAAGAGCCTGTTCTGGATTACACGATATCAACGCGCGCCAGATCGGCATGCTCTGCTTTATATGACATGCCTGACGCAGACCTTCGACAGGGTTGTGATCAATCGCACCGGTTGCCACGAGGTGGTCGAGGAACCGATCGATGATGCGAGTGCGATGCAGGAGCGTAGATGTCGCCCAGCGAGACGCTAATTCCCGTAGCCAAGCTTGCAGCGCTTGTTGATCGAGCAACCCGTGCCGTTCAACGGCATCCTGGAAGCTATGCAGGACCTGTTGATAGCAGGTGCGGCTTTTGAGATCGCGCAGATCAAGGCTCGCGACATAGCTGCCAATGCGCGTGCGATCGGAATCAGGCCAACGGGAGATCATGCCAGCACCTCCGTTCCTGGCACATCAAGAGCGACGGCCCTCAGATCCTCGGTGGCAAGCTTGAGGTAGGGGTCTGTCGACCCGGTCGAGCGATGTCCTAACAGATCGCCAATTACCTTTTTCGGAACTGCCGCGCGCAGTAACTCGGTCGCACGAGCGTGACGGAAGATGTGGGGGCCGCACTTGCCCAAGGGATTGACGCCGGCATCCCGGAGCCTCCGCCGAACCAGGCTGTATAGCTTGTCGAGCTTGCGATAGGGCGCACGCGTCCGGATGAAGATCTCCCTGGCATCGGTCGCGGGCCGTCCAGACCGCAGGTAAGCAAGGATCGCTTCGCCAACCGGCTCCATCAAAGGAAGGAGCGTATAGGCTTGCGTTTTGCTGTGACGGACACGAACGACTTCGGCCCGCCAGTCTATGTCTTCGATCCGCATGTTACGGACTTCGCTTGCACGGAGCCCGTAGGTGGCGAGGAGTTGTAATATCGCATGGTCCCGCAAACCGGCAGTCGTCGTGTCCATGCTCGTGCTTGCCAGAACCGCGGTGATCTGGTTGCGCTCCAGGATCGAAGGGACCCCTTCATAAGCATAGAGCCGCGGCGCGATGATATGCGGCGACAGATCTGCCGCAACGCGGGCAGTCCTGTAGAGGTGGCGCAGCAGCGAACGAAGCCGCTCCGCTGCGGATTTCAGCGAACTACGCGTCAGCTTCGAGCCACGCAGGTCCATATAGCTGTCGATGTCGCCGACGGTTAATCCGTTGAGACCCTCGACCCCGCTCCGGTCGAGTTGCCAGGCAAGGAAGTAGCGGGCTTCCCATAAGAACGCGTCGATGCTGGCTTGGGCAAGGCCACGCTCGTCGCGAAGCCAGGTTTCGTATTCGTTGCAGACCGTAAACCGTAGTGCGTCAGCGGCGCAGGCCACTTTGGGAGAAGGCGGCCACTGACCCTGCCCAAGCCGCAGCAGCGCGTGAATCCCGGACTGCGGGACTTCGTGCCAGCGCTTGCTGGGCCGTCGTCCGCGGCGCTTGCGGAATTGCGCGGCCGCACGACGCAAATATTCCGCTACTTCGGTTTCGGTCACGTCTGCGACTGGAATCCCTCGGTACATGAGATAGTCCAGAAACTCGCGGGCGTAGCTGCAGTAATTTCTGATCACTACGGGGCTGTATCGGCGGCCGATCAATACGGCTTCGAGCTCAACAATCAGTTCTCGTTCAGATTTCGACATCAATAACTCCTCTGCTCGTCAAAAGACTGCAGAGGTTCGCCGGAAAATAATGTGCAGCAAAGTTGGCGAAAAGCAGCGCCACC
>NZ_CAXUSG020000025.1:0-34906 GCF_964253915.1 Rhizobium sp. LjRoot30 | reverse complement strand
GAGTAGGACGAGGAGACCCTTGACGTACTTTAGTGGGCTGGAAGGCCACCGTGTCCACCGACGACCACCCGACGCAGACCTTCGGTGCCACCATTGCCTACATCACCCCCTCGGTGAACTTCCCCGCGCGGCTCCGTCGAGGCAAAGCTCGCTTTCTCGGCGCGCCGACCTAATTGCGCCTAGCATGGCCGTCGCCACTGAAATCATCATCACGCGAAAAACGCAGACCATGGTCGTGAACACGGGTCCCGGGCTTACAATGCGAATTCTTGGTCGAGGCGCGGTATCACGCTCTCCCAACCCAGCTCGCGCCCGATGCGCACGCGCAAGGCTTCCGAGGCTTCGGCCTCGCCATGTACGATGAAGACCTTGCGCGGCGGACGCGGGCAACCCGCAAGCCAACGCATCAGTTCATCGGCATCGGCATGGGCCGAGAGCATATCGAGATGGGCCACCTCCGCATTGACCGGGATCCAGTCACCATGGATCTTCAATTCCTTCGCGCCGTCTTGAAGCGAGCGGCCCCTCGTACCGGCGGCCTGGAAGCCGGCAAGCAGGATCGTATTGCGCGGATCGGGCGCGAAGGCTTTCAGGTGATGCAGCACACGGCCGCCCGTCGCCATGCCGGAGGCGGAAATGACGATCTTCGGAACGCGGCTTGAACTGATCGCCTTCGAGGCCTCGACGTCGTCGGTGTATCGGGCGATGCCGAACACCGTCCGGCATCTTTCGAGATCAAGCCGGTGCTCCCCGGGATGCCGGCCCATGAGGCCGGTCGCATCGATGGCCATGGGACTGTCGTGGAACACGGGGACGTCTCCAAGAACCCCTGCCTGTTTCAGCTTCCAGAAATAATAGAGCAGTTCCTGCGCGCGCCCGACGGCGAAGGCCGGAACGACGAGCGTCCCGCCACGTTTGATCGTGCGCTCCACGACCGCCCGCAGGGCATCTTCGGGATCGGTCTTGTCGTGAATGCGGTTGCCGTAAGTGGATTCGATCATGACATAGTCCGCCCCGACCGGCCGGGCCGGGTCCGGCATCAGCGGATCGCCGTAGCGGCCGATATCGCCGGAAAAGACGATCCTCTGCCCACCCCAGGCCATCTCCACCCATGCCGCGCCGAGAATATGGCCCGCGCGATGGAACCGGAACCACGCTCCATTGGAAAGCCGCACGGTCTGGTCGAATTCAACGGTCGAGAAGTGCTCCACGGCGTTCTGCGCGTCATGGACGGCGTAGAGGGGTAGAGCCGGCTGGTGGCGCGACAGCTTGTGCCGGTTGAGGAATTCCGCGTCCTTTTCCTGCAGATGGCCGCTGTCCATGAGGATCAGCTCGGCGACATCGCGGGTGGCCGGCGTCGCGTAGATCTTGCCACGGTAGCCCTCGCGCACGAGGCGCGGCAGATATCCGCAATGATCGAGATGCGCATGCGTCAGGATCACCGCGTCGATATCGCGGGGCGAAACCGGCAGGGGTGCCCAGTTGAGGTCTCGCAGGTTCTTCAGACCCTGGAAAAGGCCGCAATCGATCAGGATGCGATGTCCCCCGAGGGTGAGCAGATGCTTCGAGCCGGTGACGGTCCCGGCGCCGCCGAGCGATTTCAGAGACAGCATGGTTCCCTCCCCTCACAGGCCGCATTTGTCCACGGCGCGGCCGGGCCGGATATGTCTATTGTCGCGCATAAGGCCATTTCCAGTCGCGGATCTCGGGCATGTCCTCGCCGTGCGCACGCACATAGGCATGGTGCGCGGTGAGCTTCGCCTTAAGCGTGGCGACGAGGTCCGGTTTCCTTTCGGCAAGAGCTGGCAGGCGTTCGATCGCCTCGATGGCGAGGTGAAAGCGGTCGAGTTTGTTCATCACCGCCATATCGAAGGGCGTGGTCGTTGTGCCCTCCTCGACGAAGCCCTTGACGTGGAAATTCGGATGATTGGTGCGTTTGTAGACCAGCCGATGGATAAGATACGGATAGCCGTGATGGGCGAACACGACCGGCCGGTCTCGGGTAAAAATCCGGTCGAAATCCTCGTCCGAAACACCGTGCGGATGATGCTGCGGCGACTGCAATGCCATCAGGTCCACGACGTTGACGACACGGATGCGCAAGTGCGGCAGCACCCGCCGCAGGAGATCGACGGCGGCGAGTGTCTCCAGGGTAGGTACGTCGCCCGCGCAGGCCATCACGATATCGGGCCCAAGCCCCTCCTCCGTGCCCGCCCAGTCCCAGATGCCAAGTCCGGTCTCGCAATGGGAGGCTGCCTCGTCCATCGTCAGCCATTGCGGCGCCGGCTGCTTGCCGGCCACGATGACGTTGATGCGGTTCCAGGTCCTCAGGCAATGGTCGCCGACCCATAGCAACGTGTTGGCGTCCGGCGGCAGGTAGACGCGCACGATGTCCGATCCCTTGTTGGCGACGAGATCGATGAAACCGGGATCCTGATGGGAAAAGCCGTTGTGGTCCTGCCGCCAGACGTGGGAGGTGAGCAGATAGTTGAGCGAGGAAACCGGCTTGCGCCAGGGCAGCTCGCGCGCCACCTTCAGCCATTTTGCATGCTGGTTGAACATCGAGTCGACGATGTGGATGAAGGCCTCGTAGCAGGAAAAGAAGCCGTGCCGGCCGGTGAGCAGGTAGCCCTCCAGCCAGCCTTGGCACAGATGTTCGCTGAGCACTTCCATGACACGGCCTTCCGGCGCCAGATGATCGTCCGTCGGCAGCGTCTCGGCCATCCACACGCGATCCGTCGCCTCGAAGACGCTGCCGAGCCGGTTCGAGGCCGTCTCGTCCGGCCCGAAGATGCGGAAGTTGCGCTCCGCCGCGTTCAGCCGGATTACGTCGCGCAGGTAATCGCCAAGCACCTTCGTTGCCTGCGCCTCGGCCGCGCCGGGCCGCTCCACCGAGACCGCATAGGCAGCGATGTCAGGCGTGCGCAGCTCCTTGCGAAGGACGCCGCCATTGGCGTGCGGACTGGCGCCCATGCGGCGCGCGCCCGTGGGTGCCAGCGCCCGCAACTCCGGCTTCAGGCGGCCATCCGCATCGAAGAGGTCTTCGGGATCGTAGCTGCGCATCCAGGCTTCGAGGATGTCGCGGTGGACGGCGTTGGTGCGGCACTCGGAGACGGGCACCTGATGGGAGCGCCAATGGTTTTCCACCATCTTGCCGTCCACCTCCTTCGGCCCCGTCCAGCCCTTGGGGCTGCGCAGCACGATCATCGGCCACCGCGGCCGGCGGGCGGGCTCGTCCTTCGCCGCGGCGCGGATGGCCGCGATGCGGTCGAAGGCGGCGTCGAGCGCGGCCGCCATGGCCCTGTGCATCGCCTGCGGCTCATGCCCCTCCACGAAGATCGGGTCGTAGCCGTAGCCGGTGAAGAGATGGGCCAGCTCCTCGTCCGGCAGGCGCGCCAGCACGGTCGGGTTGGCGATCTTGTAGCCGTTGAGATGGAGGATCGGCAGCACCGTGCCGTCGCTGACGGGGCTGAGGAACTTGTTGGAATGCCAGGCGGCGGCGAGCGGGCCGGTCTCGGCCTCGCCATCCCCCACCACGCAGGCGACGACGAGGTCCGGATTGTCGAAGGCCGCGCCATAGGCATGCACCAGCGCATAGCCGAGTTCGCCGCCCTCATGGATGGAGCCGGGCGTTTCGGGGGCCGCGTGGCTCGGGATGCCGCCGGGAAAGGAAAATTGCCGAAACAGCGCCTTCAGCCCCGCCTCATCCTCGCCAATTTCGGGATAGACCTGCGAATAGGTGCCTTCCAGATAGGTATTGGCCACCATGCCCGGCCCGCCGTGGCCGGGGCCGCAGATATAGAGGACATCGGCGTCGCGCGCCCGGATGATGCGGTTGAGATGGGCATAGATGAAGTTGAGGCCCGGCGTCGTGCCCCAGTGGCCGAGAAGGCGCGGCTTCACATGCTCCGCCTTCAAAGGCTCGCGGAGCAGCGGATTGTCCATCAGGTAGATCTGGCCGACCGAAAGATAGTTGGCCGCCCGCCAGTAGCGGTCGATCAGCGCGAGGTCTCCGGTATCAGGATCGTTCGCCATATCTTCTCTCCGTGCCGCCTGTTTTGCGGCTTCAACGCTCATGCCGATCGGTTTGCTCCGAAAAACGCGACGCTGCTCGCGACGGCTCGAGGTCTGCCGCGAAGGATTTTCCGGCAAACTCGGTCTGGTAGACCCGTTTCAACAGGGTCTCATTCTAAGTGGCTTCGCGCAATGAAACTTGATCTGCGTCAACGGAGGGTGAGACTGCCCTGTATAGGGTGACGCAAAGGTGACGGACCGATGAATGACTTTCTGCGTAACAAGACTTTCGACCAGATTCAGCCTGGCGATACCGCCTCGATCGTCCGGCTCGTCGGCCATGACGACATAGACCTGTTCGCCGCCGTCTCCGGCGACGAGAACCCGGCTCATCTCGACGCCGCCTTCGCGAAGACTGGCCTCTTCGGCCATGTCGTCGCCCATGGCATGTGGACGGCCGCCCTGGTTTCCGCCGTGCTCGGCACGCGGCTGCCGGGGCCGGGCACGATCTATCTCGGCCAGGAACTGCATTTCCTCAAGCCCGTCGCCCCCGGCGACACGATCACCGCTACCGTCACGGTGAAGGAGAAGCAGCCGCAAAAGCGCATCGTCCTGCTCGACACCGTCTGCACCAACAGAGCGGGCGACGTGGTGTTGAAGGGAATGGCAACGGTGATCGCACCGAACGCGCCTATCGAGTGGCCTCGCACGCCGCTCCCCGACATTTCACTCAGACGGCACGACCGCTACGAGGCCTTCGTGAAGCGGGCGCGCGACCTTCCGGCAATCCGCGCCGCCGTCGTGCATCCCTGTTCGGCAGCCGCCATCACCGGCGCGCTGGAAGCGCGCGAGGGCGGCCTGCTGGAACCGATCCTCGTGGGGCCTGAGGCCAAGATCCGCGCCGCCGCCGAGGCCGCGCAGGTCTCGCTCGACGGTATCGAGATCGTTCCCGTCGCGCACAGCCACGCCGCGGCAGACCGCGCCGTCGAGCTTGCCGTCTCCGGCAGCGTTTCGGTACTGGTCAAGGGCAGCCTTCATACGGACGAGCTTCTCGGCGCCGTCGTCGCGACCGCGTCCGGCCTTCGCACAGAGCGGCGCATCAGCCATGTCTATGCCATGGACATCCCGGCCTACGACAAGCCGCTCATCGTCACCGACGCGGCGATCAACATCCAGCCGACGCTGGAGCACAAACGGGACATCTGCCAGAACGCAGTCGATCTCCTGTGCCGGCTCGGCATGGAAAAGCCGAAGGTGGCGGTGCTCGCCGCCGTGGAGACCGTGAACCCCAAGATGCCGGCGACGCTCGATGCCGCAGCGCTGACCGTGATGTCCGCGCGCGGGCAGATCACAGGCGCGAGCGTCGACGGACCGCTCGCCTTCGACAATGCCATCAGCGTGGATGCCGCCCGCACCAAGGGCATCGTCTCCCCCGTCGCGGGCGAGGCCGACATCCTGCTCGTGCCGGATCTCGAAGCCGGCAACATGCTGGCCAAGCAGCTCATCTACTTCGCCGGCGCGACGGCCGCCGGCCTCGTGCTCGGTGCGCGTGTCCCCATCGTGCTGACGAGCCGTGCCGATCCGCTCTCGGCCCGCATCGCCTCGGCGGCGCTCGCCAAGATGGTCGCCGCGCCCCATCCGATGGAGGGATTGCCTGGATGAAGACCCTGCTGACCTTCAATGCCGGCTCCTCCACCGTGAAGATCGGCCTGTTTGTGCTTCGCTCGGGCGCGCCCATCCGGATCGCCCGGGGCGTGACCGATTTCCGCCACGACCCGCTGACCTTCCGGATGAGCGAGGGAGAGCAGCGGATCGAGGCCACGCTGGACGCCCGGCCGGACGCGGACCTGAGCGGCATCCTGTCGGAGACCGTCGCCGTCCTCGGCCGCCATTTCGATCTTGGCGAGGTCGCAGCCGTCGGGCATCGCGTCGTGCATGGCGGCGACCGCTTCGCCGGGCCTGCTTGCCTCGACGGGGAAAGCATCGCAGCCATCGAGGCGCTGACGGTGCTCGCTCCGCTCCACCAGCCGCAGAGCCTGCGCCTCATCCGCGCGATCGGCAACGTGCTGCCGGACCTGCCGCAGGTCGCCTCCTTCGACACCGCCTTCCACCGCACGAACGACGCGCTGGTGCGCCGCTTCGCCATCCCGCGCGCCCTCCATGACCGGGGCATCAAGCGATATGGCTTCCACGGCCTCTCCTACAAATATATAGCCGGCGAACTCGCCCGCCTTGCGCCGGAAAAGGCCAGCGGCAGGATCGTCGTCGCCCATCTCGGCAGTGGGGCAAGCCTGTGCGGCCTCGCCAAGGGGATCAGCCGCGACACCAGCATGGGCTTTTCGACCCTCGACGGCATTCCCATGGCGACGCGTTGCGGCGCGCTCGACCCGGGCGTGGTGCTGCATCTCCTCGGGCAGGAGGGACTGGCGCTGCACGAGGTAGAAGACCTCCTCTACCACGAATCCGGGCTCCTCGGGATTTCCGGCATCAGCGCCGACAGCCGCGACCTTCTGGAAAGCGCAGCGCCGGAAGCGAAGGAGGCGATCGATCTCTTCACCTTGCGCATCGCCGGCGAAGTCGCGCGACTGGCCACCACGCTCGGCGGTCTCGACGCCATCGTCTTCACGGCCGGCGTCGGCGAGAACCAGCCGGCGGTGCGGGCCGGCATCTGCGAACGGCTGGGCTGGCTCGGCCTCGACCTCGACCCCGTCGCCAATGCTGCGAACGCGATGCTCATCAGCACAGCGGAAAGCCGCACGGCCGCCTTCGTCATCCCCACCAACGAGGAACAGGTAATCGCCGAGGAAACCGTCTCGCTGCTGGAGGGCGCAGGGAAATGACCGCCGCCGCCGGCCGCCGTTGTAGTGCCCTGTCGATCCCGCAGAAAGGCTAGGGCGTCCGTTCATTTGCCTTGCGTCAATGTGTCGGGAGCCGAAGAGGACGAAAGTGACACGGGTTCGCGCACGGATCGAAGGAGGAATTCCCGATGATGATCCGCGAAATGACGCAGAAGAAATGCACCGCAACCGTCGCGGCCCAGCGGCTGGCGCGACTGGCTTGCGCTGAAGGCAACACTCCCTACATCGTCCCGATCTGCTATGCCTATTCGGCAAGCCGGCTTTTTGTATTCTCGATGCCGGGCAAGAAGCTCGACATCCTTCACGTCAATCCTCGCGTATGCTTGCTCATCGACGCTTTGGAAACGCGGCATCAATGGAAGAGCGTCATCGTTGACGCCCTGTTCCACGAGCTTCCCGATACCGCAGAACTGCACGAGGAGCGCCTGAAAGCCTGGGCGCTCCTCGCAAGGGACTTCGACTGGTGGGAGCCAGGCGCACTAAAACCCCAGCCACAACCCGTTGCCGCCAAGTCACCTCACGTCTTCTTTGAACTCGAAATCCTCACAATGAGCGGGCGCGAAGCCGTGAGCGAAACAGGCAACGCGTCACAATGAGAAGCCCAGCGGATATCTCGGCCTCTCATCAACGAAGGGCCCTGAGCGCATTGAGGATAACGGCCACGTCGATCGCCTCCTGAAGGATCGCACCTTCGACCGGCTGGAGATATCCGAATGCCGCCGCGACCATCGCCCCGACCGAGAGCGTAAGCCCCACCGATACGCTCTGCAGTGCGATCCGGCGGCTTCGGCGCGCAATGGCGATCGCCTTGGCGAGCGGCGCAAGCTCGTCGACAAGAAGCACGACACCGGCGACCTCCGACGACGAAGCAGTACCGCGCGCGCCCATGGCGACACCGATATCGGCCGCCGCGAGCGCAGGCGCATCGTTGACGCCATCGCCGACCATCATGACCGGGCCATTGCCGGTCTCCCTTCTGACCGCATCGACCTTGGCTTCCGGCGTCAGATCGCCGAGGACGCTGTCCATGCCAAGCGCCTTGCCCACGGACTGCGTGATCTCCGTGCGATCGCCGGACGCCAGAACGAGCTTGCGGATACCGGCCGCACGGAGATCGTCCAGAACCGGCAGCGCATCCATGCGGACCCGATCCTTGAGAACGATCATGCCCGCAAGCACTCCATCGATGGCGACAGCCACGGTCATAGACGCCCGCATCTCCGGCGAGATCAAGCCATGCGGATCTTCGCAACCGGACGTGCGCTGCACGAAGCCACTCCCGCCAACAACAATCCGCCGGCCGTCGACATAGCCTTCGATGCCGGTGCCGGGCACCTCCCGCACACCCTCCGGCTTCGAAAGAGACAGGCCCCTTTCCGTTGCCGCGCGGATCAGCGCAGAGGCGACGACATGGCCGGAAGCCTGATCGAGGCTTGCGGCCGCCTCCAGCACGGCTTCCGCCCTAAAGGGCGATGTCGTCCTGATATCGACCACCGCTGCCTGGCCATGGGTGAGTGTGCCGGTTTTGTCGAGAACCGCCGTCTGCACCCGCGCCAGCATTTCGAGCATGCCGCCGTTCTTCACGAGAACGCCGATGCCCGCCGCCTTCGACATGCCGGAAATGATGGCGACGGGAACCGCAAGGATCAGCGGACAGGGCGTTGCGACGACAAGGACGGCGAGCGCACGGATCGGTTCCTGCGAAAAATACCAGGCGGCGCCCGCGATGATAAGGGTCAGGACCAGGAAGCCCATCGCGAAACGGTCGGCCATGCGGACCATGGGCGCCCTGCTTGCCTGCGCTGTCTCGACCAGCCGGACGATCCCGGCATAGGTGCTTTCGGCAGCCGTCCGGTTGGCGACAAGATCGAAGGCCGCGCCCACGCAGGTCGAGCCGCTGAGCGCTTCGGTTCCAGGGGGAGCGGGCTGCGGCAGGGGCTCTCCCGTCAAGGCCGCCATGTCCAGTGCGGCGCCGTTGCCGGAAACGATGCCGTCCACCGGCAGCACCTCGCCCTGTCGGATCAGCAGCCGGTCGCCTGACTGGATCTGGGAGATCGCGACTTCTTCGAGCCCGGAAGCGCCGTGGCGCATCGCAAAATGCGAGACGCGCCCCATCAGAGCCGTCATCTCCCGACGCGCGCGCCCTTCCGCAAAAGATTCCAGCAACTGGCCGCCCGCGTACATCAAGCCGACGACGTTTCCGGCAAGCGGCTCGCCGAACGCGATCGCCGCAGACATGGAAAGCGCCGCAACGATATCGAGCCCGACATCGCCCCGGCGCAATGCACTGAAAACCTGGAGAAGCAAACTGGTAAGGACGGCCAGCGTCGCCGCACCCCAGACAAAATGAGAGTAGCGAGCGGCTTGCCACGACAAGACCAAGCCGATCACCAACCCGCCAGCGGCAATAGCGACCAGGATCACGCTCGAATGTCGTTGCCAAAGGCCTTTGTCCACTTGTGACACGTTCCCTACTCCTATCGGCAGAATGCGAAGAGAGTAAGCCCAACGACGGGCGCACTCGCCTTGCGCAAGATCAATTCCGGGAGCGAGGATTTCTCTACAATGAAATAAGCGACCACCGAGACTTGGCCGGCTGGTTCATTCGTGGTGGTTTTGCAAATGGATACGCTCATAGCCAGATTGGGTCTCGCGCTATCGATTGGTCTTTTGGTCGGGCTCGAACGTGGCTGGCAGGAGCGGGAGGCGCCCGAGGGCAGCAGAACCGCCGGCATGCGCACGTTCGGGATATCGGGACTTCTTGGCGGCGTGCTGGCGGTCCTCGCTCAAATCCTCAACTCTCCGATGGTGTTTGCAATCGGTTTCCTGAGCTTCGCCGTCACGCTAGGCGTGTTCAAGCTGCGCGAGGCGCGTTCGGATTCCGATTATAGTGTCACCACCGTCATGGCGGGCCTAGGCGTTCTGGCGCTCGGCGGCATGGCGGTCACCGGCGATGCGCAAGCAGCGGCAGCGGGCGGCGCAGCCCTTGCAGCCACGCTTGCAAGTCGAAACGTCCTGCATAGCTTCCTGAAGCGCCTGACCTGGATGGAACTGCGCTCTGCGTTGATGCTTGCCGTCATGACGGCGGTGGTCCTGCCGATCCTGCCGAACGAAACCGTCGACCCGTGGGGAGTGCTTAATCCTTGGAAGGTTTGGTTCTTCACAGTTCTGACCGCAAGCCTCTCGTTCCTCGGCTACATCGCCGTCAGAATCTTCGGAGCGAGGAAGGGCTTCGTGCTGAGTGCGATTGCCGGCTCCCTCGTCTCGTCCACCGCCGTCACCATGGTTCTCGCGCGAACCGCAAAACGCTCTGCCGATCCGCTTCCGTTGGCCGGCGCTGCGGCCCTCGGCGCAGCGGTGTCCATCCTGCGCGTGATGGGGCTGGTCCTCCTGATCGACCCGGCAGCGATCATTGCCGTCGGCCCGGCCGCCGCAACAGCAGCAGTCGTATTCGCCGGTTCTGGGCTCACGATAATCTACCGGCAGCAGGACAAACCGTTCGCTGACGTACCGGCCAGCAATCCCTTCGAGATCGGTCCGCTCGTGATCTTCGCGACGATTTTCGCGGCAGCCGCCATTGCAAGCGCTGTTCTCGTCTCGCGCTTCGGTAGCTCCGGTCTTTTGGCCACAAGCGCATTGACAGGCACGGTCGATGTCGATGTCGCCGTGCTGGCTGTTCTGCAAGTGGGTCGGAACGCCATGCCGATCGACGTGGTTGGAGAGGCAATCCTTATCGCCATGGCAACGAATGCCCTATGCCGTGCAGGCATCGCAACCGTCCTCGGACCATCGACCTTCAGCAAAACGTTTGCCGCCCTCACAATCACCGCCGGCGCGGCAGCGTTTGCCGTTCACACCATCATCGCCGGTATGTGACAAGCGTGCTCGGCGGCGTGGCCGCCGAGCACAGGAAGAGATAATCAGCCAATCGTCATCCGACGAAGCACATTTGTCTTCCAATAGAACTGATGCGCCAGCGCGCCGAGGACATGAAGGCCGACAACAGCCCACAGAACGGTCTTGAGAACATCGGCATGGAGGTCGCCTGCGCCCTCGTACCCGAGGTAGTAGGCAGCGGCGCCAGTAACCGGCATTGCGATAAGAAGAAGGTAAAGGGTCCATTCGGAAACCTTCGCAACCAACTTGAACATCTGTGGCTCCTCAGATGGCGCAGTCGGCACGCCCTGGATCTGCCGGAGCAAAAGGCGAGCCGCCACGAGAACGAGAATCGCGATGCCGGCATAGGCATGGATGTTGGCGCTCGCCATCTGTTCGGCGCTCGCCGCACCGGTTTGTTTCATGCTCCGGTTCCACGCATTCATGCCATCAGGGAATAGAAGATTGAAGAAGACGAGCCCCACTGTGAGCCAGTGCAAGACTCGCTGCGGAAGGGAAAACGAGAGCAATGGGGTCGTAGCCATGGACGTGGTTCGCCTTCTTTCGTGTGATGGCATCCAGGAGGATGCGGTTACTTCGTGCGTGCATTCCCGCCTCGTAGTGACCCTTGATGTTGCAGAGAAGGAGATAGTAACCGGGCGCAAGTTTCGCCTTCAGCTGCCTGTCCATACCGGGCTTCAGGTCTGATACTTCGCCGAGACTTTTCAACTGCTTCTCATCCACCCGATGTTTGGAGGCAATCACATCGATCTTCTGATCGGCCGACTTCAGCTTGACCAGAACCATTTCGTGCTCCTCGGTCATCGCGTCGTTGTGCACCACGAACGTCGTTTCTCCGGCTTTATCGTGGAGCGGTCGAGCGTGAACGTCATCGGACCGCCGCCTTCGCCACTTTCGATGACCTTGACGGTGTTCGCTACCCATGGGGGCGAGGTGACTGTGACGATGGCGAGCGCCGTGAGGATATTGCGACGGATGTTCATGTCGGCTTGGCTGGAACTCCATCGGGGAATAGGTCTGCATGCTGACAGATGGCTGAACGAGAAACGCCAGGGAGATCAGGATGAGCGTCCCGTTGCGATATAAGCATTGGGACGCTCCGTCTCTTACCGCACCATGAAGACTGGCACGTTGCATATCTCCAGGATTGAAACTGTGACACCCCCGAAAACGCGCTCGCGCAGACGTGAATGGCCATAGGCCCCCATGACGATCATGTCGCAGCCGAGTTCGAGCGCATGTTGGCGGATCACGTCCTCAGTCGGTCTTTGGCCGCTCGCGATCTGCTCAACCACGACCTTTGCACCGTGACGCGACAGGAAGGCCGCCATGTCAGCACCCGGCTCTCCACCATTCTCGAAGTAAGACGAATCCGGATCGATGACGACGAGGCGGACAGTATCGGCGCCTTTCAGCATCTCGATAGCCGCCTTTGCGGCGCTGGCTGCTTGGGGACGCGAATTCCACGCCAGAAGGACGTTTTTCGGCTTCAGGGTGGCGCGGCCTGTTTTCGGCACCAAGAGCAGAGGCGTACCGGCATTGAACGCCGTCGCCCCGATCGCAGCCTTGCGAAGCTCGGTGTCTGAGCGGACACCTTCACCGGCGACGACCACGTCCGCATACATTGCCCGCGTGCCGATGTTGCTCTCGATAATGAAGCGATCGTCGTAGATATGGTCGACATCGAACGATACGCCAGCTTTCCTGCAGCGCTCATCAGCAATGCGTCGAACATCGACTACCTCGTCGATTTCCCTTTGGCGCTCGTTCAGCCAAGCGGCCGCAGCCGGGTAGTCGGCCCCGAACGGCGTTATCGCCGTTCTCAGCGCCATGACGGAGAGATGTGCGTCGATTTCTGCCGTCAGCGTTACGGCCTTGTCGATATCTGCCTCGGTATGTGTCGTGCCGATGAGCGAGAGTATGGTCCTGAACGACATTTCTGAGCTCCTTCACCAGAATGGTCTTGCGATGAAGGAGAGATTGCTCCCGGCGCCTTCGTGCTGCGATGATCTGCGTCAAAAGAGAATTCCGAGCCGGCCCCACTTGACCGGGGTCAACGCGCGGGGCGCGCTCGACGTTAGTCTTATGATATTCCTACTGTCGGCGGAGGCGAGAGCCGTGAACTATCGTACCATCCTAGTGACCCTAGACATCGATCGACCAGTCAAGCCGATCACAAATGCTGCAGTCAATCTGGCATCGCAGGTGGGTGCGCGGCTGATTGGTCTGTGTGCTGCCCAGCCCCTTGTTTCTCCCCTTGCCATGCAAGCGGCCAGCTATGCGGCAACCAGCGCGATACAGCGGATTTACAAGGACCTTGAAGATCGCATGGAGCAGGTCCATCAAGAGTTTCGTGCCGCGGCGGCCGGTAGGGTCGAACTCGAATGGCGTGCGGAGATGAGCGCGCCCACCGAGGCAATTGTTGAAGCTGCCCGCGCTGCCGACCTGATTTTCATGACTGCAGTAGAAGGCGCGCATTCAGGGGATTCATATAGAAATGCTGACCCGGCCGATGTCACATTGCGCGCCGGCCGTCCTGTGCTGGTAGCGCGCCGCGCCGCAGAACCGATAGCGTCAGGCAAGATCGTGGTCTGCTGGAAGGACACACGCGAGGCGCGGCGTGCCGTGGCCGATGCCATTCCTTTGCTGTCCTTGGCCCAGGACGTGATCGTCGTTTCGGTCAGCTCCGACCCCGACGCTTCGCTGCGAAAGAGCAATGCAGACGTTGTCTCGTACCTCGCCCGCCATAACGTGAGAGCCAGATCCCATATCTCCAAAAGTGCGGATGAGACGATCGGTCTACTGCAGTTTGTCGACCAGAGTGGGGCAGATCTCATAGTGTCGGGCGCATATGGGCATAGTCGCCTGAGAGAGTGGGTATTTGGCGGGATCACTCGATTTCTTCTCGATGAAAGCGGCCGGAATCGATTCATGTCGAGCTAAAAGGCATGGACCGAACCAGCCTGTTGCCGTACCACTCCCGATCACATGAAGAAGGCCGCCTGGGTCCACGCCTCAACCCGCCGCCATGCGACCCGGTCTGGGTCAAACAGACACCTCGACAACCCAACAAGCTATTCCGAAATAACAATGCGGGCGAAATGAGCCGCATCTCCGCGCACATCCGGGGCAGGCGCGCCGTCTCGCTGTTCCGCGAGCCCGGCGGATGAGGGAGCCCCACTGCCGCAGAATAGCTCAAACAGCAATCCCATAACCGCCTCAGCACGGCCATCGGCGATGGAATAGTAGATCTGACGCGATTCTCGGCGTGTCTTGACAAGGCCGGCCTGCCGAAGCTCCGCCAATTGCTGTGACAGCGCCGGCTGCTTGATGCCAAGCGCCTCTTGAATGTCACTGACCGAGCTTTCCTCGCGTGCGATCTGACATAGCAGCATGAGACGATTGGCGTTGCTGAACTGGCGCATGAAATCTGCCGCTTCCGGCGCCTTGGCGATCATCGTTTCCAGCGAAACGCTCGCTCCCCCACTCATGCCCGCTTCTCCCGATAATACCAGGCTTCTCCCTCACGCAGAGCGCCATCGTCCTCGTTGGCAAGGGGTACCTGCTCAAGAAGAGCCTCGCCTGGTCGCCACCCTTCGGGCGTCGAGGCGTCCTCGCGCTCTGCCGTTTGAAGGGCCGCAACGAGGCGCAGAAGCTCATCGACCGAGCGCCCGACATTCATCGGATACCAGACGATCGCGCGCACGATGCCGTCCGGGTCGATGACATAGGTTGCCCTGACGGTCGCGCTGCTTTGCGCGGTCCCGTCGATCATGCCGTAGGCCTGCGCGATCACCATCGCGCTGTCCTCCACGAGCGGGAAGGTGACCTTCACGCCGAAGCGCGTCTCGATGTCTCGTAGCCAGGCGATGTGGGAATAGAGGCTATCCACGGAAAGCCCGAGCAGAGCGCAGTCGAGCTTCTCGAACTCCGGCGTCGCGCGCGCGAGTGCAATGAATTCGCTGGTGCAGACCGGCGTAAAGTCCGCTGGGTGCGAGAAGAACACCAGCCAGCGCCCGCGGAAGGCCGACAGGGTGATGGGACCTGCCGTGGACCGCGCGGCGAATCCGGGCGCAGCCTCGTCGATACGCGGCGGGCGGGCTGAGTGGGTGCTGGTTTCCGTCATGATCGCATTCCTGAGTGCAGGCCGGGCGTCCGTGATAACGGCTGCCGGTTTCGATTTCCACAAAATACATACTTGCATAATTACAGTAAATATATATCTATTAATCACTCTCCACGGAGAACCCGAGCCATGCCAAGCACCGTTTCAGATCTCCCCCTCGATCACGCCCGCACCATCGTCGCAGCGGGCCTCGCGAATCCGACAAAACGCCCTGTCATAAAATCGTTCTTCGATGAGCAGACCTACACGATCAGCCATGTCGTGCGCGATCCGCAGTCCAATGCTTGCGCCATCATCGACAGCGTGCTCGACTACGATCCGGCCTCGGGCCGTACCACGAGCGCTTCCGCCCAGGCGCTCATCGATTACATAAAATCCGAAAGTCTCGAAGTGCACTGGCTGCTCGAGACCCACGCCCATGCAGATCACCTTTCCGCTGCGCCGCTGCTGCAGACCGAGCTCGGCGGCCAACTTGCCATCGGGCGCGAAATCGTCCGCGTGCAGCAGGTCTTCGGAAAGATCTTCAACGCCGGCACCGAATTCCAGCGGGACGGCAGCCAATTCGACCAGCTTTTCAACGACGGCGACCGCTTTTCGATCGGCAGTCTAGAGGCAGCGGTGCTGCACGTCCCTGGCCACACCCCCGCCTGTCTGGCCTATGTAATCGGCGATGCCGTCTTCGTCGGCGACACGCTGTTCATGCCGGACTACGGTACAGCGCGCTGCGATTTCCCCGGCGGCGACGCACGCCAGCTCTACCGTTCGATCCGGCGCCTGATGAAGCTTCCAGATGAAGCACGCATGTTCCTGTGCCACGACTACAAGGCGCCCGGCCGCGATCACTACGCCTGGGAGACCACAGTCGGCGCAGAACGGACCGGCAATGTCCATGTCCGCGAGGGCGTGAGCGAGGACGACTTCTACACGATGCGTACCGCGCGCGACGCGACGCTCGCCATGCCGAAGCTGATCCTGCCGTCCGTGCAGGTCAATATGCGCGGCGGCCAGCTTCCGCCCACCGAAGACAACGGCGTGCAGTATCTCAAGATCCCTCTCAACGTCCTGTGACCCCATGACCGACCTCAACATCCTCTGGCCGCTTTCCGGCGGCCTGCTGATCGGCCTTTCGGCCGGCCTCTATCTGCTGACGACCGGCCGCATCGCCGGGATTTCGGGCCTTGCGGCATCGGCCGCCGGCCTCACGGGCACCGGCATCAGCACACTGGGCCTTGGCTTCCTCGGCGGCATTCTGGCTGGCGCGGCACTTGCCTCGACCTTCCTCCGGCAAGCCGAGATCACCCTCACCGCGCCGACGCCGCTGCTCGTTGCCGCCGGTCTTCTCGTCGGCTTCGGCACGCGCCTCGGCTCCGGCTGCACGAGCGGTCACGGCGTCTGCGGCCTTGCACGCCTGTCGAAACGCTCGCTGGTCGCCACATCGGCCTTCATGATCGTCGCCGCCCTCACGGTTATCGCCGTCCGCCATGTCTTGGGAGGCATCGTCTGATGTTCGCCAGAACCCTTGCTGCGATCCTGTGCGGCCTCCTCTTCGGCGCGGGGCTCGTCGTGTCGGACATGATCAATCCTGCCCGCGTCCTCGCCTTCCTTGATATCACCGGCGAGTGGGACCCCTCGCTCGCTTTTGTCATGGGTGGCGCGCTGATCCCTTCCTCTTTCGCCTACCTGATCCGGAAGCGGCGAAATGCGCCGGCCTTCGACGACCGATTCTACGTTCCAGAACATGGCCGCGTAGATCGGGCGCTGGTCGGCGGCGCGGTCCTGTTCGGACTTGGCTGGGGACTGGTCGGCCTTTGCCCCGGCCCTGCCATTGCGGCCCTGACGACGGGCCGCTGGGAGGCTGCCCTATTCGTCGCAGCCATGTTTGCCGGCATGATCCTCTATCGCCTGACGCTCGGCCGCCCCGCAGCGGTGATCCGATAATCCGCAAACAGTGTCATCGCTTTGCACGCTTTTCGACCACACCGAACCAAGGCCGCCTGAACGCGCGGCGAAAGGTGCGCCATGCTTCTGGAACCCATTCAATACGGCCTCGGCGCGCTGTCTGGCGGACTTGTCGGCTTTACCCTCGGCCTGTTCGGCGGGGGTGGCTCCATTCTCGCCGTGCCCCTTATGGTCTATATGGTCGGCGTTCCCAACCCGCATCTCGCCATCGGCACCAGCGCCTTCGCAGTCGCGGTCAACGCGTTTGCCAACCTTCTCGGGCATGCCCGCTTCGGCAATGTCAAATGGCGCTGCGCGAGTCTCTACAGCCTCGCTGGAATCGCCGGCGCGTTTGTCGGCTCCTCCATCGGCAAGATGATCGATGGGCAGCACCTGCTGATCCTGTTCGCCTTGCTCATGCTCGTCGTCGGTGCGCTTATGTTCAAAAGGCGCGGCGCGGAGGGTGACCCCAATGCGCAGTGCTCCCGCGAGAACGCCCCGAAGGTGATCGCCATCGGCGGACTGACCGGAGCCTTTTCCGGCTTCTTCGGTATCGGCGGCGGCTTTCTCATCGTGCCTGGCCTTATCGCCGCGACCGGCATGCCCATCCTCTTCGCCGTCGGCTCCTCGCTCCTCGCCGTCACCGCCTTCGGCCTGACGACGTCCCTTAACTATGCCTATTCCGGCCTGGTTGACTGGGGACTCGCCATTGTCTTTATCGGTGGCGGCATTGTCGGCGGCTTGCTGGGCGCCCTTGCCGCGCGCAAACTCGCAGCCAGAAAGGGCGCACTCAACACTGTCTTTGCGCTGCTCATCTTCGTCGTGGCAGGATACATTCTCTTAAAAGCCCACGAGCAGTTGGCCATCTGACCTGCATCACTTTCCTCACCTGCGGCCAAAAGAGCTTTGAAAGGCAACGGCGGAGGTCTAAATCTGTCGATGACATGCACTTGAATTGAGGCCCGCGGGCTATGCTCGACCGTCGGCAAAACACATGACACAAGGCATTCCCTGACGGCCACCGTGCCCTGCACCTGAACCTGGAAACCGATGTACCTGACCTTGCGCTTCTCGAATTGCTCGTGCTGAAGGCGGCTACATCCGCGATCTCGATCAGCTTCGGTTTCCGCGGCGGCCTATTCTTTGCTTCAGTTTTGATGGGTGCTCTGATCGGAAGGCTATTATCGTTAGCTGCGCCATATCTTGGACACGCCACCCTGAGCTCGCAGGCTACGCGGTAGTTGGCATGAGCTCACGCGCGGTCGCCGTCATCGGCGGGCCACGACGATGACATTCCTTGCCCTTGAGATCACGTGACTTCTCGACGACCGCCCTTATGCTGGTCTCGGCTAACACCTCGCCCTTCATCGAGCGAATGTGTTCGGCTATTCCTTCGCCACTTGGCGTTCCATCTGCGTGAGGGCGACGTGGGCGCCAGCCTGTCGAACGACAGGCGCTTCATGATCAGACCGCCCGGCCGACAAGCGCGCCGATGGCCGCGGTCGACGCCATGGCGACCGCGCCCCAGAAGACGACCCGGACGGTTGGCTTCCAGATGCCGGCGCCGCCGGCACGCGCGCCGATCGCGCCGAGGACGGCGAGCCCGATGAGGCAGGCAATGGATACGGCCCAGACGGCGGTTCCCGCCGGCGCGAGCAGGGCGACCGCCAGCGGCAGGGCCGCGCCCGTCGCGAATGTCGCCGCCGACGTCAGCGCCGCTTGGACAGGCCGCGCCATTACGTGGCTCGACAGGCCGAGTTCGTCCCGTGCATGGGCTTCGAAGGCGTCCTTCGCCATCATTTGTTCGGCGACCTGGCGGGCAAGATCCGGCGAGACGCCGCGCTGCTCGTAGATCGCGGCAAGCTCGGCCAGCTCCGCCTCCGGCTGGGTGGCCAGCTCGTGGCGCTCGCGCGCCATGTCGGCCTGTTCCGTATCGGCCTGCGAGCTGACGGAGACATATTCTCCCGCCGCCATCGACATCGCACCTGCTACCAGACCGGCGACACCGGCGACGAGGATTTCCTGCGATGCCGCGGTCGCCGCCGCGACACCGACGATGAGGCTCGACGTCGAGATCAGCCCGTCATTGGCGCCCAGCACCGCCGCGCGGAGCCAGCCGATACGTTCGATGAGGTGGCTTTCCTTGTGAACGGCGCGCATGGCATCTCCGATTTCAGCAGATCGACTGTGGTTGCATGATGACGTTAGGCGATGTATTTAGAATTATTCTAAATAAATGCCATATAGACAGCCGCACATCAACCTTCGCGGCGCTTTCTTCCCGTCACCATGGCGCGCACGAGGTTTTCCCGGTGCTCGACGCTGGCGAGGACGACGCCGGCGATGTGCAGGGCAATCAGCCCGATGGTCGAATAGACCAGGAGCTTATGCGTATCCTCCACCCATCCGACACCCCAATAGGCATCCGTGGTCATCATGTAGCCGGTGGTCACGATGCCCGACACCGCAGCAAGCAGCAGGACGACCATGGCACCCCCCGCCGGATTGTGGCCGAGATACCGCTTGGCGCGGAAGGCGAGGCTGTCGCGGAGGAACGCGAGAATCGTCGTAGGAGCATAGAGGAAGTTGGCGAAGCGGGCGTGATGCGGCCCGAGCAGCCCCCAGATCAGGCGCAGGGCGATCAGCCCGGCGATGGCATAGCCGGAAAGGATATGGGCCTTCTTCCATTCGTCACCGGTGACGAAGGAAAAAACGAAGAGGCAGACCAGCGACCAGTGAAAGACCCGCACGAGCGGGTCCCACACCTTGACGCTTTCCCCCGCCCCGCTGGTTCGGGAGAGTGGCGCCATCATTCCGCTCCTTCCGAGCCGACCGGCTCGCCGGTCTGCGGATTGAAGATCGTTTCGACCTTGGCGCCCTTGGCGTCGATCGCATAGACCTCGTAGCAGCCGTTCTCGACCTTTATCCGCCGGACGTCGAGGCCCATCGCCTTGGCCTTGTCCTTCATGGCATCCTCGGTCATCCATTTGTCCTTCGGCACGTCGCAGCTCTTGCCCTCATCTTCGGCGCGGGCCGCACCGGCGGCGAACAGGCTGAGAAGGGCGGTTGCGAGAAGGATTGTCTTCATGGAATTTCTCCTTGTGGCCGGCCGGAGCACCCTGCCCCGACGCTGGACGCACCATAGGCAGCCGTGGCTGAGCGATGGCTGACGGGAAATGTCAGCAAAATTTCAGCCTCGGCGTGCTACGCTTCGATCATGCGTATCCTCCTCATGTCCATCGCCGCCCTTTCCCTTGCCGGGCTCCTGTCGGCCGGCGCGATCGCCCATGCGGACGATGACGGGGACGACGCGGACGGACGCTCCCTCGACGCTGTTCAGGAGGCGGTCGAAAAGGGCACGATCAAACCGTTTTCCGAGTTGCGCGAGATCGTCAGCCGGCGTTTCCGGGGAGATATCGTCCGCGTGGAACCACGCCGGAAGCATGGAGTCTTCCTCTACAAATTCAAGGTCCTGTCACCCGAAGGGCAGCTCGTCGAAATCGAGATGGATGCGGCGAGCGGCACGATCCTCGAAGTCGAGAACGAATGATGCGCATCCTGCTCGTCGAAGACGACCGGCTGATCGCCCGCGACCTCATCGCCCATCTGGAGCGGGCGGGCTATGTCGTGGACCATGCCCGCGACGGCGAAGACGGCTGGTATCGCGGTGAGAGCGAAGATTTCGCCGCCGCCATCCTCGATCTCGGCCTGCCTTCCATGGACGGCATGACGATCCTGAAGCGCTGGCGCAAGGACGGGCGCCGCTTCCCCGTCCTCATCCTGACGGCGCGCGGCAACTGGGAAGAGCGCGTGGAAGGCATCGATGCCGGGGCGGACGACTACCTCGCCAAGCCCTTCCAGATCGCGGAGGTCCTCGCCCGCCTGCGCGCCATCCTGCGCCGCTATGCTGGCGAGCCGAGCCCGGTGCTCAGCGCCGGCGACCTGCATCTCGATCCGCGCAGCAAATCCGTGACGCTCCGGGACCGTCCGATCGACCTGACGCCGCTCGAATATCGCTGCCTGCACCATCTGTTCCAGAACCGCGAGCGCCATGTCAGCCAGCAGGAACTAACCGAGCAGCTCTATGCCCAGGATTTCGACCGCGACAGCAATTCGGTGGAGGTGCTGATCGGCCGGCTGCGGCGCAAGCTGGGCAAGGCTTTCATCGAGACGCGCCGCGGCTACGGCTACCGGATCGCCGCCGCATGAGATGGCCAGCCTCCATTCGCAGCCGCCTCCTGCTGATTTCCGCGTTGACCGTGAGCCTCGCGCTGACGCTGACCGTCACCTTGCTGGTCTCGCTCTTCTCCAGCAACATCCGCAGCCGCATCGATGCGGAGTTGACCAGTCATATCAATACGCTGGCCGGCGCGCTGTCCTTTGCCGCCGACGGCGCGCTCCAGCGCCCGGAAAGTCCGCTCGACCAACGCTTCGCCACGCCCTATGGCGGGCTCTACTGGCAGATCGTCGACGATGCGCGGGGGCAGACCATCCGTTCGCTCTCGCTGTTCGACACAGCCCTTGCCCTACCCGCCGACCAGCACACCGAGGGTGCGGTTCATCGCTACCTGCTGCCCGGCCCGGCGGGAAGTTCGCTGATCGTCCTCGAGCGGCTGGTGCAGGTCGCCGCGCCGGAAGAGAAACGGGCGCTGCGCATCGCGGTCGCCATCGATGCGCGCACGCTGGAGGAGGCCAGGACTGCCTTCATCCGCGACATCCTGCCGGCCGTCGCCGGGCTCGGCGCTTTCCTCATCGCCGCGTCGATCCTGCAGCTCACTCTAGGGCTGCGGCCGCTGACAGCATTGAACGAAGGGATCGTGCGCATCCGCGAGCGACGCGCCAGCCAGTTGACCGGCCCCTATCCCAGCGAATTCCGGAGCACCGTGGCGGCAGTCAATGCGCTTCTGGATACGCAGGAGGCGATGATGGGCAAGGCAAGGAAGCGCGCGGCCGACCTCGCCCACGGCCTGCGCACGCCGCTGACGGTGCTCTCGAACGACGCCCTGACCCTGCGGGACAAGGGCGATGCGGCCATGGCGGACGAGCTGGAGCACCTGGCCTCCGTCATGCGCAACCATGTGGAACGCGAGCTGGCGCTCGCGCGCATCAGCGCCAGCGCGGAACTGCGGCGCGCGGACGCCGACGTGGCGACGATCGTTGGCGAGCTCGTGCGCATCCTTAAGCGCTCCCCTTCCGGCGAGCGGCTGCGGTTCGAGATCGACGGCCCAAGCACCGAGACCGTGCCCATGGACCCAGCCGACTTTCGCGAACTCATCGGCAACCTGCTCGAAAATGCCGTCAAATGGGCAAAGGCCGAGATCCACGTCCGCTGGTGGCGCGATGAAACCAGCTTGCATCTCACAATCTCGGACGATGGCCCAGGCGTGCCGGAGCAGGAACTCGGCAATCTCACCCGCCGAGGCTGGCGTCTCGACACGGCATCACCCGGCTCGGGCTTCGGTCTCTCCATCGTTCGTGAAATCGTCGATGTCTATCGCATCGGCTTTGCGCTGCGGAACCGGGAAGCCGGTAGCGGGCTGGAGGCCGAGCTTCTGTTCGCTCATACATGATGCAAACCGTCACGCAGATGGACGCCCCCATCGACTCTCGCGCTTCGGCGTTGCATCCTGCCCTACAGGAACGACACGCGGTTCGTTCCCCACCGCATCCATAGCAATGTAAAATCGAAATGCTCATCCAAGAAGGCGACAAGAGGACTCCGGCAACAGACCTGATGCTGGCTTCAATTCTGGCGTTCGTCGCAGGCGGCGTGAACAGTGCCGGTTACCTTGGCTACCGCTATTTCTCAGCCAACATGACCGGCAATGTCTCAATGGCCTCCGATTTCCTCGCAGTCTCCCGGTCCGACCTGGCACTGGGTTTCCTGACGATCGTCGTGATGTTCATCCTTGGTGCCTTCATCGCCTCGTGTCTCATCGAAGTCGGCAAGCGGCAGCTACGTCGTAACATCTACGCCCTCACATTGATCGTCGAAGCCGCGCTTCTGATGCTTGTCGGGCTTTTCATCACCCTGAGCGCACGCTCCCCGAATGGTGTGCTGGTGGTGGGCCTGTTGAGCCTGACCATGGGATTGCAGAATGCGGCATCGACGCGGATTTCCGGCAGTCGCGTAAGAACGACCCATGTCTCGGGCGTCGCAACCGATATCGGGGTGGGCATCGCCATGCTTCTGGGAAGCAATTCCAGCTCCGACAAGCTGGCCATCGTGCTGCGCTTGAGACTCCACCTCGTCACGATTGTCTTCTTCGCACTCGGTGGCGTATTTGGCGTTCTTGGATACCAGCACCTCGGGGGACTATCCTTCTGCGCTTTGGCGATGCCTCTACTCCTGCTAAGCATCAGATATCTCCGGTAATGCAGATGGAGAATTGCTGCCCGCTCTGCCGGACGGCGTGCACTTGCAAATTGAGCAGACTGTCGGCTTTGAAGTGTCGCAACTTTAGACTGAAGGACCATAATAAAGGCGCAAATATACCTCCACCCCAGCCGGATACCGGCCAGCACCGACACATCGCCATAGCAACCGTCGACTAACCCAAGAACACAATTCACATCGGAATCTACTGTTATTCTGGCCCACGATCACCGTATTTGAGCAGCCGCTTCACCGCCTCGCCATCCAAAGCCTGCGCATCGAACAGCGCGTTGGTGAGCGCATCGAGCTTATCGCGGTTCTCATTGACAATCTCGACGGCCCTCGCAAATGCCCTTTCCAATCGCGCATGGATGCGGGCCGCAAGATCCGGATTAGCATCGAGCACTGCGGCCGGGTCCTTGTCATCGCGGTAGAGCAACGGCTGGATCGCCCCGAAGCCGAGGGAACGCTCCATGGCGAGCGCCATCTTCGTGGCCCGTGCCAGGTCGCTTTCGTCCGAACCAGCGGAACCGGCCGACACCTTGCCGACGACGATCTGCTCGGCGGCGCGTCCCGCCATGAGCATGGCGAGCATGTCCTCACGGTAGCCCAGCGTGTCGCTCCCCGATGCGGTGAATCCAAGTTGGCTGTAGCCGCCGCCTCCGGGCGCATCGATGTTGAGCCCATGGATCGGCCCCAACCTCAAGGCATGATGTACGACTGCGTGACCAGACTCATGGATGGCGAAGCGCCAGCGCAAATCATACGGCACCTGCGGCCGATCCATCCGGATGCCGTCCTCGAGGTCTTCGTACCGGATCGTCCGCTTTTCGCGGCGGGCCTTCAGCCGCGCCTGGCGCACGATGCGTTCGATATCGGCGCCGGTGAGGCCCATCGCCCTTGTTGCCAGCCGCTTCAGGAGGGACACGGCCGCTTCAGGCGTACCCGGTTCAATGTGCTTCGATGTCGTTGTCATGTCACGGCTCCTTCCCGAGCGTCCCTCAAGGTATGTTCGTCGCTGTCCCGATCGGCATGGATGTTGGATGCTTCTGCCTCGTCGGCATTCATCTCCGCAGCCTCGGAACCCGCCTCACCGGCCTTGGTCTCATGTGGCTTCTTTCCATTAACCAGCGATACGAGATCATCGCCGAGATGGTGGGCGAAGATTTCCGTGAGCGTGGCGATATCCGGCAAGGGGATCTCGATATGCGTCTCCAGGCGTCCGGAGCGTTTCAGCGCATCATCGATCTCCTGGGGCCGGTTCGTCGCGCCGACGATGATCAACCCCTCGCTCTTGACCGCCCCGTCCAACAACTCGAGCGCCTTGTTAACGATGGTGTTCCAATAGTCGGCATATTCCCGCTCGGCCGGCTGCCGCTTGCCGATGCCATCGATCTCGTCGATGAACAGGATCGCCGGCGCCATGGCCCGGGCCTCGACGAAGGTTTTGGCCATCTTGGCGATGACGTCGTTCAGATGCCCGCCCTGCAGCCAGGTCGAGACTGACGTGACGACCAGTGGGATCTGCAGACTGTTGCACAGCGCCCGAGCAAAAGTCGTCTTGCCGGTCCCGGGCAGTCCATGGAGCAGAAGCTTGGTGCTCATGTCCGACCAGGCGAGAGCGCCCGCCCTGTGATCGGCCAGATCAGCCTTCAGATCCAGCGCCCAGGTCTTGGCCTTGCCGTAACCGGAGAGCGTCTCGACCGCGAGCGAGGGACGATCGTTTTCTTCCGGCCCCCACGGCTCCGGCTGGATGACCTCAGCGCCCGACGGCTTGTCGCGCTTCCATCCGCCGCCGCTGTCTTTTCCGGATGAGGATTTCTCCGACGATTTCGCATCCTGCTTCGACTTCGATGATTTGCCAGCGCCTTTGGATGCCGGTTCGTCGTCATCATCGTCATCCTCCCGAGCGGCAACACGATTGCGCTCGGTGAGGGACGCCAGCACGGCGATGACCTGGGATGCGCTGCGCCCCGGCCGGAACGCCAGCACGACATCATCGATCGTCAGGTAATGCGCGTCGTAGGCCGTCGACCATTGCTCCAGCGCCGTGATACCGTTGGCACCATGCATCGCCTCCACCATGGCACTGAGGAAGGGATAGTCCAGCCAGCCTGCCGCAAGGCCGATGTCGGCGGCAATGGCGATGTCGGACGGGATGGCCTCCGCCTTCTCGCTGATCGCAACGACAGGATAGTCACGCGTCGTCGCATTCACCAGCCGGCGCCTAAGCGTGGCGCCGGCGATGCGCGCGATGCTATGTCCTAGGAACTGAATGTACGTACGGCCTGCACCCTCGGGTCCGGCAAAGGTGCCGTCATCATAGACGTATTCTCCATCGATGCCGCTCAAGGCGCCGCCCGGCACGAAGCCCGGTGTCTCGATGAGGCGGCGCATGGCCTGCTCGAAGCCGACGATCGGCCCATGCAGCGCGACGACAGGCGCCGACATGGCGGCAGCACGGACGATCCTGGCAAGCGGCACACGACCGTTCTCGATCGCACGGGCCAGCACGAGGGCCGCGACGATGTTGCTGATCAGCGGCGCCTTGCCCGCCCGCCCGACCAGACCGACAGCATAGGCACGGCGTTTGTGATCGATCGCTGCGGCATGATCTCTGGCCGTTACCTGACCGAGCCCGTTTAAAGACTGCAGGAAGGACGTCGACGACTTGCCCTCGGTGATCACAATGTCGGACTGCGGAGGCGGCGGCAGAAGGTAGCCGCCGAAGTTCCGACGAATCCACGCCAAGTCGCGGTTGTGGTCTCCGGAAAGAGACGCGGTTTCGAAGGCGGGCGAGTAGCGCCGCAGGACGTGCCCGCCCACTTCGACGATTTTCAACGACAAGAGGCCATTGAGATGGGCGTTGCGTTGGGCTTCACGCCGGGCGATGCGTTCGAGGCGACGAAGGAACAGGCGGGACAGCTTATTCATCGATCCGGCCCTCCGTCATCGCGGCAATAATTGCCGTTCCGCCATTGGTCGGCTCTGCCTTCGTCGGCCATCGCTTCTTCAGACTGCCCGGTCTTGCCTGGCGCCGCTCCCGGATCAGGCGGCGAAGAGGACGGGGCTTGGCCGAACCCGGACTGCCCGCATCCGGCTGAACTGAGACCACGCGATCACAGTTGCGGTTGGAAAGCCAGTCGAGCAGCAGGCGGCAGGTCGGGTTGCCTGTATCGGCATGGTTCTGCAATCGGCCGATGACCGTGTCCGGTACGAGGCCGGTCAGGCCCGTACCCTGCCGGACATGGCCGAGCGCCAAGCCGATCAGATGCGCGGGATCGTCGCCAGTCGGGCGACCAGCACCGGATCCGGGATAGCGCAAGACGGTGCCATGCGCACGATGGCAGGTGAGGTTCTGTGAGGTCGAGGACGGCGGGATCGCCTCGCAGCGGATGCGTGGCGGCACATCTGGATTGATATCGGAAGACATGGGAACTCCTTGGCCGGACCGCGTTCGGTCCAGCGCTTATGAGAGATGGAATGGGAAAGCCGCGGCCTGGACGCGAGGGATCGCTACGCGGCACCTGACGGCAAGCGTCAGGGCGCGGCGGTCAGGCCATCAGGCAGCAGCGAGCAATGTGCGGCCGGGCTCAGTGCCTGGCAGGGCGCCGGGCAAAGCCGATCCGGATGAAGGCCGGTGTCGGCTCATCCTCATCGGACCCATCATCGAAGCCCGGTTCGTCGCGATCGTGATCATCATCGTATGAGCGCGCCGCCTGGTCTTCTTCAAAAGTCCGGCTCGGCCCGTTGAGATTGATCCGCGAGCACGTGGGGGCAGGCGCGACGACCGTATTCGGCGTGAAGACAGGCTGCTCCATACCGCCGAGCGCCTTGCGCGCCTCGGCCTCGAGAAGCTGCTGCACCCGGATGCCGAAGCGCAGGCGCAGTTCGGCCATGCAGGCGGCAACGCCGTCGATCTCCAAGAGGTCATCGAGTTCGGACAGCGCCCAGACGCCGTTGGCATGATCGCTCGGGCGGCTGGCGCCATCGACGATGGCCACTTCGACCGCATCGACCATCAGCCGCTTCTGGTTCTTGTAGAGCCAGTCCGGCAGGACCATGGCCGACGCCATCATCTTGAGCTTCAGTTCCTCAAGACGGCTCGTGTCACCATAGGATGCGAGTGAGCGCTTCAAGTCCAAAATGTAGGCCGTGTGCCGGGCACGGTTCACGATGATCAGGTCCGGCGTGTAGCTTCCCTTGGCCGGCGCCTCGCAATCGAGCTTGATGCCGTCGAGGCTGGACCAGTTGTTTCCAGCAACCGCCTCCATCGCGGCCTTCACCAGCGGCAGCTTGAGGGACTGGGTGAGGACGATAATGCTCGGATTCGCTTTCGCCAGACGCTCGACCGCCTGCTCCAGCAGCTTGCCTTCCCGGAAGGACACCGCCCGGACGAGCGAAGCGATGTTGACGTAGTGACCGAGGATCTCGTCCTCGGCCGGTTCGCCGTCCATGATGGCGTTGATGGCTCGGTCGATCAGCAGTTCGAGATCGGCTTCGACATCGGCGAAGCGAACGAGATGCGGATGACGGCGCAGCACTGCCGGTTCGCGAACCGGAGTCGGAACCGCATTGCGGCCGAAGCCGAACGGGCGCGGGCGGGACCCGGAAGCTGCGGCAGCTTCGGCCGCGTCGATCATGGAACGGAGAACTTCCCCATAAGGGACAGAAACGGTATTCGTGCTCATAGCCCGATTCCTTCTTACCAAGGTTGACGGTCAGGCCCTTGTCGATGTTACCAGCATCGGCAGGGGCCGCTTTGTTCCGGCCATCCGGAACAGCCGCAACCTGGCAGGACCGGCGCTCGGGCTCAAGGACCCCTCTGCCAAAAAATGAGAACGGGACCGGAACAAGGTTAACGCCGGGCTCACGGTCGCTTCGGTCTGGCTATCCGCCGAGGTTCGAAAGCCCGCCCGCGGCTAAAACATCTCGAGGCCGAAGCCGGGCAAGGCAAAGGGCCGACAAGCGGCCCTTGAAGGTTTGGCTGGAAGGCCGACCAATCGGCCTTCCAGCATGTCGGAAGCTTTATGCGGTCAGTTGCGGTGCGGATGCGCCTTCATCCAGGAGCGTTTCGCCCAAACCGTCTGCCGCCTCGTCGGCTGCCAGCGGCGGGACCGCCACGACCTGCTTGCGGACCTTGGGGGTTTCGCGGCTGACGACCATCAGCCCGCCTGTCGCCCGCTCAAGCGCTTCGCCGAACCGCTCCGTGAAGCGATCCAGATCGGTCGCGACCGAGACTTCGGCCTGATCCTTGCCCTGCTCCGCTTCCGCTTCAGGGGTCAGCTCGACCACATCATCGACGGCGACCATCTTTTCTACCGACTGGGCCAGCGGCCATTTCGGCTTGCGCTCCTTCGAGATCGCCCATTCGAGGACCGGCAAGACCTCGTCGCGAAGCCAACCGGGCAATTCCTTGGACTTCGGCCAGATATCGAAGAGCCCAAGCTTCTGCAGCGTTTCGTTCACCACCGCCCACTCGGTCTTCTTCGGGAACTGGGTCGAGCGCGGATGGCGGCGCAGGTCGCTGTCCGGTTCCACGAACTGCGCCAGGCTTTCCATTTCCATACGCGCGACACGGGCAAGATCTTCAACCTCCCTGGCCAGCGCCTCCTTGATCACCCGCTTCTGGTCCAGCGCCACCTTGATGGCCTGCACAATGACCTCGATATGCATCACGAACATCTTCAGGCCATCGCGGGTCTTGACCGCGATCAGTGCCTTCAGGCCGGTCACACCCCCTGCTCCATGGAGGTCACCCCGGGCAGTCTTGACCTTGCCCTCATCGCCATCGCCCAGGATGGTTTTCACATCGAGCACACGGAGACGGCCATGCTCCTCGCCATGGGCGATCGCATCGCGGATCTTGTCATGCGGCGCGTGCGCCAGATGGAACATGACGGTCGGGCTGGCCGACAGGTCGACCAGATCATCCCGGTATTCGCCGAGATTGCGCGCGACGGACATATAGGCCCTCGCAGTGCGGGCGGCCAAGCTGCACCGCCTCTTGACCCACTTGTCGAAGAGACCGTCGGCGAGCAGTCCAGAAGCGGCAACAAGATGCTCCCCGAGCAGGAAGCTCTGCTCGGTCGTGCGGCGGCCGAGATCAGAGATATTCCCGGCAGCGATTTCGAGCTGGTCACGAAGAGCCGCATCTGCGATCCCAAGCTTTTCATAGTGATGGGCGAAGGCGGCAGGCGGGACAAACTTGGATGCACTCACGATAAAACCTCACTGTTTACTGATACTATACGTTCGACACAAAACATCGAACACACACATGGTCACCGCACCATCAGTAATTGTCAAATCGGCCACCAATCACACCTAAGTAAAATCCCATTATTTACTTCTATCTATACAATTATTATTTCCAAAACGGCTCAAATTAACCATATTACAGCATCACAAAAATATTCTTTACTTTAATTGATGCTTAATCACCATTTCTCCCGGATTCGGACCGCAATCAGTCGCTTCAGGCCCTCGGAACAAACACTCCCGGTAAGAGGGCGTGGCAGGAACCGCCGCCTGGCGCGGAAAGCACGATACGACGCGCAGTTGAGCGATATCCGGCGAAGCAGACAATCTGGCAGGCATCGTCTCAATGTGCCGGTATGCCATCTCAACGTGCCCGCACATCGAGACAAATTGCGCATTTTTGATTCCGGTTTCCGGATTTCCGATTCAGAGCCATGAAGCTTTGATTCCGCAAACGCCGTTTCGTCTCCGCACGTCGTCTCGATCTACCTCAACGTCCCCGCAGGTCATCTCAAGTTGCGCATCCGCGATTCCGAACCGTGGATTTCCGATTCACGAGCCGGGATTTCTGATTCCAGCACAAGCGGCGTTGCCGGTAAGGCGCCGGTCTGGCAAGGAGGCCGCAGGGCGTATGGGAGTGGCATCATGGCCAGAAAGTCAGAAGAGGACCGCAATCGCGAGCAGCGCGAGCGTCAACAAAAGCTGCGTGACGCCGATCGCAAGGCAAGGCGTCCGAACCGGGACGATATTGCCCGCACGGCGCTCTTCATGACGATTTCCAGCATGGCGGCCAGGGACGCGAAAGAGGTGCTGGAGGATTTCCAGGACCGGGTGGTCAGGATGCTCGTGGAGCAGGGATTTGACGAGCGGGAGTCCGACATCGTCTTCGAGGAACTCGTCGCCAAGTACCGCACAGGCGACTGGCCGTTTCGCCGCAAGGTCCACCTTCTCCATCCCGTGGATCACGATCGGGACGCTTGAGGCGGCGTCGGCCTGCTCTGCGCCGATCCCGCCCTTTCCAGCAATAGGTGCCGGTCAACGCCTGACGGCGTTTGCAAGTTCTGATACGTTTCCCCCCGTTACTTCTTAAAACGCCGTTCGATTCTGAATCGGATTTCCAGAGGTTTCACGCGCTGGGCCTGATGCTGATCGGCTTGTGCGATCGGCGCCTCACTTCAGATGTCGGCTCTAAACCGTTGCATTTTCGCAACACCAAACCGAATCGAGTGGTTACCAGTGCGTAAGTGCCGATCGCCGCTCAGGAGCAAGTCTCGACTTTTCAACGAGATGGCGTGTCCCATTTTGAGAATGCCCCTTAATTCACTCAAATTACCTCAACGATTACAGACACTTGCTAAAAGATAACGCCTGTGATTAGTGGCAGGCAGCGATGTTCAACCCAGGCCAGTCCAAGGAACGGAAGGAGGCGCCCATGTTCGATTACCGTCATGTTGATGGCGCCATTATGCCGCCGTCAGGAGACCTTGTGTGCCGGACACCCACCTCGGGGTTCTGCACCGGCCGCATGCGCGATGACGCCCTGCGCGCAGATCTTCGTCGACGACGACGAAGATCTGCTCACGAAAGGAGTCATCATGTCGCATACCCCTACCCCTCCCTCGCAGGAAGAGACCTCCAAGCGCGCCCGCTCTGAGGGCGATCGCCAGAACAATGTTCTGGCGTTCCCCTTCGACAAGACGAGTGCTGCCCGCAGCATTCAGGCGGAACTCGCTCGGCGCGCAAGTGCTCCGGTAAAACCGGCGGCGACCAAACCCCTACCCGATGTCGGAGCGATCAAGACCCGCTACCTTCACGACGTCGTCAAGGATACCAGGTCCCGCCTGTATGACGGACTGTGCGTCATCGCGTCCATCGCCGGCGTGACCGTGTCTCAGGCCGCCGATGCGATCCGCCAGGTGCGGTACGGCGCGCGCTGGCTCGACTTCTCGTACACACCGCCTGTCAAATGGGTGAGTGCTCACGAGATCGAGCAGGCCCTGCGCCTGATCGGATATGTGGGAAAGTGGCGCTACGTTCCCGACCGGCCGACGCTTGCTGCCTATCTGAATGGTCGCACCGGAATGGAGCGTGATTACCCTTGCGTCGTGTCTCTGAGCACGCACTGCGTTGCCGTGAGCGGCGGTGTCTTCTGTGATGTCTTCAGCGGCGGGGTCGTCGTCGACATCGATGACGCCGAAGGTCGCCGCAAGAGGGTCGGCCGCGTTCTGGTGCTGACCGAGCGGATCGCGCCCTCGGCGATCGCCACCAGGGCCCCGGCGCCGAAGAAGGCGGGTGAGAACGGCAAGGCGATCCGCCTTTTCCGCGAGGCAATCAAGGCCGAGACGGGCGCAACCCGTATCAGGCTCACCCCGAACGAGGTCTTCGTGACCGGCCCGGCCGAAGCCGGCTGGCACTGGCTGGGCAATCGCGACAGCATCGAGGACCAGATCCTCATGCCGCGACCCGACAACCGTCTGGCCGGCAATACCGGCGCGGCCGCGGCCTACCGCGCCGTGATGGGTTACTAGCCGCGTCCGTGCGGCCGGCGTGACCGCGGCAATTATTGCCACGCGCAATCACCCTCGGCGCCGCCTTGTCAAGCACCACCGCCGGACCATGAAGGACTGGCGGCTGGCGCGGGCTCCCAAGCGATCCGCGCCAGGCTAACATGTCCCCCAAAATCATTTCTCAAGCTTCAGGAGCCCCCCATGACAAAGAAAGTCCTGCTCTACCTCCGCAACTCGGCCGATACGCTGCACACCGCCTGCGCCGATTCGCAGCGTTATTATGCCGAGACCTTCATCCGGAAGAACGGCTGGAAGCTGGAACTGACCTGCCGTGACGAAGACATCGGCGAGGTCGTGTTCACCGCACAGCCCGGCATCCACAAGCTCCTAGAAGAGGTCGATATCGGATCGATCGATATCGTCCTGTGCCATACGCTGGACCGCTTGTGCTCGCGCTTTGCCGTCGCGGAACGGCTGCTGCATGAACTCGAAGCGAAAGGCATCGAAGTCTGGGCCGCCGATCCCGGTGTGCGGATCAAGGCCGCAGATCTCATCGACTACTACTACAACAACCCCGATGGAGCGATCGGGCTCGGTCGACGCCGGTCGCCGATGCCCGATGACCTCTATGAGGCCGAGCACCTTGTACCCCTGCCCTACGGCTATCGCTATACGGGAGCCTATGATGCCGATGGGACGTACATTTTCGGGTTCAGGGTTCTGGAACACGAGACCGCCGCAGTCATCCTGCGGATTTTCCAGATGTATGCCGACGGAATGTCGCCGGCAAAAATCGCCGACGCCCTGAACGCTCAAGGCATTCCCAGCCCCCACGGCAGGATGTGGCGCGACGCCACCATCCGCGGCGGCCGTGATCGGCGAACCGGCATCCTCAATGACGAGATCTATATCGGCCGGTCCTGGGTACCGGGCCGTGAGTACGATTTCGCACCTGCCTTGCGGATCGTCAGCGACGAACTCTGGAGGCGCGTGAAGCTGCGCCAGGACTTCGCCGGCCGGCGTGCTGCGGCATCGCCGTAACGCCCTCGCCAAGACATCAGACTGGCCGGCGCTGCCGGCCAGTGTTGCCATGATATCGTTTGCGATGGAATTCAGACCATGACCAAGAACGTCCTGTTTTATGCCCGCTACTCCACCGACCGCCAGCACGAGGTGTCGATCGAAACGCAGATCGAGCTGGGCGAAGCCTTCGTCAAGCAGAGAGGCTGGAAGCTGGCCGCCACCTATTCCGATGCCGCGGTCAGCGGCACGAGCTATCAACTCCGCCCTGGCATCCAGAGCCTGATGGCGCATGTCAAGCGCGAGCGCATCGATGTCGTGCTTTGCGTCACGGTCGACCGCCTGTCGCGCGACATCGAGCACAGCGCCAAGATCCTCAAGGAACTGCGCTATCGCGATGCCGACATCTGGACCGTCCATGCCGGCACGCCGGTCACCGATCTTGAGATGGCGCTCAGAGCCGCACTCAGCCATGAGCTCGTCGAGCAGATCCGTTACCGCACCCGCGAAGGCATGAAGACCGCGGTGAAGAAAGGCAAGGCGTCGACCTGCCTCGCTTACGGCTACAAGCTGTCGCAGCAGCGCGATGCCAATGGTGACCGCATCCGGGGTCTGCGGGATGTCGATCCTGTCAAGGCGGAGATTGTTCGTCGCATCTATCAGCTCTATGCCGACGGGATGTCTCCGCGCGACATCGCGCACCTCCTCAACAATGAAGGGGTCCCCGGCCCGCGCGGCCGCAAGTGGCGCGATACGGCGATCCGCGGCCATGTCCGCCGTGGCAGCGGCATTCTCAACAACGAGAGCTATATCGGCCGCATCGTCTGGAACCGGCGCCAGTATCGCAAGAACCCGGAGACCGAACGACGAACCGCCCGTGCCAACGACGCCACCGATTGGGTATTCAAGGACGTCCCGGAGATGCGCATCGTATCGGATGAGCTGTGGCAGCGCGTCAAGGAGCGGCAGAGGCAAGTGGGCGAACTGTTCGATTTCGGGCAGAGCAACCGGCTCAATGCGACGCACCGGCCGGAATATCTCTTGAGCGGCATGCTCGAATGCGCGGAATGCGGCGGTCCCTACGCCATCTCGGGCAAGGACCGCTATAGCTGCACCAACCGCAAGAAGCGCCTGCCGATCGACGACCTCGGCGGCGCCTGCTGCGGCAACAGCAAGACGATCACCCGCCACGAACTCGAAGAGCGCGTCCTCAACTGCATCCCGGCCGCCTTCTACTCGCTCGACATCTTCGACCGGATTTCGCAGAAGATGGTCGCGCACGAGGTGAGCAAGCTGGAGAGCGCTCCCTCCCGGAAGAACCAGTTGACCGCCGAGCTTGCGACCATCAAGTCACAGCAGGCAAGCCTGATGCAGCAGATCCAGGACCGTCACGCCGAAGGCCGGCCGCGTCTTGCGATCCTCGACGACCACCTCGATGAGCTTGAAGTCACCCGTGAGAAGCTGGTCATGGAACTGGCCGCGGCCGAAGAGCTCGCCGCGGAGGATTTTCAGGAGAAGATCGCCAGACTGAAGGCACAGTTCAATGCGGCCAATACCGAGATCGCCATCCGCAAGCTTCTCTTCCTTGCCCGCAACAATGCCGACGAACAGGCCAAGCGCCGGCTTATGCCGATCGTGCGGGACCTCATCCAAACGGTCGTGATCGGCAAGACACCGGGCCACCAGCCGGCATCCCTGCAGGTCCATGGCGACATCGCTAATATCATGGCCTCGATGGACGTGATCGACATCATGCAGCAGCAGTTCGTCGCCGCCGCCCAGAACGATCTGATGGCCCGGATTGCCTCAGGCGAGATCGACACAGAGCACAAAAAGAAAAAGCTCCTCGAGGCTTACGCCGAGGAGCTTTTGCGCAAATATCCAGAATGGGCGAATTTGCAAATGTCGG
>NZ_CAXUSG020000024.1:0-35911 GCF_964253915.1 Rhizobium sp. LjRoot30 | reverse complement strand
GCGCCGCCTTGGCTACCGCTTCGCTGCCCTCCGCGGTGGTCAGGTCTGCCTGGACATATTCAACGCCCTCGATAGGATCCTTGATCGTGCGGGCGGCTGCGACAATACGGGCTCCCCCGGCGAGGAAGCGCTCGACCGTGGCGCGGCCCAGACCCTTGGTGCCGCCGCTTACGAGCACGCGCTTGCCAGCGAACTCTTTGGATTCTGCCTGGATGCTCATACCGTGGTCTCCAGGCTCTTGATGGCGTCGTTCGCCAGCGTTACGCGATAGGTGAAGCGGATCGGGCTGCCCGGGAAGACTCCATGAGCGGGACCTTCGAGCACGACATCGCCGTCTTCTTCCCGAACAGTGTCGGGCGTGAAGATCGCCTTTACCGCAATCGCCTCGTCCCTGAGTAGCTTGCGGATCTCCGCCAGCCCCTCGTAACGCTTGCCGTTATCGATGAAGACGGCGTCATCCAGGAAGGGCTTCATCATGCCGTCGATATCGAGACGGGCATTTGCCTCGACATAGTCGGCGATTGGCTTGGGTAGGTTCAGTGACATGTTCATCTCCTCAGTGGTGATGAGGCTAAGTTAGCGATGGACTTTTCTCCTGATAAGCAACATAAATCGGCGTGACGTATTGCGGAAAACGGGACAATGACGCGCCATTCGCTGATCGAACTTGAAGCGGTTCTCGCCATCGTTCGGTGCGGCTCGTTTCGAGCGGCGGCGCTCGATCTCGGCATGTCGACCACCGCCATCAGCAGCGCCGTGGGCAAGCTCGAGCGGGAGCTTGACGTGCGTTTATTCAATCGCACCACGCGCAGCGTCTCGCTCACCTATGCGGGGCGGATCTTCGTCGCACAGATCAAACCAGCGCTTGAGGGCATCCAAAAAGCGATGAATACGGCGCGCTCCCAACAGGAGACGCCGTCCGGCATCTTGCGCATCAATGCCTTCGCGACGGCCGCGCGCGAGATCATGGCGCCGCTGGTCCTGAGCTATCTGCAGCTCTATCCGCAGGTTCATATCGACATCGTCACCGAGGGGCGGCTTGTTGACGTCGTAGCGGCGGGCTTCGATCTGGGCGTGCGCAGCGCGGATCTGGTGCCCAGCGACGCGATCGCCATTCCGCTGGGAAAGATGCGGCGCATGGCGGTTGCCGCATCTCCCGCCTTTTTCGAAAACAGGGCTATCCCCCAAGTGCCGCAGGATCTGCTCTCTTACCCCTGCGTTCGCGGGCGGCTTCCCAATGGCGCATTGTTCCGATGGCGGTTCGAGAAGGAGGGTGAAGAACTGCAGCTCGACGTTGAGGGGCCAATCACCCTTGACGAAGCATCCCTGGCGCGGATCGCGGTGACGAACGGCGTGGGGATCGGCTATTTCATGGAAACCGATGTCCGCGAAGACATCGCAGCGGGACGGCTCGTGCGCATTCTCGAAGACTGGACGCCGCCGCTCGTGCCGCTGTGCCTCTATTATTCCAATCGGCGCAATTCCTCCGCCGCCTTCCAGGCCTTTATCGCGCTCGCGCGCGACTACGCCGCCGGGCGGCTCCCACAGCCCTAAGCCTGCTGGTGCGCGTCCGCACAGCGCGCCGCGGTTCCTTCGCCAGGCATTTCAATGATGCGACGATTGGCAGGCGCCGACGAACTTGCTCGTCAGGCGGTCGATGCGGAGGCGGGTAGCCTGGCCATCTTAGTACACTGCAGGCGTGGTCATTCCAAAACCATACCTGTAATTGTTCCGGCACCTCGAGATCCCCACATCGTGTGCGCTCGTGCGCGTAGTGGCCTACTGCAACAGAAACAATACGGCGCTCGTCACCAAACTGCTGAGCAGGAAATAGGGCGCGTTCACCATCGTATAGTAGAACGGCCTGGGGAAGTTGGGATTGATCGCGATCGTCATGCACATCGCCAGGAGATAACCGACCCCGATCACCAGCCCGAGCGACAGGGCATCGGTAAGCGAGACAATGCCGATCATGCGCATGATCGCGGACGTCGTGACGATCATAACGATATTGCACACGAAAGGGCCAAGGATGGTCAGCATGTCCAGCTTGGCGGCCGGCATGGCCTCACGTCCCAGCGCGATTGCGTAATATTTGGGTACCAGGGCGCCAAAATATACGCCCCCGAACACGAAGCCGAACGCTGAAGCCGCAAGAACGCCCCAGAGACTGATCTGCGCAAATGCACTGAAAACCATGGTTCACTCTCTTTCTAAAATATCGTCGCAGGACGCTCGATGGCTATGCGACATGGAGGAAACGGGTATAGATGTCCCCAACTGACACTTCACGGCAGTTGGACGATGAGCTGTCTGGTGCCGAGTTTCTGCCTTTCGTGCACCTCCTCAGGCCGCCAATCCCATAAACGGGAACGCACCTCCACCCTCTGTGGCACGCCCCTTCAAACCCGTTCCGCTATCGGCTTTGCGCTTCGAGAACCAGACGATCCGCATTTTCCCACCGGATCGCCGCCATGAACGTGTCGACATAGTTCGCCGCGCTGGCGCCGAAGTCGATGTGGTAGGAATGCTCATACATGTCGAGCGCCAGAATCGGCGCGCCGCCGGCCAGTGTGTGGCAATGGTCGGATGCCCATTGATTGACAAGCTTGCGGTCGCGCGGCGACCAGGTGAGCAGGACCCAGCCGGAGCCGCCGCCAAGCGCTTTGCTCATGGCAACGAACTCGCTGCGCCAGCGCTCATAGGAGCCGAAATCGCGGGCCAGCGCGTCTGCCAGTGTCGTTCCCGGCTCGCATTGATCGCCCAAGCCATCGAAGAACAGCTCGTGCAGGATCATCGAATTCATCGCGACGAGCTGCTCGCGCTTCAGTCCATTGACGACAAAGCCGGGCGCGGATGCGTAGTCGAGCTCGGCGAGCTGCTCCTCGATGAGGTTCAGGCGTTTGACCGCGCCGCTGTAGTTGTTCTCGTAATGGCTGATGATGAGGCGTTCCGACATGCCTTTGATGCGCGCCGGATCGCAGCCGAGCGGTTTGATGCTGAAGGGCATTGTTCCATCTCCCATTCAAAGTAGGTTTGATCCAGGGGCTCACTCCGAGCCTCCGTCCTGTCGTGATAGGGCTGTCGCCGTAAGCTCGGGCGTCTCCTCAGCGTTTTGCGACGCGAACCTTGTCGAGTGCGCTCCTCAGCCCTTGCGCCAGCTTTTCCGCGTCGTCATTGGCCCAGAAGTGCATGAAGAACAGGCGGGGCTCGTCATCGAGCATGTGGTTGTGCAGGGCGGTCACCTCGATTCCGTTCTCGCGCAGTGCCCGCAGAACCGGATTGACCTCTGCCGCGATCAGCACGAAGTCGCCGGTGATCGCGGCCTTGCCGTTTTCCGGTCGGCTGGAAGTTGATGGCGATCGCCGAGCCCATGGTTTCGGGAACCTCCATGCCGCCGTCCTTGATCGGCTCCGCCCGCGGGATGCTGACCTGATAGACGCCGCCATTGATCTTACCCTTATGGCCCAGCGTTTGATCGATGCTTGAAGTGTCGAGGTCGATCGCCGCCGGGGCAGGCGTCGCGCCAGCCGAAGCGGTGGAGAGCGGCGTCTTGCTCTCCACCAAGCCGGCATGAAGGGCGGCGGCGAGCTTCACCGGATCGCCGTGCCCGCTCACGTGCATGTACATCGTTGCCGGCTCGGAGCGCAGCAGGTGATTGTGAAGTGCAGTGACCTCGATCCCGTGCTTGGCCAGCACCTTCATCACAGGGTTAATCTCTTCGTGCGTGAGCACCAGGTCGCCCATCACCATTGCCTCCGTGTCGCCCATGGGCTGAAAGGCGAGCCAGGTGCCGAGCGCCAGCGCCGGTTTGATCTCGACACCGTCCAGCAGGACTTTGAGGTCTGAGCGGGGCAGTCCCACCCGATAGATACCGTCCGGCTGAACAGTGCCCTCCTTGCCGAGCGCCTTTCCGACTGCCTGCCAGTCGGGATCGGCAAGAGCCGGTGTTGCGAGCGAGATCGCGGCGATCAACGCCGTGAAGATCATTTTCTTCATTGCCTAACTCCTCTGTTGGCGCCTCCCCGCCTCGATCAGCCGCCTCTCCTGGAATACCGGGCCGGATTGTCACGCAGCGTCGAAAGCCGCCTGACATCCGGCCGGTCGATAGTGTTCATGCAGCGGGTGGCCAGTTATGGGTTTCCGCCTGACGTTGGGACGCCCAGGCATAAAGGGCGTCATAGATCACGAAGCCGTGCTTCAGGACCTCTTGATCGTCGGGCGTGAGGTCCCGCAGCCCCATCGAAATGGCCAGCAGCCCGGCCGATTGCGGCGTGAGATCGTGGCGGTCGGTATCGGCGCCGCGCACGATGGCGGCGATGGTTTTGATCGCCGGATCGCGGTCTAGGTCGTATTTCGCGACGAAGGCGTCGAAACTGCAGCCGTCCCCGACATGGGTGAGTTCGACGCCCGGAACGTCATAGGGGATGGCGCCGGTCTCCTCGGCGGCGGCGACCACCCGGTCCGGCGGCACGAACAGAAATTCAGGCTCCTTGTCGATGAACCGAGCAACAAGCCAGGGGCAGGCGATACGGTCGATGACCGGACGTTCCCGTGTAATCCATTTCATGCGATCTCTCCTTCGTGTTGCGTATTATCCAAGGAGGAGGCCGAAGCCGAGCCAGCCCAGAAAGCCGGCTCCGACAACGGCCAGAACGACGTTCACCCTGGATTTCCAGAGATAGAGGACGGCCAGAGCGAGCGCGAAGATCACCCCGCCGAGAAGCAACGACGGTAGCCGGTCGACGACGACAAGCGCGAGTTCGACCGTCGTCGCGGCGATCAGACCCACAACGCCTGCGGATACGCCTTCCAGGAAGCTGTGTAGCGTCTTGTTCTCGACCAAGCTCTCCAGACGTTCATGGAAGAGCAGCGAAAAGCCGAAGGCTGGAAGGAAAATCCCGATCGTCATGGCGATGGCGCCGAGCGGACCGCCCCCAAAATAACCGACGAAGGTGGAGAAGATGATGAGCGGTGCGGGCAGGATTCCAGACAGGGCGAGACCGTCGAGGAATTGGGCGTCCGTCATCCAGCCGTTTCCCACCGCGTCGTCGCGCAAGAACGGAATGACGGTGTAGGCTCCCCCAAAGGTCAGGAGACCGGCCTTGAGGCCAGAGAGAAACAGTCCCACCAGCGACGCGTCCTGCGCGATCGATCCATCGGAGAGCGCTGTGCTTTGCTGGGCGCTGTCGAGCAGGCCTGTTGCACTCTCTGGCCCGACCAGGACAGTGAGCACGGTGGCGGCTACCAAGGTGAGGGCCGCAAGTGCATGCTGTTTTCGCACGGCGAAGGCGTAGACCAACCCTGCTGCCGGAAGCGTGATCCAGAAGCTCGCTCCGAGAAATGCTGCGGCACCGCTCACGATCCCGATGCCCCAGAGCCATTTGTCGAGGAGAACGTGCCCCCCAATTCTATGGACAGCGCGCACGATCAGCGCGATCACTGCAACCTGAACGCCAAGGAAGATTGGGCCTAAAGCCGATTGCGTGATGTCGATCGTGAAATAGAGCCACGACAAAGCGAACATCAGGAGGAAGCCCGGCAGCATGAAGCCGAGTCCCGCAAGGAAGCCGCCCATACGCCCGCCCGGAAGCATGCCTATATGAACGCACAACTCGTGCGCCTCAGGCCCCGGCAGCACCTGATAGACAGCAAGGAGGCGATTGAACCGACCGCTGGAGATCCAGCGCTCCTCATCCACGAGTTCTCGCCGGATCATCGCAATCTGCGCGACAGGTCCACCCCATGCGAGGAGGCCAAAGCGCAGGAAGCGCACGAAAATCTGCCATTGCGATAGGGTGGGCACAGTTAGCTCTTGCTGATCAGAAGCATTGCTACCGGCAAGGTCGGGCGTCTGAGTCATGTAGAAATAGGCCTCTTCGGATAAGGAAAACCTTCAATTGGTCAATCGAATTGATACACTTGTTGCATTGTATGGTCCTAATGATACGGTATCAATATGGAAAATGACGTAATTTCGAGCCAATCCGCAGCGAAGTGGCTTCTTCTGATTCATCAGATCCCGACCAAGCCGGCCTACTTCCGGGTGAAGGTCTGGCGGCGGCTGCAGGGCATCGGGGCAGTCGCGGTCAAGAGCACCGTCTACGCGCTGCCTGCGACCGCCGAGACGCAGGAGGACTTCGCGTGGCTCCTGAAAGAGATCGTCGAGGGCGGTGGCGAAGCCATCGTCTGCGAGGCGCGTCTGATCGACGGCTTTTCGGACGACCAGGTGCGGGCGTTGTTCGATGCGGCGCGCGACGCCGACTACGACGAGATCGCCAGGGACGCGCGAGCGCTCGTGGCAAAGCTCGATCAGCCAGAGGTGGATGCGGCCGAGGCGCGTAGCCAGCTCGGCCGGCTGCGCAAGCGGCTTGCCGACCTCGCGGCGATCGACTTTTTCGGGGCAAGCGGCCGCCTGTCGGTCGAAGGCGCCATCGCGGAACTCGAAGCGCGCCTGGTGGAGGATAAAGACATGATTGAGAAGCAGCCGGAGGCCGCGCACATACGAGACCTCAAGGGACGGGTTTGGGTTACGCGCAAGGGCGTCTTTATCGACCGCATCGCCTGTAGCTGGCTGATACGCCGTTTCATCGACCCGGATGCTGTCATCCGCTTCGTGCCGGGCAAGGGCTATATCCCGAAGCCGGGGGAACTGCGCTTCGACATGTTCGAAGGCGAAATCACCCATGAGGGCGACCGCTGCAGTTTCGAGGTGCTGCTTGCCCGCGCCGGTCTCGACGACCCGGCACTGCAGGCGATCGCCGAGATCGTTCACGACATCGACCTGAAGGACGGCAAGTTCGGCCGCGAGGAAGCCATGGGCATTGCTGGGCTGATCGCCGGCATCGCCATGGCTCATGCGGACGACGAGGAACGCATCGCTCAGGGCGCTCCGGTCTTCAACAATCTCTACCAGTATTTCCGCAAGCAGCGCTGATGAGACGCAGGGATGGACTCAGAACGGGCTCGAAAGTAACGAAGCCCAATCATCCAGCTTAGCACTGCGCCTGATCACGAACCCCATTCGCCGAAGCATGACGCATGAGCGTCCGATACACAGTCGGTCGTGAGATCGAGAAAACCTCGGCAAGGTCGCTGATCGAATAGTCGCCAGTGTCGTACATGCGGCGTAACTCCTTCTGCTGACGATCGGAAAGCTTCGGCTTTTTGCCCCGCAGCTTTCCCTTGGCGCGCGCGACCGCCATGCCCTCGCGCGTTCGCATTTTGATGAGGTCGGCCTCGAATTCAGCAAAGGTGGCGAGGATGTTGAAAAACAGCTTGCCCATCGGATCGGTTGGATCATGGACGCTCCCCCCGATCTGCAATTTGACTCCCCGACCTGAAAGTTCATCCCCTATTGCTCGGGCGTCCGGCACGGAGCGGGCAAGCCGGTCGAGCTTGGGCACCACCAGTGTGTCGCCGCTGCGCACCGCCGCGAGCGCCTGATCCAGGCCCGGCCTGGCCCGGTTTGTGCCGGTAAAGCCGCGATCGGTGTAAATGCGATCAGCAGCCACGCCGAGCTTCAGCAAGGCGTCTTTCTGTGCCGCGAGGTCCTGCTTATCGGTCGAGCAGCGGGCGTAGCCGATGAGAGCGTTCATCATGCCCGAATCTGTAACGTAAGGGGCTCCTTCAATGCAAGAAATATAGTACCATTCATATGAGACAAACGCTTATCAGGCGCAGCAAGGGTTTTCGGCTTTTCGAGATGGAGCGGAAAGCGTGTCCGTTGACCGATCCTCTTGCGGACACAAGACCAAGCGACCCCATGGTCGCATGCAGATTGCCCTGCCGATAACTGGCGTTCTAGGTTCGTTCTTCAACTTGGCCAAAATCCCAGCTTCGAGCCGACAGGGCCGGCAAGGTAACGGGCGATCGGCTCGCCCGATCCGCATCCAATGTCGAGCACGGCCGCCCCCTCGCCGCAGCATGTCGGCAAACCGCTCGATCCATGCGCGCTCCAACAACACCGTGCCGCGCGCGGTTGTCCATGCACCAGCATGGCGACGATAAAGGTCTATGATGCGGGCGGCCGCGTCGATCATGGTCTTACTGTCGATTTCCTGTTTCCGGTGTCGCGAAATTCCCAAAACCCGCGACAGTCGCACAATAGGGATTTTCGCGACGGGATGCACCCGCTAGATTCGGGCGGTGAGCATAGCAGCGAAAGCCCCTGCCCCATGATGATCGGATATGCGCGAGTCTCGACCGAGGGCCAGACCCTCGACCAGCAGCGCGCGGCGCTGAAGGCGGCGGGCTGCAAGCGCGTGTTCGAGGAAAAGGCATCCGGCGCGCAGCGCGGCCGCCCCGAGCTGGCGAAGTTGCTGGACCATTTGCAGCCGGGCAACGTGGTGACGGTGACGCGGCTGGATCGCCTCGCCCGATCAACGCGCGATCTTCTCGACATAGCCGAGCGGATCGGCCACGCCGAGGCCGGCTTGCGATCGCTGGCCGAGCCTTGGGCCGACACGACGACGCCGGCCGGGCGCATGGTGCTGACATTCTTCGCCGGCGTTGCCGAGTTCGAGCGCAGCTTGATCCATGAGCGCACGAGCGCCGGCCGAGCTGCGGCGAAGGCGAAGGGCGTTCGGTTCGGCCGCCCCCCTGCCCTGTCGGCCGAGCAGATCGCACACGCCCGCCAGCTCATCAGCGAGGACAAGAAGCCGGCCGAGGTTGCCCGGCTCTTGGGCGTTCATCGTGCGACGCTCTACCGGGCTTTAGAACGCAATGACGTGAATACGCATTGACGCAACTACGTTTAGTCGCCCGGCCCTAGAAGTAGTGCCTTTCGCGGTTCCTTCCGCAAGGGATTGCAGAATCGGGCGGCTTGCTCTTAGTTGTAAACATGAAGGAACGCGCGGAAGAGATTCGCAGGGGCGTTGCCGCCCACAGGGCGCGGCAGATCGCGGCCGGCCGCGTGGCGTTGAATACCTATGTTCCGGGCGAGCTTGTCGAGGCGATCGACAGGATCAAGGAGCAACGGGGCGTGTCAGCACGCGCCCCGATCATCGAGGAAGCGTTGAGGTTCTATATCGAAGCGAAGCAAGGGACATAACGGCAAAACGCCCGACCGCGCCAACGGTCGAGCGTTTTTGTAGGCCGTCAGACACACCGTAGATCAGGGGTCCGCTAACTCTCCCCTTATCTACGCTACAGCACTCCAATTCGCAAGATTGATTCTTGCGGAAACGGGAGTGCCGTGCCTGCCGTCCGCGCCGTCATGTCCTTCAAGTGGAAGGACGAGGGCATATGTTAGGGACGCACTACGCGGCCGCGATCGGCTGCGCGCGCGGGAACGCGCTTGATGAAATCATGCGGGAGGTCTGGACCCGATACGGCGCGGGCCAGCTCACCGACGACGAGGCCGGGCAGCTCACCGCGCTCGCCCATGAACGCCGGGCCATGTTGCGGGGATCAGGACAGACCGCGCTAGGGCTGATCTTCCCGCCCCCGGCCGCGCGCTGCCCGACACCAGTTCGCCGGCATAGTCATATCCGGGGGCGGTCGGAGGGCCGCATATGGCGGCCGACGACGCGCAAGGACGTGCAGGCGATCTTGAGGGCGGCCGAAATCTACAACGAGGACGGCTTGCGCCAGAAGGGCGAGCGCAGCGGGCCGCTCGGGTCGGTGGCGCTGGACGTGCTGCGGCTGTTCGTCAATCTCATCGACTTCCGCACCGGCCGGCTAGAGCCGTCAATCACCACGATCATGGATCGGCTAGGCCGGTCGCGCGATACGATCGTGCGGGCGCTGAAGAACCTGCGGGCGCATGGTTTCATCGACTGGCTGCGCCGCTACGAGCCGACCGGGAATGAGGGGCGCGGCCCACAGGTCCAGCAGGCGAGCAACGCCTATCGCCTGTCCCTGCCGGAAAAGGCCCGTCAGTTTCTCGGCCGGTTCGGCAAGGCCCCGCCCCCGCCTGCCGATCATGGACAGGATCAGCAGGCATGGAGCGAGGCAATCGACGCCTACAAGACCACCCTGCCCCTCGATGAGCGAACGCAGCTCGACGCTGGCGATAGTCCGCTCGGAAAGGCCCTCGTGATGCTGGCAAAGAGTGTGATGAAACGTGAGTCCGATAACCAGACTGAATCCCCATCTGATCTATATCTAAAAGGCGGAACATAAGCGGACGCCGCTGTGCGGGCCGCTTTCGCGGCCCTGCGGCGGTTCCGATCCGCTTATAGGGCGGATCGGGAAGCGGCACCCTCGCCACCTAATCCGCACCGCTCGCGCCTGCGGCCAGCGTCCTACGGGCTTTCGAGAGGGAGCGAGGGGCAAGGTCGGCGTTTAATTATTTACGTAAATACGTATTAACGTGTAAACGCATTACCTTGATAGAAGGCGATGGCGGCGGCCGGGAAAACGTGCTAGGCTGTACACAATTCAACACGCGGAGGCGATTCCATGACCGCCAGCACCACCATGACGATTCGGGTTAGGCCCGATGTGAAAGAAAAGCTCGACCGGATCGCGAACGACACGCAGCGAAGCAAATCCTTCCTCGCCGGCGAGGCCGTCGCCGCCTATGTCGATCGCGAGCTTGAAATCATTGACGGCATCAAGCGCGGCATGGCCGACGCAGCGGCCGGCCGCGTGATCCCCCATGATGAGGCGATGGCGGAAATCTATGCCGTCATCGAGGAAGCCAAAGCCGAAAAGCAAGCGGGCAAGGCGTGAAGCGGTCGGTCACATGGTCCCGCGAGGCGCTGGACGACATCAAGGTGCAGGTTAAGCACATCGCCAAAGATAGCCCGCCTGCCGCCACGCGGGTTGCGGATCGGATTCGAGACGCGGGCAAGGCCCTTGGGGACATGGCAACGGGCCGGCCCGGTCGCGTGACAGGAACCTACGAGAAGTCCGTCGCGCGCCTGCCCTATATCATCGCTTATGAGCTGCGGGATATGGCGGGCCGGGAAAGCGTTGTGATCGTGCGCGTCATCCACACGTCGCTGGATTGGCAACCCGAGGAATGGCCGCACTAGCTTAAAGACGTAGTAACGTCTCTAGCTATATTCTTGAATACGTATTCACGCAAAGAAGGATTAACGCATGAACGTCATTGCGTTTTTGAGCCAGAAGGGCGGGAGCGGAAAAACCACGCTTTCGGTTCATACCGCCGTGGCGGCCGAGGCGACCGGCGAACGGGTTTGCGTCATCGACGCGGACCCACAGGAGAGCGCGACCGCATGGGCGAACGCGCGGGAAGCCGGAACGCCGATCGTCGCCACGGCACAGGCCGGGGAGCTGGACGCCGCGCTTAGGGCGGCCGAGGGCGAGGGCATGACCTTGGCCGTAGTGGACGCCCCGCCCCATGCCGCCCCGGCGGCCGGCCAGATCGCCCGAAGGTCGGAGCTGGTCTTGATTCCGGTCCGACCGTCCGCGTTTGACCTCGCTGCCGTCCCGGCCGCCGTCGAGATCGTGGTGGCCGCGAAGGTGCGCGGCGCGTTCGTCCTGTCCGCCTGCCCGTTCCGTGCGCCCGAGATCGGGGAGACGCGCGCGGCGTTGGAAGCCTACGGACTGCCGATCGTTCCCGGCGAGATTACCGACCGGCGCGCGTTTGCCCGCGCCGTCACGACCGGCAGCGCCGTGACGGAGTTCGAGGCCGAAGGGAAAGCAGCGGAGGAAATCCGGGCTTTGTGGGCGTGGATCAAGGACACGTTAGAACGTAAATAGCTAAATACGTAAGAGCGTATTGAAGGAGCGGAACCTATGGCAAAGAAAGCAACCGGCCTCGCGGCCTTCACCCGCCCCAAGGCCGGCGCGGAAGCCACCAGCCTTGCAGCGATCGAGGACGAGCGGCCGGCCGTGGAAATCCCGACGCCGAGGCGAAAGAGGGGAGGGGGCGAGACTGTTGCGCTTACGGTCAAGGTCCGGCGATCGGACTGGCAGCGCCTTCGCCAGCTCGCGGATGCAGAGGGAACGACAATTCAGGCGATGGCCGAGGCCGGGCTTTCGGCGGTTCTGGCGCAGCACGGATTGCCGCCGATCGAGCCTTATGCACGTTGATACGTAAATAGCTAAATACGCTAATGCTTACGCGTATGACCCGCCCCCCGGCCGTCCCTACGGCCCTAGATGATGAGAGCGGGACGGCCGGGGGGCTACCGTCGCGGCCGTGGTGTTTCCCTGAATAGAGCTTGCACCAGGTCGGCGGGTGGATCGCGGCGTAAGCCGCGCCGGCCCGGCGGCGAACGCGCCCCCAATAGCGCCGTAGAGAGCCGGAGGGCCGTTCGTAACAAAGTCCCGGCGCTATCGCCGGGTCCGTTTCTTGTCACGTCAGGCAGCGTCATACAGCCCCCGGAACTCGGGATCGGCATAATAGGCGAGCTTGCCGGCGACGATCGGCCGTTGCCCGGCGAGGAACAGCAATTCGACATGCTGCGGCAGGTTGCGGACCTCATCCGGGGTGAGCAGCGAGCGGGCCGTGTGTTGCTCGCCGTAGGAAATGCCGGATTTGTCGGAATCGAGCGCGCGGCTCATGGTCTGGAACACAACGGTTTCCTGCCCGAGCAGATCGGAGACAAGCCGGGCGCTGTCGTGATCGTTGACGCCGAACACCTGTAGGACGCCGGCGTTTGACAGGAAGGTTCCGGCCCGCTGCCCATAGGTGGCGCGGAGCTGGTGAACGTCTTGCAGGATGGGCCAGAGCTGGACGCCGTAGCCGGCCATGAGGCCCATTGCGCGCTCGACGGGAGCCAGATGGCCGAGGGCGGCGAATTCATCCAGCAGATAGAGGACCGGCACGGCCGGCTTGGCGGGATCGCGGGCCATGTCGGTGAGGCTTTGGGCGACGAGCAGGCGCAGCCAGCGGGAATAGGTGGCGAGGCGATCGGGCGGCAGGACGAGGAACACCGAGACGTTGCGGCGCTTGAGATCGGCAAAGCGGAAATCGGATCGGCCGAGGACCGCGACCATGCGCGGCGAGTCGAGGAAATGGGTATGGCGCTGCGCGGCCGAGAGGACGCCGGCCGCCTCGCGGTCGGATTTGCCGAGGTGGCGGTTTGCGGCGCGGGCGATCAGGCCGGAGGCGGCCGTTGACGCCTGCATGTCCTTCAGGAGCGCGGCGAAGGCTTCAGGGGCGAGGGTGAGATATTCGCGCAGGGTGGCGAGGTTTCGCCTGTCGCGCGGCCCGGTGGCGGCAATATGGAGGATCAGGCCGGCAATAAGCGCCTTGGCTTCCTCGTTCCAATGCGTTTCGCCGGCCATGCCCGGTTCATCGAACACGAGGGCGTCGGCAAGGGTGCTTGCATCTTCCGCGACATCGAGGCCGGCCGGGTCGAGCCCTTCCAGCGGATTGAAGGCGGCCGAGGGCTGGCCGGTGACGCCGAAGGGGTCGAGGACGTGGACCGGGCCGAATTGCTGGCGGGCGCGGCCGGCAATTTTCGCGTTCTCGCCCTTGGGGTCGATGCAGATCACGGAGCGGTCGGCGGTGAGCAGATTCGGGATGATGGTTCCCACCCCCTTGCCGGTTCTGGTCGGAGCCATCGTCAGCAGATGGGCCGGGCCGTCATAGCGCAGGAGCTTCCCGGTCTTGCCGTCACGGCCGATCAGCAGGCCGGAATCGGCGCGGGCGAGGGCGGCGGTTTCCTTGTCAGTGGCGAAGCGGGCCGAGCCGTGGGTTTCGCCGTCCATATCCCCGAAGTGGATAATCAGCGGATTGGTGAGGAAGCGGAAAGCGAGCGCCAGCAGCACCAGCAGCGTGACGAGATCGAGCAGGAGAACCGGAACCGAGCCGACGCGAAAGCCGATTTGTTCGAGAGCGAAGCGGCCGCCGAAGCCGACGACGAACAGGACGATAACAAGGAGGAACAGAAGCCCGAGAAGCGGTTTCCAGATGCGGAAAGGTGCGGCGAGCAGAGCGACGAACGCCCATAGCGGATCACGCGCGGCCTGCCGCATCATGTTCTTGAACGCACCCCATGCAAGTCTCGCCTGACTCATGCGGCGGTCCCCCCGGCGCTGTCTGTCGTCTCGGCGGCCGGCGCGTTGCCGATCAGGTCGGCAAACAGTTCCTTGTCACCGTGGCGCGTCAGGAAGTCGGGCAGCTCACGGCGCAGCCAGTCGGGCAGGGCGCGCGAGATTTCATCGTGGCCGTTTTCGAGGCGATGCAGGATGAGCGCGCCGAGCAGCACCTTGCGGCGCGTGTCGTTGGCGCGTTCCTGCTTCGACAGACGGGCCTTGAGCGTGGCGCGCTGCGCATCCAGTTCGGCCAAGCGTTGTTCGATCGTTTTGCGCGCCATTCTTCAAATCTCCTTTTCCGGTCGTTCGCCTAGACTATCATTCCCGGCTGCCTTTTCCAGCGTTTGCCCGTTGAGCTTGAGTTTTCGACGGTTTTGCAGCACAATCCGGGCCTCAGTTCATCGCATCGACCTTGCCGCAAGCGCCACACCGAGCGACGAAAGAGCGGAGCGATTGAGTTGAGAAGGGCGCACTTACGAGTTACTGCGTAACTCAGCGCGCTGTCAGCTAGAAAGCTGACGGGAAAGGCGGAAACGGGATCGAGGCAACGGGTTGGCGATCTACCATTTCAGCATGAAGCCAGTTTCGCGGGCGAAGGGCCGTAGCGCCGTCGCCTCTATGGCTTATCGTGCCGGGGAGAAGTTGACCAACGAGCGCGACGGCATCACGCACGACTACACGGCAAAGCAGGGCGTCGAACATGCCGAGATCGTCTTGCCGGAAGGCGTCAACGCCGATTGGGCGCGGGATCGCTCGACGCTCTGGAACGCCGCCGAGTTTGCCGAGAAGCGGAAGGATGCCCGCGTTGCCCGCGAGTTCGAGGTTGCCTTGCCGCATGAGCTTTCGGCCGAGGAACGGCTAGAGGCGGCGCGGGAGATGGCGCAGGAGCTGGCCGACCGCTACGGCGCGGCCGTGGATTTCGCCATTCATGCACCGCACGAGGCGAGCGACGTTCGCAATCACCATGCCCATATCCTTATGACCACGCGGCAGGTGACGGAGAACGGGCTAGGCGACAAGACCTATCTTGAGCGCGAAAACAAATGGCTGCTGGCGCACGACCTGCCGACGACCGATATGCAGCTCCGCGACCTTCGCCAGAGGTGGGAGGGGATCGCCAACGAGCGGCTTGCAATGGCCGGGCTTGATATTCGGATCGACCATCGTTCGCACATGGAGCGCGGGCTTGAGATCGCGCCGACCGAGCATATGGGCGTCCATGCCTCGCAGATGGAACGGCGCGGCCTCGACGTGTCGCGGTCGCGGCTGGACGAGGATGCGGCCCGGCGCAATGCCGAGCTGATCCGGGAGAAGCCCGAGCAGGTTCTAACCCTCATCACCGGGGAAAAGAGCGTGTTCGATCGCCACGACGTTGCGCGGGCGCTGCATCGCTACATCAACGACGACCCGCAGGAGTTCCAGAGCGCCTTTGCGAAGGTGATGGCCTCGCCGGCGCTGGTCGAGTTGCAGCCCGAGCGCGCGGACCCGGCAACGGGCGAGATCGAGCTTGCTCGCTATTCCACCCGCGAAATGGTCGAGATCGAATCCGGCATGATCGAGAGCGCGCAGCGGATGCACGCGGCTCATGGTCATGGCGTCGATCGCCGGCATGTCGAGCGGGCGATAGATGCCCAAGACGCCGCCATTCGGTCGAGCGTTTCCCATGACACGGCCGGGAAGGTTGCGCGGGGCGAGCTGGACGCCGGCGAACGTGAACGCCAGATCGAGACGGCGCGACTTTCGGACGAGCAGCGCCGGGCGATCGAGCATATCACCGGGCCGGAGCGGATCGCGGCCGTTGTCGGTTATGCCGGCGCTGGCAAGTCCACCATGCTCGCGGCCGCGCGCGAGGCGTGGGAGGCCGAAGGCTATCAGGTCCACGGCGCGGCCCTGTCGGGGAAGGCGGCCGAGGGCTTGGAGGAAAGTTCCGGCATCCAGAGCCGCACCCTCGCATCATGGTCCCGCGGTTGGGAGAACGACCGCGGCACGATCGGCCGCGGCGACGTGTTCGTGATCGACGAGGCGGGCATGGTCGGGAGCCGCCAGCTCGCCCGCTTCGTTGGCGAGGCCGAGGCGCGCGGGGCGAAGATCGTCCTTGTAGGCGACCATGAGCAGTTGCAGGCGATCGGGGCCGGCGCACCGTTCCGGGCGATCACGGAGGAAATCGGCCATGCCGAGCTGTCGGAGATTCGCCGGCAGCGCGTGGACTGGCAGCGGGACGCTTCCATTGACTTCGCCACGCACCGGACGGCCGAGGGGCTGGCGGCCTATCGGGATCACGGCAATATCAGCTTTGCCGAGACAGGCGAGGACGCGCGCGGCCAGATCGTGCGGGACTACCTTGCCGATCGCGATGAACGTCCGGACGGCACCCGGGTTGCGATGGCGCATCGCCGGGCCGATGTTCGCGCCATCAATGACGCGATCCGGGCCGAGCTACAGGACCGGGGTGTTTTGGCACGGGGCGAGCTGGCGCGCGTGGCCGACGACAGCCTTGCGCCGGGCGACGTCGCCCATGAGCGGGAAGGGCCGGGCCGGGCGCTGACCTTCCAGACCAATACCGGGCAGAGGGAGTTCGCGCCGGGCGACCGCATCGTGTTCTTGGAGAACAACCGCGACCTTGGCGTGAAAAACGGGATGCTAGGCACGGTCGAGCATGTCGAGGCGGGCCGGATCGTCGCGCAGCTCGACGGCCGGGGCGGCGATAGTGTTTCCGTGCCGATGGGCGACTATCAGGCGATCGACCACGGTTATGCGACGACGATTCACAAAAATCAGGGGGCGACGGTCGATCGCTCCTATGTGATGGCGTCGGGGACGATGGACCGGCATCTAACCTATGTCGCCATGACCCGGCATCGTGACGGGGTGCAGCTCTACGCGGCACAGGACGAGTTCACCAATGCCGGCCGGCTGGTCGAGCATGGGGCCGCGCCCTTCGAGCATGACCCGCAGAAGTCCGACAGCTATTTCGTGACGCTGGAAAACGACAAGGGCGAGCAGCGCACCCTATGGGGCGTCGATCTAGAGCGGGCCATGAAGGAGGCCGCGCCGGAGATCGGGGAGAAGATCGGCCTACAGCATGAGGGTTCCACCCCCGTCACCTTGCCCGATGGGACGCAGACGCACCGCAACACATGGAAGGTTCAGGACGCCGGCGAGCTGGCCTATAGCCAGCTAGAACGCCGCCTGTCCCGGTCGGGCGTGAAGGAAACGACGCTCGACTATACCCGCGACTTTGCCGAGCGGCGCGGGATCGCGGAGCAAATGGGCGTCCGCAGCGAGATCGAGATTCCGGCCGAGCGCGCCGGGCTACGTGCGGAACGGGAGTCGACGGCCGGGGATCACGCCCTTGAGCGGAGATCCTCGCAAAAAGTCGGCGCGGATCTCGCGCAGGATCTTCGTGCAGATCCGCGCGAAGATCTCGCCAGCGATCGACAGCAGCGCCGCAATCCGTTCGAGGGCCTGAAACTCGGGCGCGGCGCGGCGGCCGAGAGCCGCGAGCCAGACCGCGCCGGCGAGGACGGCCCGCAGATCGACCAGAAACGGCCGCAGCAGGCCGAGAAGCAGCGGCGCGGTATGTTCGCCGGCCTCAAGCTCAATGCACGCCCTGCGCCCTCACAGGAGCGCGGCGAGGCATCGCGGATGCAGCGACGGCCGGAAAGGGAAGGGAGCTTGCGGCAGGCGCCGGCGCCCGACCGGCTGGCCGAGCGGGCGCGGGGGCAGTCGCCGCTTGAGCAGGCCGTTGACCGCTATTCGCGGGCCTATCAGTCGATCGACCAGCACCGGCGCGAGGGCCTGCCGGTCCTCGACATGCAGCGGCAGGAAATGGGCGATGCCGGCCAGCAGCTCGACCAGGTGCGCGACGGCATGAAAGATTTGATGCGTTCGACCCTGCAAAACGACCCGGCGACGGCGCGCGCCATGACCGAGCTTTCCGGCCGGGAGCGTGTCGCGCAGGTGATCGACGGGATGAAGCGCGAAAACGCCGCGCTGCAAGACCCGAATGTCAGGGCCGAGCGGTTTGTTGAACGCTGGCAGGAACTACAGGGCCAGCGCCGGGAGCTTCGCGGCTGGCAGCACGACGATGCCCGCGCCAAGGTCGAAAGCCAGATGAACGGCCTGACCAAGAGCCTCGAACGTGACCCGCAGGTAGATTCCATCCTGCGCAATCGCCGGCAGGAGCTTGGAATCGGGCAGGAGCTTCGCCGGGGGCAGAGCATCGCCCATCAGCTACAAGAAGAAATGTCACGCAGCCGGCAGATTAGCCGGGGCATCGGTTTGGGAAGGTAGGCACGGAGAATATGACGGAGCTGGACGACGACAGGGAAGGAATCGCACGGCAAGCACTGGACGAGGACGCCGGCGACCCGGCCGCCGCGTTCGATGCGCTCCGGCGCACGATCGAGACGCAGGGCGCGCAGATCGGCGCGGAAATGACCGTGATGCGGCGTGGGCTGGAAGCGGCTTTCGACCAGCTCGAAAAGATCGAGCCGGCGCAGGACTACAAGCCCCAGCTCGCCCAGCTCGTGCAGGCGCTCGACACTGTTGCGGAGCGGATGCACGGCGTAGAGCAATCGCCTATTCTCCGGCAGGGCGCGACGCACTATGCGGCGCTCCTCGAGCGCAGCGGCGAGGCCCTGATACGCACCGCCGCGCAACAGCTCGAGCGGCAGGCGTCCGACCTCGAGCGCGCCGGCCGCAATCTTTCGGCGCACGTCGCCGGCGCGCGGGAGCGTAGCCGGCAAGATTGGTGGCTTGTCGCCGCTTTCGCGGTCGGCCTGCTCGCCGGCGCGCTGGTGATGTTGTTCCTTCCGCGCCTGTTGCCGTTCTCGGCCGCGCCGCGTGTCGCCAGCGTCGTCATGGGCGAAAGGCCGTGGCAGGCCGGTATGAGCCTCATGGCGTTCGGCAGCCCGGAAGCGTGGCAGCGCGTGGCCTCGGCCGACCAGCTCCTTGAAACGAACAGGGAGGCGGTAGCGGCTTGTTGGGAGGCCGCGCGCACGGCCGGCGAGGATCAGCGATGCACGATCACGGTGAAAGCGCCGGCGCAGTAGTGTGGAAGGAGTTTCTATGGCTAACGCTCAACATATGTTCGTCGTGACTGGCGGCCCCGGTTCCGGCAAAAGCAGCCTGATTGACGCCATGACCCGGCGCGGCTTCCGCACGATGCCCGAGGCCGGCCGGGCGATCATACAAGATCAAGTCAGGATCGGCGGGCCAGCCTTGCCTTGGGCGGATCGGGCCATCTTTGCCGAACTCATGTTGGGTTGGGAGCTGCGTTCCTATCACGAGGCTCTTGCGAGTGACGCGCCTGTCCTGATGGATCGCGGGATTCCTGATGTTGTCGGCTATCTTACGCTCTGCGGCCTGCCTGTCCCGGCTCATATTGAGGCGGCGGCGAAAATTCATCCCTACAACGAGCGGGTTTTCCTCGCCCCGTATTGGGGTGCCATTTTCGCGCAGGACGCCGAGCGCAAGCAGGACCGGCAGGAGGCCGAGGCGACCGGCCGAGTCATGGCCGAAACTTACACCCGGCTTGGCTATCAGATTGTAGAGCTGCCGCTGGTAGGGATCGAGCAGCGCGCCGACTTCATCGCGGAACGTCTGCAAGCCGGGTGAAGCAGGCTAAAACTGTCGCATGTTTTGGGAGTTTCGCGACAAAGTCTATGAGTTCTTACTATCTCGCGTCATGCTTTCGGCCATCGTCACCAGCTCACGACAGACACGCTCCTTGAGCTTGGCCGGCAATGGCCGGTTGGACATTGCCTCGTGGACCCACAGGCCATCAGCAGCAAGACGGGCGACGAAGCGCGCGAGGGCTGCCGGATCGTCGTCGTCAGGAACCGGCGGCGACCAGCGGTCAAGAACGCCCTGCCATAAGGAATCAAGGTCCGGCTCGCCGGCGCTTTCCAGCATCATCAGAAGTTCGACGCGGCGGGCCATCTGCGCGCAGCTCTGGATATAGGCCGCATCGCGTTCGGCCGGCTCCACCGTGTCGGCTTTGCCGCCCGCGATCTTCTCCATGCCCGCCTCCCATTGGTCGGCAAGATGTTGGTGGGCCGCGAGGATAAGCGCCTCCCGCGACGGGAAGTGGTAGAGCAAGCCGCCGCGCGTCAGCCCGGTTTCGGCCGCAACGGCGTCGAAGGTGACAGCGGTAATGCCGTCACGCTCGACAATGGCGATGATCGCGTCGAGGATTTTCCTGCGATTGCAGGTCCGCATGATGCCCTCCGCGAACTAGTGGGATGATGGATAGAGCGAGGATTGCGACCCCGGCCCGTAACGGCGCAGAAGAACCCCGGTCACGATCGCGCCGGCCGCCAATAGCGCAGCCCCGACATACATCACCACCAGATAGGCATTGTCGAAGGCAGCGGATGCAGCCGCGACGAGCGCCGGCCCGTTTGCCGTGTCTCCGGCCGCCAGCGTGAGAGCGGTGGCGATGTTGTCGCGCGCTTCCACGGGAGCGCCTTCGGGCAGGGCGATCCCGAGTGTATAGAGCGCCGAAAGCAGACTACCGAGAATGGCGACGGCGAGCAGGCCGCCGAACTCGTAGGACACTTCCTCGACCGAGGCGGCCATGCCGGCGCGATGCACGGGCGCGTTGCCGATGATGGCCGTGGACGCGACCGACGCAGCGGCTCCAAGCCCCGCGCCGGTCAGGAACATACCTGCAAGCACCCATCCCGTTCCCTGCGACAGTCCCCACGCCGTCAGCAGCACGGCGAGCGACCCCGCCCCAAGCCCTCCCGCGATCAGGTAGAGCAGGCCAATGCGGTGCAGCAGCGCGCCGCCGAGCAGCGCGGTCGGCAACGAGCCGATGGCGGCGGCGGAAACCAGCAAGCCGGCCTCCAGCGGGGAATAGCCGGCGACGAGTTGGAACCGCTGCGTCGTCACGAGCTGGATACCGCCCAAGGCGAACATCATCATGGCGGCGGCCAGCACGCCAGACGAAAAGGCCGGGTTGCGGAAAATCGAGAAGTCGAGCAGCGGAAACGGCAAGCGCGCTTGTCGCCGGACGAACAGGAAGCCCGCCGCTGCGGTGACGAGCAAGGCCGCGCTCAATACGGCCGAAGACGGATTGGCGCTGGCCGCGTCCTTGATTGCGATCACGAGCGCGGACAGCGCGGCCAATGCCAGAACTGATGACAGCAAGTCCCACGGCCGCGAGCCGTCGCCGGCGACCTTCGGCGCGACCAGCAGCGTCCCGATGAAAGCCGCGATCACCACCGGAACATTGATAAGGAAGACTGACCCCCACCAGAAATGTTCGAGCAGCAATCCCCCGATGATCGGGCCTATGGCGGCCCCCACGATCGAGATGGAACCCCATATGGCGATAGCGATGTTGCGCTCGCGCTCGACGGTGAAGGTGATGCGGATCAGGGCCAATGTGGCGGGCATCATGGCAGATGCCCCGATGGCGAGGAAGGCGCGGGCGGCGATCAGCACTTCCGGCGTGGGGGAGAACGCAGCCACGATGGACGCGATGCCGAACAGGACAAGGCCGGCGAGGAACATTGTGCGATGGCCGATGCGGTCGCCAAGCGTTCCGGCACCGAGCAGCAGGCCGGCCATGACCAGCGGATAGGCGTTGATGATCCATAGCCCCTGCGTGGTCGTCGCCCCGAGTTCGCGGGTGAGCGTCGGAAGGGCGGTATAGAGGACGGAGTTGTCGAGGGTGATGAGCAGCAGGCCGGCAGCCACCGTCACCAGCAAGAGCCATCGGTTTGAATGTGAGGCCGTCATTGGGAATCCATCCGGTTTGAGCAGCCGTCGCTATACATTCTAGATTGTAAAGTTTCAACTCAAAAAGCTCGGTCAGTTGTCGCGGAAATCCTAAGTTTCGCGACAAAATCGCCGGCGCTGATTTTTCAGGGAAAAATCTGTCGCAAAAGTCGCGTGCGAAAGTCGAACTTACGCGACAGATTTTTGCGACACGTCGCGGCCCGGAATCCGGGCCGCTGCGCACCAGGCGCAGGTTTCAGGACTTGTGCGACATGTCGTTTTCAGAAGACGGCTGCACTGAACGTCAGAAGCCGACTGCACTATAGCAGCGGAGGGGTTGGATCCATCAGGCAACGACGGGCTGCTGCCGGCCATCAGCGGACGCAGGGAGGACTTTCCGCAACCGGCCGTTCGATGCGGCACCGATGGCCTTCGCGCAGGGGTAGTGAATCCGCCAGGATTGACTTGCGCTGCCCTACCTCTCACTAGTGAGGGGCGGCAGCGCATCAAGCGGTGAGCGCACTCCGGCACCGCCAACTTTCAGCACATGCGTGTAAATCATCGTCGTAGAGACGTCGGAATGGCCGAGCAGATCCTGCACGGTTCGAATGTCGTAACCGCTGCGGAGCAAGGCCGTCGCGAACGAGTGGCGGAGGGTGTGCGGTGTGGCGGGCTTCGTGATGCCTGCTTGTTCTACGGCACGTTTGAAGGCGCGCTGAAAGGTCTGGTCATACATGTGATGGCGACGCACGACACCGCTCCGTGGATCGGTCGAATGCGTGTGCTGCGCAAAAACCCAGAACCACGGCCAGGAATGCCCGGCGCGCGGATACTTCCGCTCAAGGGCGTCGGGAAGCGCAACGCCGCTGCGGCCCTCGGCCTGGTCCTTCAGCCACCATGCCCGTGCACGCGACAGCTGCTCGCGCAGGCTGGGTGCCAAGCTCTCGGGTAACATCAAGGCCCGATCCTTGGAGCCCTTGCCCTCCCGCACGATGATCGTGCCGTGATCGAAATCCAGATCCTTGACCCGCAGTTGCAAACCCTCACTGATCCGCATGCCCGTTCCATACAGAAGCTGGGCGAACAAACGATGCTCGCCTTCCAGAAAACCGAGGATGCGAACCACTTCATCCGGGGTCAGCACCACCGGCAAGCGCCGCGACGGCCGAGGTCTTCCGATCTCCTGAAGCCAGGGCAGATCCGTGCACAGCACCTTGCCGTAGAAGAACAGCAAGGCCGCCAATGCCTGACGATGCGTGGAGACCGAAACCTTGCGCTCGTTCGCCAGCCAGGACAGAAATGCCTCGACTTCGCTGCTGCCCAAGGTTGCCGGGTGACGCACACCGTGGAAACGGATGAAGGCACGAACCCAGTGGACATAAGCCTGTTCGGTTCGTAAGCTGTAATGCAAGTAGCGTATGCGCTCACGCAACTGGTCCAGAACCTTGACCGAACGCAGCGGTGGTAACGGCGCAGTGGCGGTTTTCATGGCTTGTTATGACTGTTTTTTTGTACAGTCTATGCCTCGGGCATCCAAGCAGCAAGCGCGTTACGCCGTGGGTCGATGTTTGATGTTATGGAGCAGCAACGATGTTACGCAGCAGGGCAGTCGCCCTAAAACAAAGTTAGATGCACTAAGCACATAATTGCTCACAGCCAAACTATCAGGTCAAGTCTGCTTTTATTATTTTTAAGCGTGCATAATAAGCCCTACACAAATTGGGAGATATATCATGAAAGGCTGGCTTTTTCTTGTTATCGCAATAGTTGGCGAAGTAATCGCAACATCCGCATTAAAATCTAGCGAGGGCTTTACTAAGCTTGCCCCTTCCGCCGTTGTCATAATCGGTTATGGCATCGCATTTTATTTTCTTTCTCTGGTTCTGAAATCCATCCCTGTCGGTGTTGCTTATGCAGTCTGGTCGGGACTCGGCGTCGTCATAATTACAGCCATTGCCTGGTTGCTTCATGGGCAAAAGCTTGATGCGTGGGGCTTTGTAGGTATGGGGCTCATAATTGCTGCCTTTTTGCTCGCCCGATCCCCATCGTGGAAGTCGCTGCGGAGGCCGACGCCATGGTGACGGTGTTCGGCATTCTGAATCTCACCGAGGACTCCTTCTTCGATGAGAGCCGGCGGCTAGACCCCGCCGGCGCTGTCACCGCGGCGATCGAAATGCTGCGAGTCGGATCAGACGTCGTGGATGTCGGACCGGCCGCCAGCCATCCGGACGCGAGGCCTGTATCGCCGGCCGATGAGATCAGACGTATTGCGCCGCTCTTAGACGCCCTGTCCGATCAGATGCACCGTGTTTCAATCGACAGCTTCCAACCGGAAACCCAGCGCTATGCGCTCAAGCGCGGCGTGGGCTACCTGAACGATATCCAAGGATTTCCTGACCCTGCGCTCTATCCCGATATTGCTGAGGCGGACTGCAGGCTGGTGGTTATGCACTCAGCGCAGCGGGATGGCATCGCCACCCGCACCGGTCACCTTCGACCCGAAGACGCGCTCGACGAGATTGTGCGGTTCTTCGAGGCGCGGGTTTCCGCCTTGCGACGGAGCGGGGTCGCTGCCGACCGGCTCATCCTCGATCCGGGGATGGGATTTTTCTTGAGCCCCGCACCGGAAACATCGCTGCACGTGCTGTCGAACCTTCAAAAGCTGAAGTCGGCGTTGGGGCTTCCGCTATTGGTCTCGGTGTCGCGGAAATCCTTCTTGGGCGCCACCGTTGGCCTTCCTGTAAAGGATCTGGGTCCAGCGAGCCTTGCGGCGGAACTTCACGCGATCGGCAATGGCGCTGACTACGTCCGCACCCACGCGCCTGGAGATCTGCGAAGCGCAATCACCTTCTCGGAAACCCTCGCGAAATTTCGCAGTCGCGACGCCAGAGACCGAGGGTTAGATCATGCCTAGCATTCACCTTCCGGCCGCCCGCTAGCGGACCCTGGTCAGGTTCCGCGAAGGTGGGCGCAGACATGCTGGGCTCGTCAGGATCAAACTGCACTATGAGGCGGCGGTTCATACCGCGCCAGGGGAGCGAATGGACAGCGAGGAGCCTCCGAACGTTCGGGTCGCCTGCTCGGGTGATATCGACGAGGTTGTGCGGCTGATGCACGACGCTGCGGCGTGGATGTCCGCCAAGGGAACGCCCGCCTGGGACGTCGCGCGGATCGACCGGACATTCGCGGAGACCTTCGTCCTGAGATCCGAGCTCCTAGTCGCGAGTTGCAGCGACGGCATCGTCGGCTGTTGCACCTTGTCGGCCGAGGATCCCGAGTTCTGGCCCGACGCCCTCAAGGGGGAGGCCGCATATCTGCACAAGCTCGCGGTGCGACGGACACATGCGGGCCGGGGTGTCAGCTCCGCGCTGATCGAGGCTTGCCGCCATGCCGCGCGAACGCAGGGGTGCGCCAAGCTGCGGCTCGACTGCCACCCGAACCTGCGTGGCCTATACGAGCGGCTCGGATTCACCCACGTCGACACTTTCAATCCCGGCTGGGATCCAACCTTCATCGCAGAACGCCTAGAACTCGAAATCTAACGTCCGTTCGGGCATCGAGGTCCATGTCGGGGTGGGACGGGCCCGTGGCTTCAAGATCACTTGCAGTCCGACCGCGATGTCTTGGTTGCGCGAGAGGTTGTCGGGACCAGCCGCGTGAACTGCTCCGACTTCTGAAGAAACGTCGATCCGGTAACCTCGCAAATAATCGCTACGGCGAGTGCGCCATAAGAAATAAGAATCGGATTCATGATGTGATTTTCCTTTGCCTTTTATTGTCTTTAACGATTTCAAGTAGCCCGGCCCTTGGCGGCTCCTTAAGACCCGGTCCGAGCGAGCAATCGTTCTCCCAGTGGACTGAGCGCTCGGCTTCCTAGTGATTGACTGGAAATCCGTTTTGCCAGCGCCTTCAACATGTCGGATGACTGCGCAAATGCGTTGTGGCCAAGAGGGTCCGATTGCTTATAGTCCGAGGCGTCGATGACGGACACGCCATCGGATGCCAGCAGATCCTTCTCCCTTTCAAGATTGCCGCCCCCCACCCTGTCGACGTCGCCCGCGATCCACTTGGACATGGCGAGCGCCAGGTCATTTCGAGAGGTTATGACAGTGAATGCCGGACGCTTCTTGCCCATTTCCACCAACTGCCGACGAAAAACATCGATGTCTATGTCGGGTGAGGCGAGAACGACGTTTGTGATCTTCGGAGAGAGTTTACGATCGCGTATGGCTATTTCCCTCAGAGCCTCCATCGTCAGCCAGGTTCCCATGGAGTGCGACAGGATAGTGATATCATCGACATCGCCGCTCTTGATGGCCTCGTCGAGAACCTGAACCAGTCCAAAGCGCGAATAAATCGTACTCTCGCGATCGTAGACATAATCGAGAACGTTGTTGCGAGACGGCCAGGTGAACAGCACCGGTGCTGCATCGACCTTGATATCATGAGAGATCTGCGCAAAACGGAACACGGCCTCGGCATAGGACGTGTTGAACCCGTGCACGAAGATCAGCGCGCGACGCTTCGGGCCGCTCCGACGTTTGAACCAGTCGAAGGCTTGACTTTCCGACATGCCGGCCGCCTTCACCGTCACGAATGACTTTAGTGGGTCCGGCCGCGCGTTTCCGGGCCAGGCGATCTCACCGGTTTTTCGGTTTGCCTCCGGCGGAATGGACACCACGACATTGTTGATGCTGACGTAATTTCCCCGCTCCCCGGTGAAGAGAAGTGCCGGATCCGGCGAGGCCATTCGGGTCGTCGCAACGACAAGATCGACCCGGCTGGTTCCAGCTGCGGCGACAGCGGCAGGTTTCATAACGTCTGCCCTGTGTCCGCAGGCCGTGAGAAGGCCGAGTGCCAAGACCACCAAAACCATCGGAAGCAAGGAAGTTGCCGATACGCTTCGTGCACGAGTTTCTGTACGGGTTGCCCAGAAAGCATCTGGCTTAAGCTCCATCGGGAACCGTCCCGCCGGAAGGATCGGAGCTCGCGTCTTCGGCACGCGCCTTTTTCCGGCCTTCGGCAGTCAGCAGCCACAGCATCAGGCAGGGAAGCAGAGTGAGGGTAAGAATTGTTGCTGCAGCAAGGCCACCGATAATCGCATAGGCCATGGGTCCCCAGAAAATCTGGTGCGCAATCGGGATCATCCCGAATATCGCAGCGAAAGCTGTCAGAACGATCGGGCGCGCACGGTGGACAGAGGCGTTCGTTATGGCTTCAAGCGCATCCTGGCCACGAGCGATATTTTCATCGACCTCCTGAATCAGGATAACGGCATTGCGAATGATCATTCCAGCGAGTGCGATGACGCCGAGCTGCGCCACAAAGCCCATTGGCGTGCCTGTCGGAAGCATGGCGCCGACCACGCCGATAAGACCAAACGGCGCCATCAGCATTGCAAGTCCCATCCGCGAGAAGCTCTGGAGCTGCACCATCAATAGCGCGACAATGACAAGCAGCATGACCGGAACGACGGCAAACACGGACGCATTGCCCTTTTCCGCCTCTTCGGTCACGCCGCCAGCAGCGATAGAGTATCCTAAAGGCAGTTCAGAGCGGAGGCCCTCGAGTTTGCTGTCTACATCAAGTGAGACCGTTGATGGCTGTAAACCCTTTGCGACGTCGGCCTGAACGATGATCATCGCCTTGCCTTCACGTCGCCAGATGATCGGCTCTTCCATCCCATAACCGATTGTGGCGACCTGACGCAGCGGCACGGATTTTCCTTCACCATTGCGAAGCTGAAGATTGCCGATCGTCGCAATCGAGGTGCGATCCGCATCGATCCCCTTGACGACCACATCAACCAGCCTGTCACCATCTCGGACGGTAGTGACCTGGGAGCCGGAAAACACTGAGGCGATTTCGCTGGCAATGGATTCAGAGCTCATACCGAGCGCCCTTGCCTCGATCTGGTTGACCATCACGTTAATGCTGCGCTGCGGTTCCCCGGCGGTCAGGTTCACATCGCGTGTATCCGGATGTGCGCCGATGATTGACGCCGCCTTGGCGGCGATACCACGAACAGTATCGTAATCGGGACCTGAAACTCGGAACTTCATTGGCCATCCCACAGGTGGCCCAAGCTCAAGCGGCGACGCACGTGTGGTGATATCGGCAAATTCCTTGGCGAACGCTGCCGCGAGACGCGCGCGCACGGCGTCGCGATGTTCGACACTCTTGGTGACGACGACAGTTTCGGAGACATTATCATTGTCAAGCAACAGATCCATTGGCAGATAGAAGCGGATTGATCCCGAACCGACATAGGTGGTGAAGTGGTCCACATCGGGATCAGCCTTCAAAATCGCTTCCAGTTGTCTCGCACGCCTGTCCGTCGCATCACGGGATGCGTTTTCCGGGAGTGTCAGGCTCACAAGCAGTTCCGGACGGTCAGATGCGGGGAAAAATTGTTCTTCCAGCTTTGTTGCGCCGAATAAAGAAACCGCGAAAGTTGCGAGTGCCAATGTGAGAGTGAGCCAGCGATGTCTGAGGCTCCAGCCCAACGTCTTTCTATAGGCCGACACGACCCTACCCTCATGATGACCGCCATGAAGATTCCGGGGCAGCAGCCATGTGCCGAGGATTGGTGAAAACAGCACTGCCACGATCCATGAACTGACCAGCGAAATCAACACGACCATGAACAGCGAGAACGTATACTCGCCAGCAGTTGAGGCGGCAAAGCCCACCGGGATGAATCCGGCGATCGTTACAAGGGTTCCGGTGAGCATCGGAAAGGCCACTGTCTCGTAGGCATAACTGGCTGCCAATGACCGGGTCTTTCCCTTTTCGAGGCACGACACCATGCTTTCGACCGTGATCATAGCGTCATCGACCAACAGGCCGAGTGCAATGATCAGCGCGCCTAGAGAAATGCGTTGCAGCCCGATGCCGGCAAGCTCCATACCGAAGAACGTCATTGCCAGGACCAGAGGAATGGAGACGGTCACGACGAGCCCGGCGCGCAAACCCAAAGAGACGAAGGACACACCGAGAACGATGACCACGGCTTCAACCAGCACCTTTAGGAAGCCGCCTACAGCATCCTTGACGATGGTGGATTGATCGGCGACGAGAACGACATCAATGCCGTGCGGCAGTTGAGCCGAAATCTCGGCCATTTTGGCTTTCAGCAACCGTCCGAATTCCAGGAGGTTCCCGCCAGCCGACATTGAGACGGCCAGCCCTATCGCATCCTGCCCGTTGACGCGGACGGACGCTGCCTGAGGATCGACCAGCGTTCTGGAAATTGTGCCAATCTCGTCGAGCCTGATGTAGCGTCCACCAATGTTGAGTGTCAGATCACGAAGGGTCTGTTCGGAGGTCAGCGCGCCGCTGACGCGAATAGAGACCTTGTCGTCCTGGGTTTTCAAAATTCCGGCCGGGGTAACCGCATTTTGAGCGCGGATTGCATCAAAAGCAGATTGCGGGCTGATACCGAGGCTGGCCAGCTTCATCGCCGAAAATTCTATGACAATCTGTTCTTCCTGGACTCCGAGAAGATTTACCTTGCCGACGTCCGGCAGAGACAGAAGCTCTGATCTGACTGCATCGACCCGGTCCCGCAGCTCGCGCTGCGAGAAGCCTTCCGCCTGGAACGCGTAGATCGTCCCATAAGTATCGCCGAATTCGTCATCGAAGAATGGACCTTGTACGCCTGCGGGCAAGTTGGGCACGATATCAGTGATTTTTTTGCGCACCTGATACCATACGTTGGCCACCTCTGCTGGCGGCATGTCATCACGCAGATTGACAAAAATCACCGACTGGCCGGGACGCGTATAGCTCTGCGTATAATCGAGATGTGGTGTTTCGGAGAGCTTCTTTTCCAGCCTGTCGGTCAGCAGATTGACCGTATCGCGGGTCGTTGCACCGGGCCACAGGGCCGAGACCACCATCGTCTTGATGGTGAACGGCGGATCTTCGTTGCGTGACAGGCGCTGATAGCTGAATGCGCCACCGATGATGGTCGCAATCATAAGGAAAATCACCAGTGACTGATGTTTGAGTGTCCAGGCCGAAAGATTAAAGCCGCTGTGCGATGAACCGGTATCGCTCATTTCCCGGCTCCTTCGTCAAGCTTAACCAGCTCTCCATCGCGAAGTTTACTCACGCCGGCAGTCGCCACGATGTCGCCTTTATTGAGGCCGGTTGAGATGTAAAGAGTGCTTTCGTCAAAACGCGCGACCTTGACATCTCTTGACTTCAAGGTTTTGGAGGACGGATCGAAGACGAATACCGCGCTCGCGCCGTCCTTGTTAACAAGCGACGACGCCGGAATACGGACGAGCGGCTCGGGAGAAACCGTAATTCTTCCGACGACAGCCGCTCCGAAAGGCATTTTTTCGATCGGTCCGGACAATGTGACTTTTACCTTATAGGTTCTGGTGGTGGGATCGGCAGAAGGCGTCACTTCACGAACGCGACCAGTGGCTGTGACTGACGGATCTGAGACAAGCGAAACGGATACCTCCGGATCTGTCAGCTTGGCTGAGAAGACCTGCTCGGGGATATCGAAAACCGCATCTCGCTCGTTGTCGGAGATGAGCGTGACAACCATCTGGCCCGCAGCAACGACCTGCCCTTGGTTCGCGCCGACCGCCGAGATGATGCCATCTCTTTCCGCCTTGAGCTCAGTGTAGGAAAGGGCCAGCTTTGCGTTAGCAAGCGCCGTCGTTGCAGCGTCGAACTGAGCTTTTGCCGTTTGCAGATTGGCATCCGCCTGCTGGGTTTGCGCCTGCGACACGACACTTTTGGCAAACAGCTCCCAATTGCGTTTGGCATTCAGTTCGGCGATGTCGACCGCCACTCTCGCAGAGTTCAGGTTTGCGACCGCTGTTGCCACATTGTTTTCGGAAGGCGTTTTGTCGACCGAGGCCACGACGTCGCCGGTCTTTACGATCGTCCCTGCATCCACGCGAAAATCCATGAGCCCGTCCAGCCGAAAGCTCATAGCTGTCTCATATCGGGGCCGAACCTCTCCCGTTTGCGAGATCGTTTCACCGATCCTTTCCTCCTGTACGGAGACATATTTTATGGATCGGATTGGCTTATCCGCTGATTTCTCCTCGGAGCATGCGGTCAGAAAAATCGCCGCTGCCAAGGCGGCAAATCGGGCCAGTTGCTTTTGGCGCATAGAAGTCTCCGCGCGTCGTGGCGCCCTAGAAAAGATTGGTGGCCAAAATTGGCCGCGAAGTACGATTGTCCAACGTTATGTCCGAGAACCGTCCTTGCGTTTGCTTTAACCGAGGCTTTCGCGCGCACGTAGATTGCTTTTCGGTCAGGATGGGGTCATATTCGGCCAGCCCAAAGCTTTGCGACAATCGCGGCGTGTGAGGTGCTTCGGCGTGAGTTTTAGGGGTGTATTGTTCCGGTGCGGCTAAAGGGTCTGAAGCGCTATGTCTCGAAGAAGCAAAACAGCGGTAGGCCTTAATTTTCCGTCGGGATACATTTTCCCGCTGACCCCAAGAGGTCTGGTCCTCACGCTTTCGGCACTTAACATCGAAACGACGCACCTAACGGATGGTCTTGGCTTTACGATAAATGATCTCCCCGACCCAAATTGCAAACTGACTGCAAAACAGTCCCTCGAAATGATCCGACGTTGCCTCCGAGTGACCCAAGGTCTTCCTCTAGGCTTGGAAACAGGATCGCGGGAACCGTTCACAGCGATGGGACTGATTGGTTTCGCTTTAATAACATCTCCTACCGTTGGAGAGGCCATCACGCTCGGGCTGTCTTTGCAACGCGACGCCGGAAGTTTTATTGATTACGAAGTGATATTGAATGCTGAGGAAATGGCTATCGTTACCGGAAATCAGGGATACGAGCCGGATCTCTACCGTTTTTTTGTCGAGGAATCGTTTGCAAGTTTTCTTCAAGTTGCGAGAAACTTGGTTGGCGAAAAGTTCAGGGTTAAGCGCATCGAGATTAGCTATTCTGACCCGACCTATTCTGCTGCCTATCGAAAGATGTTCGGATGTGAGGTCGCATTCAACCAAGCGCGTGATGCGTTTGTTTTTAGCTCGGCCTGGGCGACAGAGACCTTGAAGACTGCAGACCGCCCAAGTCATGTTCAGGCCTTGCGTGCGATCGATGCGCTCAAAGGTGACCTCGAGCGGTGCGTCGAGATCGTAGAAGCCGCGGGACATCTTCTGAAACAGAACCTTCAGCAAGTTGAAAACGCTCCTGAAATCGCCAGAAAGCTCGGCATCAGTGAGAGAACACTGAGACGTCGGTTGGCCGAGAAAGGCCTTACATTCCAGGTATTGCAAGATGGTCTCCGCAAGGAACATGCCTTGGAACTTCTCAATACATCTGTTCTTTCGATTGAGGCTATCGGACGCTTGGTCGGATATGACGATCCTCACAATTTCCGTCGGGCATTCAAACGTTGGACCGGTGTTACGCCCACACACGTCCGCGGTAAGAAAAGAAGCGGGTAATAGTGCCTTTGAACAAGCTACCGAGTATATTTCGGAATAGTCTCGCGCCAGGTCCCACTACGATGTTCCACGAACGCGACAACATGGCCGGTTGCTTCGAGTTTACGGCTGGAACTATCAAGCGCGGCCAACCGACGCAAATCATCAATTGATTTAATCGGAACGCCACTGCGTCTAAAGCGCTCGAGTAGGTCACCTCTTCGGGGGTTCACAGCCACGCCTGCTTCTGTCACAACAACGTCGACATCGTCGCCAGGCGTTACCCGGCAGAGTACCTTTTCGACCACTTTAGGATGACCTCCCGCTGTTAGCCTCGTCGTCACGATGGTAAGCTTTGCGCCAGCTGCTGTGTCCGGGTGGCCACCCGGTCCTCCAATTATTGAACCGTTGCCACCGGTAGCAACGTTCACGTTGAAGTGCCGATCGATTTCCGCTGCGCCGAGTACAACGACATCAAGGTGTGACACTACCGGATCGGGATCGATGGGAGAGGCATAGCGTGACGCTGACATTGCTTCATGGCGGGCATTACGTTCATATGAGCGAACTGCCTCGAGATCGAAACATTGTACGTCATGTATCCGGTCGAAAAGCCCCGCCTCGAGAAGCGCGACGTGACCGGCAGCAATACCGCCGGAAATGAATCCTCCCCTCACCTTCTTTTCCGCAAGCAGGGTACCAAGTTTGCTTGCCACCCCCAGTGAAATGCCACCTGCACCGGTCTGGAACGAAAATCCATCCGACAGCAGGCCACTCGAGTCTATCACCTGCAAGGTGAGATCGACGATGGCACGGCTCACTGGGTCTCCCGCGATCGCTGTTGCTCCCGACAGTATCCTGCTGTTGTCGCCGATCGTTGGAACAACAACCAAAAAATCGGATTTCCCTGCTCCGATTTCTTGTTTCCCAGCAATTTCGTCTGATACACCCTCGCTGATCAGGACAACTTTATCAGCGTAGTCTGCGTCGACCATCGCATAGCCAAGCGGGCCACACGAGGCACGTCCAGCTGAGCCGGTTGCTGCACCGAATCTATCAACGTGCGGGGCTGCGATAAATGCCGCATCAATCTTCAATTGCCCACTCGAAATCGAGCGGGCACGACCGCCATGGGTTTGAAGAAGTGCAGGCTCTGGCAAGAGCCCGGAGCCTATGGCGCTGGCCACCGGCCCCTTCACGTAGTCGCAAACAATGCGGGAGACAACGCCGCTAGCTATATGGTTGGTCAAAGGGGCGTGGACTGGAAATATAGAGCTCGCGGCGATCGTCAGATCGCGCAGACCGATTGCCGCCGCTTCCGAGAGAACCTGGTTCAGTACCGCGTCACCGTCACGAAGATGGTGGTGAAAGGACAATGTGGCGCCGTCGCGCAAACCACATGCCTCGATGGCATTCTTGACGCTCAGGACTGTCTGGGGCCTTTCATTCCTCGGCTCGCGCGCCGGCAGCATCTCTCTTGCAGCTAGATCGTGCGGTCGATCACTATCCGTGCCGAAGACATCAGGTTGCGGATCCTTCCCTAAGCCGTCCCTGGGAAACTCCATCGCTTTGCTCCTTGTCTGCCGTTGTAGAGCTGACGATGCGGGGTTTAAGTTGCGGGAGCAACCAAGCGAAGTTTCTATGTGCAATTGCTGAAATCAATCACAAGGCCATTGGTCTATCCTCTAGCTATCAATAGGTCTTTTCATTGGTATCGCGGCGGCGAAAAGCTAGTGTGTTAGTGAATACCGTCGCGACATCCGGAACCGAACATGACGATCATTCAAGAGTGCGATATCGTAGACAGCATCGCGGAAGCGTTGCAGTTCATTTCGTATTACCACCCGCCAGATTTTATCAGACACATGAAGTCTGCCCTCGAGCGTGAAGAAAGCTCTTCAGCCAGGGATGCCATCACGCAGATATTGGTTAACTCGCGAATGGCGGCAATCGGCAGACGTCCGATCTGTCAGGACACCGGAACGGTGAATGTTTTCATCAAGCTCGGTATGAAAGTCTCGATTGCCTCCGACCGCACGTTGCAAGAGATGGTGGACGTTGCGATCCGCCGAGCCTATCTGAACGACGATAATCCCTTGCGTGCCTCGATCGTCCTGGACCCGATTTCAAAACGCACCAACAGTGGCGATAACACGCCGGGAATGGTTCATGTCGACCTTGTCTCCGGCGACAAGATGGAAATCGCGGTCTCGGCAAAGGGTGGCGGCTCGGAGAATAAGGCACGGTTCACTGTACTAGAGCCGTCGGACTCCGTCAGCGACTGGGTTGTCAAAAACGTTGCGAGTCTCGGCGCAGGCTGGTGTCCTCCAGGCATCCTGGGGATTGGGATCGGGGGCAGCGCCGATAAGGCGATGCTCATGCTTATGTCTGGGAGGAACGGGCGCGTTCCTATGTCCAGAACGGCAGCCTGGTCGAATGCTTGGCATCCTGGAGTGCGCCAGAGGACTGGCTTTACCTCTACTACCCGACACGGAAATACCTGTCGGCCGGCCTGCGCGCCGTCATCGATGAGCTGCGTGTGTGAATGGAGGGGTGCATCGGCGGTTCGATTGCCATCGGGTGTAAGCAATTCGGCTTCGATCCCAGGCTCCCTGCAAACCGTTTCAGATAGCTCTCTCAAGGAACGCGATTGAGGCGGGAAACGCCGTAACGCATATCATAAGTTTCTGAAAAACAATCCAAATTCCCGGATCATTACGCCATCGAGAGCGTTATCAAGGTCCTGGCTATATCTCTATTACCAGTGAACCACGGTGGAGCTACGGCGATGGGCTACAACGGCATAACGGTTCTGGTTGTGGAGGACGAGGTTCTTATCCGGATGGGCATCGTGGAGTCGCTGCAAGAAGAGGGTTTTGAGGTACTCGAAGCGTCGAATGCTGACGACGCCATTGCCGTGCTCAACAGCCATTCAGAAATTCGCCTGATGTTCACCGATATTAATATGCCGGGTAGCATGGACGGTCTGAAGCTCGCGACTGCGGTTCGCGATCGATGGCCGCCAGTCAAGATAATCGTTACGTCGGGTCATCTCCAGATGCGCGAGGATGCACTTCCGGTCGTGGGGCGTTTCTTTAGCAAACCGTACGATTCAACTCTCGTCGTTCGTGCGATACGCGAAATGCTATAAGCCGCAAGGTCTGTTATCCATCGGCAAGGACAGGATAAGTCCCGGCGCCCGCGCTCGAGCGAACGCCGGGAAGCCGTCTATACCGTCCTGATGGTACCGCCATCGATGACAAACTCGGCGCCGTGGATCGCAGCGGCACGGTCGGAGGCGAGGTAGGCGATAAGGTCGGCCACCTCATCAGGCTCGGCTCCGCGCCCGATCGAGATCCCGCCCAAGGCATCGAGCACGGACTGCCGCGCGTCCTCGATCGTGCCGCCATTGGCAGTCCGAAGCATGTCGAGAAAGTCTCCGGTGGCATCGGTCATGATCCAGCCGGGCGAGACGGAGTTGACCCGCACGCCCTTGGGACCGAGTTCTTTCGAGATCGCCTTGCTGTAGGTTCTCAGCGCCGCCTTCGCGGCGGCGTAGCCTGTCGTGGATTCGGGCAGCGGCAGGACGGACTGAATGGAGGTGATGTGCACCACAGTGCCCTTGCCCCGCTCAAGCATTTGCGGGATCGACAGCCGATCGAGCCGGACGGTCGCCAGCAGGTTAAGGTTCAGTTCGGCGAGCCAGTGGTCGTCCGTCAGCGCGGCGAAGCCACCCGCCGGCGAAGCCGAGCCACCGATAACGTGAGCAAGGATGTCGATGCCGCCAAGCCGCTCCA
>NZ_CAXUSG020000023.1:0-44337 GCF_964253915.1 Rhizobium sp. LjRoot30 | reverse complement strand
AGGATACTCAATCGAGTTCAAAAATTTGTCCGCTTCGTTAACGTCTTCCACGTCAATATGGGCAAAATTCGGAGACTCATCGATGATCATATCGACGATCTCGACCCCGGATCGGATATCGAGCCATAAGATAAGCTCCCGACCGATCGGAATGAGCGGAATGAATGGGTGTGGACTGTAGGAGCCTTCACTTGCGATGCCGATCGGCAGGCCGCTTAACGCGGCCGCCGCTTTTGCTTTTGCTCGAGCGGCGTCGAGTATGGTGCCCGCTCGCTTCACTTCGCTGGTGAATGTTCCGAACCTATCCGTGTTGAGATCGCGAGGAACCGCCAGATGAACATCTATATCGGCAAAGGAGGGCGAAAGCGCTGCCTCCTTTCCGTGCATGGTTCCAAGCGCAACCTGCCTTGGTAACTTGAAGTAAATTGATGACGAAAGGCTCGAATCCCTGGATTCTGCGTGGCCGAGCGTCCATTGTTTGCGAGATAGATCAGAAATATTCATTTCAGCTTCTCCAACCGATCGCACTATTCTCTATAGCGCGCGAACTGGAGCTCTAAAAATTCATTGTTTCGATCTATTTATTCTCTTTAATGAATGGGTTTTCTGCAGTCGCTGCGGCTTTGGAGGGTTTTAGCAGAAATGATACGAGCGGATTTGGGAAACGACGTTTCACGGTTATAGCGTAAAATGTCTCGACCATGCCCGGAAGGGCGTCGTACTCGATGAGCTTGCCGGTCTCCAGTTCACCCTTGACAACGATAGGAGGAAGAACGGCAAGACCGGCTCCTTCCAGAGCGAGGACGCGCATCATCGCCATATCGTCCACTTCTGCAGCAATCTGAGGTGTGATTCCAAGTCGTGCTACGAGAGCGTCAAATTGCGAGCGAACCCCACTTTCGAGCGACGGCAGAACGACGGGGTGGTCGGTGAAGAGATCCACAAGGCTAGCACGAGATTTAGTGTAAGGTATTTTGCCCACTAAGCTCACTCGCTGTTGATAGATTTGCTGGGTGATAAATGGTGTGACGGAATCGGTCATCGGGGCTTGATTCAGCAATACGATGTCAAGACTCAGTGCTTCAAGCGCGCCAAGCAACTCGCTTGTACTACCTGAGCGTAGTATCATATCAACGTCTGGGCGCCCGAGAATCGGTCGCAAGAACTCAATCTGGAAATTGCGAGAGAGTGTCGCAAGCGCGCCTATCCGGATGGCACGGCGGGTCCTGCCGGTTTCTTTCAACGTCTCAACGAGTTCCTGCCCTGAGGCGAAGATCGCGTCCGCATGATCGAGCGCGATACGCCCCGCTTCTGTTAGAAATAACTGCCGTCCGCGGCGCTCGAAAAGGGCATGGCCCAAGCGCCCTTCCAGCTGCTTTATCTGTGTGGAAAGAGCCGACTGAGAGAGGTTCAGCCGTTCAGCCGTACGCGTTAGATTTCCATCGTGTGCGACGGCACGAAAGTAGCGAAGGTGATGATAGTTCAACTCTGACATCATTCTAATTTATAGAACGATTTCGTGAAAACAATGAATTTTTTTCATCTCTAGCCGGGTGATAACAACGCCTCGTATCGACGCTTTGCCAAGTGTCGAATGTGCATGGAGACCTTTATGATCACGAGTCTTCCCTTAGTAGCGCCGCTGATCCTTGCGGGTGCTTCCTTCTATTGTTTTACGGCGTCCAGCCTTCGGCCTCGTCTGGCCGTGCGCATAGCTGAATTAACGGCTCTTGCCTCGATTGTCGTTGCGATCCTGTCAGGCATCGTGCTCGCCTTGAATGGACCTACAACAGGTCTGGCAATCGGGTACTATTACTTTGCATTCTCCTCGCGCCTCGATCTGGTCAGTGTCCTGATGCTGTCGCTCGTATCTTTCATTGGTTGGATAGTGCTGCGTTATGCTGGCAATTTCCTGGACGGAGAACGGCGCCAGGGCGCCTTCACAGGCTGGATGGCTGCGACCATCGCTGCCGTCCTCTTGTTGGTTCAAGCAGGCACGCTTTTGCAACTTGTCATGGGGTGGATCACATCTAGTCTGCTGCTCCACAAACTTCTGCTTTTTTATCCGCAACGCCCCGCGGCGCAGCGTGCCGCGCGCAAGAAATTCATCATCTCACGCACTGGCGACGCGGCCCTTATTTGCGCTGCGGTCCTCTTGTCGATTGATTTGAAGACAGGCGATATCGCGACGATCCTTGCCATCGCGCGTGACGGGGATGGCACGCCGCTGACGAGTGCTGCCGCAGCCTTTCTGGCGATCTCGGCCCTCCTCAAGTCGGCGCAGTTTCCGACCCATGGCTGGCTGACCGAAGTCATGGAGACGCCAACGCCGGTTTCCGCCCTGCTGCATGCCGGCGTTGTAAACGCCGGAGGCTTTCTGCTCATACGGCTTGCCGACGTTATGTTGCACGCTCCATTGGTGCTGGCCATATTGGTCATCGTGGGTGGGTTCACAGCGCTTTTCGGCAGCCTCGTCATGCTTACGCAATCTGCGGTGAAGACTTCACTGGCTTGGTCTACTGTGGCGCAGATGGGTTTCATGATCCTGCAATGCGGCCTTGCGCTTTTCCCCATCGCACTCCTCCACATCATCGCTCACTCCCTCTATAAAGCGCACGCCTTTCTTTCTTCTGGCTGCGCCGTCGAAACGGTCTCTGCCATCCCGCGTCCAGGCCCGGTTACAATTCCAAACCTAGGCGCGGTCGGTCGCGCTTTCCTTTTGGCCTTCTTTATTTACGCTGTGTTTGGGGTGATCTTTGGAATCGTGGACAAGCCGCCGCAGGCGATGGCTCTCGGCGCGATGCTCATATTCGGGGTAGCTTATCTCATTGCTCAAGGTCTAGCAGATGCCGCACCACGAGCGCTGACGTGGCGGACCACCCTATATTCCATAGCGGCAGCCACAGCCTACTTCGCCCTGCAGTGGATGTCGGACAATCTGCTGAACGGCACGTTGCCGACAACACCGCAGCCCGGCCCACTCGAATGGACGCTTATGTTGCTCGCTGTCGCCACCTTTGGCTTGGTGGCGTTGGCTCAGTCTCTGTTCCCGCTATGGGCCTATCATCCGGCAGCGGCCGGCTTCAGGGTTCATCTTGCCAATGGCCTCTATGTGAATGCGCTCTTCGACCGCCTGCTTGGCGGCTGGACTATTACACGATCGGTGTCGCCGACGTCTGACTTCGTAAAGGAGTGAATCCATGGCCGATGTAGGAAAAGTCGAAACCTTGCATGGCGAAGCACTGGTACGAGCAGCAAACGAGGCGGTAGGGGCTGTTCCACCAGCCTGGCCGCTGACAACGTCCATAGCCGTCAATCCCTTTCTCGGGCAGGTGAACGAGCGCTTCGATCACACGGCAGCTCGGCTCGCTCGAATTGGCGGCATACGGCTCGCACTACCCCGTAAGCACTATTCGGCCAAGATTGCCAATGGTGAGATCGCGGACGAAGATCTTATCGCCGCCCTTGACGCTAGTGTACTTTTTAATCGGATAGACTTGCGTGAACTTAAGATTGCCGCTGCCGCTGAGCCGCAGCATCTCGCGCCTTTGCCAACTATCTCAGAACTCGCGGCACAAGCCACGGGCACGGATTGGCCCTCACTGGTTTGTGACCGCATCGGTTCTTTCGCCTCCGGCTTCTTCGATGAAGGTCAAGCCCTTTGGGCTGCATCCCGTCGCAATGGTCTCTATGCCGCTTGGCGGGAATTTGCGACCCACGATTTGACGACGGAAATCCACGGTCTAAAGAACTTTTGCTTCTATGTCACCGACGCGCCCGAAACCCCACAAGCAGCCATTGAACGAGCATCCGTTACGCTTGGTCTCGGCGCCGAGCCCGGTACTTATTTTCATCAGCTTCTGCTAACGCTTGGCGGATGGGTCCAGTTGGCACGACACATCCAATTCAAGGCAGAGTTGGAGGGCAGGGATGATACGACCGCGCTTGAATTGCTCGCTGTGCGGCTGATCTTCGAAGAGGCGCTCTACATTTGCCACAGGTCGGCCATCGATACGGAATGGGTAAAGGTGCGGCGGACCCATAGGGCGCCAGTCTCGGTAGAATTCGACACGGCGATCGACGGCATTCTCTTGTCAGCTGCCGAGCGCTCAGGCCAACGTAAGCTCGCCTGTACACTTGCCGAACCAAAACCCGCCAATGTTACTGAAGTGCAGCCGGTGCTGCAGGCGGCATTCTGCATCGACGTGCGTTCTGAGGTTTTCCGGCGATCCCTCGAAAGCTTGGATCCAGGAATCCGCACGATAGGCTTTGCCGGTTTCTTCGGTCTCGGTATCAGCCATAAGGGTTTCGCGTCCGACGTTCCCGAACAACGTCTGCCAGTTCTCCTGAACCCTTCCGTTTTCACCTGTAGCGCGGTGGATCAAAGAGGAGAGACCGATGTGCGGACACGGCTGAGCGCGCGAGGAACGCGTGCCTGGGGTCGATTCAAGCTCGCGGCGGTCTCCTCTTTTGCTTTCGTTGAGGCGATGGGGCCGGTTTATGCTGGTAAACTCGTGCGCGATGGTCTCGGTTTCGGCAAAAGTAAGCGCGCAGACGTCGCCATGCCGCGCTTTAGCCCAAGCCTCGATTTGACTACGCGGGCAAGTATGGCCGAGATGGTGTTGAAGGCCATGTCGCTCACGGAGGGCTTTGGGCGCTGCGTACTTGTTGTTGGCCATGGTGCAAACGTAGCCAATAATCCCTACGCTAGCGCACTACATTGCGGAGCTTGTGGCGGGTATGCAGGTGACGTCAACGCGCGTTTGCTGGCGAGCCTGCTAAACGAGCAGCCAGTGCGTGAGAAGCTATCTATGAAAGGGATCAACATTCCTTCTAACACCATTTTCCTTGGTGCGCTACACGACACAACGACTGACACTGTAACTCTGTTCGATCATGATCTCGGAGATGGCATTGCACGCGGGGACATCGTTCGCATTCGTCATTGGCTCGTCGATGCCGGACGGTTAGCGCGAGCCGAACGGTCGAAACGTCTGCCACGAGCGACGGCAGACAACGTCATCAGGCGTAGTCAGGACTGGGCGGAAGTTTGGCCCGAGTTAGGACTTGCTGGCTGCCGAGCTTTCATCGCTGCACCGCGTTTCCGAACCTCCGGTCGGTCCTTGGATGGACAGGTCTTTCTCCATGATTACGTCTGGCGCAAGGATGAGGACTATAAAATTCTTGAGCTCATCCTGACCGCACCTGTTGTTGTCGCGAGCTGGATTAGTCTGCAATACTTTGGTTCGTCGGTCGCGCCAGTTCTCTTCGGGGCTGGCAACAAGTTACTTCACAATGTCGTTGGCGGCATCGGAGTCGTCGAGGGTAACGGTGGCAATTTACGCGCGGGCCTTCCTTGGCAATGTGTGCATGATGGAGAACATTTCATTCACGAGCCTCAACGGCTGACGGTTGCCGTGGAGGCGCCCAGGGATGCGATCACCGCAATCTTGACCCAACATAACCAGGTTCGCGCACTGTTCGATAACGGCTGGCTAAATCTGTTTGCTCTTGACGAGAAAGGTCATATGGCGTGGCGCTACACTAACGGTTTGATCTGGGAACCATTTCAGCACATGAACAATACCATGGCACCCACGTGTGCGATACGAAGATGAACTTAGGAAATATGATGAGGCGCTCTCCACTGGTGGCGGGTAATGAATGCGAGAGCACCTCATCCTCCTTTTATGCTCCAGCTAGCACGGCTCGTTCACTCGCTTTGCATCCGCATCGAAGAATTCCGAAACCGCGAAAATATCCTTGTCACCACGGCCGCAGAGATTGAGGATGACAATGGCCTCCTTCGGCATGAGAGGAGCAATCTTTAGCGTAGCAGCCAATGCGTGCGACGGCTCGAGAGCTGGAATTATGCCTTCCTCCACCGCAAGAAGCCGGAACGCGCTCAGCGCCTCGGTGTCTGTGGCCGAGGTATATGAAACTCTGCCGGTTTCTTTCAACCATGCATGCTCTGGACCAACGCCGGGATAATCAAGCCCTGCCGAAATTGAATGACCCTCTCTAATTTGCCCGTCGTCATTTTGCAGAAGGTAGGTTCGATTTCCATGTAAGACGCCAGGCTGGCCCGTTGACAACGACGCGCAGTGATCTCCGCTCTCTATACCACGGCCGCCGGCTTCCACACCAAGCATCGATACTTCTGACTCATCGAGGAAGGCATGAAACAGTCCGATTGAATTGGAGCCTCCACCAACGGCTGCCACCAGAAGATCCGGAAGTCTTCCCTCATATTCAACTATTTGCCGTCGCACTTCATGGCCGATGACAGCCTGGAGAGACCGAACCATTTCGGGATACGGATGGGGGCCAGCGACGGTCCCGATGAGATAATACGTGTCATCTATGTTCGAAACCCAATCGCGAAGCGCTTCGTTCATAGCGTCCTTCAGGGTTCCGTTCCCCGAAGACACTGCGTGCACTTCGGCCCCAAGAAGGCGCATCCTGAATACGTTTGGCGCCTGCCGTTCTATGTCCTTTGATCCCATGTAAATTACACATTTGAGACCGAACCGTGCTGCAACTGTTGCAGTTGCAACGCCATGCTGTCCTGCGCCGGTTTCAGCTATGATTCGTGTCTTTCCCATTCGGAGCGCCATCAAGATTTGCCCGACGCAGTTGTTTATCTTATGGGAGCCAGTGTGGTTGAGTTCGTCGCGCTTTAAATAAATACGCGCACCACCTATCGAGGCAGACAAGCGCTCCGCCAGATACAAAGGGCTTGGCCGACCAACGTAGTGTCGACACAACAGCTCAAAGCGCGCCCAGAAGGACGAATCCGCTTTAGCTTCCTGCCATTTTGCATCCAGCTCCAGGAGGAGAGGCATCAGCGTCTCGGCTACGAACCGTCCGCCGAATGTACCGAAGAAACCATCCACGTCCGGCATTCGGGCTTTATATGTTTCCATGTCAATTTCTCCAATCGAACCATCTTACGATTCAACGCGCCATGTGGATCGCAAATCCGGAGAAATAAGCGTCGAAGCCAATCGCTTTGAGGCTCTGAGCACGACTTCGGATTGTTTGTAAAATGTGAGTGCAGTTGGAACCGCCTTATTTTCGCGGTTGCCTGCGGGCTATTTCTGCCCGCCCGTTGGCTATAGTGGCATGCTTGTTGTGCCGTGCATCCGGCATAACTGAAAGCAACTCGTAGCGCATATCGGGCGATACGCGCACTACGTAGGTCGAGGGTATGCCCTATTATGGTTGCGCCAGTTCCGCCGCACCGCGCGCCAAGCCAGAAATAGCGTCACCAGCGCGATGTAGATCCATGGTTCCAGCCTCACGACCTTCACCGACATGGCGAAGTGCAGCGCTCCGCCTGCGGCGATGATATAGACAAGCTTGTGCAGTTTTACCCAGCGCGGCCCGAGCCGGCGGATCGACCAGTTGTTGGAGGTGAGCGCCAGCGGGATGAGCGTCACGAAAGCGGCCATTCCGATGGTGATGAAGGGGCGCCTGGGGATATCGACGAGGATGGCCGTGAAATTCAGGTACTGGTCGAGCACCATATAGGTCAGGAAGTGCATCAGCACGTACCAGAAGGCCAGCAAGCCGAGCGCCCGTCAGTAGCGGATCCAGTTGATGCCGAAGAGATCGCGCAGCGGCGTGATCGCCAGCGTGGCGACAAGGAAGCGCAACGCCCAGAGCCCCAGCAGGTGCTCGAATGCCTTCACCGGATTGCCCGGCAGGCGCCCTGTCGCGCCGAGCCAGAAGTCGTAGGCCGCGGGTAGGAAACCGACGGCATAAAGCAGCCAGATCGAGGCGGCATGGTATTTACGGGGCAGGGCGGGCAGCATCAGTAGTTCGCCCTGAGATCCATGCCGCTATAGAGGCCGGCGACCTCCTCGGCATAGCCGTTGAAGGGCAGGGTCGGCCGGCGGTTCGCGCCGAAGAAGCCGCCTTCGCCGATACGGTTCTCGCTGGCCTGACTCCAGCGCGGGTGATCCACCTCCGGATTGACGTTGGCATAGAAGCCGTATTCGTTCGGCGCGGAGATGTTCCAGGTGGAGGGCGGCTGCTTGTCGGTCAACGTGATCTTAACGATCGACTTGATGCCCTTGAAACCGTATTTCCAGGGAACGACGAGGCGGATCGGTGCGCCATTTTGGTTGGGCAGCGTCTTGCCATAGACGCCGACGGCGAGGATGGCGAGCGGATGGCGAGCCTCGTCGAGTCGCAGGCCTTCGACATAGGGCCAGGGCAGCGATTGGAAGTAGCCCGATTGCCCCGGCATCTCCTCCGGCCGCACCACCGTCTCGAAGGCGACGTATTTGGCATCCCCAAGCGGCTCCACCTTGTCGAGCAGGGCGGAGAGCGGAAAGCCCACCCAAGGAACGACCATTGACCAGGCCTCGACGCAGCGCATGCGATAGACCCGGTCCTCCAGCGGCATGGCCAGCAGCTCCTCGAGGCCGAATTCCTTCGGCTTGCCGACCAACCCGTCCACCTTCACCGTCCAGGGTGTCGGTTTTAAATTTTTGGAGTTTGCCGCGGGATCGCCCTTTCCCAGACCGAATTCGTAGAAATTGTTGTAGCTGGTGACGTCGTTTTCGGGCGTCAGCGTCTCGTCGACCGTGTAACCGGTCTTCGATGCCGTCAGGGCTTCGGCGAAGGCTGGTGTGCCGGCGGCTGCGAGCGCGCCGCCGGCGGCAGCTACCAGAAACGAGCGACGACTAAAGAAATAGCTTTGCGGGGTGATTTCCGAGGCTGCGATTCGTGGCGGGCGATAGAGGGACATTGTGCTTACCCTTGTTGTTTGTGCATGCTTGCTAATTCCTCAGCCTCAGAGTTTGAAATCAAGACGCGACTACAGCGAGCAAATTTTCGTGTCGGGGCCGTGATGGGCACGCGATCGTTTACGTCCGTCTTGCCGCTTAGACCGAAAGAAACAGAGCGATACAGGGTCTATTCCGAAGGAATTCCCGGCAGGCAGTAACTTAAGACCTACTATGGCGCCTTGGGGTTCACCCAACCGGAAAGCTCCCGCCTAACGATCTTCTCCAGCACTTTCATGCCTTCCGGCGAATCGTTCAGGCAGGGGATGTGCGCGAACTTTTCGCCGCCGTTGTGCAGGAAGCTGTCGGCAGCCTCCTCGGCGATCTCTTCCAGTGTTTCCAGGCAGTCGGAAACGAACCCGGGATTTAGCACGGCGATACGTTTGACACCTTCCTGCGCCAGCTTTTCCACGGTCTTGTCGGTGTAGGGCTGCAACCATTCCTCCGGCCCGAAGCGGGACTGGAAGGTGACCACGAGCCTGTCGCTCGACCAGCCGAGGCGTTCGCGCAGCAGGCGCGCGGTCTTCTGGCATTGGCAATAGTAAGGGTCACCCTTCTCGAAATAGCTTTTCGGAATGCCGTGGAAGGAGGTCAGTACCTTTTCCGGCTGCCAGTCGAGCGTCGCAAGATGCTTCTCGATGGAGACGGCGAGCGCGTCGATATAGGCCGGGTCGTCATGATAGGGCGGCACGGTGCGCAGCGCCGGCTGCCAGCGCATCTTGAGCAGTGTCTCGAAGGCCTTGTCGTTGACGGTTGCCGTCGTTGCCGCCGCATATTGCGGGTAGAGCGGGAAGACGAGAATGCGTTCGCAGCCTGCCTTCTGCAGGTATTCCATTCGCGAGGCGATGGAGGGCTGGCCGTAGCGCATGGCCCAGTCGACGATGACGTTGGCATGGTCCTTTAGGGCTTCAGCCATCAGCTCGGCCTGGCTACGTGTATATGTGCGCAGGAAGCTCTCGTTCTTTTCCTTGTTCCAGATCGTCTCATAGGCCTTGCCGACCTTGCCGGGGCGGGTGTTGAGCACGATGCCGAAGAGGATCGGATACCAGGCGATGCGCGGCCACTCGATGACGCGCTTGTCCATCAGGAATTCCTTCAGGTAGCGCCGCATGGACGTGTAATCCGTGGCGCCGGGCGTGCCGAGGTTGACGAGCAGAACGCCGACCTTGCCGTGCTTGACGGGCGGATGGCTGTGTTCGATTTTTGGGGATGTCAATCGCATTCTTTTTTGTGCCAATTTCAGTTACCAGGAAGCGTGGGAATAAGCGCGGCAGTATCCCGTCTCGCGCGAATGGGGTCGGCAGGGCGTTCCAATACATAGAGGCCGACATTTATGGTTCCGGCCTTAAAACCAGCCGCGCAGTAGCAGAGGTAATAGTCCCACAGGCGATGAAACTGTTCACTGTAGCCCAGTGCGCTGATGCGGGGCCACGCGGCGCGAAATCGCTTCCGCCACTCGAGGAGTCTTCGAGCATAATCCGATCCGAAATACTCGCATTGGACCATCCGAAGCCCTGCGTTCGCAGCTTGTGCCTGGATGATGCTTTTGGTCGGAAGCATACCCCCGGGGAAGACATGTCGCTGAATGAAATCTGCCGATCCGCGATAGGCGGCAAAACGGCTCTCGTCGATCGTGATGACCTGAAGCACGGCGTGTCCGCCCGCGCGAAGCCTTTGCTGCAGAGTCTTGAAGAACAGCGGCCAATAGGCCTCGCCAACCGCTTCCAGCATCTCGATGGACACGATCCGGTCAAAGCTTCCCGTGACATCTCTATAGTCTTTCAACTCCAGACGGACTGCTTCCTGCTGGCCGTTGGCCCGGATGACGGCGTTCATTGCGCGCGCGAAAACTCCGATCTTCGCTCTGTTTTCGCCAAGACCACGCCTGAATATTCTTGCTAATGCGGCCACGATGTCTTCCTGGAAAATTTGATAAAATTATGGGTGCAGGCGCTTCGGACGCCGTGTGGCTCAAAGCCGTTTCACGCCGTGTCCGTGTAACTTGCTGTTTCCGGTGGTGGCGGACTTGTGCGGAAGCGTGCGCCTTTCAGCCAAAGCTTGAAGGCTTCCCAATGGATACCGGCCATCACCTTCATCGTCATGAAGGGGAAACGGATCAGGCAGCGCGCCAGCATGCCGTCCGTCAGCGGCGCGGCGTCCGCATTGAACGTGGCGGCCATGACCGGCTCTTTGCCTGCGGTTTCGTGAATTCGCAGCCGGACAGTCCGGCCGGGCGGGAGGATGCGGAAATGGTAGCGCAGGCCCATGTCCATGAAGGGGGAAACATGAAAAACCTTCGTTCGTGTCTGCCGAATGCCGGCGGCGCTGATCTCGCCAGCAAGGACCGGTGCCACATAGCTGTGCCGCTCACCGAAGGTATTCCTGACCGCATAAATGATGGCAACCAGCCGATCTTCATCGTCATAGGCGAAATAGGTCGAGAGCGGGTTGAAGACATAGCCGAACATGCGCGGGTAGGCGAGCAGCAGAATACGGGCCGCGGGTTTTTCGAGACCGGCGCGCGCCAGCAGACGGTCGGCGAACTGTCGCAGTGTCTCACCGTCCTCTTCGACGTGGTCGAGCTCATGGAATGACAGGATTCCATTGCGGTTCACGGTAAGCAGGCGCGTCAGTCCGGCGAGATCGACAAGCCGGTCGACATCGACCAGAAGTGAAAAGACGCTATAGCTGAAGCGGTGGCCGAAAGGATGCAGCCTCTGATGCATCACCTTTCCGGCATAAAGCGTACCGGCCGCAGAGGGCGGCGGACCGTTGTCGGCCATGCTAGTGACCCGGATCTGCTTCATGCCTTGCTCTTTTTCGTTCATCATCGGGCCGGCTGCCAGCGCACGTTCTTGCAAAGCACGCCGCCAAGAATACACCCGCGCGTTAGAAGCGAATTGTCGGACACCTGCACCGTGATCGAATAGGTGCGCTCGCGTTTCTCATCGAAGGCGGTGCCTGATAATGTATCCGGCGATTTGGGCTGAAGCGACATGATCAGGCGGTCGCCGGCCTCTTCGCCCTTGCTGGTATCCCGGATCCAGAGATTGGTGGCGCAGATATTGCGGCCGCATGGAGCGATGCGCACACGCGCGTTTCCGTCGTCGCGCAGCCAGACACCGCTTGGATCGGCGGATTGCTGCGCTTGGGAGGCTGCGGCAGTCAGCATCAGGGCGGAAAACGCAGTCAGAACGGCTATCCTCATCGGTCCATCCTCGTTGCTTTTCCTTGAATACGCATGCGCGGGCAGATCGGTTCACCCGAGGTGATCCGTCAGAGCGACGAAGGCGTAGAAATGTCGACAAACGTAATGGGAGACATCGGTATGAAAACCATCGTCATCGCCTATCTGGCGACGGGCATCGCCTTTCTGACCGTCGATGCCATCTGGCTTTCGACGATGGCCGATATGCTTTATAGGCCGCTCCTGGGCGACAAACTGGCGCCGCAGTTTGATCTGGCGCCGGCCGTTGTCTTCTATTTGATTTACATTGCCGGCATCGTATTTTTCGCCGTGATGCCCGCGATCGACGGGGAAGGACTCGGCAAGGCTGCGCTGAACGGTGCGATCCTCGGCCTAGTGGCCTATGCGACGTATGACCTCACGAACCAGGCGACATTGAGAGACTGGCCGCTTTCCATCACGCTTGCCGATATTCCCTGGGGCGCGTTCGTCACCGCGATCGGCGCATCAGCCGGTTTTCTCGTGGCGAGCCGCATCGGCTGACCGTTCCGTCTGAGCCAGAATGCCTGAGAACAGGATCGCGACGAAGGCGGTGAGCATGCCGGCGCTCAGGAGGTTGAGCCGCGCCAGAGCGGCATATTGGACTGCGTCGTACCGCGCGAGCGGCTGGCCGTAGGCTTCATGCAACAGAAGGAAAATGCCGAAGGCGAGCGCTGCAAGCGCCAGCCCGATGACGCGCTCCCGCGGACGAAACACCAACAATGCGATGACGCCACACGGAACGAGGAAGATTTCGACCGCAGACGCCGTGCCAAAGAGCCATGCCGAAAGCATGGTATTGCCGATCCCCGCCAGCGGAAGTAGAGCCCGCCCTGCCACGCTATTCCGTCGCGCCACGGCCGGTACGGCGAGAAAGAACGGTGTCGAAAGGAATGTGAACCAGGCGGCGGTGACGTCGGCACTCACCAGCCAGAAGAGATAGAGCGGGTAAAAGGGCTGGTTCGACGCGACCAGCAAGGAAGTCATGTTCGCCGCAGCGACACGCGGGTCGGGATGGTGCGCATAGGCCCGCACCATCGCGGTGAGGCGTTTCAGAAAGAAGATCACCGGCCTGCGCCGGCGGGGCTTAGGCGATAGTGGCTCACGCCCCATTCTTCTCCATCGGCATGGCCGAAGAGCCCGGCCGTGGCGAGGAAAAACATTCGCCAGCGCCGCATCCAGACGGATGCGTCCTTGCCGTAGGTCGCCTCGAAGATGGTGCGGACCGCGTCGCGGTTTCGGTCGAAATTGTCGAGCCAGTCCTGCGCGGTGCGCTCGTAATGCTTGCCGTTCCAACGCCAGTCCCGCTCGACGGTGAAACTGTCGTCAAACGCGCGAACCAGTCCATGGCTGGGCATGACGCCGCCGGTAAAGAAATACTGCGCAATCCAGTCCGCCTTGTCGGCATGGTCAAAGCGATAGGCAGTCTTGCGATGCGAGAAGACGTGCAGGAAAAGCCGCCCATCGTCACGGATCCAGCTGCGTGCACGCTGGAGCAGGCAATGCCAGTTGGACATGTGCTCGAACATTTCCACCGACACGATGCGGTCGAAGGTGCCGTCCGGTGAGAATGTGTTCATGTCCGCGGTGATCACGGTCAGATTGCGAAGGCCGCGGCGTTTGGCTTCCGCCTCGATATAGGTCCGCTGCGAGGATGAATTCGAAACGGAGACGATGCGACCGGACGGAAAGCGCTCTGCCATGAACAGCGAGAGGGAACCCCATCCGCAGCCGAGCTCGAGAATATCCTGCCCGTCTGCGAGGTCCGCGTGAAGGCACGTCTCCTCCAGAGCCGCGATTTCCGCCTCTGCGGGTGTCGTGGCGGGCGAGGCATAGAGGCAGGATGAATATTTACGGCGCGGGCCGAGCACCAGCGAGAAGAATGCCGCGGGAAGCTCATAGTGCTGGGCATTGGCGTCATCCGTGTGCACGGCGATGGGCCATTCGCTCATGGAACGCGCAAAGTCCTGGTCGGTCGGACCGGTCCCCTCCGCCAGCAGGCGGCGCGTGCGGCCAACGAGCCGGCTGATGCCGAACCGCAGGGCATGATCGGGTAACGGCAGCCGCTCGGCGGCGGTGATGGCGGTCTTGGCAAGGTTCATGTCGTCTGCTCCCGTTTTTGCGCGCCCGGCCAGAAGGCGTTGACGCGCCTGGCATAGGCGGTGAAGGCAGTGCCGCGTGAACGCATCATGTGCGCCTCAAGCGGCGGAATCCCTGAAACGTGCACCAGCAGCCAGTACATCAGGGCAGGGCCTGCAAGCGCCAGCCAGCCCCAGCCCCAATCGCCGGCAGGGCCGATAGCCACGACTGCATAACCAACCCATCCGAGCCACTGGAAGAAATAGTTGGGATGGCGCGACAGGCCCCATAGACCGACATCGCAGACCTTGCCCCTATTGGTGTCGTCGCTGCGAAACCGTGCCAGCTGCGCATCGGCAATGCCTTCCCCGACGACGGTGATGACGATGATCGCGATGCCGGCAATATCGCTCCACTGCCAGCCTATGGCCGGGTTTCGTGCTGCGGTGAAGATCGTGGTGGTGAGGAGAAGCGCGGCGGCGGCCTGGATCTGCAGAAACAGGAAGAGACGCCCGCGCCAGCGCTCGCCCCATTCCTCCTGAAGTTTCGCGTAGCGAGGATCCTCGCCCCCCCTCAGCGTGCGCCGCAGGATATGCAGGCCAAGACGACAAGACCAGAGCGCGGCCACCGCTGCCATGAGAAGCCGTCGCTGCCCATCGCTCTGCCAGTCCGAAACCGGAAAAAGCGCGGCAGCCACACCCGCCCCGCCCACGAGAAAGGACCAGACGGTATCGACCCAGCCGGATCCCGCCCCCTTCACGACCGCGAGCCAAACAGCTGCCATGCCCAGCGAGATAGCAGCGGCCAGAAGAAGGAAGAGCGCCACCGCCGGCATGGTTCAAATCCCGAAGATCGGCTGCAGCATGCGGCCGATGAGATTGTTGAAGCGCATTTTACCCTCCATAGCGGCAAGGCAAATACAATCATCGCCATTGTCGACGACCGGTTGGTGATCAACGTCTTCGTCCATTTCCGCGAGATCACCTGGACCGAATGTTCCGAAACGATCGGTGTATGAACCCGATACGATATAGGTGAACTCGGTGCCGACATGTCCGTGGTCTGGAAGGGCGCGGCCCGGGCCGACCTTGAGCAGGATGAGATTGGCATCCGGATCCTGAGGCACGCCGACCCGGCTCATCTTCATACCGGGCCCGATCCAGCGCCAGCGTCCGATATCGCAGCCGCGCAAAGCGTCCGGCAGGCGAATGCCTTCAATCTCCACCGGCGCCCGCGGCGGCGGTGTGAAGTGGGCGGCGGCGTCCTCATCGTCCAGCATGGCAAGCACGTCGCTCAATGCGGTTGCCGACATTTGCGTCGCTTCCGTTTCTTCCAGAAGCGCGCCCCCCAGCGCTTCATATTCGCCGACGCGGGCGCGACAGGCCGGGCAGCTTGCCAGATGCGCCCTGACGACGATGGCGGGCGCGGGGGCAAGCGTGCCGGCGGCGTAGCGCATCAGGGTCTCGTCGGTTGCGTGATGTGTGGTGGTCATGATTTGTCTTCCAGCAGCCCGCGAAGCCGGTTCATGGCCAGGCGTGTTCTAGATTTCACGGTGCCGAGCGGAATACCCAATTCATCGGCGATTTCGGTCTGCGATCTCTCGCTGAAATACGCGAGGCGGATGATCGTCTGTTGCTCGGGTGAGAGCGCGGTCAGCGCGTTGCGCACCGCAGCGTCCCGCTCGGCGTCGAGCATTCCATCCTCAACCGTATCCATCGCCGTCTCAGCATCCGGCGGCAGAGCCGACGGGTCTTTCTGCCGTCGCAGATGGTCGATGCGAATGTTGCGCGCGACTGTGAAGATCCAGGTCGCCACGCCCGCGCGTTCCGCATCGAAATACGAGGCCTTGCGCCAAACGGTCAGCATCGTTTCCTGCACGAGATCATCCGCCGCGACGGAGGACAACGTCCAGCGAAGGAAGAAGGTCTTCAGCTTCGGTCCGAAATAGCGGAAGAGGAGGGCAAAAGCCTGACGGTCTCGATCCTGCGCAACCTGTCGCATCATTTCGACAAGCGCATCGGGGGAAGGCGTCTGTTGTTTGTCCCTTGAACTCACCACAGCAAGGCGCCGGCCGGTCTGGAGACCGGGTTTGTGATTACTCTCAACGGGGTTCGAAGCTTCATTCATGCATCCTTATACGCGGTGCTCTCCGAAGCGGATCACACTACGCGATATCGTCCTTCGCAGTGATCCGTCAAAAGTGTCCGCCCGTAAAGGATACAGATAGTTGTCCAAAGTTCGAAAGCCGCAAAAGGATCGTCATGCGCCATTTTCCTCAATCGGATCGGCCACTCAAAATCGCGGTTGTCGGCACGGGCATCGCCGGCCTTTCAGCGGCATGGTTGCTTTCGAAGCGCCACGAGGTCACCGTTTTCGAGGCGGACGATCGCGTTGGCGGCCATTCGCACACAGTGTATGCGGGCGGTGTTCCGGTCGACACTGGCTTCATCGTCTATAACGAAGTGAGCTATCCTAACCTCACTGCGCTGTTTACGCATCTCGACGTCCCGACCAAGGCGTCGGAAATGTCCTTCGCCGTCTCGATGGACGGTGGGAAGCTGGAATATGCCGGTACGAATCTCGCCGGTCTTTTCGCCCAGCGCAGCAACCTTGCCAGCCCGCGCTTCTGGTCGATGCTGCGAGACCTCGTGCGTTTCTACCGTCAGGCGCCAGACGGCGTGCGTGATCTCGATCCTTCCGCTAGCCTCAACGACTATCTCGATAGCGCCGGCTTCGGACGGGCGTTTCGCGAAGACCACCTCTATCCAATGGCGGCCGCGATCTGGTCGACACCGGCACTTGAGATCGGGAATTATCCGGCGCTTTCCTTCGTGCGCTTCTGCGAGAACCACGGCTTGCTGAAATTCGTGCGCAGGCCAATCTGGCGAACGGTCGATGGCGGCAGCCGTGCCTATGTCGAGCGGCTGACAGCGTCGTTCCGCGACAGGATCCGGACCGGTACGCCGGTAAGGGCAATCCGACGCGTCAACGGTGCGGTGGAGATTTCCGCGGGCGGCGCGGAGGCCGAATGGTTCGATCATGTCGTGATCAGCGCCCATGCCGACCAGGCGCTGGGGATGCTTGCCGATCGCTCACCACGCGAAGCCGAACTCTTGAGCACGTTCACCTACGGAGATAACGAGACGGTCCTCCACCGCGATGAAACCTTGATGCCAAGCCGCAGGCGTGTCTGGGCAAGCTGGAACTACCTCGCGCAATCCGGACGTGACCGCACGGCAGTGCGCAAGCCCTGCGTCACTTACTGGATGAACCGGCTACAGGGGATTTCCGATTTGCGTCCCTGCTTTGTGACGCTTAGCCCCTTACATGCACCCGCCGAAGACAAGGTGATCTGGCGCGGACTTTACCAGCATCCTCTCTTCAACGCCGCGACGCTTGCCGCGCAAAAGCAACTATGGTCGCTTCAGGGTGAGGCCAATACGTGGTTCTGCGGATCCTATTTCGGTTCCGGCTTCCACGAGGATGCCATTCAGGCGGGTCTGGCCGTTGGCGAAACCTTGGGAGGAAATATGCGGCCATGGTCCGTCGAGGGCGAATCCGATCGAATATTCAGAACCCTGCAGGGCGCTTGATTGCGTGCGCCTTCAGGTTCTTCTGCAATTCTCGATGCTTCCTGCCCACCAGTCTGATACCACGTCCCCAGAGTGAAAGGATCTTCCCTTGCGCAGGTCCTGCGACGATCCGCTTTCTGTGATGGGAACACATGGGACACAGTGAAAGGCGGTTTGCGCTTCGGGATCGAACCCGAGCCAACCATGAGAAGCTCGACACCGCGATCGGCGCATTTGAGAACCTTGCGGCGTATCGGCGCTATGTGACCTTCCTCGGCAGATTTCGCTTCGCGATGGATCGGGTCTTGAACGATGTTGTCTGGCCACGGGATTGGTCCTGGCGTCCGACCGCCGTGTCCGATTCGATCGCGCAGGACGCGAAAGATCTGGGGCTCCGGGTAACACCGACCGAAACGTCGGATGTGCTGTTCGACGATCAAAGTGGTTTGTTGGGTGCGATCTATGTTCTCGAGGGATCAACTCTCGGTGCGCGCGTTCTAAGATCGCGAGCCGCCGCGCTTGGAATGACCGATGGTTTCGGCGCACGGCACTTGGCAGTCATGACGCGCGACATGTCGTGCTGGCAGGCCTTTCTTCGTCAACTGGACGGTGTTGAAGACTTCGACATCGAATGCGCCGCCCAGGCCGCGAATGCTGTCTTCGATCTCGCCTTGCGATGCGTCGAGACAGGCGGGCTACCGTCTCCTGACTTCAAAGCGAGCGCCGATTAGCCATCGATTACACGCCGAACCTTCTCGGCCAGCTGCTCCAGACTGAAGGGCTTTTGAAGCAGATGGGTTCCGGCGTCCAGGATGCCGTTGTGAACGACGGCGTTGCGGGTGTAGCCGGTTGTATAAAGGACCTTCAGTTCCCCCAGTTTCTCCGACGCCAAGGTGGCGAGTTCACGGCCCGTCATCTCAGGCATGACGACATCCGTGAAAAGGAGCGCGGGCTTCAGGCCTTCTCCCAACAGGGCGAGCGCTGCCGCGCCGCTAGCGGCTTCCGCCACCGTATAACCGAGTTCGCGCAGCGCCTCGACGGAGAAATTGCGCACCCGCTCGTCATCCTCCACCACCAATACGAGTTCGCCACGGACGCCGCGCGCAGGGTCAGCATTCTGCGGCGATATCTCTCTGGTTTCCGTCTCGCCGTAATGACGGGGTAGGTACAGTTTTACGGTGGTTCCGTGGCCTGGTTCGGAATAGATCTTCACGTGTCCGCCGGACTGGCGCACGAAGCCAAAAACCTGGCTCAGCCCGAGCCCGGATCCCTTGCCGACCTCCTTTGTCGTGAAGAAGGGATCGAAGGCCTTTGCGAGAGTGTCGCCGGTCATTCCCGTGCCGGTGTCGGTGACCGCAATCATCACATATTGGCCGGGCGACATCGTGTGTTCTCGGGCATAGTCCTCGGAGACGAATGTGTTGGCCGTTTCTACGGTGAGCCGGCCGCCGTTCGGCATGGCATCTCGGCCGTTGACCGCAAGATTGAGGACCGCGTTCTCAAGTTGGCTGACATCGGCATTTATGCGCCATAGGCCCGCGGCCAGCACGGTCTCGACCTGAACCTGCTCGCCGAGCGCCCTTGTCAGCAGCTCGCGCATGCCGGCGACCATGCGGTTCGGTTCGATGATTTCGGGCTGGAGTGGCTGACGACGGGAAAAGGCGAGCAGACGTTGGGTGAGAGCGGCTGCCCGGTTTGCACCGTCCTTGGCGGCGTCGATATAACGGGCGAGATCAGTTTCGCCGCGCGCAAGGCGCCTTTCGAGGAGGTTCATGGCGCCCAAAATGACCGCAAGCATATTGTTGAAGTCGTGCGCGACGCCGCCGGTAAGTTGCCCGACCGCCTCCATCTTTTGCGCCTGTCGCAACTGTGCTTCGGCTTCCAAGAGTTTGACGGTGCGCTCCTGCACTTCCTTTTCAAGCTCTTCCCGCGACCGGGTGAGAACCTCACGCGCGTCGATGATGTCCTGGATGTCCGTGCAGGTACCGAACCAGCGGGTGATTGCGCCGTCCTCATTGCGCACAGGCTGCGCGCGGCCAAGCACCCAGCGGTACTTTCCGCTTCGATGACGGAGCCGATATTCGATGTGATAGGGCTCTCCGGTTTGCAGGCAATGCCGCCAGACGCTCCAGGCGCGGTTCTGATCCTCCGGGTGGAACATTCCGGCCCAGCCCTCGGCATCAGTCGAGCCTAAAGGCACGCCGGTGAAATCGTACCAGCGCTGGTTGTAATAGTCGTGATATCCGTCTGGAGTCGTAGACCAGATCATCTGGTCGATGGAGTTCGTGATTGCCCGGAATCGCTCCTCGCTGTCGCGGAGCGCGGCTTCCGCATTTTTTCGGTCGGTTATATCGAAGCTGATGCCGGGGAAGCGCAGGGGCGTTCCGTCAGGCGCTAGCATCGGCCGTCCCTCGGCGATAACCCATTTGTGCGCACCGTCCGCCTGCACGAGACGGTATTCCTGGGAGAAGACACGGCCGCCCTTCAAAGTCGCCGCGATCGCCTTTTCGACATGGGGAAGGTCGTCAGGATGAATGGCGTTGAAGAAATCGGCGATCGGTGCGCCAACGCCGGCCTTTTCGCGCGGGACGCCGTAGAGTTTGGCAAAGCGCGCATCGGCGATTACCCGGTCATTAGGTACATCCCAGTCCCAGGTGCCCACCGTATCCGATGCGCCCAGCGCATATTCCAGTCGCTCCTCGCTGGCGCGCAGCGCCCGTTCCGCCGACAGGCGCGCTGTTGTCTCGTTGCCCTGGTTGAATATGCCGAGGACCTTGCCGTTCTGTCCGAAGATCGGCGCGAAGCTGTAATCCCAATGGGTCTGTTGTATGCGGCCCCCGCGCTGCATGGGCAGCATCTGATCGGCGACCGAAAACCCCGTACCGGTTTGCAGAACGGCGAGGAGTTGGGGCTCAATCACATGCCAAATATCGGCCCAGACCTCGCGGGCTGGACGGCCCAGGGCCCATGGATGCTTTTCCCCGGCAATCGGCGCCCAGGCGTCATTGTAGAGAAGGCGAAGGTCGTCCCCCCAGTAAAGGGCCGTGGGAAGCGCGGTGTTGAGGCACAGACTCAGCACCATGCGCAGTTCCTGCGGCCAGTCTGCTTCCGCGCCGAAGGGCGTCTTCGTCCAGTCGATCTCCTGGATTCGCTGGTTCATCTCGCTGCGTGTGTTGGGAACAAAGGTCATGTTGCCGTTTCTCGACGTGTCGCAGGCTTATATGGGAAAGTCCCAACAATTGAAAAGCGCGATAACCCTGTGGAAATTCTAAAAGAATGGAAAGCGATATAAGAGGGGCGATGCCGTCTTCGCATCGCGGCGGCCTTTATGTGGCGGCCGGCATGCGCGCCTCGGCGCTATGAACGCATGCGCCGGGTGGAAAGGACGGCGCTTTTCGTCACGATCTGGTTGTCGAGTTCGGTGATCACCTCGTCGAGATTGTAAGGCTTAGCGAAAACCCGGCACGTCACCGACAGGGTCGCTTCCTGCAGATCGCTTCTTCCTGAAACGACGATCCTGGCTGCGTTCGGCCGGCAATTGCCGAGCAATTCCAGTAGGTCGAGGCCGCTCAGCCCGCCGGGCAGGTCGATATCCGTCACCAGGCCGTCGATTTCGGCATGCCTTGCGATATAGCCGATGGCCTCCAGGACATTGGACGCCGCGAGCACGCGGTAGCCTTCATCCTGCAACGCCTCGATCAGGATAAGGCGGAGGAGCGGTTCGTCCTCGACGACGAGAATGGTGGACTGCGATACGGCCATCGGTATCTCCAGTTCGTTGGTCTCCGCACAACGTGCACCCCCTGGAATTTCGCCCGTCCCCAAGACAAGTCTTTGCGAACAATCTTAATAAAATGCAAAGAAGGCGCTTCGCGACGCGAGACACGCCCCGTGCGTCGAATGCGATAACGCGTTCCGGGCACGAAAGAGGCCTACAAAAAATGCGATTCGCTCTTAGATAGTAGGTGTCTTTCAACACTGCGATGGTCGGTCTATACGATCCCCACCATCAGCAGGCTTGGCCGGATTGGCGTGCGGGAGAGGGGATTCGATGTCAGGGAGCCAAAGCGATCTGGATTTTTGCGCGCGCGAGCCGATCCATGTTCCCGGCGCAATCCAGCCCCATGGATCTCTGCTCGTTCTTGATCCCGCCGGTCTCGATGTCCTGTGGGCATCGGCCAATTTTAAAGCAATCACGGGCCGGACGCCGCTCGAACTGTTCCCGTCGGTCGAGGCTGCTTTGCGCGCTTGGCGGGCCAGCGGCGCGCATGCCTACCGCGCCAGGCTGCAGAACCCGGACGTGGACATGGCGGCACATGCCCATCAGGGCCGCGCCATCGTTGAGTTCGAACGCAGCGCGCCCTTTTTACCCAACGCGCTTCTTTCCCGTCTGACCGGCTTCGCACAGCAAATGACGGCCACTGAAGAGCTTACGGATGGGCTTTCCGCGACCGCGCGCCTGATCGCTGACCTGACCGGCTTCGACCGGACACTCGTCTACCGGTTCGATACCGACTGGAACGGACATGTCGTGGCCGAAGCCGGCAACGGTACCCTGCCGTCCTATCTCGACCTGCGTTTCCCCGCTGCGGATATTCCGGCGCAAGCACGCAATCTCTACACGTTGAACCGCATACGCCTGATCCCCGACGCAAATTACAAGCCGGTCCCGCTGACCGCGTTCGGGGAGGAGTGCGACGCAGGGGCCATCGACATGACGTTCACGCAGCTTCGCAGCGTGTCGCCGGTCCATCTCGAATATATGCGCAACATGGGCACGCTCTCGTCCATGTCGATATCGGTCATGGTGGACGGCAAGCTCTGGGGCCTTCTGTCCTGCCACAGCCGCAATGCCCACCATGTGACGAGCGACATCCGCGAAGCCTGCGATTTCGTGGTCCAGAGCCTGGCCATGCGGATCAGCGCCGACAGCCGGGCCGAGACAGCGGCACTCGGCGTTGAACTCGCGCGCGTGCACACCAGGCTTTTGGCCGCGATGGCTCAGGCCGATCGGTGGGATGAAGGCCTGGCCGGCACGCCGGGGGCGCTGCTGGAACTCACCCGAGCGGATGGGGCGGCGGTCCTGTCTCAGAACAGCTACCTGCCTGTCGGCGAGGCTCCGGAAGAGCATCAGGTAAGAAGCCTGGTCGCCCGCCTTTCACAGCAAGACGCGGCCACCGATTCCTACATTACGGACTCTATCGTCTCGGAGGTCCCGCGCGACGGCGGCTTCAACGACGGCACCTGCGGTGTCCTCGCCTTGCGCATTTCCGAGGTGGAAGACAGCTGGCTTGTTTGGTTCCGCCAGGAAGTGGTCAAGACGGTCACCTGGGGCGGGGATCCGCACAAGGTGGTGCGGGAGAGCGGGCGGATCCATCCTCGCAAGTCCTTCGAGGCCTGGCGCGAGATGGTGCGCGGCAGGAGCGCACCGTGGCACCCTGCAGAGATCGCCGCCGCGCGCGACCTGCGCGCCTCGATCGTGGAGATTGTGCTGAAGAAGGCCGAGCAATTGGCCAGGCTTGCCGCCGACCTACAGAAGTCCAACAGGGAACTGGAGGCCTTCTCCTATTCGATCTCTCACGATCTGCGGGCGCCGTTCCGCCATATCGTCGGCTTCTCCCAGCTTCTGACGGAGCGGGAGAAGAATCTCGGCGAGCGCTCGCGCCATTATCTCCAGATGATTTCGGATTCGGCGCTGGCCGCGGGTGACCTCGTCGATGATCTCCTGACGTTCTCTCATCTCGGTCGAGCGGCACTGTCCGCCGACAAGGTGGACATGAACAAGCTCGTCGCCGAGGTGCGGCGGGGACTGGCAGAGGAGACGGCGGGCCGCACGATCGTCTGGCAGGTCGATGATCTGCCCGCTGCGACGGGGGACGCCACCCTCCTTCGGCAGGTTTGGTACAATCTTATCGACAACGCGGTCAAATATACGCGGCTGCGCGAAGAGGCGCATATCGAGATATCAGCCGTTCTGACCGACCAAGGCATTTTGTACCGGATCGCGGATAACGGTGTCGGCTTCGACATGGCTTACAAGTCTAAGCTGTTCGGTGTATTCCAGCGGCTGCAGCGAAGCGAGGATTTCGAGGGCACGGGTATCGGCCTTGCCCTCATCAAGCGCATCGTCGAGCGGCATGGCGGCAGCGTGGACGCCATTGGCACGGTGGACGAGGGCGCATGCTTCACTTTTTCCTTACCGGCGCTACCTGAGGAGTAATCCGTGCCAGAACTGAGGCCAATTTTGCTCGTTGAAGACAATCCCCGGGATCTCGAACTGACCCTGACGGCGCTTGAGAAGTGTCAGATCGCCAATGACATCGTGGTTGCCCGCGACGGCGCCGAGGCGCTGGATTTTCTCTATCTCAGCGGTTCCCATGCCGCCCGCGATCCAGGCGATCCCGCAGTCGTCCTGCTCGATCTCAAGCTGCCGAAAGTCGACGGACTGGAGGTGCTCGAAAAAGTAAAGCGCGATGAGAACCTGCGTCACGTTCCAGTCGTCATGTTGACCTCGTCTCGCGAAGAACAGGATCTGGTGAAAAGCTACCAGCTCGGGGTCAACGCATTCGTCGTCAAGCCGGTCGAGTTCAACCAGTTCTTCAAGGCGATCCAGGACCTCGGCGTCTTCTGGGCGCTTCTCAACGAGCCGCCGCCGAAGCTGCGGCAGGTGGGCGGCGACTGACATGGCCGGAATGCTGCGTATCCTGCTGCTGGAAGACAGCACCATCGACGCTGAACTTATTGAAGCGCAGCTCGAGAACCTGCAAGAAACCTTTGAGGTCAATCGCGTCGCGACGCGTGCTGCTTATCAGGCCGCGCTGGCACAACACACGTTCGAGATTATCCTTTCAGACTTCTCGCTTCCCGATTTCGATGGCATGGCCGCGCTCGACCTAGCGGTCGCCTCAGCGCCGGACGCGCCCTTCATTTTCGTCTCAGGGGTTCTAGGCGAGGATGCTGCCATCGAAGCCTTCCGCAAGGGCGCGACCGACTATGTTCTGAAGCAGCGCCTGGCGCGTCTGCCGGCTGCCGTGACGCGTGCGGTGAACGAAGCACGCGAGCGGGCAGAGCGCAGGCGGATCGAGCAACAGAAGGATCTGCTGGTCCGGGAACTCAGCCACCGGGTGAAAAACAATCTCGCCGTCGTGCTTTCGCTAATCCGCCGGACCGGTCGCGGTTGCCGGTCAGTCGCGGAATTCGAGGAGAAACTCATCGCCCGTGTGTCGGCGCTGGCAGACGCCCACGAGCTCCTGTTCGAAGGCAATTGGGACGAGACGGAGCTTCTGAGCGTTTTCCAACGCGCGGTTCGGCCACACAACAGGGATCTCTCGCGCTTCGATATTGGGCGGCACGATCTCGTTCGGTTGGACCCCAGGACCGCGCTCTCCATCGGCATGGTCTTCAACGAGCTGGTGACGAATGCCTCGAAATATGGGGCGCTGGCCAACGAGCAGGGGCGTGTCTCCATTGCGTGGGTGGTCAACAAGACGGGTCCGGGGCGGTCCGTTCGGATAAACTGGACCGAGCGCGGCGGACCGGTCGTCAAGGCGCCCGATGACGAGGGCTTCGGTACCCGGCTCATCAAAGCTAATATCGAATATGAGCTGGGCGGGCAGGCGAGCCTCCACTACCTGCCGGACGGGTTCAGAGCCGAAATCGACCTTCCGATCGCCGAGAGCGAAGCGCTAAGGCCGGTGTCGGCCTGAACGAACCTGTCCCGGCACTTCGCCGGCTTCGATCTTGCGCGTCTAGGAAGTCGTCTGGGGCGCTGCGGTAATCTGCTCAGCGAGTCTAGCTTGCAAAACCTTGAGGTCGCAAGGTTTCGGCAGCAGCGCGATATCAGTCAGCTCCGTCCGGGTGTCGGGCAGTTCGGCGTATCCGGAACATACGACGAGCGGTGTGCCCGCCTCGGCGAGTGCTTCGATGACCGGGTAGGAGTAGGCACCTCTCAGATTGAGGTCGAGGACCGCCCCGTCGATCCCGGTGGAGACCGCCTGGAGGGCCTGCTCGACGCTGGAGACAGGCCCGATCACCCTAGCGCCGAGTTCCGTAAAGAAGTCTTCGAGGTCGAGAGCGAGGAGAGGGTCGTCCTCCAGAATGAGAATGCGTTTGTTTTCTAGGCTGCTTTTCACCATGATACCCTGAACGTCTCTGTCAGTACCCACCTAACTAGGATCGTGTAACTATCCGTCAATGGTTTCGATCGGGTGAGGCAAACGATATCGCGTGAAGGCGCACATACCCGTCGACGACACTTCGGATGACGACGAGGACTTCAGGGTGCTGTTCCCAAAAGTCCAGACGGCGGTGGCAATTGCCACTAGGGCCAGGTTTGAAAGCAGGTCGTTCCAAGGGCTCATTCATTCTTCACGCTTGACTATGACGTAAGCCTAATGAACCCGTGTAAAATTTGACTGAAGATATCGTGGGGTTTGGACAGTCAGAAGCCTGCGGCCGCCTTTCATGATTACATAACGAAATTCTAAGATGATGCTTCGACAGTTTGGAGGCATGTAAGTTGATGCGCATTGAACGTGCGGAGGGGTCAAGCGGCGCTTCCGGAAATGGCATACAGGATTCCGCGATCGATCCCTTGCGTCGTGTCGCTACAACCTCGCGGACGAACGAGGACCTGGCCGAGCGTTACGTTTGGCTGGAGGCCATGATCAACCACGTCCCCGACTACATATATGCGAAGGATCGCGAGGGGCGCTTCATCTTCGCGAACGCTGCAGTAGTCACAAACAACGGGTTCGAACACTTCGACGAGATGATCGGCCTGAAAGATTCAGATCTTCACGGTTGGGAAGCGGCCACCGAGATCCATGAAATCGAGCGGCGGGTCATGAACTCTGGCGAGGCCGATCTTGGCTTTGAAGAGCGTGCCCTCAAGGGAAATTGCGACCGATGGCTCATGATGTCGAGGGTGCCCTTACGCAACCGGGATGGTGAGATCGTTGGTGTCGTAGGCGCATCGCGCGACATTACTGCGCGTAAGGCTGCTGAAAGAATGCTTAAGTCGCAAACATGCATTCTGCAGGCAATTGTATCTGGCAAGCCAGTAGGCGAGTTCTTCCAAGAGCTTTGTGAGCAGCTAGAGACGGGGTCGCCGGGTTCTCGTGCTGCAATCCTCACGATGGCGACAACTGAAGAATGGAGGATTGCGGCCTGCCCGGCATCTTCCGCACTACCTACTTCAATCAGCCAAGGACCGCACGGTACACTCGTGGACGTCCTTCGAGGGGTCATCGGCGATAAGGGGGCGTTCAGATGCATCGACATCATCGGCGGTAGCGGAGACATATTAGGCTGCCTTCTCGTGTGGTACCCGGAAGATCAGCTCACATCGGAATACCTCGAATTTTTCGAGGCGGCGGCGCGCATGGCCGGAATAGCGATCGATCGAAGTCGTGACGAAGAGAAGATCCTTTACTTGGCCGAACACGATGCACTTACCGGGCTTCCGAACAGAGACAGGCTCGAACGGAGTCTCGATCGTATGGTAGCTCAGGCGGATATCGAAGGAGGGACACTCGGGGTCGCGTTTCTGGATCTGGACAACTTCAAGCATGTGAACGACAGCCTCGGACATAGGGTCGGCGATCTACTACTGAGTGAAACTGCCGTCAGGATCAAACGGGCTCTCGGAGCTTATGGAATAGTGGGGCGGATCGGCGGGGATGAATTTGTCATCGTCCTCGAGGGGGACGAGTCCTATGAGGCCCGGATGGAGCGTGTCCGTGCCGCGATATGCCTGCCGTTCACGGTGGACGGCGTCGAGCTTCAGACTGCATGTAGCATCGGTATTGCCGCCTTCCCGGATCATGGTCATTCCTCTGCCGAACTCATGGCGGCTGCCGATCTTGCGATGTATCGTGTGAAGCGGGAAGGACGCGACGGGGTCCGAAAGTTCACCAAATGTATGTCGGTTGCTGCGCGCGAGAAGGTGCGCATGACGAAGGAGCTGCGCACCGCAATCGAAAACGACGAACTGGTTGTGCACTACCAGCCACAGAAGGATCTGAGGACGGGCAAGGTATGCGGGGTCGAGGCACTGGTACGCTGGCAACACGAGGGCCGTCTTGTGATGCCAGGCGAGTTCATCCCGCTGGCAGAAGAAACCGGGCTTATTTGCGCTCTCGGAGAGTTCGTCATGACCAAGGCATGCGCTCAGGTTCGTGCCTGGCAGGCCGCTGGAGTTGAACCATTCAAGGTTGGGGTCAATATGTCGGCACGGCAGTTTCAGGATCCTGGGATGACCCGCAAGGTAGCCGACATCCTTAGTGCGGCGGACTTGGATCCGCGGTGGCTGGAAGTCGAAATAACCGAAAGCATGATCATGTGCGACGTGGCAGACTCCGTCCGGAAGATGTCGGAATTGACCGCGTTGGGGATCAGCCTTGCGCTGGATGACTTCGGCACGGGATATTCAAGCTTGAGCACTCTAAAGTCCTTTCCGCTTTCGCGCCTCAAGATCGACCGTTCTTTCGTGAAAGGCATTCCTGCAGACGAAAACGACATGGCGATCGCTTCCGCCATCCTGTCAATGGCGAAGAAGCTAGGTATACAGACCATGGCAGAGGGTGTTGAGAATGCCGAGCAGGAGCATTTCCTCAGGGATGCCGGTTGCTGTCAGATGCAAGGGTACTATTTGGCTAGACCATTACCGCCGTCTGAACTCCGCGAATTTGTGACAAATTATCAAGAGCTACCATCTCTGTGATGACCAGACTTTAATCTGGCACTGCTTAGGTGTCTCGCCGGATTCCGGGCCGGCCGTCTTCGCGTGCGGCTGGACGAGCACTCCGGCTGGAGTGACATCTGCCGCAAACGAAATGGACGCTTTTTCTCGACGCGACCAGTCGCATTCGTGAGCAAACGGTGCTGCGACGGCGCGTGCCGCCAAGCACGCTCGGTTGCTCGCTGCTCTTGAAGAGACTTGAGGCCGACGTCGAGTATCATGCTGTACGCGCTGCGGCTGTGCACAAATGATCGCCCAACCGGTCACTTACCTAAATAGTGACCAAACCTATTGCAACCCAAAAATCAGAAGGTTAAGAAATCGGCACGCATCAACAGGTATCTCCGTGCCGAAACAACTCTTGGCCTTGCTCGCAGCCGCAACCCTCATCTCATCCTGCCAAACCGGCGCCATGTGGCAGGACCGCTTGACCAAGCAACGCCCGGCGACCGCGGCCGAAAAAGCAGCGATCATCGAAGGCGCGCGCCGGGTTCTCAAAGATCCCTACTCGATCATGGACGCGGAGATCTCCTACTTCATCCCAGCTGGATCAACCACCACGGGCAATATTTGCATCAAGGGGAACGCCAAGAACTCCTTCGGCGCATACACCGGTCGCAAGGACTGGTTCCTGGATATGAGCAACAACGTCATTCGTTATGCTTGGGAAGGCCATCCGAGCTGCGACCTGCCGGGTATCCGTTATCAGCCGTTCCCAGAGATCTATAAGCTTCGGAATCTGTAACAATGGAGTTTCCGAATGAGGCTGCCGCAGCCACCGAGGCGCGCAACGTTCTGGCTGAAATGGCGAGCGAAGGGCTGCGCCTCGAGCCGCCCAGGCCGAGGCCCGTCACATTGTTTTGCAGTGGCTTCAGGCTATAGAAACGGCACATCGTACAGGCGAAGAGCTCGCCCTACTGGGCTACAGCAGTCAAGGATCGGTAATCGCCCGCGTCGCGTTCCAGCTTGAGGAAAACCCGCCGATCGAATACCTGCACCGGCTCCTCAGCTATCCTCGCCTTTCCTGACCTATAAAGTAAATGGGCGCCTGGTTGCCCAGACGCCCGCCCACCGAACGGAGCAACAACCAAGAAGCGGCGGGTTGAACTTGGACGGTCTGCCCGGATAATTTGAGCCGCACCAGTTGCGGTTCCACTATCGACAACGCCTGATCTTGAATCGAAGTTTTTTAGACCGGTTGTCGACACTAACGTTTTTCGAACGCCAATCAGCATCTCGTGCAATCCGTAACAACAAACAGTGCGACCGGTTCCGAGAAGCCACGAATTTTCGCCGACTGCAAAGCATGGATCGTTATATGAACTGCTAAAGCCTTGTGTTCCAGCGTTGATCAGCCGCTAGGGGAACCTCTCTTTGCTAGGAAAGTTGTATTTCGTCCCGGAGGCAAAAACATGTCAGATGAAGATCCTTATCGCCATATCTCCCAAACGTCCGAGACGCAGCGGGAGGCCTACTTGCGGCGCTCATCCTTGCATTTCCTTGAATGTGCCATTCACCTATGCGCATCCCACATGAGCCTTGAGGATGTGGCGCAAATCCTGGAAGCGGAGGCGCGGATGCTAAGAGAGCACGGATGAAATCGCTCCTCTCGGCGGCGCGGGTACCCGTCGGCCTGCCTGCTTTTGGTATAAGGCTAGCTTCCACCGGGAGTTTAAGCGCATTTCATCAAATTTGACCCAAATTAAAGTGCCGCGTGCTGTCGGTGGTAGCCTGATATGAAAAAGTTGCGTTGAGAAATGAGGCTGGACCTGGTGACCGGCATGTTGTTCGTTTGAGACATGCTTGAAACCGAATAGCTTCCTGTGAATATTTGCAACCAAACCTAAATGAAGTGACAGGCAACAAGCGGCTCACCGCGGCCATAGGGTGGGGAATGGAGAGTGCATTGCACCAGACCATCGTCAATGTGGCGGTGGCAACACTTTTCACCATAGCCTTCACCCTGGTTTCTATTCGAAGGAACACAAAGGGAGATGCAGGTTGGTTCGCGGTGAGCTATGGCACCGGCATCCTGACGCCGGTCAGCGAACTGCTGGTTTGGCTGACCCCCTACCCTGCCGTTTTTACGGCTACCAACTTCGCAAGCTTCACATTGGCCTTTCATTTCATGGCGAAAGGTCTGTCCGTTTACTATAAACAGCCGGTCAGCAACTGGCTTCTGATCGCGTCCTTCGTCCTGTCTCTCATCGTTCGGGGGGCGATCTGGGGTGGTGCGCGTAATACGATGCCCTATGAGTTGCTTTACCAGCTACCGTTTGCAGTCGCGATGGGCTTGTGCGCGATGATCATTGCCAGTTCCCGCTCAAATGGTGGGCTGGAACATATCCTGACCGGCCTCTTCGGTGCTTTGGCAGCCTCTTTCATCGTAAAATCAGTTGTGGCTATATGGTTGAATTCCGGGTCCACCGCCTCACAATACCTGGACAGCAAATATGCGCTGTTCTCGCAGTCCTTGAGCGCAATCCTGCTCATCGCGATAGCCTTGACGCTTTTGATGGTACTCATGCGTGATACAGTTGAGGCAGCCAATACCATCGCCGAAATCGACCCTCTGTCGCAGGTGCATAACCGACGTGGCTTTAACGAGCGGGCCAAGCTGGCTTTGGAACGCAGCCAGAAGCGGCGCCACGAAGTGGCATTTCTGCTTTTCGACCTGGATCACTTCAAGCTTATCAACGACCGTTTTGGACACGCTACCGGTGACCGTGTCATCGAAAAATTTGGTGAGATCCTGCGCTTGGGCGTGTCAGATCGAAATGTCGCAGGGCGTATAGGGGGAGAGGAATTCGCGGTTCTCCTGGAGAACTTGACCGCACCGGCCGCAAGGGAGGTCGCCGAGACGATCCGGCTGGCTCTCGCCAATACTCGGTTCGACGAACCGGACCTCCACGCCACGGTAAGTATCGGAATCGCCATGGCAGAACCTTTCGAAAGCCTGCATACGTTATGCGAAAAGGCGGATATCGCTCTCTACCGCGCCAAGCGTAGCGGCCGTAACCGTACCGCCGTGACCGAGCCGACCTGATCTTGCCCCGAACGCGAAGCCTTTTTACATCGACTCCAGCCGTGAAGGCTGGACATCTGCGTTTTTCTCATGGCAGTGCGCCGGTTGAAAACCTTGAGAGACACGATCCAAAAGGGCCGCCGCGTAAGGATCAGGCTCGGAGAAAACGTGTAAACAGGCTGCTGCGCCCCGGTTATCAACGGAAGCATTAGATCGCACTACGGCAACTGCGGGACTTTGGGGTGCAACGGCCTGTTGATCCCCGTCGTCGGGAGTCAGAATTGCCAGTAAGGTCGCAGCAGGGAGGATGTATCTCATGACATTCGCATACGGCAGTTTCACTTGCGCCAGCCTAACGTCGTGAAGCGAAAATATACAAAACACAAGTGTAAGGTGTTTTGACCGTTTATTAGCCCTTCCCGTTGCCCGGTTCTTTAAAACTCCTGATCTATAAGGTTACTCGCGGCCAGGGGAAAAACGGCTGGGGTATAAAATCGATCTAAACGGGGATTAAACATGACTGCTTTGCTGAAGCGTGCCCGCGCGCTTGAGGACAAGTTCGCTTATGATCAGGAATTCATGTTCAAGGCGCAGGCGCGTCGCAACGCGCTGATTGGCCTTTGGGCCGCGGCCACCATGCGCCGGGACGACGCACAGGCTTATGCCCGCGAACTTACCACCGCCGATATCGCCGATCCGGACGGCGTCTTTGCCCGACTACGTCGCGACTTCGATGCCGCCGGCGTGGAGGTTCTCGATGCCGACCTCCGTTGTCGCATGACCTCACTTCTCAAGGATGTTGCCAGGGATATGTACGAAGGACGGTGAGACGGTCTAATTATCAAGAGCGGGGTTTGAGGAAGGATTAAGTTCGCTGACGAGGCAACGCATGTTCTCAACAGCTTCCGCCATCAAATCGATAATAGGGGCCAAGCCTGGATCCGTGTTGGTTTTGCTGATGATGCCCATGCCAGCGGAAATGGAGTGCAGGGCATTGCGCATGTCGTGGCCGATACGACGAAAATCTTTCTCTGGCGCAGTTCTTTCGTCCATATGTCCTTCACCTCATTCTTCAACACGGGGTGAAATGGCAAAGGGAACGACTAAGTCAATATGAAACGCACCGCGGTTGACGGTGCGTTTCACAAGCTAAATTAGCTGCGCTGGCTCTGAGACTGCCCAAACTGAGACTGACCTTGGCTCAGGCCGCGTTTATCTTCGATTTCGACCTCGGTATGGCGTACGGTTTCGTTGATTTCTTCAGTGCGTTCGGCTTCGGTTTTCTTGATGCCGATTTCTTCAACGACCCGGGCTTCCTTCGACACCACGGCTTCCTCGTGATGCTCCTCGGCAGAAATTGTCCGTTCTTCGAAAGCACGGTCCGCGTCGGTAAGCGGCCGGTCGACATTTCGTCTCTCAATGGTGACATTTTCGTCACGGAGTGTGAGGCTTTCATTTACGGGATTTTCCACAGTGTAGGCCCTGACCTTGACGCTGCCGGCATTTACATCCCTTTTGCCAACGCGCAGATTTTCCTCCACGACCGGGATCGTTTCCTCGTTGCCGCCGGTCTGGTTGCGGAGCGCCGCCTGCGTGGCGATATCAATTCGGTCAGACCCTGTCGTGGCCGAGCTCGAATGGGAGCCATTCCATCCCTCCGCCCGCCAGGTATCGGCACGCTCGTCAAGGTTGATGCTGCCTTCATCGTCGAGAATGTCCCGGACAGTCTCGTAGGAGCCGTCATCGACACCACTGACGGTGACAAGGAAGCCGCCGCGGCGCAGGCCTTCGCTGTAAACCTCGCGATCCTCATCGGGAAAGAAGAAGTCTTCCAGCGCCGCCCAGAACCCTGTCCGGCTTTCCGGCGGAGGTGCATCTGTACGATCGGCTTCATAGCCGGGGACCAGGCGCAAGTTGGCTTGCGCGATGCCAGCGTCGCGAAGGCGGGTAATGGCAGCCTCCGCCTCGGAGCGATTGTCGAAAAATGCGGTCAGCGTCGAGGCTGCGTTACCGGAGACATAGCTGGATGTTGTATCGCTATAGGTCTGTGTCATGGGTGTGCTCCTTGCTGTTGGGGTAAATGCGCTCAACCACAAACTTTTGTTTGCGAAGGCTGATCGGGACGCGCTCACGCTGAACCGTGATCTCGCGCTTGATCCGTATTTCTTCAACGAGGACCAGCCGCTTTTCGACGATGACGCGTTCCTCGCAGATGGGTACAATAGTGGTATCTCCCTCGGTCCGAATCTGGGGGAATTCATCCACTTCGAGGCCGATCGGTATACGTTCAATGCTCGCCGTCACCTGTTTGAGATCCTGCTCGACAGTCTCGTGGTCCAACTCTGTTTTCGTGCGAACTTTGACTTGTCCGTCGCTGACACGGCGTTTGGCCACTTCAAGCTGTTCTTCAACACGTTGAATTTTGTCCATTCGCGTCACCAGGTCGTTCCAGACGATTGCGTGGCCGAAACGAAAAGACCGAGAAAATGGTTCCGCAGTAAGTCCGTTCGAAATGCTCCGGCTTCGAATGCGTTCCGGATCCTTTTCGATTTGCCTTCACCCAAAAAGTTTTTCCTTTCGAATGGGACGCCGATATCGGAACGAATGAACCGTGACCTTTTGCGTTCAATCCATCGAATTGATTTTTCGTAAAATATATTGATCATGCCTATTGTTGGTTCATGCGAATTGTCCCGACTGAGGATGACCTCTCACCGGTAGGTCAAGCCCAAGTTCCGGTCGGTTCGGATGGTGGGGCCAGACGGGGAACAGGACGCGTGAGAAAAAGACTGATGGCAGTGGCAGCCACTGCCCTTTTGCCGGCCATCGGGCTTTTGGCCTATAACGAATTTGCAAGTCGCGAACGGCGTTCGGCTGAGATCCATAGTGAAGCTGCAGCAGCGGCCCGCATGACCGCTTCGGAAGTCGAGCGCATTCTTGAGGGATCGCGTAGCCTGCTGATTGCGGTATCGGCGCTTCCCGCAGTTGTTGAAATGGACGCAAAGGCCTGCGGCGAAGCCCTGAGTCGCGTTGCCACCCGGCTCACTTCCACAGGCGCCATCCTATTGATCGACACCAAGGGCAAGCTGGTATGCGACAGCCAGGGCAATGCCTCCGGCACAGACTTCTCAGATCGTTCCTACGTTCAAGACGGCCTTGCTGCCAAAGACCTTGTTGTTGACGGATACACAGTCAGCAAGTTGACTGGCGTTCCCGTCCTTCCTGTCGCACTGTCGGTATACAACGATGACAAGCTCGTGGGCGTCATCGCAACCGGTATCCGTCTCGATTGGCTTCAGGCGCGGATCATTGAGCGCGGCGTTGCACGCGGCGGGGCGGTGACGATTGCCGACCATAACGGCGTTATATTGGCCCGTAACCCTTACCCTGAACGTTTTGTCGGTACGCGCATACCGGATCCTTACCAGCATTTGATTACCTCCGATAAGCCCGGAACCATGGAAGTCAAAAGTCAGGATGGCACCGAACGGATCCTGGGCTACGTTCCAATATCGGCAACCAACCAGCTTTACATCAGCGCCGGGTTCTCACAGCAGGAAGCCTTTGCCGAGGTCAACCGCCTGACTATCACCGCCGTAATTATGTTAAGTCTGGGCGCTGTGTTGGCCTTCGTCGCAGCGACCCTTGTCGGAAGCCGGTTCATTCTGAGGCCGATAGCTCATATTGTCGATGTCATGGAGAAATGGCGTCAAGGCGATACAGCGGTCAGAACCAACATGGCCGGGAATTTTGGAGAACTCGGCCTTGTCGGCGGATCCGTTGATACCCTTCTCGACGAGCTCGAGCGACGCCGGCTTGTTCTGGAAGCTGCCGAAGAACGACGAAGCCTGCTCGCTCGGGAACTGACCCATCGTGTCAAAAATACCCTGGCGCTTGTCAGCGCGATCGCCCGGCAGACGTTCAAGAATTATCCGCTGCAGGTCAACTCGTTCATTCAACGCCTTGCCTCTTTAGGAAGCGCCTATGACCTGCTCTTTGCCGCTGAACACCAAAGTGCTGATATCAGGGCGATTGTCGAGCGCACCCTTCGGCCCCATCTGCCAGTCGTTGCTGACCGCGTAACGATCAACGGGCCGGAATGCCGGGTCGATCCCGATATCGCCCTGGCTCTTTCTCTGGTTATCCATGAGCTGTCAACGAATGCTGTCAAATACGGAGCCCTCCGGGATGAGCAGGGGTTGATATCGATCAACTGGAGCTGTGACACACGACGTGTGAGCCTTTTATGGCGTGAACACGACGGTCCTCCCGTCCTACCTCCCGAAAAAGAAGGCTTCGGCTCGAGGCTCATCCGACGGGCATTTCCAACTGCCGCCAACGCGCAGGTTATCTCACATTACCTTCCAGAAGGCCTGGAGGTCTCGTTGGCGTTTGATCTGCAATGTGCAGATAATAACGATCACGAAGTTTAGCTGGCTTCCCCAGAATGACAAAGCGAGCGTGGGAAGACAACAGTGATGACGAGGCCCTCAGGACGCCATTCCCGCATAATGGTCGCACCTAAGCTGGTTTTAAGGGTAGTTTCGAGCTTGCTGCCAAACCCACGCGACAGGGAGGGTGATTGGACGGGCGGGCCGCCCCGTTCAGTCCACACGGCGGCCGGGTGCTGATCTCGATGAAACCTTCTTCGGTCTGTAATGCGCCGTACTTGGCTGCGTTGGTGGTAAATTCGTGAAACAAGAGCGCCAGGCTCGTCACATGCGGTGCAGCAAACTCGACATCATCGCCCGCCATGGTGATCCGAGATTTCCTGTTTTATGGGGTGCGGGCATGGCGTCCAGCAATGCGAAAAGAGATATCGTTCCTGCAGCAGCGGGATCCGCCTCGTGGCTTCTCAGGGTGAGATCGTGAGCCCGGGCCAAAGCCACTAGCCGCTCACGCATCAACTTAACCAGATCCCCTGGAGTTTCTGCTTCGCGGGCCGCGAGGGACAGTAGTCCACCAGTAAGTGCAAACAGGTTTTTGATCCGATAATTCATCTCGTGGAGGAGCAAGGATTGTTGCTCTTGTCCACGCTGCCGCTCAGAGATGTCACGCGCAATCTTGGAAGCCCCTACGATAATTCCGCCCGGAGTCCGGATGGGCGAAATCGTGAGGGAGATATCGATAAGTTGACCGTCTTTGCGGCGACGAACGGTCTCGAAATGATCGACGCGCTCGCCAGACTGGACGCGGGCGAGGATTGCCGGCTCTTCATCCAGACGCTCCGGCGGTATTAATATGGTTATGGGCTGGCCAATCACCTCGATCGCAGAGTAGCCGAAAATCCGCTCAGCGCCGCGGTTCCAACTGGTGATAATCTCCTCAAGACTTTTGCTGACGATGGCGTCGTCGGAAGATTCAAACGATGGCCGCGAGGAGGGAAGAGGGTTCGTATGCAAATGTGTTCGGCTGGTCTTTTGAATTCGTCATTACAAAAGCAAAATCTGTTGCTGGGTCCGTTTTTTTACGAAAATCCGCCGGACGCTTCAAGATAATCAATTCATGGTTTTCGGACCGGGTCCTCTTCCCTGGTGAGCTTCATCGTTGTCACACTTTCGAGGTTTGCATCAAGGAGCTCGACTTGGAGGAGCCAGAATGACGGATCGCGCAAACGCTCCCTTGCCATGTCAAACAAGGCTGCGCGAGCTTCTTTGAGCGCAGTCTCGTCATCCGGCATATCAAGAACGGTCTCAGTTAAGAACGCGTGCTCGTTTCTCTCAAGGGTCCGAAAATAGTAAAGGGTCATAACCGCTCCCACGAGTTGAGACCTACGTCGTTCAGGATCCACGAAATGATAGCGGGCCGCCCCTCCCAAAACGGCCCGCTTCGCGCCAGCCGCCTAATGACGGCAGGCCTTACTCCACTGCACTTATCAGTGCTCGTCAATGGAGTGGCCCATAGAGAAATCACTAACTTTTTTAAACCGCATTAACATAATTAATTGAAAATCATCAATTTTTAAAGGCGGTGGCCCTGCATTCCGATTTGTTCAAGCTTCGGTCACGAATGTTCCGCGCAATACCCAACGTTGGTCTCAAACGCTTCGGAACCGTTTGCCGCAAACGACGTTTTGAGGGCGATGCAAGTCGTGTCAAGCGGACACGATGGCATGGAGAACACAGGGATTTTTCCGCTTTCTTCCTGTGGCCAACGAAACGGCAGGCGAGCTCCTATCCCATCCGGCTTGCATCACCATCTTTTCCATTGGGGGCATGAATGACGAACGACATCATTTTTGCAAAGCGGAGACTGCGCGGACCTCAATACTCGCTTGAGGAATTCGCAGAAGCCTACAATCTTCCTGAACCTGAAGCGACCCGCCTCTTCAAGCTCTCCGGTCCCGGCCGGGTCGATCTCGATATGCTCATGCGCGTGAAGACGCTGAAAGCGGCGTCGCCGAGCCAACCAGTGTTCCAACGCCTGGATTGGGTTGAAGCCCTGGGCCCTACTGCGTCAGCCGGGGCTGATTGATAACTTTCAGAAACAGCGCCTGCATCGCTTCTGTTATCCCTTCCGTGGGAGACACCTCAAAGAACAAGCCCGGTGACGCGCACTCCTGAATTTTTGCAGAGATCTCGCTCTGGAACGGTTTGATCCAGCTGTTATACCAGCTGTTCTTGGGGAGCGGCAGATAGGTAGTATACAGAACGGCGATCTTGATGTGCCGGTCCTTTACCAGCTTGCAATAGCTCGTATCGATCGGCTCCTGACAACGTCCGCCGGTCGTTTTCTTGGTGCACTTTGATGGCTTGTAACTGTCACCTACTCCGTCCGATACAAAGAATAGAATTTTCTGCCGCTCATTGGTCGTGTCGCCGCTGCCAGGGGCATCGATGAGCTTGTTGATCTCCGTCAGGGCATTATCGAAACTCGTTTGCTGATCGTTGTTGTAGCCCTGCTTGGGAATGGTCATCAAATCCACCGCTTCCGCATAGGAACGAACCGTATCCATATCCCCACTCAATGTCGCAGCGGCCGTCAGCTTCACATCTTCGGCTTTTGCTCCAAAAGTATACACCCCCATGCGGTACTGATTGGCAAACAACATGGTGGCCTTGGCCGTTTTGGTCAGCTCCTGGGTTGCTTTGCGTACGATATCAATGCGCATGCTGACGCCCAGGCTTTTGGCCAGATTATAGTAGTTGTTGACGTTCTGAACCTCGTGACACGCGAACGCGCAGGTGTCCTTGGTGTTTTTCTCCATCATGGCAATGTCGGCAGCCGTAGCCCCAACACCCATAGACGGCGTGTTGTCCAGCAACACGTAGAAATCAATGTGGGCGCCAAGCTGATAGGTGGCTTTGGCTTTGCCTGAGATCACCACTTCTTTTTTGCCAAACAGTTGGAGAAAGGTGGTCGGGATCCCTTTTTCGAACCGGACTTCCGAGTTGAGATTTTGTCCGGTCCTGTGAACGTCAATGTCGAGGTGCAGGGGAGTGACGCTCGAATATGGGTCGACCTGATCCGTAGTGCCGCTGCTGCCGGTTTGCGCAAGGAAGAGATCGTGGGCCTCGTCGATCGCTTCCTGGACACTGCCGTTGCCACCCATCGTGCGGGCCTTGGCGACACCTTTGGATTTCTCGGAGATGGCACCGACGGCCGCCGCGTCCGCTGCGTTCAACAGGTTTTCCCGCTCTTGAAGAGCAACCGATATATCGATCGCCAGGCCGACAACGCCGCACAAAGGCGTCGCGAGGAGCGCCGTGATGATGCCGAAATTACCATGGCGACTTTTCAGAAACGAGCGAACCATCCAGGTACTCCGATACGCAACTCATTGATCTTTATGAGCAGTACCGCTCCTGACTTAATTTGGGACAAAGGCATACGCTTAAGACTTTGTTTCAATGCTAGCTTTCCAAACGACAAACAACATCAACCAGCCTGCGGATCTGATCAAATTTAATGTAAAAAGAATGACGGCAGCCGTGGCATATGCTCACCTAAAGCGGGTTGTTCGAAGGCTATACCGGCGGAGGGACACATGAAGCATATAGAAGATTTAGACTTGATTGTCGGGCGGCAGCTTCGGCAATGCCGAAAGCTTATGGGTCTCACACAGACTGAACTGGCAGCTGGTTTGGGTGTCAGTTTCCAACAACTGCAGAAATATGAGAGGGGCGTCAATCGGATTGGGGCCGGGCGCCTCCAACAAGCGGCGGACATCCTGCATGTGCCTATATCTTATTTTTTTGAAGATCATCGTCATGATGCCGAGCGGCAAAAACTCATCCCTTTGTTAAGTTCGCCACAAATACAGGAGCTGAACAATCATTTTTGTCGCGTTTCCTCCCCTACCCTTCGTCAGGCTTTGGTGGAGCTCGTAAAAGCGATTAGTGATTGGGGGAGCGAAGACGATGGTGTGTCGGGCGAGGAAAGTATTCCGAAGTTTTTACGGTGACCCACAAAAATGCGGCCATGGTAGAAGAGTCATTGCCACTGGCGCTAGTCTGGCACACGAAAGTGCCAACCTGCATGACCTATGCTCCACTTCAAGCCTATGCTGCTTGAGCGCGCCGTTGCTGCCATTTCTGACGGTATGCGGTGTTTACGGCGGCGGGCGGCCCGCTTGAGAACGTAGTCTTACTTCTCGTCATTTCTTTCTGATTCTTTGGCCGTGATAAGAATTTTTTCCCGCAGCAGTTTTCGATCGTGCTCCCGCGCAAAAGCTTTGAGATGAGTCAGGGCGTCGGTACAAGTGGCCGGCTCCTGAGCGCGCTCGCTCTGATTTTTCCTATCTATGGCACCCTCCTCATCTCTTCACCGCACATATTCAGTCATCGCACATCCATAGCAGACAAACAGAATGGATGACGGCGGCGCTGACACGCCGCCGTCTGCGATCTCAAGCAGCTTTGGTCTTTCCCTTAGTGCCTTTGCTGTTGGCGGATGCTTCGGCAAGTCCCGTCAACGCTTCGTCGGTAGCGGATTCCTCCTGCAGCGTGGCGTCCAGAAGCTGCGCAGCTTCGTTCAGGCCCAACCGGCCGGCCCATGCCTTGAGAGTGCCGTAGCGGGTGATTTCATAATGCTCGACGGCCTGAGCCGAAGAAATCAGGCCAGCGTCAAGGGCTTCCGAACCCTTGTATTCTTCCATGATTTCCTCGCCTTCCGCCAGAATTCCGACGATGGCGTCGCAGGTCTTGCCACGCGCAGGCTTACCGAGCAGTTCAAATACCTGCTGCAGACGCTCGATCTGACCTTCGGTTTCTTCCTTGTGCTTCTGGAAGGCGGCTTTCAGATCCGCGGACTGGGTCGCCCGCGCCATCTTCGGCAAGGCTTTGACGATCTGGCGTTCCGCGTAGTAAATGTCCTTGAGGGTATCCAGGAACAGGTCCTGCAGGGTCTTCTCGGCCATTTTAGACTCCTATGGCTGGGGTTGAGAGGTAGAAGATGACAAAACCCGGGTTAGGCGATGTCATCCAATTCAATGCCGTGCTTGGTGCCGACCGCACCGCCGATCCACGCTGCGGCCGCTCCCACAGCCAGCGAGATGAAGGCGATGATCGCGGCAATCGAGATGACAGATGTTGCCGTATCTGCTGCCTGAACCGCAGTTTGCTTGGCGCTTTCCACAGCCTGGCGATATTGCGCTTCATACAGCTGAACCTGACTGCGGGCCTGCTCGACAGGAATGTTCTGTGCGCGAGCCAACGCTTCGGCTGCCTGCGTGCGTGCATTATCAGCCTGGGCCGGATCGCCGGTCATCACGCCGCGAACCGCAGCAACAGCGGCATTTCGGAGCGACTCCGGATCGCTTCCGCTTGTCTCGCGAACCTGCTGCTCAATGGAAGCCATGGGATCGGTCGCCGTAGCGATGGATGGTGCAGCTGCCGTCGCAACGGTGGCCGCAGTCTGACCTGCGCCCGCTACCAAGCCCGAAAGACCGCTGTAGACGCCGCCAACGAGAGCGCCTACCGAAGTACCGAGCAGGTAAAGAAGAAAAAGGGTGGTGACAGCCCAGGACGTAAGCCCATGCAGTGCACCGGTGGACGTAGACGGGCGACCTGAAAGACGGCTGGCAATGTAACCGCCTGCGAATGAAGCGATAATACCGGTCAGAATGAACCAAATCGCGCTGCCGATTGAAAACGTGCTCGCGTCTGGATTGTCGTTGGTCATAGGATCAAGGACTGCCGCACCAATGCCGATACCCAGTAAATTCAACAGAAAATGCGCTGTCAGCGCGATAACGGCGCCGGCAAAGACAGCGCCCCAGGAAATTTTGTGAAATGCCGCGGTTGAAGGCTGCTCAAGTGGAGCAGGGGTGACGGAAACGGTGCTCATCGGGGAAATCCTATGCATGCAGCTCCCAAGATTGTGATGCCCACTAGAACGTCGCTGCCCGGGTTCAGTTCCGCTGACTGCCCCGCAATCTCACCGCAGGCAGCTGTCTTTTAAGGAATCCAGCGATACCTTGATAAATGCTGTTTCAGGTATATCTTACAGCCCATAACCCGGCGGCGGACCGACCGGCTTAGGGCCGTCGCTGACGAGGAGCGGCGGCCCTACCTACCGACAATGTCTCTATCCCGATTAACTCAGCCAGCGAAAATTCGCTTCGCGCCCAGGGAGGTTGTATGCTTTTCAATCTTCTTTCTTATAGGGACAAGGAAATCGACAGCATTCTTCAGGCCGCGATTGAAACGTGCAACCGGCTCGATATTGACCTCAAAAGCGAAGATGGCCGCAGAGTCTTGCAACGCGCGACCAATATAGCTGCCGGCGGCGTCATGGACGCCGATGAGATCGTCGCAAGGCTCTGTGCCAGTTAGCGCTCCGCGCTCACCATGGAAATTCCGCCGAAACCGCCGTCTCGACCGAGATTTGTCGCAGGGGTAGCCGCCCGCGCAAGCCCCGGCTGCGGCGCCTGGCGGTTACAGGGCATTGCGCCGCCGTCATGAGCCCCTGCCTGACGTGATCCGCGACGGCGGCTCCGGCGGAATTCCCAGCTCATCAGTGCAGGAACCTTTTCAAGGGTTTAAGGTTTTTGTCCCGAGCGTCCGGAGCGATGTCAAGTGGACGCAACAAGCATGAAGAACTTAGAGTTTTGCGCTTTCACCCTATGGCCAACGTAGCGGCAGTCGAGCTTTGTACTTGTTTCGCTCCGGATCTCGCCATCAAGGAGCAAATGCATGCCAAATTACTATTTCCGAACGTTGGAGCAGAACGGTGGACGAGAGGTCCACGAAACCGCTGTCGACCTTCCAGATGAGGCCGCAGCAATTGCCGAAGCGCGCATCATACTGGGAGAAATGGCTGGCGACGGCCTGCCTCACAGCTCAATCAACATGATGTCTGTTGAAGTCCTGGACGAACATCTGCAGCCGCTAATTGAGGTCCGCCTCACTGTAGAGGACATTCCCAAGCCTCACGCTTGATAGGCAAAAGCCAGCCCTCATCAATGGATTGGCAACCAGCCGCAGGCAAAATCGATTCAGCCTGGGCTCGTGCGAAGCCCTGAAACGTCGGTAATGCCGGCAAGCGTGCAGATCGCGCAACGGTCCCAACTCGATTTCAAGGAAATGACTGATGGCTCAAGGATGTAGTGGCTGCCGTGACGGGGCGGATTTTGACTTGCCCTTCTCAATGGCTTTCCAGCCGATTGTCGATATCACGAGCTCCAAGGTTTTCGCGCATGAAGCGCTGGTACGTGGGCCTCAAGGTGAAGGCGCCGGATCCGTGCTTTCGAAGGTAGAGCTCGCCAACCGCTATGCTTTCGACCAGCAATGCCGGGTCAAGGCGATCGAGTTAGCCGCCGTCCTTTTCCCTGCAGACCAGGACACCTGCCTTTCGATCAATTTTATGCCCAACGCTGTCTACGAACCTCGGGCATGCATCCGACTCACGCTCGCAACGGCCGTGAAAACCGGGTTTCCCCTCAAAAACATCATCTTCGAATTTACCGAAAATGAGCAGTTGGACACGGCACATGTACTCAATATCTTAAGCACTTACAAGGACACGGGCTTTAAAACCGCCTTGGATGATTTTGGCGCCGGCCATGCTGGGCTGGGCCTTCTAACGCATTTCCAGCCCGATATCGTCAAGCTCGATATGAACATGATCAGGGGGATCGACACGGACGGGGTACGACGAACCATTGTCAAGCACACGTTGCACATGCTTCAAGATCTTGGGATCCAACCGATTTGTGAAGGTGTCGAAACCGTCGGGGAACTTTCGGTCCTGCAGGAGTTGGGAGTTCGGCTTATCCAGGGCTATGTGCTAGCCAAGCCCAGCTTCGAAAGCCTCTCACAGCCATTGTCGGCTGCCGCCCTGATAGGTGAGACTGCTAAATCCACTTTTTAGTGAGCGTACGATTTAAGCACCCTCTATGAGACACTTTCAGCTCAGTCTTTTTTGTCTTCTACCTTGCGTTTGTCAGGGTAGCCGATCGCGACATCCCGTTCTCGGGTATAACTTGGAAATCGGGGAAGGGCGTCGGCAAAATCTACCCAGGGTAATTTCATGCGCCAGTAGCCATGCGCGACAGGCGTAAAGCGCTCAGGATGATCCATAAACCCAATTGTTATCCAAATCTCGTTTCTGAGCCCCGCATCGACGTAACTTATGGATGATCCGCAATCCGGGCAAAACCCTCGTTCGGTGCCAGGTGTCTTACTGAAGGTTCTTGGCCCCTTGTTGGTGAACGCAACTTTGTCTTTCGGGTACCCGATCCAAACTGTGAGGGGGCCGCCTATCGCCTTTCTGCAGTCATCGTCATGATCGTAATTGATCCAGAAGGGTTCACCCTCCAATTCCGCTACGATCGCTCCGCAAAAACACGATCCTCGCTCAAAGCGCACCGCCATTTCGGACTTCCTTCGTAAATTGAAGCTGCGCCCAGGTTGGACCCCAGAGGATGGAACTGCAATGCCATAGCGGTCTGGATCTCC
>NZ_CAXUSG020000022.1:0-50171 GCF_964253915.1 Rhizobium sp. LjRoot30 | reverse complement strand
CGACCCAAGCGCATAGCGAGCCGTGCCGGTGTCGGAAATCACCTGATCCAGTGCCTTTAAAACGTTCTGACGCTGTTCGGCGGTGCTTGATCCGGAGATATTAAACCCCTCTGAGGAAAAGCTGATGCCTCCGTGAGACCGGGTCAGGATACCATCGGCGGCATCGCCTTTGCTGACCAGCGCCACCTGTCGCTGATCGAGCTGTGCATCGCCCACTGCGACGCTCGTCGCGCCACCGGAATAGACGGTGAGCCAGTCTTCGTTGTTGAAGGTCGTGCCACCGGCGATATTCAGCGCTGCTGACTTCAACTTCGAAAACTCGTTTCCAAGTGTTTCGCGATCGGATGCAGTGAGCGTGTCGTTCAAGGACTGAGAGGCCAGATCCCTCATCCGATGCAGGATGTTGGTGGTCTCCGAAAGGCTGCCATCCAGTGTCTGCGCAAACGCAATAGCGTCCGGCTCATTGGTGGACCTCGTCGCGGATCTGGCAGCCAGCGCCTGAGCGAGGGCATCCTGCTGATTTGGGATACGCAACCCCGAGCTCAAGCGCGACATAGTTGTCGCAAGACCCGTATTCGTTTTCGAAAGGGCTGCTTGAGCATTGAGGCTGGCTGTATTGTTAATGAGAGAAAGCGGCATCCTGTTTCCCGTATTTTAGACGATGATTTTATTCTTCGACATCATGTCGTAAAACACGCAGTCATCGCGTTGCAGCCAAACAATGCTCGGGATGGCCTAAAATCTCTCCCGAGTATTCGATATGATTTTAACGGTCGCTCCTTTTTTCTCGAAACAATAGCCAAGCTCGGTCACACAGAGCGACAGCTAAGTCGAGCAGCGGGAAGGATGTGTTGCAAATCGCGAAGCTTCGCTTGGTAAACAACCATCGGCTTTGGAGGCAAGTTATCGCAACAATCGAGTGGGAAGAGGCATTTGATCTTGAATACGAAACAGATTGGCCCCCCCGTCATAGTTGGGGCAACGGCGGCGCTGCAGTTGCTCTCGCAACGAAGAGCCTAACGGTTAGTCGGGCGCCAACGGTCCAGTGCGAAAAGAGCTCAGATAATGCCGGCGTATCGGACAAAATACGCGCGGTTTTCAATGGAATGCGATAACCCGAGTGCACGATTGCCAATGCCTCTGGACTAAACCCGCAATGCAACTCAGCCACAAGCTACATAGGCCTTTGGTCCGATGTGAGCGTTAGGCAAATTTGGTAAAGTCCGATTCGTTCAGGGGAGGACTACAATGATGACCGAGAATATGTTTCCGACCTACCACACGCCGCTGACGTCGGCTGATCTCGAGACATGCCAAGCGGTGCTAACTGACCTCTGTCATGCCGAAGGAATTTCGGCGAAATCGGAAAAAGCTCTGGAGGTCGCCGCGTTGATCATGGAGCTTTACCGTCAAGGCGTGCACACTCGGCACACTCTTGCGAAGCTTGCGTCAACCAAAGCGAACTTCGAAAATTGAGCTGCTTTTTAAAATGGCCCGACCAAATACCGGGCCATCTGTTCGGACCTTAAACGTCATTCGGCCGCGATCGTGAACTCCTGGTCGAACGTCGAGGTTTGATCACCGCTCATGTCGTGAAGTGTATAGGTGAGCGTGTATTTGCCGGCGGGTGCACCGGTCAGGGTCAGGGTGAAGTCCATCGAAAACTCAGTGATGGCGTTATGGCTTTGCAACACATTCTTGGAGAAACCCTTTTGGTCGAGCACAACGTCCCCGTTCTCGGCTTTGATCTTCACGTCTGAAACGAAATTCAGTTCGTACAAGCCGCCCGGCAGCTCTTTCCAGCTGAAGCCGATCGGCTCGACATAGGTGATGACTTTTTCGCCTGGCTTGAAAATGGTTGATTGCTTTTCCTGATACATCCCGTAACCCTTCGACGGTTCGGTGATGAAGGTGTAAGTCCTTTCGGTTAAGCCAAGCGCGCCCCAAGCTTCGTAAGCTTTTTCTTCTGCTTTAAGGAGGTCGTCCATTGGGGCAGAAAATACAGGATTTGATGCAAGGGAGAGCATGACTGCGGCGAGCGCGAGACGCATTGGAGTTCTTTCGGTGGAAAGGTTAACAACGCTTCGAGCATCTCATATAAAGACTGACAATGCGTTTTCGTGCGCTAAAATTACTCGAGCTTTCGAAGCCCAAGAGCCCACTCATCGATCAGAATGGATCCACATGCGCCAAGTCTCCAACTTTTTGCGCGAATCTGCAAGGGTCGGAAACCAATGGGCGTTCAAGCACTCCGACCGTAGCTTGCTGTTGAAGGCCTCGATGAAGCAGTTGTCGGTCGGTTTGCTTGGCCGTGAGAAGACTAGGGTGACGTTGTTGGCCTAGGCCCATAGGTAGAGGGCACGGGAGATGAATTCGCTGCCGTTATCCACCCTGCTCGTCTTCGGATAGCCAGACATCACAAACTGGATCGAGTGGTTCCTCGATTGTCGCGACTATGCTGCTGGCAAGGCACTGCTGACCTCTAAAACGTGGCGCCGAAAAATTTCCAGAAGAGAAATCCGCAAGCGATCTTAATCCGCGACGAAAGTCGTGTGCCTCAAGTTGAAATACTTCTGACAGTAAATTCAGGATTTTTTTAACACATAACAGTAACGTTTCCCGATTACATGCGGGCGGAGCAAAATCAGGCCGCAATTAGGGATTTCTATAATGATGCTTTCAAGCCAAAACACCGGCCTGCCCTTTTTCGTGGTCCAGACGGCCGATGCCGCGCTGAATGGCGGTCGCCTTGAGGTAGTGTTCATTTCCGGCAGGGTGAGTGATGCGGCGGCGTTGGCGGAGCAGGCGCGGCCGGGTGTTGCTGTCGTTATTCTGGATGCTGCCGCCGATGGCCTGGCGGCGATGGCAGCATGGGCGCGGAGCAATGACGGGTTCGATGCCATTCACCTGATCAGCCATGGCGCGGCGGGGCATCTCGAACTGGGCACGCTGGTGCTCGATCTGGATGGGCTTGCGCAGCGCCAGGCGGACCTGGCGGTGCTCCGTGCGGCGCTCGATGAGGATGGCGACCTGCTGCTCTATGGCTGCGATGTCGCATCCGGAGAGGGCGCAGCTTTTGTCGCGGAGCTGGCGGTTCAGACCGGTGCGGATGTTGCGGCATCTACCGATCTGACCGGCTCGGTCGAGCTGGGTGGCAACTGGGTGCTGGAAGCGCAGTTGGGCGCGATCGAGACGGCAGCTTTTGACGGCCCGGCCGTTAAATGGCAGACCAATATCTAATTTATAGGGCGGTTCTGTAACAAAACAATGTCGGACGCGTGAAAACGTCCCCTATTGGCCTGGCGAAGCCCTTGAAACATCGGCAAGGCCGCATAAATCTTTTTGCGCCAAATGTTGTAACTGACACGCTCACCATGGACGTCGAAACCACCTCATTAGTCACTGCGGCAACGGAACCGTCAGCCGCTCCCGGGAAGATCGCGTTGGTGATAGAAGCCGATCTGCTCCTGGCCATCAATCTCGAACAGGATCTGGCGGCATTCGGTTATTCCGTTTATTCCGCTCCCACAGTGGCGGCCGCCGAGCATATCCTGGACACGTGCCGACCGGACCTGGCTTTTCTGGATGTTGCTGCCCGCGACGGCTCAACCAGCCGCGTTGCCGAGCGATTAAGCCTGGCGCGCATTCCGTGGGTGGTGGTATCGAACCTGAAGCCCGTTCCCCAGGGGCAGGATGCCATCTTTCTTTCGCGGCCTTTTCTCCCGAAAGCCTATTACCCGACGCAGCTGGAAGCGGTCATCAGCGCTGGCACGTCCCGGCAACCCTGGCCCTGAAGACCCGGGCAGGTCCTTAGCTTTTTGTTGACTAAGTGGTGAGGGCAAACACGTTGGGCGGGCTGTCATCTTGCCATCGAGGCACGGGACCATAGGTAATCCCAGATCAGTGTAACCATGAAGGCCTCAGAGATGATCGGCTCGCCGTCCCTTCAAGTTCATTTTGCCGGGAGCGCTTCCGTTGAAAGCTGGGCGAAACAGTTTGACCTGACTGCCCCGGACGAGCGGGCGCTGATAGACCGAGTGCGGGCTTGGGTCACGGAGCATTTTGACCCGTGCATCGCCCTTACGGAAAGCGCCTTCTTCCACTTGCTGAACGACGTCTATGCATCCGGAAGCGACATCAAGGGTGGGCATGACGGAAGCGTCCGTTCGGAAGTGGAATGAGCTGGAAAACCGCCCCATTCGCGGCCCGTAACGGATGCTTACTTCCAAGCCACCGAGAGTGTATTTGATATCGACCCGGAGCAATTCCGGCGTGCGATGAGCGTCTTGACGTACATCCGTGTTCAATTTCCGCTAATTGCGGCGAACGCGGTTCGCTAGCATCTGGACGATCCGACGATCAGGATTTGACAGACTCAAGATTGATCGATGCTTAGTGAAGCATTGAACGATAAGGATCGAAGCAGCGAGGCCATAAGGCGAGTGTTTGTCCTGCCAGCGCGCGTTGAAGATCACGCTTCCTGTTCAACCCATATCAACGGAGTAAGCCTGCGTTGCCAGCAAGAGTAGTCAAATCGACCTCAGATGACGGTCGTTTCGCGAATGCAGTCTCATCCACGTCATCGCGCATCGCGTTCCTCAAATGAGGTCTTGCAACCAGACAAAAGAGGATAGAGCTGCAAAGGCGCTCCCGACAAGGCAAGCGCCCCCAATTTTGATCCTGGTAATCCGCCGGGTTTTTGTCCCGTCCCAATCGTATGCCATAAGTCACCACACAAAATACACGCTATGTTCTCGAACGTTCACCTCTGTGTGTCTTGCGAAGCTTGTTCCAAGCTGGGGTTATATTAGAATGTCTAAACAAACCGGCCGCGGTGGGCTCATTCGATTGCTCTAACAATTAACCATAGCGGCAAGCCGCATGTCGCACTCGTCACGACAAGCACGAGAGCCATCTTCAAGAAGTGAGTGCGACGTGCACGGTCATCGTCCCATTCATATTCCATCTGCCATCTCCCCTTGTCTCGATCTCTTTGCCGCTCGCTACCTCGTTGGTTCTGGCCCGCATTAATAGTTGATGTAGCCAGAATTCACAAATTGGCTATTCGTTCAAATTGCCCGGCAGCCGGAGACAGGTAATGCTTGCGACAAGGTCTGTTTGTCGGCTCATACTGTCAATCGGCGCGGAATGTTGACCCCTTGGAGGTGCGGACGAAAACTTGGACTAACAGGAGATAGTTCATGTATTCGTATGAAGACCGCATGAGGGCTGTGCAGCTCTATATCAAGCTCGGCAAACGGGCAAATGCCACCATCCGTCAGCTGGGTTATCCGACGAAGAATGCTTTGAAGCATTGGTATCGCGAGTTCGCACGTGACGACGACTTGTCGGCAGGTTATGTACGCACCAAACAGCGGTATTCGAATGAGCAACAGAGAATTGCCGTTGAACACTATCTGGACAACGGCCGCTGTCTGGCATGGACCATCAAGGCGCTTGGCTACCCTGGCCGCGAAAAGCTTTCGGCTTGGATCGATGAATATCAACCCGGCGACAGGCGGTGAGTTCACACCGGCAACTCAAGCGGCACCATCAGATCGGAGCAGCAGAAGCGAACGGCCGTAATCGATCTGTGCGCAAGGAGCGACAGCGCCCGCTCGGTAGCTCAGAAGGTAGGCGTGAGCCGGCAGACGTTGTACGACTGGAAGAACCAGAAACTTGGTCGTGAGGTCCCTGCATCCATGACACGCCGTCGCGAATTACCACCGACTGCCAGCCGAGACGAACTCGAGCGTGAACTCGAGGCACTTCGTAGTGATGTGAAGCGCCTTCAACTCGAACATGACCTGCTTACGAAGGCTAACGAACTCATAAAAAAAGATCTGGCGTTCCGTTGTCCAGCGTCGCCGCCGGACGTCACCGATCATCAGATCAACCTGTCGAAACTCGTTAGACATAAGCCTATCCTCAAGCCTGTGCTTGAGCCTTCCTGCTTATGCTGAGTGTCCGGTCGAAAGTGGGGGCAGTTCACGTGGTAACTTCAGCGGCTTCTCTGCGACCCTCTATCGTCGTTGATACCCTTGTTCGCTTGATTGGTTCAGTCACGCGATACCTCCGTTTTAGGTATCCTGCCCCTCCCACCCCACATGTCATTCAACTAATTTAATCTGCTGAAAATGGATGGCGTTGTTCCGCACTTGGAAGGACGGCAGACGGGCGGCTGGAACCATAGGCCTTTATCCTTGTTGGGTGCGGATTATGCAAAGAAGGAGAAAACCGATGGGTATCACCAGCCCGAGAGACGGAGCACCCGGCACGACGGATCAGTTACCACGTTGGGAAGGTCCGCAGGAGAACGCACCACGCGGCTACCTCCCTGCGAAAGATGATCCGGATCATGACCGCGATGCAGCAGGCGAAAATCTCAAGGATCCGCGGAAATGAAATCTTTCCGACGCCCTCAAGACAAAAGGTGACGGGTAATGGTCGCTCCCTCAGACACCGAAAACGCCAAGCAGCAAATCCACGATGATGCGAAAGGGCAGTTTGAAAAACCGCTCAAGGGCAAAACCCATGACGGCGTCGCAAGCGCAAAGCCAAAGCTATGCGGGAGGAGCCATCGACGATGGAGGTTTTCGCGTACACGTTAACGTTCAAAGGCAAGCAACCAGTTAAGGGCATCGGCTCGGCGAATGATCTGGAAATGCTTGTCACACAGATGAACCTGGCGGGCCTGACACCGCCGGACTGGATCATCGCCAACCCTACGATTAGCGGCCTTGACGGATCAAAGACCTACATCCACGACGAAGGCGGACGAGATGAATGGCGACTGCGGTGGGTGCCGTTTGTTTGAGCCACCGACCGGTCACCGTTTGTAGAGTTCGTCGACCTTGGCTGATCGAGCATTTTTCTCATTGCGAGAAAGACGCCTCTGTTTCGACATGCCATAGGCCAGGGCGAGTCCTAAGAGAAGTGCGCCCCCGCCAGTTGCGATGAGCCAGAGATAGTCTGCAATCATTTCGGCCTCCGTTTGTTTGCTTCAAAACCTTCCCGATCACGGGATGTTCCCTGAATAAGTCAACCTTGCCGCGGTCAGCAGTGCTTCCGAAGGGTGGAACTAATGACTGCTTGCTCCCGTTATGCCGACCTCAACCGTCGAATATAGGGAGACTGAGATGAAAAAACTCATAGCCGCTGTTGCGATACTGGGAGCCTCGACCCTTGCAGCCTTCGCGCAAACCACAACAACTCCCACAACCGACGGCGACACTCCGGCCATCGCTACGCCTGACAGCACCAATTCGACTGCCCCGGTCGAAGGCGCCAACAGTTTCACGGAAGATCAGGCTCGTGAGCGCATCACAGAAGCTGGGTATTCCGATGTGTCCGGTCTGATGCTGGACGACAAGGGTGTCTGGCAGGCCAAGGCAACAAAGGACGGCAAGTCGGTCGCCGTATCCCTGGATTACCAAGGCAATATCGTCGCAAACTGATTGGCTGAGTAGGAACAAGATATGAAAACTGTAACCGGACTTTTCGACGATTATCGGGATGCACAGCAGGCCGTAAACGCACTCGAAGTACGAGGCGTGCCTTCGTCGGATATCAGCATCATCTCCAACAGCTCGACTGAGCACGAGGTCGGCGACACAAACGCCGCCGAAGGTGCCGGCACCGGTGCGGGGATAGGGGCGGCTGTAGGCGGCGCTGGAGGCCTTCTAACGGGATTGGGCATTATGGCAATCCCCGGCGTGGGTCCCGTCGTAGCAGCCGGTTGGCTCGCAGCCACCGCTGTTGGCGCCCTTGCCGGAGCAGCAACCGGCGGCGCCGTTGGCGGCTTGATTGGCGCCTTGACCGGCTCAGGTGTGCCAGAGGACCGTGCGCATTTTTATGCGGAAGGTGTTCGGCGAGGCGGCACCTTGGTAACTGCGAAGGTCGACGATGTTCTTGAACCAGAAGCCAATGAAATTCTGAAGCGCACTTCGTGGGTCGATCCAGACGTTCGCCGCAGGACGTATGAGCAAGAAGGCTGGTCGAAATTCGATGACACTCTCGATCCATACGATACTGCCCAAATCAAGGCAGAGCGCCTTAAGCACATGCGATAGGACGTCTGTCAATGCCGCGTGAATTTTCCCCAGAAGTGGGCTCTTCCGCAATTTCGGTGCCAATCAAGTTCCAATTATGCGTGAACGCAGAAGGTCCATCCCGGCTCTGCCATACATGGAACGCTTGATGAGCTCCAGCTTGTTAATTTTTCCCTCGACCGGACCGGTACTCCAGGGCATCGACAACGCGGCATGAACCGCGTCTTTGTCACGACTGATCCCACGCGCGAACGATGACATCGGCCCGCCGGTGGCGTCTTGCAGCCATGGGCCCAGCGCAGCGATCTCCCGATTGCAGATCATAGATTGGAATCGTCGTGCCAGATCGGCAGCAGCGGCAACTTCCGATGAGGCCGAGGAAATAGCATGCACAAAAGCGCGGTCGTTTCGCGAAAGAGTATCAACTTCAGCTGTTAAAAGACGAGCAGTGTGCCTGGATGAAGGCGTGCGCCATGACGATTTGCGCGAGGCCCGAAACAATGAAGGTGCAGGGACGTCGTCGCGCAGCCTTACCTTCACCCATTGGCGAAAGGTCTTTATGCTCTCACGATAACCCCGATCGGACACCTTCCTGTAAAAGCGCGTCGCATTGCGGCAACCTTCAAGCCAGCGCCTGCGGACGTAATCGCCATGGGCATCTGCCGGGTTCTCCGTGAAGATCGTGCGTTTCCATGTCCCAGGTTGATTGTCTTTCAGCCATTTCCGTATGGTTTTGAGGTCGATACCCAGCTCACGCTTGATCGCCAATTGGCTCCAGCCCAGGCTATTCAGTCGGATGACCTCCTCAAAAAGAGCAAGCCGCCTTTGATGCCGACTATCGTGTTGCCGGACTGCGCGTTCATGGAGCGGCTCTCCGTTCTTTCCCTGACCGCACATTCGATCGTCCGTATCGAGCTGCGCCATAAGCGACTTTCCGACATCGCGGATAACGCGGTATCGACGCTCCACGACATTCTGCAGGGCGTCGGAACAATTGCGCAAAAGGTGCCAGCGATCGGCAACCTGCTGTGCTTTCGGTGCTCCCTCCCGGGCTCCTCGCGCATACGCGCCAGCTCTGTCTCGGGCGATGACTTCAACACCCGGATGATCCGCAAGCCATTCAGAGAGCGTGTCCTTCTCGCGGTCGGGCAGCAGATCGACAACGTTGTTCGTTTCCAGATCGACCAGGATCGTCCGGTAACGTTGCCCGCGCCGCCAAGCCCAGTCATCGACGCCGAGGATCCGTGGCGCCTCGCAATCGCCGGTGGGATATGCTCGCCGCGCAATCCGCAGAATAGTGTCTGCACTCACCGGGATACCAAGGCGGGCGACCAACCTCATTCCTGCCTCTCCCCCCAATGCCATGCCGATGCTGCGATGGACATCTTCCAGGCGGATGGTGCGCCGACGATGCCGCCAGCTCACATCGCCTGCGTTCTCGGCGAATATGCGCCTCCCGCATCTCTCGTTGCTACAGCGCAAGCGCCGAACGCTCAGGGTTATCGTGACCGCGCGCCCTTGCCATGGCAGGTCGGCGAGTCGCCGCTCGTAGCGACTATGAAGGCGGTGCGAAGCTTGGCTGCAATCGGGACATTTGGCTTCTGTCGATCGGAAGCGACAATCAATCGTTATTGCTTCTTTCGATTGCTCAACGTGATCAACGACCAAAGACGGCGGGATCAACGGTAGGATGCGCTTCGCCATTTCCATGCTCCTGCTGATTCGTGTGTCGAATCAATAGGATTCAGAAAGTTGCACCGAAATTGCGGAAGAGCCCACTATTGGGGAGTATTGCTCCGGTACTGACACTCGTATCGCATTCCGAGGCGCTGATCGCACGGCTGAAGCTGGAGATCGACAAGGTTCGTCGCGAACTCTATGCCTTCGGCGTCGGCATGAAGCTCATGGCACTGGTCATGATCGCGAAAATCGGCTCGGAAGTCCTACTCGGCCTGGCGCAGGCACCGACAGCGGATAGCGATCAATTCATCACCACCTTGGCGATCGCCGGCATTTCAGTCGTGGTGTTTATCATCTCGATGTACGTGCCAACGATTATCCAGGGGGTCGTTCAAGGCGCGTCTGTCTCCGGCGGCATGGAAGCCATCCGCCATGGGGGGCAGGCTGCATCATTTGCACTTGGCGCGGCGTCGCTCGCGGCGGGCGCCGTCGGAGCCGGCGCGGCTGCAGCCCAATCCGCCCGGGCCGCGGGATCGTCCGTGGCGGGCGCAGCACTTCGCGGCATGGGTGCCGGGATCGGATCAGCCGGGAAAGCAGCCGGCTCAGCCGCCAAGGAAAAGGCGATCGGTTCGCCAGGTGCTTATGCCGGCTCGATCATGGGGCTCGCCAACGCCAAGCTCGATCAGAGCCGCACGGGACAACGCGGACCGAGAACGCCGCCTGAACGCAACGACAAGTAACATCAGAAAGGCAGAACGCGATGGCAGCAAACCGGCCGCCCGATAGCCCTTACCTTGCCGCGCGGCAGGAATGGACGGAACGATATGGATCCTATGTCCAAGCCGCGCGCGCATGGCGGATCGTCGGCATTCTCGGACTATCGATGGCCGTGATCGGCTTCACCTACGCCATGTATCTCAGCACACAGGTCAAGCTCGTGCCCTACATCGTCGAGGTCGACAAGCTCGGCACGTCGGTGACAGCAGGCTTCCCCCAGCAGATCGAGTATGCCGATGCTCGCGTGGTCCGCGCGACACTCGGCAACTTTGTCACGAGCCTGAAATCGATCACGCCCGACGCGGTAGTGCAGAAGCAATACATCGATAGGACCTATGCGCTTCTCCGGACGTCCGATCCCTCGACCCAGAAAATCAATGCCTGGTTCCGCGGCAACTCGCCGTTCGAGAAGGCGAAGACATCGACCGTTGCCATCGAGGTCAACAACATCGTGGCGCTGTCCAACCATACCTACCAGATCGACTGGACCGAATACGAACGCGACCGCAAGGGCAAGGAGACCGGCACGAGGCGGTTCCGCGGCATCGCGACGGTCGCGCTGACGGCGCCACAGGACGAGGCGATTATCCGCCTCAACCCGATCGGTCTTTATGTCCAGGACTTCGACTGGACCGCACAGCTTTAAGGGCAGGGGAAATCACATGCACAGAACAGGATTGATCGCGGCCGTCGGCTGCATGGCCGGGCTCGTCCTTGCGGACTGCGCGATGTCGCAGAGCATGACGTCGAACGAGGTGAAGGGGACCAATATCTCGCGGAAGTGGCGGGGAACGCCGGGTCTGGTGACGACCGGGCCTGATGGAAAGGTCATCTTCCTGTTCGGCGAAACCCAGCCCTCTGTTATCTGCTCACCGCTTCAGGTTTGCGACATCGAGCTGCAAGGCGGCGAGATCGTCCGCGACGTGCTTGTCGGTGACACCGTCCGGTGGAAAGTCGAACCGGCGACGTCGGGGGCGACCGGTGGGCAGGCGATCCACCTGATCGTCAAGCCATCGGAGGCCGGCCTCGTCACATCGATGGTTGTTACGACCTCTCGGCGAACCTATCATATCCAACTCAAATCCCATCCCAGCCAGTACATGGCCCGCATCGGGTTTGAATATCCGGAGGATGTGTCGACCAAACTGGCCGACATCAATGCCCGGATTGAGACCGGCGGCATTCCGGGGATCGCCCCCGACAAGCTGAACTTCTCCTACTCGATCAGTGGTAGCGCCTCATGGCGGCCGAAGCGCGTCTATTCCGACGGCGCCAAGACCTACATCCAGTTTCCTCGGTCCATCTCCGGCCAGGACGCGCCGGTGCTGTTCGTCGTCAGCGGTGGCCAGAACCGCATCGTCAACTATCGCATTAAGAACGACATGATGATCGTCGACTACGCCGTCGACAAGGCTGTGCTCGTCTCCGGAGTCGGCTGGCGCCAGCAGAAAATCACGATCCGGCGAGGAGGTTGACCGATGAAAAAAACCCTTGCCGCCATCATCATGACCACCGTCCTTTCCGGCTGCCAGACTGCGGATGACACTCTGACCACGAGTTCCACGCCGATTGCCGTCACTGGCGCCACCGCGAGCGCCATCGCCGGCGACATGGCAAGCCGGCTTGCCGAACAGGTCGGCCCGGCCGGCACTACGACCCTCAAAATGGACAAGGACACCTCAGAATACGCCGCCGCTCTTGAGGCAGCGCTGAAGGGATGGGGATACACGGTCATCGCCGATGGGAAAGTCGGCAAGGATCAGAAGCCGGTCGAGGTTGCGTGGTCGATCGACAGCTTCGACGGGCAGGTCCTTGCACGGATCAGCACGCCGGGCATTGCGCTCGGCCGGGCTTACACGGCGACGTCAGCGGGCGCGACGCCCGCCAGTCCGCTTTCGATCATGCAGCGTAACTGAGGGCAGAGGAGGGGAGAACATGGTTCAATCACTTCAGCTCGGAACGACGGGCAATGCTGACGATCAACAGAGTATGCGACGCCTCAATCGCCTGCCGATCATCGTAGCGATCGTCATCATCGTTCTGTTCTTCGGCGTCGTCATCGTCGGCCTGTCGTGGCGCGGTCTGTCCTTCAACCGTGGGAACGAGCTCGACACCACCTCCGCCTCGCCGGCGACAACGTTTGGCGATCAGCTGAAAAGAGGCGTGTCGGACGGGATCATAGGCGAACCGGAGCAGCGCGAAGTGTTTCAGCCGACCCCCGTGGTTGTCGAACGCGAGCCGGTGAGAGAGGCCGTCGTGGAGCGGCAGAATGAGGTCCGGACGGAACGGCGCTCGCAACTCGAACCGGAAGCCGAGTGGAAGGCCCGGCTGAAGCGGGAACAGGACGAGCAGATTCTCCGCGAAGCGCAGCGTCAGAGGATGGCAAGCCTCCAGGCACGGGCAACAGCGCTCGATTCACCGCTTAAGGTTGACGTTTCCGAGGTCCAGAAGAGCGCCTCCGAGACTAGGACCGACGCCCGCCAACCGCTCGATGCCACGACGAACAGTGCATCCGATCTCTACAGCGCTGCGATGAAGCCTGGCTTGCTTGGGCAGAACGTCGATCAAAACGGGCAGACCTCGAAAGAGGACTTTTTCAACCAGGACATCAAGGATCTTGGTTATCTGCCGAACCAGGTCGTCCCGCAGCTCTCGCCCTACGAGTTGAAGCGGGGATCGGTCATTCCCGCCACGATGATCACAGGGTTGAACTCAGACCTACCGGGTAGGATCTCAGCGCAGGTTAGCCAGAATGTCTATGACAGCGCCACCGGCTACCGGCTGCTTATCCCCCAAGGAGCCAAGCTGTTTGGCCGCTACGATTCCAAGGTGTCGTTCGGACAGGAGCGCGTGCTGGTCGTCTGGACCGACCTGATCTTCCCCAATGGTTCTACGCTTCAGATCGGCGGGATGTCGGGCACGGATGCCGAGGGGTACGGCGGCTTCAAGGACAAGGTCGATCGCCATCTCTGGCGCACCTTCGGCTCTGCCGCGCTTGTTGCCATCATCGGCACGGGGATCGATATGTCGATGCCGGAGAGTTCGACCTTGGCCACGCAGGATACGGCTTCAGATGCAGCGCGGCGAAATTTTGCCGAATCGTTCGGCCGTGTGGCGGAACAGACGATCTCAAAAAATCTGAATGTGCAGCCAACCATCAAGATCAGGCCCGGCTACAAATTCAACGTGTTGGTCGATCAAGATATCATTTTCCCGAGTTCATATCGGCAGTAGAACAGACCTTGGCGCAAATTGGTCATCACCTATGTAATTGAATCGCGATGACATAATACAATCTTGCGTGGGTAAATTCTTTCTCTTAATACTCAGCTTTAGGCGGGCACAATTGTGTGCTTCGCCTCCGTTTCGGAGCTTCCGAGCCCTCTACAAAGGGTACTGCCACTTATCACTGCAACCTTGTTGCGTTCATACCCTCACTCAAAGGAGGCCATGAATTGAACCAATGGTTTGAGCGTTTGACCGAACAGGTCGCCCTAGCGCATGACGAAGCCACGGTGAAAGCGACCTTGGAGAAGTTAAGCCGTGAAGCGGGATTTGGCGCCTATGCCTATCTCAATCTTCAGGCGGAGACGCAGACGGCGATCTCAAACTATGACGTCGAGTGGCAGCAGCGGTACTTCGAGAAATCCTACGCTCTTATCGATCCCGTCGTGCGGAGCGCACGCGATCAACTTGAGGCATTCGCCTGGTCCAACGAAGCATCGCTCAGGATGAGCAAGGAGCGCAGGAACTTCTACGGAGAAGCCGGGGAGTTCGGGATCCGCTCCGGAATAACAATTCCGATCAAGACCGGCTTTGGTCGGATGGCAATGCTCACACTGGCTTCGGAAGAAGCTGACTTTGCCCTGGGGCAATCGCTGAACCCGGTTCTTGCCGCTTCTGCGGTCGCGCAACTGCACTCAAGGCTTGAGGGTCTGGGAGCAAAGCCGACCCATCACACTCCCATTCGCATGAAGTCCGACGAACTGACCTGCCTGCGCTGGTCTGCAGAGGGCAAATCGATGAAGGCCATTGCTATCATCGAGAACACCACATACGCCAATGTCGCGTTCTTCCTCCGCAACGCCAAGTCGGCATTGGGAGCGACGAGCTTGCCGCAGGCAACAGCTATGGCCAAGGAGTTTGGCCTGATCTAGCTCAGTGGCCCTTTGATTTCGGCATGTCCGGTATGTAGCCCAAGATATCAAGAAGCGTCGATACGACCGTCTGCTGCGCGTGGACGGCGATCATCGCCTTGATATAGGCCTGACTTGCCTCGCGAGCCGTCTCCGGGTCAGCTGCGGCATCGACCTTCGCTTCGAGCATCACGGCGTCATCGCGCAAACGACGATGCTTATCGATCTCGCGCACGACGTGGCGTTCTATCTCTTCGGGCGGCTGGTCACTCATCAATCCGATAAGTGGGCGCAATATGAGTTTGGAATCAGACACAGGCCCGTCTGCACTTGCTTTGAACATTTTCGGTCCAATTACCGCCCATATGCTGCCGGTGTAAACCTTCTTTGGAACGAGGTATCCGCGAAGGCAAATCGGTCTAAATCTCAATTACATACTATAGTTGATAAACTTAAAGTATGTAAACGTCGATCTTCCGCGCATGGATATGCGCAAGTTGGTCGGCCGAAATTTTGCCCGCCTGCGTCGGGATTGCGCAGGCGCTTGGTGTGAGCCACGTCGAACTGGTCACGCCCGACAAAGAGACTTGAAGAAAAAGGTTTCCTCGGAGTTGGATGGCCTCAGTCCGCTTGTTTGCAGATCGTGGAAAGGCCTCTTCACTTCCGATACCAAAGCTATTATATATTCTCCACAAGGAGAATGATTATGACCCAGTTGATACGCGCCTATACGCCTGCGGAAGCAGCTGCCGTCAGCGAGATCGCCGTGAAATCGGTGCACAACGCAATCGACAAACGGATCATCGCCCGGCGCCTTGCTGAAGACGAGGGGCGAGCGCTCTCTGACGATGACCTGCTGCGGCTCAAGCTCTGGTATGGGGTCGGCTCGATCCTGTCGGCCGAGCGTCGCCAGCGGCTCTTTGATACGATAGACCAAAATCCGGATGCCGACACTGTTCGAGCAGACGACTATCTGATTGTGGATGTTGCCCGCGCACGCCAACAGCTTGCTGCACGTGCGGAGGCACTTCGGGAAGCAGAAAGGGTTATCGAAAGCGTAAAGGGTGTTCTTGGCGGCGAACCGGTTTTCAGCAAGACTCGCGTTCCAGTCAGGACGATTGCCGCCATGAAGGCCCAGGGTGCGACCACCGAGGAAATTGTCGAGGGGTATCCTTCGCTCACCACACGTATGGTCGAACTCGCGGAAATCTGGACTGCCGCTCATCCGGCTCGAGGCCGGCCTCGCAAGCTTTCCGACCTTGGCGCGACCGTGAAATCGGCAAAGCGCCTCTCACTTCCGAAGGCCGCCAGCAAAACTTCCGGCAGCTGATATCGTGAAGTTCCTGATTGATGAATGCCTGCACACCTCTCTCGTGGCCGTTGCTCAGGATAACGGCCACGATGGCTTCCATGTGAACTGGTTGGGATTGAGCGGCGAAAAGGATTGGGATCTGATGCCGCGCATCGTTGCGGAGGACTACACCTTTGTCACCAACAACGCGCGCGATTTCAGAAAACTCTACGGCAACGAAGAGATCCATGCCGGCCTGGTCATCATCGTGCCTCAAGTCGTTCCGGCATTGCAGCGCGACCTGTTCACACTCATCCTGGAGGAAGTTGCCGGCGGCGAAGAACTCCTGAACGAGGTGATCGAGATCAGCATCGAGGGCGATGAGGCTGTTCTCACACGCTATTCTCTCCCGGCAATCTAAAAACATCGCAAACTCACTCATTCCAGAACCGGAGGTCCGGTCCGGCCACTATTTCTGGCCTCCGATCCTCGTCAGATCGATCCGGATGCCGGCATCGTCGGGCTTGACCGGCGTTTCCTCCGGCATTTCAGAGGATCCGTTCGCGTCAACTTCGCCAGCGTCATCGGCATCTACAGCAGTTCGCTGCGCGACCGTGCCACCCGGATCCTCAGCCTGAAACACACTCTCACCCTCGAACTTGCCTGTCCGCCAGGCGTGGATCGCATCATCGAACAGCTGCGGTAACACCTCTTCGCTTGTCGGATTTCCATACCACTTCGCAACGATGCGGAGAATCTTGGCGAACATCGCCGTACCCGTCCGCAGGTTGGCGCAGGGTTCGACGAGATCCACCTTCAGCTCCGAGGCGTCCTTCACCCCTATGCCCGCCGGGATCTGGGTGAGACCAACCCGCACGACAGAGCCAGCAATGTTCGCTCGGACGATCTCGATCGCTTCCTTGGGTGTTTTCGGTTTGGGAACGAGGATCAGACGGCCTCCGGACTTCACGGTGATGGCAAGCGGATCGTCCGAACCGACCGCCTGGACGAACTGCTCGACGATTGCAGGCTTCAACGAAGGATCGGCACATTCCTTGATCAACGCAGCTTCCAGCATGCGAGCTCCAAACCTTAAGTGTTGAACGAGATGACGATTGGCAGGCTAAACAGGCGGGCCCACGCCTCGCTACTGGCCCGCTGAATGTCGATGATCGATGTCCCTGCGGTCCACCAGCCGTTTCCGACTGCGACGATGGCGTCGGGACGATGGAAGGCCGATTGCAGGATCGGCCAGACTAGAAGCTGCTCGTAGCAAATCAGCGGCGCCACACTTTGGTTGCCGACGTCAACAACTGGATTCGAGAAGAAATGTGCCCGGGCGCCGCCTTGATCGCCGATCCAGGCTCGCCACGGCTGCCACATCGACCCGGGGACCGGCATCCGCTCCCGGTAGAGAATATCGGTTCCATCAGCCGACAGTTTGACGAGCAGATTGTCGTAGCCCTGGCTCTCGATGAAGGCCGCACCCGAGATGACAGTGATGCCCGTTTCGGTGAGAGATCGCTGCCAGACGTGGCCGACCATCGGCGTCCAGAATCCGAGAGCGCTTTCAGGCAGCACAACCGTCATGCCTGGCGCTTGGGCGCTCACAACGTCGATCAGCGCCTGTTGCCGCTCGAGGCCAGCTTCGCGGCCGAGTGATGCGCCCATTTCAAGGTCGACACCGATCCACGACGCAGGTAGAATCGGCGTTGTCCACTCAGCGGCGGACCAGAGCCATAAGCCTGCCAAGGCCATGGCTGCAGCCGGCCGATATGGCGTCGCCATGAATGCCAGGCCGGCTGCCATCACTGCCAGACCCCACCATCCCCACCCCGGAAATAGAACGCCCGCGGCGGTGATCGGATGTGCCCATCCCAGAATGCCGAAAGGTGGCACGGCCATCACGACACACGCCACCATGTATCTGAGAGGCTTCTGCCACCCCTGCGATCCGTCCAAAGCACGACATGGACGACCACGAAGGCGGAGGAGGCGACTAGCCAGAGCAGAAGTCTGGGCCAGATATCCTGACCATAGAAGTTCGCCACGCCCTGCGGCAAACCACGCGATGCCGCGAGGAAGTAGGCTGCGGAGATCGCCGTCGCCTGGAGGCGCGTCCGCGCCAGGGACCAAAGCATTGGAAAGGCCCCTGCGACGGGAAGAAGGAGTACATGACCGCTCCAACCGATCCCTCCAACGCCGGCTGATAGCGCGACAAGGACGCCCGTTCGGAATAACTTACGGCGCATCTGTCCAGACCTCTCGCGCCAGTCCGAGAATCCCATCCATCGGCAGAGGACCGAAGTACCGGCTGTCGAACGAACCTGGGAACTCGGAATGGAGAAAGACCGTGCCGGGCGGAACGACACCACCGGCATGAAGCGTCATCTCACGCCCTTGGCCATCCATCCGGGAACCCTCGAATCAGGGAGCCGCCGACCATCGTGCGGACATCGTCATGGATCTCGATTACTTGGCCGGACGTCGCCACAACCGTCTTGATCAGCGGCGCCACGCGGCCGGCGCAGCGGCCGAAGCGCAGATATCCACGCGCCCGCGCCGCGCGCATCTCGTTGGTATCAGGTGGGCAAATGAAGACCAGATCGCCGACCAGGATCGGCCGATCGGGTTTGACGATCCGCCACAGGCCCAAGGGCTCGCTTGGTGTGAGATTGACCCTAAAACCCTGACCTCCGAGCAGCACAATGAGGCCAAGCGTAAACAGGCTGACGCTGCTGATCCGATAGAACCAGACGAGCTGCTTCATGCGCCATAGCACTCTATGTCGATGACGCATCTTCATTTGAGAGTAAGCCCTTGAGACTTTGTCTGACGCAGCGTCTCAGCCTGCTTGAGTGCCGTCACACTGCGTTCGTGGGCGGACAACTGCTGCACCGTCCGCATCGTCATCCACGCCTGTTGCACTTCGCTCTGCTGAGCGGCATTCATTCCCGACGTGACCCGCTGGAACGCCTCGCCGTTGGCGTCCTTCGCTGCGAGAGGCAGGAAGGTTCTCTCTCCGAAACGTTCGGTAACCGCCTTGGCAAAACCTTCGAGTTCGGCCTTCACCATTTTATCGGCGAGTGCGTATTCAAGACCCGATGGCAGATCGTTTCGGTCGATGGCATCGCGGACTCGTTCCAGCACGCTTTTCGCATTGGACGAGAGCGCGGGGATCTCCAGCGCAACCTGCCTGCGGACCGCAAGCTCCTCGACGTCATTTCGCCGTTCGGCGTCACCGCGTTGACGCAAATAGTCGCTGATGCTGTCCGCGAGCGGCGTCACATTTTTAAGCGCCCGGTCCCGGTCCGATTTGTCGGCACGGCTCGCGAAGACACCGGTATTGCCTTTCAGAGAACCGAAGGCTTCCGGCTCTGCAGTGAGACGTGAAAGCGTCTTCGCCGCGATCGCCGGATCGCCCAACATCGCATCGACATTCGCCGCCTTGAACGCCGCTTCGGGCTGCGCGTAAACGCAGAGACGAGAAGCATCGCCCGGTCCCAAACAGAAAAGAACCTTCGAGCCCCCGGTCGAAAATCCGCGCCATTCGGGTCCTCGTTCTTCCCAACCGACGACCCGACTATGGCTATCGAGATGCGCTGCCCACATGCTGCCAAAAGGTCCTTCCCGAAGAACGCCCTCCCCGATGGCCTGCCGGACAATGACAGACGGGATTGAGCGCTCCCAACACAGATAGCGCCAAGCACTGGTCCCGGGCGAAGGCGTTCGCCGGTTCCGCCAGCGTTCGACCACGTCTTCCACTGGCCCCGACGTCCGCTGGCATTTCCATTCCGGCCGGGAAAGTCGAAACCCGATTAGCGATGCGACGGCTTCCGCCGCAGGCAGGAAGGAACTCCTATTCAGAAACATGGCCAGAGCGAAAACATCACCCTTTTCATCGCCGAGCGGATCGAACCAGCCTCGCCCCTCATGCGTGACGATGATGATATTGCCACCATGTCGGTATTTGATGGCACGTCGCGTGCTTTCCTTCGCATCGAGCTGATATCCGGCCTGCTCCAGAACGGCTTCGCAACTAACCTTGGCGCGCAGCGCCTCTAAGTCTTCTCGGTTCATCTTATTCTCCAGCCGCGGAGCGGCTGTCCCTTCTTGCTTCCTGATTCGCGCTGGACACCTTTCACCCGCCGCGAAGAGCGAAGGGGGCAAGGGCGCTGCGCGCAACTGACAAAAGTTGCAGCAATGTGCTGCGGCGAAGCTTCCCTTGCGGCCGAAAGGTCGCCAGCGGCAGGCACAGGCGGGTCTCAATGAGACCCGCGGGGGAAATATTCATGGTTATGCGGAGGTGAGCATAAGCACGAATATGAGCCGTGGTGACTTATGGTCACCTCAGGCTCGATCGCCTTGCTTTGCAGGGCATCCTCGGTTTTCAGCTGCACATAATCCGCCTCAGTTTGGACGCGGTTGACTTCTCTGATGTATCCATTATTCTGGATATATGGAAAGCAACAACGCAATAGCAGCCCTTGCGGCCTTGGCCCAGAACACCCGCCTTGAGACGTTCCGTCTGCTCGTGCGACATGAACCGGATGGAATTCCGGCAGGCGAGCTCGCCCGGCTCCTCGATGTCCCGCAGAACACGATGTCGGCGCATCTTGCGACGCTGTCCCGTGCAGGGTTGGTGAAGAGCGAGCGCCAGAGCCGATCAATCATCTACCGGGCCGACCTGGACGGCCTGCGCGACCTGACACTGTTCTTGCTGAAGGACTGCTGCGGCGGATCGACGGAGCTTTGCGCTCCCCTGATCGCAGAACTGACGCCATGCTGCGCACCGGGGGCGAAGCCATGTTGAGCGCGATCACATTGCACGAAGTGGCAGGTAGCGACGCTCGGCTCCGCGACGCGCTCCGTGCTGCGGATCTCCCGACCGATGATATTGAAGACGATGACCGCGCCTTCTTCGAAGCCGTCTCAGGCGACGGCCAAACGATCGGATATGCCGGCCTCGAACGCTGCGCCGCCGATTACCTTCTGCGTTCTGTTGTCGTGCTCCCGGAACATCGGGGTCATGGGTTCGGCCGAGCTATCGTCGAGGCAACGCTGCGAGGCGTCGGTGGCGATGTCTTCCTCGCTACGACAAGCGCCGCACCATTCTTTTCGATCATCGGGTTTTCAGAGGTGCCGCGGGCTGAAGTGCCGGCCGCGGTGCTTGCGACCCGCCAACTTTCCTCCATTTGCCCCTCGTCGGCGACCATCATGAAGCTCAACAGGCCTCCGACCTAACCACGGACCACGACCATGACTGACAAGACCTATAACGTGCTGTTCCTCTGCACGGGCAATTCCGCTCGCTCTATTCTCGCCGAGTCCATCCTCAACAAAGAGGGCGGCGGCCGGTTCAAGGCCTATTCCGCCGGCAGCCAGCCAAAGGGCGAGGTCAATCCTCACGCCCTGAAGGAACTTGAGACGCTGGGCTATCCATCGACTGGTTTCTCTTCGAAGAGCTGGGATGTGTTCGCCGTGCCGGGTGCACCGGAGATGGATTTCATCTTCACGGTTTGCGACAGCGCTGCGGGCGAAGCGTGCCCGGTATGGATTGGCCATCCGATGACCGCCCATTGGAGCGTCGAGGATCCGGCGGCCGTCGTCGGGACTGACGTCGAGATCCAGCGGGCATTCGCCCAGGCCGCCCGGTTTCTGAAGAACCGGATCACCGCCTTCATCAACCTGCCCATCGCTTCGATCGACCGCCTGGCCCTCGAACAGCACGTTCGCCAGATCGGTTCATTGGAAGGCGCATCGGTCAAATCCCCGAAGGCCGATTAAGATGTCGACATTCGAGCGATACCTGACCGTTTGGGTCTTCCTCTGCATCGCCGTCGGCGTTGCCCTCGGCCACCTGATGCCCGGCGTCTTCCAGATCATCGGTGGCGCCGAGATCGCCAAGGTCAACATCCCCGTCGCGATCCTGATCTGGCTGATGATCATCCCGATGCTGCTGAAGATCGATTTCCGGTCGTTGGCGCAGGTCGGCTCCTACTGGCGCGGGATCGGCGTCACGCTGATCATCAACTGGGCGATCAAACCGTTCTCGATGGCATTGCTGGGCTGGCTATTTGTCGGCTGGCTTTTCCGGCCGTATCTGCCCGCGGATCAGATCGACTCCTATATCGCGGGCCTGATCATTCTAGCTGCCGCACCCTGCACGGCGATGGTCTTCGTCTGGTCGAACCTCACGCGAGGCGAACCGCTGTTCACCCTCTCGCAGGTGGCCTTAAATGACGCGATCATGGTCGTCGCCTTTGCGCCGATCATCGGCCTGCTGCTCGGCCTCTCGGCCATCACCGTCCCGTGGGCGACGCTCGCCCTGTCGGTCGTGCTTTACATCGTAGTTCCCGTGATCATCGCCCAGATGCTGCGGAGCTACCTGACGGCCGGCGGCACGACGGGCGCGCTCGACCGCTTGCTTGCAAAGCTGCAGCCGGTATCGCTCGTCGCGCTCCTCGCCACGCTCGTGCTTCTCTTCGCCTTTCAGGGCGAGCAGATCATTGCCCAGCCGGCCATCATCGCGCTGCTGGCCGTGCCGATCCTGATCCAGGTCTACCTGAACTCGGGGCTTGCCTACCTTCTGAACCGCTTGGCAGGCGAGCGCCACTGCGTCGCCGGGCCGTCCGCCCTCATCGGCGCCAGCAACTTCTTCGAACTCGCGGTTGCCGCCGCCATCAGCCTTTTCGGGTTTCAGTCGGGTGCCGCGCTGGCGACGGTTGTCGGCGTCCTGATCGAAGTGCCGGTGATGCTCTCGGTCGTCTGGATCGTGAACCGCTCGAAGGGTTGGTACGAGGCATCGCCCGCCGTTTCCCGCAACACCATCATTGAAAGGCCCTGACCATGGACGCCACCATCTATCACAATCCCGCCTGCGGCACCTCTCGCAATACGCTGGCGCTGATCCGCGCCGCCGGGATCCAGCCCACCGTCATCGAGTACCTGCAGAACCCGCCATCGCGCGAGCAGCTCTCCAAGATGATCGCAGATGCCGGCCTGACGGTCCGCGAAGCGATCCGTGAGAAGGGCACGCCTTATGCGGAACTCGGCCTCGACAATCCGGACCTCACCGATGGCCAGTTGCTGGACGCGATGATCGCCACCCCGATCCTGATCAACCGACCACTCGTCGTCACGACGCTGGGCACAAGACTTGCCCGCCCCTCGGAGGTCGTGCTCGACATTCTGCCGGCAGACGCCTTCAAGGGACCGTTCACCAAGGAAGACGGCGAACAGGTCCTCGATCAGGAAGGAAAGCGCATTGTCTGAGACATTCCCCGCACTGCACGACGACCATCTTCAGCCGATCGCCCCAGAATCCCTGCGGCCAGCATTCTCGACGCACAAGCCCACAATCCTGGTCCTCTATGGATCGCTTCGGGAAGTGTCTTATAGCCGTCTCCTTGCCTTCGAAGTCCGTCGGCTGCTCGAACGCCTCGGATGCGAGGTGCGGATATTCGATCCGGCCGGGCTGCCGCTTCCGGATGAGGCACCCGTCAGCCATCCCAAGGTGCAGGAACTGCGCGACCTCTCCCAATGGTCGGAAGGTCAGGTCTGGATCAGCCCGGAGCGCCACGGCGCGATGACAGGCATCATGAAGGCGCAGATCGACTGGATCCCGCTGTCGCTCGGCTCCGTCCGCCCCACACAGGGCAAGACGCTGGCGGTGATGGAGGTTTCCGGCGGCAGCCAGTCCTTCAACGCTGTGAACCAGTTGCGCATCCTTGGCCGCTGGATGCGGATGATCACCATTCCCAATCAGAGCAGCGTTGCGAAGGCGTTTCAGGAATTCGATGCTGATGGGCGGATGAAGCCCTCGTCCTATTACGATCGTGTCGTCGACGTCTGCGAGGAACTGGTTAAGTTCACCATCCTCACACGCGATGCCTCGTCTTATCTGACCGACCGCTACAGCGAGCGGAAAGAAGAGGCGGCCGAGCTCGAGAAGCGGGTCTCGCTGAAGTCGATCTGACCGCCTAACCCGTTGCGGTGGCTGGCCGCCTACAGGATGCCGCCACCGCAACGAATGCCGCGATGCTGACCGCGCCGAGACATGCGTTTCCAATGAGGGACAAGCTCAGGCCCAGGTTCTCCATGGCCGCGGAGAACGCGAAGGGTGCCCCGGCTCCGAGCGCCAGTCGAGCCGCCGCCATCTTGCCCGTGATCGCGCCATATCCATCCGATCCGAACAGATAGAGCGGCAGGCTGCCCTGCGCGATGCTGTTGATGCCAGACCCGAGCCCGAGGCAGATGGCGAACGCGACAGCCCCCGGCAGCCAGTCTCCACTTGCCAGCAAGATCAGGATGCCGAACACGATCAGCACTGCGGACACCACAGCTAGTGCCGGCGGCGACAGGTTTTTTCCGAAGACCATGTTGATCAGGCGGCTTGCGACCTGTGCAGGGCCGAACAGGGATCCGATCACCACGGCAGCAGTTCCCAGCCCGATGGAACCAAGCATCGGCACCAAATGCGCGAGGATCGCGGCAAGCGTGAACCCGAGAAGCGCGAAGGCAAACGACACCATGATCATGCTTCGACTGCGTGCATCGTGGGGGATTGCCCCGATGACAGCTTCGCGAGGCCGGGCAGCCGCATCCGCACTCGATCCGGTTTTGCCGGCACGCATGATCCAGAAGTGAAGAGGCATGCAGAGGAACAGATTCAGCGCTGCGAAGACCAGATAGATCTCACGCCACGACATCCATCCAGAAAGCGCGGCCGAGATCGGCCAGAAGATCGTCGATGCGAACCCGCCGATCAGCGTGAGGTAGGTGATGCTCCGGGATGCCGTGCGGGGATCGCTCTCGACCAATGCCGCGAATGCCGCCTGATACTGGACCATGCCGGACGACACCTCGAGCAGGATGATGGCGATGGCGAAGATCGCGACCGACGGCGACCAGGCGCATAGGGCAAGCGTCAGTGCTGCGAGGGCCGAGCCTGCTGTCATGATCGTCGCGGCGCCGATCCGGTCCATCTGCTTGCCGATATAGGTGGCCGATAGGCCACCGATGAACAGGGACACGGAGAACACGCCAAACACTTCGGCCAGCGACAAGCCGAGATCCGCCGCCATGCCGGGGGCGAGGATGCTGAAGCTGTAATAGAGGGTGCCGTAACCGATGATCTGGGTCAGGCCGAGAGCCGAGACGAGCCCGGCCGGGATTTTCGAACTATGCAACGACGTCATCCTTGCCCACCGGGCTGCAGCAGTCGTCGGTACGCTCGACGTTCTCCCTGATGACAGGATGGCCGGCGCAACAGTCTTCCATCAGGAATTTCACGAGATCGGCGAGCGCCTCGTAGCTGGCGCTGTAGATGATCGAGCGGGATTCCCTTCGCTGCGAGATCAATCCCGACCGCTCCAGCTCCTTCAGATGGAAGGAGACATTCGTCGCGGAGACACCCATGCGCTCGGCGATCACGCCTGCGGCCAATCCTTCAGGCCCGGCCACGACCAGCGCTCGAACGATGGCAAGGCGGGTCTCCTGCGACAGCGCCGCGAATGACGAAAGGGCTTGACGTTCATCCATACTTTAATAATCCTTGAACTATTGTATGAAGGGATAACCCACATGAACGCGATCGACAAGACGGTTTCTGCAGACACCAGCCTCGGCCATCTTCTGGATGTGCTCGTAGTGGCACCGGATGCGCCGTTGGTGTTCAGCTATGACGGCAATACCGTCCGGCCCGGCTACCACGTCACTGAGGTCAAGGCCGGCAAGTTCGCGGCGCTCGATTGCGGCGCCAACCCGGAGACCTGGTCGGAGATCTTCGTGCAACTGTGGGATATCGACGAAGACGGTCGGACGCACATGCCGGCAGGCAAGTTCGCGGCGATTATCCGCAAAGTCTCCGACCATGTGCAGCTTGAGCCGACGGCAAAGCTGACGTTCGAGGTCAGCGATGGTGAGCGGCCAATGACCCTCTACTGCGCGTCTGCACCGCGGCTCGTCGCCGGCACCTTCGAGGTGTCCCTTGCTGCTCGACCAGCAAGCTGCAAGCCGCGCGATCGCTGGCTGGCGGACGAGCAGGCCAAGTCGTCCTGCTGCGGATCAGCGAGCACATCGTCGAAGTGCGGTGCTTGAGCCGTCCAATCTGGTGCGCTCCCGGACGCCACGCCGGGAGCGACTGGCTTACAGCGCCTGAAGGAATGCCATCAGCTTGTCGGGCGGCCGGTAGCGAACACCAGTCGCGTTGACGGGCGCAAGCCGACTGAGCGCGTCTTCCTTCATCGCAAGGTCAGCCTCCATGTAGACGTGCGTCGTGCTGATATCCTCGTGTCCGAGCCAAAGAGCGATCACGGTCAGATCGACGCCGGACTGCAGCAGGTGCATCGCCGTGGTGTGCCGGAAGGTGTGCGGCGATACCGTCTTTGCCCTGATCGATGGAACGTTTCCACCGGCAGCATCGACGGAGAGGTCTAGGCGTTGCCTTACGCTGGAGCGCGATAGGCGCCCACCTGAACTGTTGGGAAAGAGGTAGGCATCCGCCCCGCGATCATGAAGATCCTGCATCCATCGCTTTAACGCTCGCGCGGTCTCACTCCAGAGCGGCACGCTCCGGCGCTTCCGCCCCTTCCCATGCAGGTGGACCACCGGCGCTGTTTCCAGAATGACGCTACCGACACGAAGATCTATGGCTTCGGACACCCGTGCGCCAGTGTTGTAGAGGAATGCAAACAGTGCCCGGTCACGCCTGCCGGCCCAGGTTTTGAGATCGGGCGCGTTGATGACCGCTTCGACCTCGGGCCGGGTCAAGTAACCGAGCACCTGCTTGTCATGTCGTTTTTGCGGGACGGCGAGGCTGCGTTCGATGACCGCCAGCGCGGTCAGATCCTCGTGCGCGGCATATTTGAGGAAGACCCGGATCGCGGAAAGCCGTGCATTTCGGCTCCTGACGCTATTGGCCCGATCACGCTCGAGATGATCCAGAAAGCCCAGGATCAGATCGGCATTGAGGTCGGGCAAGGTCAGGCTCGTCGGGGATTTTCCGATCCGCTTCTCGGCGAAGGCCAACAGGAGCTTGAAGGTGTCCCGGTAGGCCGCGACTGTGCAAGGGCTCACCGCTCGTTGCTGGCGCAGATGATCCACGAAGAAGCGTTGCAGCAAAGTTGGAAAGGAAGGTGTGGTGTTAGTTGTTGGTTTCCGCGCGGAACTGAGCCGGTTAGGCGCATAATTTCCATTGAGAATTGAGCCATGTGAACCTTCCCCCCAACGCGGAGAGCGACGGGGGCAACGGAGTGATCCACATCAGGATGCAGCATAGATTGGACCACATCATCTACTGAACCCCATCATGGGAGGGCCAAGTGCCGATCCCGGAGAGAAGCGCGGGCCGCGAAAAGACGTTGAAAGCTGCATCACGGACGCAGATAATACCTGCTCCTGTAGAGCAAAGCTTTAGGCTGGAAAGCGCCAATAGCGGACACTACCTGATCGGCGGTCGATAAACGTGGAGCCACCTTTTGAGGACAAGGCCGTGTTTGGCCACAGCGCCCTGCGCAGTCCACGCGGCTCTACACTACAGCTTGATCCTATCACGTATGGTCTCGACTGAACTTTTTATTGCTCGCACCGTCTCGGCCTCCATTCCCACGGCTTCCTCAATACAGCGCCCTACGTCTGCAGCATTTGTTCTGAGGTCGATTGCTTTTTGCGTCAGATGAATCAGAACCTCTCGCTCATCCCTTGGATTGCGGGTCCTGGTGATTAGACCCGCCGCATCCAGGCGCTTAAGCAGCGGCGTGAGCGTGCTAGAGTCCAGGTAAAGTGTCTTCCCTAGTTCCTTCACGGTCTGGCCGTCCCGATGCCAAAGCGTCATCATGACCAGATATTGCGGATAGGTCAGCCCGAGCTTGTCCAGCAGTGGCCTGTAGAGCTGGGTGAAGGCATGGCTCGCCGAGTAGAGTGAAAAGCACAGCAATTCAGTGACTTCTGGGTTTTTGTCAGAGGCGTCAGTCGGTTTGGCAATCATGGCAATCTCCTTTCGCTCAAAATAATTTGCGCGCGATTTAATTGCAAGCGGTTGACAGGCGCAAAAGCAGCAGGCATATAGATCGTGCACAAACGAATTGCATACAAATCATCACGCGGAGATCAAGATGTCTACCTTCACCACCACCGACGGGACCAACCTCTTCTACAAGGACTGGGGAACTGGCCAACCGATCCTCTTCGCCCATGGCTGGCCGCTATCGTCGGACGCCTGGGACCAGCAGATGCTGTTCTTCAGCCAGAATGGCTTCCGGGTCATTGCTCATGACCGTCGCAGCCATGGTCGTTCCGACCAGACCTTCAATGGCAACAACATGGATCAGTATGCTGACGATCTGGCCGAACTGATCGAGGCGCTCGACCTCTCCGACCTGATCCTGGTTGGCCATTCTACCGGCGGCGGTGAAGCCTCCCATTACATCGGCCGCCATGGCACCGCACGCGTTGCCAAAGTGGTTCTCGTCGGCGCGGTTCCGCCGCTGATGCTGAAGACGGCAGACAATCCCCACGGCACGCCCATGGAAGTGTTCGACAATATCCGCGAGAACACCGCCAAGAACCGTTCCCAGTTCTTCTTCGATCTGACCATCCCCTTCTACGGCTTCAACCGGGAAGGCGTCACTACCAACGAAGGTCTGCGGGAGAACTTCCGCCACATGGGTCTGCAGGGCGGGATCAAGGGTCAGTACGACTGCATCCGCGAGTTCTCAGAGGTCGACTACACTGAAGATCTCAAGAGCATCGACCGCCCGACGCTGATCATCCATGGCAATGACGACCAGATCGTGCCGATCGAGGCCTCGGCCCACCTGGCTGCCGAAATCGTCGCTGACGCTACCCTCAAGGTCTATGCAGGCGGTTCTCACGGACTGGCAGAGACTGAGGCCGATCGCTTCAACGCTGACGTTCTCGCGTTCATCCGTACCTGACCATCCACACTTCACCAACCCCACCACTCATCTTCAAAACCCTCACATTGAGAGAAGGAAAAATCATGTCCAAGTTTGTTGCAAGCCTTGCTGTTGCCGGCGCTCTGGTCTCGGGTCACGCATCTGCTCAACCTGCCAAGCCCACCATCGTTCTCGTGCATGGAGCCTTTGCCGACTCCTCCAGCTGGAATGGCGTCACAAAGATCCTGCAGAAGGACGGCTACCGCGTCGTTGCCGCCGCCAATCCCCTGCGCAGCGTCTCAACCGATGCTGCCTATGTCTCCGATATCGTCGCAAGCATCGAAGGCCAGGTCGTACTTGTCGGCCATTCGTATGGTGGGCAGGTCATCACCACGGCGGCTAACGGCCGCGATAACGTCAAGTCGCTGGTTTATGTAGCCGCTTTCGCCCCGGATGAAGGTGAGGCCGCAGCTGATCTGGCCGGCAAGTTCCCCGGCGGCACACTCGGCCAAGCCCTTGCGGCGCCGGTAAAGCTTGCCGATGGCAACGTCGACCTCTCCATCGATCAGGAGAAGTTCCATGAACAGTTTGCCCATGACGTCAGCCTGGATGACGCCGCACTCATGGCATCCGGTCAGCGGCCGATCACTGAGGCTGCTCTGACGGAGAAATCCGGCAAGCCGGCCTGGAAGGCGCTGCCCTCCTACTTCATCTATGGCGATGGCGACAAGAACATCCCGGCTCAGGCACTTGGCTTCATGGCCGAGCGAGCCGGATCGAAGAACACCGTCGTCGTGGAAGCCGCCTCGCACGTTGTCATGGTCTCGCAGCCACAGGCCGTGGCAGACCTCATCGAGGAAGCCGCGCAGTAATTCTCCAACCTACAATGGGCCGATCGCTCCAGGGCGACCGGCCTTTTTCTAGGTTTTCCAGGGAGAGTCCCGTCTGAAGGTGGTAATAGGTCCGAACCATTTTTAAGGCGGAAGCTTCGTCCGCAAAGCGCCAAAAGCGGCCTTTGAAACCATACTTACTCGCAGTTGTTTCTGAGCCGCTAAGGGTAGCTCGATGAGCTGGAATGAGATTTCCAGAATAGCAATCAATTCACGTCAACGACTTGGCCCGCTTTGCTCGCTCAGCACGTCCTTGCGAGGCGGTGCACCGAACAAGGCAGCGTATTCGCGGCTGAACTGCGAAGCACTTTCATAGCCAACCGCAAAGGCGACGCTTGAGACTGTCCGCGCATCAAGAAGGAGCCTGCGCGCCTCGTGAAGCCGGACCATCTTGTGGTAGGCGCCGGGGCTGAGATTGGTCACCGATTTGAAGCGCCGGTGGAATGTCGTAACTCCCATACCCGCAATATCTGCCAGCCTATCGATGCTTATCTTTTCCCGGAAGTTAGCCTTGATCCAGTCGATGGCACGCTGAACCTGCACAGTCTGGCCGCCTATGCGCAGCGCATCTCGCAGAAGATGGCCCTGCGGACCCTGGCCTATGCGATATAGCAGTTCCCGGGTGTACAGAGGGGCAAGATGCGCTGCATCTGCCGGCGTGTCCATCAAAGCGGTCAGACGCGTCAGGACATCGACAGTCGCTCCTGACACGGAGCCCACGGCGAAGGCGGGGTCCGCTTCCACCGGTAACGCGGGAAGCATCTCAAGGGCGCCTTCGCGGGCGAGGTCTGGTGACAGCCTGATCTCGATCCCAACGAAACCCGTGCATTCACTGGGACGTCCACCGACAGGATGAGAAAGTGCGCTGCGCCATAGGTGAGCGTTTTGCGGCCAATAGAGAGCTGCTTTTCTCCCTGAAGCACGAAATAGATCATCGGCTCATACATCAGCGCCTCGTAGCCGGTCGTTCGCTCGGCCCTGCGAAGAGCAACGTTCGGGATGAGGTTCGGGAGTACGGCGTGCTTGATAAGCCGGTCAGTCAAATTGCGCAGTTCTGGTAGGCTCATAGCGATGACTAATCACGGAAGATGAACAATAACGGCAGAATTGGCAGGATCGGGCAAGACGAGGGCAGGATCTGGCTCATGGATGCTTCCACATGCCCCCACATCCGTCGGTGTTACCACTGAAGGAGATGACACCATGACCCATGTTGTTGAAACCCCCGCTTCGGACGAAACACGAAAAATTCTCAAAGGAATTGCCGCACAGATCGGCTACCCGATCCGTGCACCTCTGCTCAAGAGCCCAGAGGACTATGGTCTCAAGTATGACAGGGTTTCCTTTCCCTCGCTTGACGGAGTGCCGCTTGAGGCCTGGTTCATCCCATGCGAGGGATCAGACAAACTCGTCATCGCCAATCACCCCCTTTGGTTCAACCGCTATGGTCTGCCTGCCCACCTCGAACCTTGGAAATCGATCGGCGGCCCTCTTAACGCATTCGAGGTGAATTACGTCCCGGACTACAAGATCCTGCACGACGAAGGATATAATGTGCTCGCCTATGACATGCGTAATCTCGGACAGAGCGGCAGCGCCAATGGTGGCATCAGCAGCGGAGGCCGCCTCGAAGCGCGAGATGTTCTGGGGTCGATCCAGTATGCCCGAACGAATCCAAAGGTTAAGGAAATGACCATTGGGTTGTTCAGTCGCTGCCAGGGCTGCAATGCAACGATCTACGCCATGGCGGAGTCTCCTGATGCGTTCGAAGGAATCCGCTGCATGGTGGCCCCGCAGCCTCTGTCGGTGCGGGTGGCGATCGAACAGCTTCTGGCAGCGATGGGACTGGATGAGCACATCGGGATCGTTGAGCAGGAGCTGATGGCGATCAACAGCTTCAGGCTGGACGAGATGTCTCCGGTACCGTTCGCAGAACACGTCCGTATCCCAACACTTCTCTATCAGGTGAAGGACGATGCCTTGACGAGGCCGGACGACATCCAGGCCATGTTCGACAACATCCCCATTCCGGAGAAGGAACTGATATGGATTGAGGGTACCTCGTCACGCTGGGACGGCTACCTGTATTTTCAACGGAAGCCTGAACGTATGATCGCATGGTTCAATCAATACATGCACTAAACGACTTCGAAAGTCTGGCAAGCTCCAGCCATGACCCTGATTGCAAACGAGTCCAAAATGGCCTATCCGCATTATATACAGTCAAACTGTATATAATGCGGAGCCTTGGAGGTCGACCATGTCTGATGAGAACAAGGGAGTGGTTCGCCGCTTCAACATCGAAGTGATCCAAAATGGAAGCGAGGCGGCATTTCACGCCCTGATGTCTCCCGACTTCATAAATCACGCCGCCCCCCCGGGCATGCCGCAGGGTCCTGAGAGCATGTGGAACACGTTTGAGAAGGTGTTACGTCCCGCGTTGTCGAACCTGAAGGTCGTGATCCACGACCAGGTTGCCGAGGCAGACAAAGTCACCACCCGCAAGACCATTAGCGGAATTCACTCTGGCACTCTGCTCGGCGTTCCGGCGACAGGACGAGAGCTGACAATCAGCGTCATCGACATCGTGCGCATTGAAGGCGGCAGATATGCGGAGCATTGGGGCTTGAACACGCTGTCCAACGTGATCGCCACCCTGTCCAGGGGGTGATCGGTCCCGTTAGCATAGCCGTTCGATAATACGGATGGCCGCGTCGAGCGCTCGTCTGTCCTCTTCGGACAGACGCTCCTCGATCCGTTCGGCGATCTTCGCCGTTCGGGCTTGGCGGGCGCGGCATAAGCTCGTGCGCCCCTCCTCAGTCAGGAAAAGAAGTTCACTACGCCGGTCCGCCGGGTTGGGCATCTTGCCGATCAGCTTTTCTGTTTCCAACTGACCGACAACCAGTCGCATGCTTTGGTGGCGAACGTTGCGGCGGTCAGCCAGTTGGGCGACGCTCAACGGCCCTTCCCTATTCAAAAGCGACAATGTCTCCGACTGCGAGGTTGTCGGTGTCTGTGCTCCGGTTTTTACGCCGCGGATGAATCTGCTGAACGCGACACGTAAAGCTTCGGCAAGCGCGTGAGCATCTATCGGGTTACAGGCGCTCAATTCACGATTTCCATTTCTGACACGACCTCAAGCCAGCCACTCCGCAACCCTTGCCAGTGCACGGGATAATTGCCTGAACCAGGCACTATAGGGATTGGCGGCCCCTGAGAAGGGAAGCAGACGGACTGGCTTCAGGTCAAGACGCGGTCACCTTCGATCTTCGACATGGCGGCGCGAAGCTCCGCCATCGGATCGACCGCCAATGACCGGTTTGGGCCGACTGCGGACGAACACTGCTTTCTTGGCTAACGGATAGACGGGACAGAGCTTGACCTCAGCCCGCCGATTAGAGAAGCGCCACCAAGTTCCTGGAACGCTGAAGACTTGATGCGGAGATTTGCATTTGAGTTGGCAGGGCACCGTTTTGCGCCGAAGCCCTCACTGGCTAACAGTTTTTCCCGCACTACATGCTGAAATCTAACAGCTTATCGTTTTGGGCGGGGAGCGCATATGAGTTTAGATGAGCGACCGGCGGTCGTTATGGTCGTTGAAGATGAGGCGGTGATTCGTATGGACGCTGTGTACGTTTTGGAAGCCGAGGGGCATACGGTGGCCGAAGCGGAAAGCGCAGATGCAGCTCTGGAAATTCTGCACCATCAATCCGATATCGACTTGATCGTGACTGATGTGAGAATGCCGGGCTCAATGGACGGCCTTGGCTTAGCGAGGATTGTGACTGAGCGTTGGCCGAACGTTCGGATCGTAGTCACGTCAGGGTTCGTAAGCCCGTCCGCTTTCGAGCTTCCAGTCAAAGCAAAATTCTTCGCCAAACCATATCGACTGGAACAGCTTGTGAAGTCGGTGAATGACCTTTTGGCAGCCTGACTTTCAACGGATAAGGAAATTGGAATGGCAGATGAAACGACTTCCAGCATCATTCATATTGCTGATTTAGATAAGCTTCACGAAGAGATCTGTGCGGAAAAAGGGCTGGGTTTGAATTCAGAGGCCGCCAAGGCGCTTCATGTCTTGTTGCTCCAAATGCATTCGCAAGGCGTGCATGACAAAGCCAAGCTGAAGGAAGCTGGCAAACACTTCCCTTAAGGTAGCGGCTTTTCCGGAAGTCCACGAGTGGGGTTGAATGCTTCATGCCCGTCATTTTTCAGTAACCCTGGCGCGTCTTCATTCAGTAACTGGGTTGTACACTGTGGAACATGGTCAATGCGAAGCCTGCATCGTTAGCGCGTTTTCAATCGCGGCGCCCGAAGCTGTATTGTCAAAAATGCACCAGCCGTCCGGCGCCAACAGGTCTGAGAACGCCCTGATCTCGTCTTCGGTATAGCTCGAGTAGTAGATCTTCGGGTTGCCATGCAGACGCACATATTTCGGAGGCGTGTCAAAATCCTCCGCCGGCCATACAGGTGAAGGATCGGCAAGAACCCGATCGATCGCATAGCTCTTCAATAGATCCAGCGCTTCGTCCGCTGCCCAGCTCCCGTGTCGCGCCTCAATGACAATTTGGTCCTTATCGGCGCGTCGCATTGCCTTGAACGCACTTTCGAATTCATCACCATCGAAGCCAAATGACGGTGGCAGCTGAACGAGCAGCGGGCCGCGTTTTTCCCCGAGCGGTGCGATATCTTCAAGGAAAGTGTCGAACGGCTCGGTGATATCTTTCATCGCACGGACGTGGGTGATCTGCTTGGGAACCTTTACCGAGAATCTAAATCCGTCAGGTACGGAGTCGGCCCAGCGTGCGAACGTTGATGTCTTGTGGCGGCGGTAGAAGGTCGAATTGATCTCAACGCCGTCTAACACCGACGCGTATCGTGTCAGGCCACTTCCTTGCTGTGCAAATCGGTCGGCGACCGTTTTCGGGATCGACCAGGCGGCGGTACCAATAATTGGCATTCGTCATCTCCCAATTTTAGCTCGCAAACGAAACGAGGAGGCATATTTGAGTTCCGCGCCCCGATTGTGCATGTACTCGGACCTCATCTGCTATTCAATGTTTACAGGACGCATTCAGGCGAGCGCTACAGCTTACCGGCTTAATGTCATAAGCTGCTTAGTGAGATCCGGCCGGGACATTCGACCAGCTGCATTACGACCAAAAATTTTTCGCTAAGGATCTTGAACTGAAAAAACGTCAAAACCAAATCGGTTATGCCAGCCGCTACAGCAGGGCTTGGCATTGCTAGGAGCGCCGCTGGTGCTTCCGTACCCATGTTGCTTCAAGGAGGATATGGCAATGGCAACATCTTACGACTATACCCCACTGTTTCGCTCAAGCGTCGGCTTCGACCGTGTTTTCAGTCTTCTTGAAAACGCGCAAAGCGCCCGCTCTATCAGCGATTGGCCGCCTTACGATATCGTCAAAACCGGTGACGGCGCTTACCGGATTTCGATTGCGGTGGCAGGTTTCGCGCAGGACGACCTCGAAGTTACCTTCCAATCCAACCTTCTCACGGTCACCGGCAAGAAGCAGGAGGTGGCGAATGAAGGGTACCTGCATCGCGGCATTGCCGGGCGCCCGTTCGAACATCGGTTCGAGCTTGCCGATCATGTCCGGGTGAGCAAAGCGGATCTCCATAACGGTATGCTGACGATCGATCTCGTGCGCGAGATCCCCGAGGCCCTGAAGCCACGAAAAATTTCAATCTCAGGCTATTCTGCGTTAGCCCCTTCAACTCCAGCACAGATCGAAGCTCAGAAGGCTGCGTGATCTAGCGAGTAGTTGCGGAAAAGGGCGCCGTTGTGGACGGCGCCCGTTGGCATTCCGGGTGGGAAAGGAGCGAAAAATGAAACCCGATATGTTCAAAGAACCTGTGACAATTCTTGTTGGTATCGGCTTCCCCGCTAAGGTCAGATCGGTAATGGACGCCTATCGTCACCTCGCTGAATGGCCGCCGTCGGTTCGCGATTCTGCTCATTCGATAGCACTCAATGCCTGCAGGGCGGCATTGCAGGGCGAGATTGAAGTGGAGACTGCGCGAGGGATGTTCGCCGCTTTTGCCGAAAGACACGATCTTCTGGCGCCGGACCTCGATGCGGTCGTTGCCACCCGCCATAGCCGCGACAGAGATCCGCACGTCCGTTGAGGCTTTGGAGCAACTTACCTACTGATGGCCATCCAGCAGATGGCCATCCTTATCTCCGCGCGAAAACCAATTGCATCACCGCACTAAACCGACAGACCGATGGGAGATTTCGCACGGGAGCCTTCATTGGCGCGGCGATCAAAGCCGCCATGCTGATTTAAGTCAGATCTCCGAGATTTGGTTAGAAGCCTTACCGCCTTTGGAACTTTCCTCCTCCAACGAGGTTGAGTGACGAACCAACGAGAAGAATTCCATGGCAGGTGCGCTTTACAGCTGCAGCCACCGAGATCCTCGCCGAACGCACTGCGGCAACACTCAAATCTATTGAAGGACATATCCGATGAAAGCACTATGCTGGCATGGCAAGGGCGACATCCGTTGCGACAGCGTTCCGGAACCGCAAATTGAGGATGGCCGCGACGTTATCATCAAAATGACGGCATGTGCCATTTGTGGCTCGGATCTGCATCTGATGGACGGCTATATTCCCTTTATGGAGAAGGGTGATGTGCTCGGGCACGAGTTCATGGGAGAGGTCGTCGAGGTCGGACGCGATAACAAAAAGCTGAAAGTCGGCGACAGGGTAGTTGTGCCGTTCACCATCTGCTGTGGTGAATGCCAGCAATGCCTGAAAGGCAACTGGTCCGTTTGCGAGCGCACCAACCGGAATGCAGATAATGCAATCAAAGCATTCGGCTATCAGACTGCCGGCCTGTTTGGCTATTCGCACCTGACCGGCGCCTACGCGGGCGGCCAGGCAGAGTTCGTCCGCGTCCCCTATGCGGACGTCTCGCCCATTGTAATTCCCAATGGTATGACCGACGAACAGGCATTGTTTCTGGGCGATATCTTCCCGACAGGCTGGATGGCGGCCGCAAATTGCGAGATCGAACCGACGGATATCGTCGCCATTTGGGGCTGCGGGCCGGTTGGTCAGTTCTGCATCAAGAGTGCCTTTATGCAAGGTGCGGCCCGCGTCATCGCTATCGACAATGTTCCTGAGCGGCTTGCCCTGGCGAAACAAGCCGGAGCGGAAATCATCAACTTTGACGATGAAGACGCCACCATTCCGGACCGGATTAAGGAAATGACCGGCGGTCATGGCGCCGACAAATGCATCGACGCGGTCGGTTCTGAATCTCACGCCACCGCCTCATTCGACGCCATCATTGACAAGGTCAAAGCCGCTACGCTGCTGGGGACCGACCGGCCGCATGCGCTGCGTGCCGCGATCATGGCGTGCCGACCTGGCGGAATCGTTTCGGTTGCGGGCGTCTACGGCGGTTTTCTGGACAAGATTCCCTTCGGCGCCGCCATGAACAAGGGCCTGACCATCCGTACAGGACAAACACATGTGAACCGGTATTCACTCGATCTTCTCCGCCGCATCGAAGAAGGCGAGATCGATCCGAGCTTTATCATCACCCATCGCGCGAAACTTGAGGATGGCCCTGCCCTCTACGAGACCTTCAGAGACAAGAAGGACAACTGCATCAAGGTCGTGCTGACGGCGTAGATAGGGTCCCCTCAGACCCTGCCGCTCAGCGTCTGAGCTGACGATAACAGAAACGTTATCAGCGCGGGAACCTTCGATGGAAAAGCAAGTTGAATAGCGCGTCACTAATAACAGGGAGAATTCTCCAATGCCGACAGCCAAGACCCTCGACGACCTGTTCCTTGACACCCTCAAGGATATCTATTTTGCAGAAAAGCAGATCCTGAAGGCTCTGCCCAAGATGGCTCGAGCCGCCCAGTCCGAGGAAGGGAAAGCCGGTTTTCTCCAGCATCGGGACGAAACCCAAGGTCAGATCGAGCGTATCGAACAGGTCTTCGAGATTCTGGGCAAGCCCGCCCGTGGCAAGACTTGCGAGGCCATCCAGGGCATCATCGCGGAAGGTGAAGAGATCATGGAGGAGTTCAAAGGCTCTCCCGCGCTCGACGCCGGTCTCATCTCCTCCGCGCAGGCGGTCGAACACTACGAGATCGCGCGTTACGGCACGCTGATCGAATGGGCCGGTCAACTCGGTCTTAAAGATGCAGTCCCGCTCCTCCAGGCCAACCTTGACGAGGAAAAGGCCACGGATGAAAAGCTGACCGGGCTGGCCAAGGCGTCTGCGAACGCAAAAGGCAAGAAAGCAGCTTAAAGTCTCGAGATTTTGACCAGGGCTGCCTATCGGGCGGCCCTTTCTCTATTTGTCGTGAGGAGATCTCCATGGCCCGAAAGCCATCCACCAACCCCAAAAAGACATCCGCTGCCTCCGATATGGTCACCATCCACGACCAGCAGCTTCACCGCGGTGAAGGCGGAGAGTTGCACCAGTTCGCTGAAGACGGCCATGATACATTGACAACGGCCCAAGGTGCCCCGGTCGCAGATGACCAGAATACACTACGAGTCGGAGCGCGCGGTCCTGCGCTGATCGACGACTTTCACTTCCGAGAAAAGATCTTCCATTTCGACCATGAACGGATTCCGGAGCGGGTAGTCCATGCGCGCGGCTACGGTGCGCACGGTTTCTTTGAAACTTATGAGTCCCTTGCAGACGTCACTCGCGCCGACATTTTCCAGCGCGCCGGCGAACGTACGCCTGCCTTTGTCCGATTTTCAACCGTCGCCGGCAACAAGGGATCTTCCGATCTCGCCCGGGATGTGCGCGGCTTTGCCGTCAAGCTCTACACCAAGGAAGGGAACTGGGATCTTGTCGGCAACAACATTCCAGTGTTTTTCATCCAGGATCCCATCAAATTTCCCGATGTCGTACATGCAGCCAAACAGGAGCCGGACCGGGCATTCCCTCAGGCACAAACCGCTCACGACACTTTTTGGGACTTCATCAGCCTGACGCCGGAAAGCATGCACATGGTCATGTGGATCATGTCTGACCGCACCATCCCCCGATCCTTCCGCTTCATGGAAGGCTTTGGCGTGCATACCTTCCGGTTCGTCAACGCTGATGACCAATCCACGTTTGTCAAATTCCACTGGAAGCCAAAGCTCGGCCTTCAGTCCGTAGCGTGGAACGAAGCGGTGAAGATCAACGGAGCCGACCCGGATTATCATCGCCGTGATCTTTGGCAGTCCATCCAGTCGGGCAACTTTCCCGAATGGGAGCTGTGTGTTCAGCTTTTCGACCAAGACTTTGCCGACAACTTTGATTTCGACATCCTCGACCCCACCAAGATCATTCCTGAAGAGATCCTGCCCGTGCGCCCGATCGGCCGTCTGGTGCTCGACCGTATGCCGGATAACTTCTTCGCGGAAACCGAGCAGGTGGCGTTCATGACTCAAAACGTCCCGCCAGGCATCGACTTCAGTAACGATCCTTTGTTGCAGGGCCGGAATTTCTCCTATCTGGACACGCAATTGAAGCGGCTGGGCGGCCCTAACTTCACGCACCTTCCTATCAATGCGCCGAAGTGTCCTTTCCATAACTTCCAGCAGGATGGCCACATGGCCATGCGTAATCCGGTCGGGCGGGTGAACTACCAGCCGAACTCTTTTGGAGAAGGACCCCGTGAGTCTCCTACCCGGGGTTTCCGGCATTTCCCGTCTGATGAGCAAGGGCCGAAGGTGCGGCTGCGCCCCGAAAGCTTTGCCGATCACTACAGCCAGGCCCGCCAATTTTACATCAGCCAGACGCCACCCGAACAACGGCATATCGCAATGGCGTTGACGTTTGAACTGAGCAAGGTTGAAACCCCGGTTATCCGCGAACGGATGATCTCTCACCTTCTCAACATCGACGAGACATTGGCGACAACCGTGGCTCAAAAGCTTGGGCTTCAGTCAATGCCCGCCCCAGCCGACGCCGCTATGCCAACCCGTCAGGACCTGGAGCCATCGCCGGCACTCAGCATTGTCGAACGGGGGCCTAAACGTTTTGAGGGTCGGAAGCTCGGTATCCTGGTCACCGATGGCGTGGATGTCAAACTCTTGAAAGTCCTCACGGCCGCGATCGAAAAGGAAAAGGCGGTCGTTGAGCTGATCGCACCTAAGGTTGGCGGTATAGTTGCATCAGATGGCAAGCGCATCGTCGCACACCATATGATCGACGGTGGACCTTCTGTTCTGTTCGACGCTGTGGCGCTTCTTACATCACCAGAAGGCATCGAAGATCTTGTCAACGAAGCAGCCGCGCGTGATTTCGTGGCTGACGCGTTCCAGCACTGTAAGTTCATAGGATATGACCGGTCCGCCGCGCCTCTTCTGGCTAAGGCGGGCGTTGCAGATGCGCTTGACGAAGGCACGATTGCACTGCCAGGTGAAGAGGGCATTGCAGCGTTCGTAGCGGAATTGGGAAAGCTGCGCGTCTGGGCTCGCGAGCCCTCAATCAAACTCGGCAAGGCGTCACCTCCGTTACAGAAATAACTCTGGTGGCGCGTCTTCGGACGCACCCCAATCCGCATTGGGAACTACCGTCGCGCCGGGTGCGTTAGGCAAGGAATCTCAATAACATCGAGGAATACCAGTGGCTCTCAAAGCTCTCGCATTCAACGGCACACTCAAAACCAGCAAGGCGCAGGAAAAGTCGTCAACCGACCGTATGCTCGGTCTCATTGCCAACGAGCTTAAAACGTTTGATGTAAGCATGGAGACTGTCCGGCTGGCGGATTACAACATCAAACCGGGTGTGACATCCGATGAAGGCGAAGGTGACGACTGGCCCGCCCTTCGAGAACGGTTGCTTGCCGCCGACATTCTGATCCTCGGCACACCGATCTGGCTCGGTCAGCCTAGCAGTGTAGCCAAGCGTGCGCTGGAACGAATGGACGCCTTTCTTGAGGAAACCGACGATCAGGGCCGGATGGTCTCTTACGGCATCGTCGCCGCGGTCGCCGTGGTCGGGAATGAGGATGGTGCTCATCACGTTTCGGCCGAGATCTACCAGGCACTGAACGACGTCGGGTTCACCATCCCGGCAAATGCCGTCGCCTACTGGGTGGGTGAAGCCATGGGCTCGACAAATTTTGTCGATCTTGAGGAAGTACCCGATGTGGTCACAAAGGCGGTTCAAATGCTCGCGCGTAACACAGCGCACCTAGCGGGGCTGCTCAAGCACAGTCAATATCCTGGCGAGACTACCTAGAGAAGCAGGGGCCGTTGGGTAATGTTCGATTTGCCGTTCCTGATCACGAAAAGAACCTGCTGCGCGTGAGACGCGGCGTCGAATAAGTCTCGCTCGGCCAACGCCAGATAACTTCGCACTGCTCGCCGGCGTCAATCCAAAGGACGTGCATCAATGGTACCTTGAGGTCTATGCTGATGCCTACGAGTGGGTAGAGCTTTCAAACGTGGTCGGCATGAGCCAGTTCGCCGATGGCGGCTTTCTCGGCACCAAACCCTATGCAGCGAGCGGGAACTACATCAACCGGATGTCGGAGTACTGCGTGAGCTGTCGATTTGATCCAAAGCAACGCGTCGGCGACAAGGCCTGTCCGTTCAATTCCTTGTATTGGGACTTTCTCGCCCGCAATGAGGAGAAGCTGCGATCGAATAGCCGGCTCGCGCAGCCATACCCGCTTGGGCGAGGATGGACGATGGGACGCGCCGCGGCACGAGGGCGCGTGCGGCAAAATTGCTGGCAAGCTTGACTTGAAGCTGGTGCGGCCCAACTAAGTGACGGTTTCTATGGCCGTTCCACTGAAGCACGTGTGGCGGTGGAAGGCGTACGAATTTTAAGCGAGAAAGGCAGTGAACTTGGCCACACCTTCAAGGTCTTACATCATACTCGCAGTGTTCCTCGCCGTGGTTTTGGGGGTCGGATTCTCGATCGGTCTGACGATCAGGCCCGGCGAATGGTATCAGGCGTTGTCAAAGCCGTGGTTCACCCCTCCCAATTGGCTGTTTGCCCCCGCATGGACCGTTGTTTACATCCTGATCGCCATCGCGGGCTGGCGGATAATAATCACTGAAGGTGTCACATCCGTCCCTTTTCGGCTGTGGTTCACCCAGATGCTTTTGAACTGGGCGTGGACCCCAGTCTTCTTCGGGCTTCATCAGATTGGACTTGGCCTCGCTGTCATAGTTTGCCTTTTGGTGACGGTGCTTGCGTTCATCATCAAGACGCAAGACAGCCTGGCACGCTGGTGTTTCGGGCCGTACGCTCTGTGGCTCGTCTACGCGACATCGCTGAATGGAGCTATTTTTGTCCTGAATTGAGGTCGTCAAACATGAAGGGTCTCGTGATAGGATCGTCCGGAGGTATCGGTCAGGCCCTGGTTGCCCGTTTGCAGGCAGACGATCGGTTTGAATGAGCGCATGATGACAGCCTGTTGCTAGCCTGGTTGCCGCTGTTGCCACCGCTGCGCAAACGACTTGCACCCATCGCTTTGCAAGTCTTGCAATTGTGCGGTGCAGCATTACCTACGACATCCGGGACGTCGGTTGGCTTTCCGCGAACAGCGAGGAAGCCCCTATGAGAAGTCTTTCGGATACTTTGCAGCGCCTGCAGCGGTTTCGCACCGCGCCGACCATGCCTACGGGTTCAAATCGGCTGGAGAAGCTGCAGAACCAAACCGCTAATCCCGGCGATCTGCTGGGGTGGTATCGTGTCCCCGTATCCGCGGATTCATCATTTGCAATCCCGCTTGTAGTAGTCCTGCATGGCTGCACACAGACGGCTGCCGGCTATGACGCCGGATCGGGATGGTCGAAACTGGCCGATGAATATGGTTTTGCTGTCCTGTTTCCGGAGCAAACCCGCCAGAACAACGCTAATCTCTGTTTCAACTGGTTTTCCGACGGCGATATCCGGCGTGACGGCGGCGAGGTCGGCTCGATCCGTGAGATGATCGGCGTGATGATTTCCGACCACGGCATCGACCCCACGAGGGTGTTCATCACGGGGCTATCGGCTGGCGGCGCCATGACGAATTCCATGCTCGCCGTCTATCCAGAAGTGTTCGCCGGGGGAGCGATCATTGCGGGCCTGCCATATGGCGTTGCCTCGAGTATCCCACAGGCGTTCGACCGGATGCGCGGTCATGGTCTACCCCCTCGTGAGCAACTTCAGGAGCGGCTTCGTTCAGCATCGAGCCATGCCGGCCGGTGGCCTACTATATCCGTCTGGCATGGTACGGCCGACAAGACGGTGGATGAGCTCAACGCCCGGGCCATTATCGACCAGTGGAAAGCCATACACGAGGTGGCCGATCGACCTTCTCGGTCGGATGTCGTCGACGGACAGGAGCACCACGCTTGGACATCGAGGACCGATGCGGACGCCATTGAACTCTACCGCATCGGCGGCATGGGACACGGCACCCCTATCGACACGTCAAGCGGCTACGGCTCGCAGGCACCCTACATGCTCGACGTCGGCATCTCGTCGACGGAGCACATCGCGCGAACATGGGGCCTCACACCATCGTTTGAGCGTCGTGCGAATCCCGAAGCCGCGGGCGAAAGGCTCTCGGGAGCGAAGTCTGATCGCAAGATCACGAATAATGTCCAGGACGTCATAGAGAGTGCGCTGCGGTCTGCGGGGCTCATGAAATGACGCATCCGTGGTAATCAAGGGCCAGCCGCACGTTCTCACTGGATCGGCATCTTCGCAATCTCGGCTGAGCTTGGTGGCGGCACAACGAACTGGCGATACCTGAACATATCCAATTGGGTTTATGCATGTGAGGTGCGGAAATGCCAAAACTTTCCATACGCCATCGGACGACCTACAGCTATCGTAGCCCCGTTCAGCTCTCTCCTTACCGACTACTGCTGCGGCCACACGAGGGGCCGGAGCTCCTGCTGCAAAGGCACCAGATTACAGGTTCTCCCGGAGGCAGGGTGTCCTGGACAACCGATGTGTTCGGAAACGCAGTTGCGACCATGACGTTCTCAGAGCCGACCAAGCAGCTCGAGATCGTCAGCCGTGCGGATGTCGATCTGAAATCGGAAGCCTGGCCTGTGTTCGATATCGCTGCGCCGGCCGCAACCTACCCCTTCCTTTATGACGACCAGGACTGGAAGGATCTCGGCGCCCTCAGGGATGTTCAATATCCCGACCCTTCTGGCGAATTGCAGCAGTGGGTCAAGGGCTTCGTCATGGGGAATTCGACCGATACGCTGTCGCTGTTGAAGGATCTTAGTGCCGGGGTTTCGAACGGCGTCGCCTATCAGGCGCGCGACACAGAAGGAACGCAGCCCCCGTTGGAGACCATCTCGTTGCGGTCCGGAAGCTGCCGGGATCTTGCGACGCTTTTTGCCGAAAGTGTCCGGGTTCTTGGCCTCGGGGCGAGGATCGTGTCCGGATATCTCTACGACCCGGCGCGCACCCACGTCGGTTCATCGCCGGGAGGGTCAACCCATGCATGGGTTGAAGTGTTCTTGCCCGGTGCGGGATGGATTGCCTTCGACCCGACAAACAGGAGCATGGGCAGCGCCTCATCCCCGTGGGGGTCGCGCGCGACATTACCCAGCTCATGCCGGTATCGGGAACGTTCATCGGCCCCGCGGGTGCCTTTCAATCGATGGACGTTGCCGTGGACATCGCCTTCATTGCCTGATGAAACGTGAACGATAGGCGGAAATGCTGTGATCACACGCGAACCGGATTTAAATCCGATGCGTCCCTTGCAAAATCAGAACTTGTACCCATATATCGCTTATCGACCATTGCTTGTGATGTTGGTCCGGAGTTTGGCTCCCGTCGCATTTCCTCTCAAATCATCGATCTTATCCCGCAAGGCATCGCGGGAACCACAACGATTGTTCTGAAAGGAAATCGTCATGACTACTGGTACCGTTAAATGGTTCAACACCACCAAAGGCTTCGGCTTCATCCAACCTGACAATGGCAGCACGGACGTCTTCGTCCATGCATCCGCTGTCGAGCGGGCCGGAATGCGTTCGCTCTCGGATGGCCAGAAGATCTCCTACGAGGTTGTTCAGGACCGCAAGTCCGGCAAAAGCTCCGCCGAAAATCTTCAGGCAGCTTAAAGTTTTCATTCGCCCCGCTGACCACGGATGTACTGGCAGCAGAGCTGAGTGAATGTGAGAGGTCGGGTTAGCGCCCGGCCTTTTTGTTTTTGGACTAAGCTCTGAACGCTTTGATCCTACCTGACTTCTTGGATGCGTCCGAGCACCAAACCGAAAGAAGATTATCATGACCATGACGAAACATGCATTTTTCAAGCCGGAGAAGATTTCCGCGCGAGACAAGGCCGCGACTACGAGTGAGGTCGCGCGGCAGATCATTGAGACGGAGACGGCTGACCGAACCCGGAAAACAGTGCTTCTGCGCCAATTGCGCGAAGCGCAGCCGATCGAGCCAAAGCCGGTCCGCCCAACGCGGCGCCGAAAGACAGCAATAGCGGCTTGATGGCCACCGTTGACCGGAGCTGGTGGGGCAACACCGCATTTGTCGGATCAATGCCGTCTCGGCGCATAAATCGGAAGGACCGGATATGACCGCCACTCATACAAATTTTCTGCCAAGCTATCCCAATGCCGCTCCGGTAGCCGTTACCGTGATCAGCTTCATTTTTGTCATGTTTTTGATCGGGGAGGGCTGGCTGTGGTGAACATAACTCACATAAAGCAGTCGCTCCTGCGCAGGCTTCTCAAAAGAGCGGACTATGCGACGCTCGACCTGAAGCCCGAAGCGGGAGCAGATCACTCGGCGGAAACCACTCTCATCGAGCAGATCCGGTCCGGCATGATCGCGCCGGATGACTATCCCGCCTCGATAAGCACAGGCGAAAGGCAAATCGCAGGCGAGCCAGCGGATCAAGCGACTATCTCGCGCGAGCAGGCGCATCCCCTCGACGACATAGGCGCTGTCGGGGAAAGCTATGAACCGGAAGAACAGATCGAATTTGCTGCGAGCTCCATCGGCGACCGTTGGTTCTTGTGCGGGGACGGCAAGCACGGTGGCCGCTTTGTGCTGCATCGCGCCAATCCGGCGTCAGGAGGACACGAGACACGCAGGTCGGTCGACGCCTTCCTCGCTTTGAAGCCCAATGGTCCTGAGCATGAGGCGCTAAGAGTCCTGCTGAACGTCGTCGATTAGGCACGCCGGTTGCCGGCTATCGTCCTTTTGAACTTAAACATTCGGTTCGCTCCACCAGCGGCCGGCCGTTTTGACTCGCTTATGTCATGCTTCGACCTATGTGATTCGGGGCGTGCGCTGGCAAAGGCGCATTTTGATCGGCGACCGGTAGAAGTTAAGAGCATCGGCGTGGCGCGTCCTGTTCGCCGTTGGGCGCTGTTATAATAGCTTGATGCCTGCTGAACCGATCGGTGCCTCTATTGCTCCATCGGCTCGGGGCGGGGAATGCCGCGGTTGGCAGCTTCGGTGATATACCCGGACCGCAGCCCATGCGCCGAAAACTTCGCACTCTCCAGTCCCGCTGTGGCTTTTAGCTGCCGATTTCAATTGAAGAGCTAAGCGAGAATCCCGAACCTAAAATCTCCGCTCAGGGTTTCATGCGGAGGAGGGGAGGGGGCAGCTAAAGCCCTGATGCCTTAGTCAAATTCACGCGGAAGCGATCACGTCGTCTCTGATATCGGCGGGTCATCTCTGCGGACGCGTGCCCCAGTTGCTTCTGGACATACCGCTCATCGACTTCGGCGGAAGAGGCCAAGCCCGCGCGAAGGGAATGGCCGGAGAACTTGAAGGCGCGTTCAATCTCGCTGAGATCACCACGAACGCCGGCCGCCAAAGCTGTTCGTTTGACCAGTCGGGCGACTTCCTTGTCGTTGAGCCGCTGCGGGCCGACAGATTTGCCCCGATCCGTAACGCGGCGGAAGAGGGGACCATGCGCCAACTTTGCGAACTTGATCCAGGTCTCGACTGCCGCGACCGGGCAGGTGGCGTCTGAAGAGCCGCGACCAATTTCGACCTCTCGCCATCCGGTTTTGCCTCGCAGGGTGAGGAGCATACCCTTGTCGAGGATCTCGATCCAACCGCGACCGTCCTCAGTCTGGTCGGCCTTCAGGTCGAGGCCGACGATCTCGGAGCGCCGAAGACCTCCAGCAAAGCCGATGAGCAACATGGCCCGATCCCGCAGGCCGCGCAGACAGCCGCGATCGAGCGTCTCGACCATGGCGATGATATCCTCAGCCATGACCGCTTCCTTTTGGACCGGTGGCTTGGCGTGGCTGTTGCGGATGCCGGCCATTACGGTGGCGATATGCAGATCTTTACGATCGAGCGAGAGGCCACGCTGGGCATAGTTCCATGAGAGCGAGGAGAGGCGGCGTTCGATGGTCGAGACTGAGTTCGCTTTTGCACCCCGTTCAGCCGTGCCGGAAGCGCAGGCGGTGATATAGAGCCCGACAGTTTGCGGATGCGGGGGGAGGGCGGCCAGATTGGAGCGCCGGCACCACGCCGAAAAATGCTTCCAGTCGGCGACGTAAGCTTTGCGCGTGTTGGCGGAGCTGGCGGCTTCGACGTAACCCCGGGCGCGATCAGCAGGGCTGGTGAGATGGGCGTGCCTCTGATCCTGCATGGCGAGGGAGGGGAGGGGGCTTTCGCCCGACACCACCGGTGCGGAAACATCACGCCCAGCCGCCGTGCTGAGAGACGGCGCTAAGGTCTCCTCGACGTGAATTTCACTGTTTTGCTCGATGATTTGGGCCATTTCTCTATAATGAGCAAAATGTCCGATAATGCAATATTATCGGACATTATTTATGGATGACAAGCCGTGCGGTTGTTACCGAAATAGATGGCTTAAACCGCTCACACATTGTAGGATGTCGGTCATGGATTCGCCCGTCGACTCGCCCAATTTCGCCCCTGCGTTAACGGCTGCCCTGCCCGGCTGGGCCCTGCCGCTTGGCCGCGAGCCGGATGTGCCTGCTGCCGCCTTCGCCGCTGGCATCGCCTTGAAATCGCTGGACGATCTTGTCCGCTCCGCGCCCGTCTGGGCCGGCTGCTGGCGTGCGCGTCAGGCCCTGAAATGTGCCGCCGTCGCGGTCCGGCTGATGGGCCGCAGCGAGGACGAGGCCGCGTTGCGCGATGCGCTTTTGCTCACCGCCGCCGGTGACGATCCCGGCCCGGCCGGAAAGGTGTTTTTGGCCACCAAAAGGCTTGCCACCCGAAAACCCGCCTTCTCCTCGAAAGCGATGGCCGAACTCGCCGATCTTCTTGGGCTTGCTTGGGACGATCGGCTGGCCGCGGCCGTCGACCTTGCCGACGACGCGCTGCAAGCCGGCCGCCCGGCGCCGATCGCTGCGGCGGACCTAGTCACGGCCATCCATGCCGTGCGGCCGGATGCCGAGCCGCTCGCCTGGATGCTGGCCGATCGGCTGATCGCCGCGCTGCTGAAATGGGATTTTGCTGTGCCGCTGCTGATGGCCGAGCGTTATGGCTCCGCCTTCAAGACTCTCGGGGGCCGGGGCCGTGTGCGCCCGGGAGAGCCGGCCTTCGCCCGCGCTGTCTGCCTTGCCCTCACCGAGGGAACCGGCGCGGCCCTACGCACCGCCAGCGAGATTGCGCGGCGCGCCGAGACGCTGCGCGCCGCCGCGCCAAAGGTTCGCACGAAAGGCGCCGGCGCCATCGTCCAGGCCCTGCTCAATGGGGACGCCATGGCGGCCTCGGCACCTGGCGGCAATCTATCGCGTTGGGCGGCGACTCGGCTGTTCGACCGGCTGCAAGGTTTTGGCGCCGTGCGCGAACTGTCAGGTCGCAGTGCGTTCCGGATCTATGGATTGTGACGATGGCTGAACCGGATGCACCCGGCAAAACACGGACGTCTCGGACGAAGGACGCAAGCGAACGCTTGCTGGATCGGGAACTGGCGGATTTGCCGCCGGAGCTGCGCTGGCGGGAATGGATGTTGCGGGTCGAGGCGGTGATCTTTGCCGCGGCCGAGCCGGTTGGCCGCGACACGCTGGCCCGTGTCATCGGCAAGGATTGCAGCATCGACTTGCTGATCGACGACCTACAGGAAGAACTCCGTCACCGGCCCTATGAGATCGTCTTCGTCGCCGGCGGCTGGCAGCACCGAAGCCGTCCGGCTTACGCAGGCGCGATCCGGGCGTCGCAGGCGTCGACGCGGAGTGCGGGGCCAGCGCTATCCGACTTCGAGGCCATGGTGCTGATGGCGATCGCTTATTTCCAGCCGATCAGCCGCGGCGAATTGTCGAAAATCTTCGGCAAGGAGGTCAGCCGCGACACGATCGCCAGCCTGCGTAACGCCAATTTCCTCGCCTCCGGCCCACGCAGCCCGACGCCAGGCGCGCCCTATACCTACGTTACGACGAAGCAGTTTCTCTCGGCCTTCGGCTTGCGGACGCTGCGCGACCTACCGGACATCGAGGCGCTGGAGGATGCGGGGCTGCTGAGCCGGAGGGGCGTGCAGGACGAAGCGTTGGTTGCCGCAGAGGGTGAGGAGGAATAGCCAGGATAGCGCACCTGCAGCAGAGGTTCTTATACAACTGTTGATAAAAAGCCTACTTGTGTTCGCAAGCTAAAGGTTGGACTCCCAAACTCAGTTTCTTGTGATTATGGATAGTACGGAATTGGAGTGGAAATGGGAGAATGTTCCCGTTATGTTCATGTTTTGGAACTGATGGGAGATTTCGATGGCTAAGCCGTACGCATCTGAACTGGCCCGGTTGCAAGAGACCCTACGCTGGGCCTCCTCGACCGACATTGAATCCCTGAGAACTGCAGTGAAGACCGCTGGCTTTTCCCCGTTGTCAGCCATCGGATCTGGAGGGTCGTTGACGGCGGCGCATGCGCTCGCAGCACTGCATCAATTATTTACCGGCAAGCCTGGCCTGGTTCAAACGCCCCTGGAGGCCGCGAATGGGAAATTGGACCCGTCCGTCAGTCAGTGGCTTTTGAGCGCTGGAGGAAGTAACGTCGATATCAACGCTGCTGCTGTTTCCCTCATTGAACGGGAACATCGCCAGGTCGCCGTGATGTGTGGCCGGCTCGGCAGCCCAGTTACCGAAATTTGTGAACGTCACCCCTTCGTTGATCTTTTGTTGTTTCCTCCACCAGCGGGAAAAGACGGTTTCCTTGCGACGAACTCCCTCGTGGGGTTCTCAGCCCTGCTCGCACGTGCATACACTTCAGTCTTTGACCCAACCGCGTCTTGGGAAGATGTCGCTTCTACCGTAGAGCCATATGCAGATGGAGGCTCAGGCCAGGTGCAAAGTTGGCGAGATTCTGCCGAAGTTCTGTGGGACCGGCCTACCACCGTGGTGCTACACGGGCCTTCAACAAAAATCGGGGCAGTCGATCTGGAATCGAAGTTCACAGAAGCGGCGCTTGGTACTGTGCAACTGGCCGACTATCGAAACTTTGCCCATGGTCGCCATCATTGGCTAGCTAAGCGTGGAT
>NZ_CAXUSG020000021.1:0-51839 GCF_964253915.1 Rhizobium sp. LjRoot30 | reverse complement strand
ATGATACCTAACATATACCGCCTGGTACCCTACCTTATTGTAAGATATAATAAGGTAGGGTATATTAAAATATCATATGGTACCTTTCTATATCCTATGATATGATACCTCCCGTTTAGCTTAGGCGCGTAAGCTTCTCTCGAATCACAAGGAGACCCAGATGGCTGTTATCGCATTCGCAAACTCCAAAGGTGGATCGGGCAAGACGACAAGCGCTTTGCTGCTTGCTAGTGAACTTGCAAACACCACACCAGTCACCATCATCGACGCAGATCCAAGGCATCCGATTTCCACATGGGCAAAAATGCCCGGCGTGCCTGAACGCCTGACCGTCGTCACCAACGCTTCTGAAAAGACCATCCTCGACGAAATCGAGGAGGCTGCAGCCCGCGATCCCTTCGTGGTCATAGACCTTGAAGGCACGGCCTCACGCCTGATGAGCTACGCCATCTCGCAGGCCGATCTCGTCATCATCCCGCTAAAGGAGCAGCAGCAGGATGCGCTGGCCGCGATTGACGTCATCAAGGAAATACACCGCGATATGAAGGCCGTGCGGCGCGAGATCCCTTATGCCGTGCTGTTTACCCAATCCAAGGTCGTGGCGAAATCGCGCACGGCGCGTTTTATTGCCCAGCAGTTTCGCGACAATCCGCGGATCGATGCCTTCGAGGTCGAGATTTTCGAGCGCGACGCCTTTGCCGCGCTGTTTGCCGTCGGCGGCACCGTGCGCTCGATGGCAGCCGGCGACGTCAACAACATCGACGCCGCATTGAAGAATGTCGAAAATTTCACGACGGAGGTCATCGCCAGGCTGCGCGCCAACCGTGATCGCCAGGGCAGGGAGGTCGCCTGATGTCCGACTCGCGCAAGAATCTCGATTTTGGTGGGCTCGACGATTTTCAGCCGCGCCCGAAGCCGGCGGCCAATCCGCCCGCCGTGCACAAGGCGGTCGATAAGGTTTCTTCTTTCCCGAGCCGGGAGACCGACGAAGACGCCCAGATCAACATCAAGGCCTCGAGCACAAGCATTGCCCGCTTCCGGGCCATGGCCAAGGCCGAACGCTACCGCCATGGGGAATTTCTAGAGCTTCTCATGGACGCCTACGAAAAACGCGAGACGCGATAAGACACAATCTCGAAAAGTTGCAGGCTTTTCGGATAGATCTCAAACGACAGGGAAACGCATGCCCATCAGGCGGCAGCATCGCTGGCTCTACCCGATCGACTGGCAGCAGTTGACAGACATGATCCGCTTCGAGCGGGCAAAAGGCCGCTGCGAGCAATGTTGCCGCCCACATGGAAAACACGTCTATCATCTCGGCGACGGTCGCTGGTGGGACGAGGACGAGGAGCGCTGGCGGGACGGGCAGGGGCGGCGATTGCGCATGAAAGCCATACCCGTCGACGACGATCCGGCGTTCCGCTCCACCCGCGTCATCCTGGCCACTGCCCATCTCGACCACGATCCGACCAACAACGACGTGCGCAACCTGAAGGCTTTCTGCCAGCGGTGCCATATGCTTCATGACCGAGAAGAACATCTGCGCCGGCGGCGGATCAGTTTTCTTCTTACCCGCGCCATCGGAGATCTCTTTACCGGTCGTTACCTCTCATAATCGGAGGTTCTCAGCGCCAAAACTATGCGCACCAGGGTCTGGGCTGCTAAAAAGGCAGGAGAGAATCGATATGCCCGGGTCCGCCATGAAACGCACTGCTTTGTCCTTCATGCCCCGCAGCGAGTTCGCGCAGCTCTCGCTGCACGACAAGAATGCCTACCTGCAGCAGGCGACCCAATCCTATATGGAAGCCAAGAAGCAGGATTACGTGCCGCTGACCAAAGATGCGCTCAGCCGCCTGCGCCGTTTTTACCTGCGCCGCAGTTTTGCCGACCTGAAGCTGGAGCAGGTCGAAGACGATCTCATGCGCGATGCGCTGACGCGGCTGAGCGAAGCGATCTACGGCAAGGAGCTGAAGCGGGCGATCGAAAGCGAGATCCCGCCCAGTGCCGCGCCGCTGAAGCGGGCGCCGCCGATCGACGACGACCAGCTGATGTTTTTCGTGCCGAGCGTCCATGACGCGCCGCTGAAGGACGAAATCAACCTGATGGACGTCGCGCCCTTTTCGCTGAGCAAGACCAAGCGTGACGGCATCATCCGCTACGAGCTCGGCGACAGCATCATCACCGTGGAAGGCGGCGCTGAGGTCGGCATCGCCAATGCCTATGATTACGACATTTTTCTCAACATGGTCTCTTATCTCGCCGAAGAAATGCGCCGTTACGTCGCCAGCGAGAAGAAGCACCTGCGCCCCAGCCTGCCCGGCCGAGTCTACCGGCCGACGGCGGCGCAAATCCTGAAATTCTGTCGGCGCGGGCAGGGGGGGAAACAATATCTCGAACTCGAACGCGCCCTCGACCGGCTGCAGGCGACCCGCATCAAGATCGTCAACCTCGGCGACGGCAAGCGCCGGGATGCCGAAAGTTTTCCCTTTATCGGCCGCTACAAGGTCGTCAGCCGCACGGCCCAGGACAATATCGACCAGGTGGAGATCGAGATTCCCAACTGGGTCTATGACGGCGTCGTGCAGCCCCTGGGCAAGCCGAGCATCCTGACGCTCAACCCCGACTACTTCCTGATCACCAAACCGATCGCCCGCTTCATCTACCGTCTTGCCCGCAAGGCGGCCGGCCAGACGGAAGCCTTTTACAAGATGAAGGACCTGCACTACCGCAGCGGTTCGCAATTGCCGCTGCGCAAGTTCCGCCAGACCGTCGAGGAAGTGGTCAAAAGCACTGTCTCCGATCCCCTGCCGGACTACGACCTGGAACTGCGCGAAGGCCGGGAAGGCACGGTCCTCTATATGCGCAAGCGGCTGATGATCGCATCCCTCGAACAGGCCACCCTCGACATCTGACAAAAGTCGCGTATTTCGATCCGCGGCTTTTGCCAAAAACACCGTGTATCGATCCGGCCCGCCTGACAAAAATCCTCCACGCCAAGTCTCTGAAAAGAATCACAATTCCTGCAGTCACAGAGAATCGGGAATCGGTTTCTGTTTTGACGAGGAGCGAGTCGCGCATCCGGCATGACAAAATTCGTCGTACATCGGTGCCACCGGAATCGTACATCATTCTGTCAGAGCCGTACATCAATCCGTCAGAATCGTACATCAGTGCCACTAGCACCTTATAACCATATGATTCAATAAATGAATTTCCAGGCTAAAACTATCTTCGTAAAAACTATAAAAACGAGATTCAAAACTTCAAACGTGACAAAAAATTTTCCTGTTGAAATTTTCGAGAAAATCGGCAACATCCATCTCGTCATCAGGGATATAGTGAAGAAATATTCCGATATCCTTCGATCCGCCCTCCCTGTTCTTTTTTCTCATGAAAATATGCGAATCATTTCTTGCTGTTTGCTTGGAAAATCAGGCTCTTTGGCAAGCTATCGGCTGATTGTCAAAAACTCTGTACAACGGTCCGCCTCTACCTGACAAAAAAACCGTGTTTCATTCCGGCAATTTTGACAAAAACCGCCTGTTCTCAAACCTTTCGGCGCAACTTTTCCTGCTCTCTTCCTGCCTTTTTAATATGAAATTGATGTCTTCCTGATGGAAGTGAGGGCGTCTAAGCCCTTTCCAATATTCGGAAGAGAAGCCAATGCCATCTCCTTCAGGAAAAACCACGCCATCGGGACGCGGCATCCGCAAGGGCCGCAAGGAACAGGTGACGATCACCATTGCTCCCCCCATTCTCGACCGTGTCGACGAAAGGGCAAGCCGCATGGGCCTCAGCCGCGCCGCTTGGATCAACACCTGCATTTTCCAGGGCCTTGAAGCCGGCTTCACCGGCATCAAGGGGGAACGCGATGACTGAGCGGCAAAAGACCGTGTCCGGCCCGATCGGCAAGGCGCTGGAGCGCCTGGAGGCGTCGATGAAGGCGAAAAAGGCCGATACGGCAGCACAGGAGCTGCCGGACCTGACGGCCGGGCCGCAACTAGACCTTTTCATTGCCACCGGCCGGGCCGCATCCCCCAAGGATGAGCTGGCGACCATGGAACATCCCGTCTACGCGATCGAGGATGGCGACCAGCGGATTCTCTCCTACGAGCATAATGGCCAGACGCTGGAGGTCACGCCGTCGGTCAAGGGCAGGGCGACCATCCACGACAAGGACATCGTGCTGTGCTGTGTCTCAAAGCTCGTCGATGCCATCAATCATGGCGAAGCGGTGTCGCGCACCGTCAGCATCACCGCCCACGATCTCTTGAAATTCACCAACCGGAGCACCTCCGGCCGCGGTTATTATCTGCTGGAACAGGCGCTGGACCGGCTCGCAGGCACCCGTATCAAGACCTCGCTCGCCACGGGCAAGCCGGCCAGGCGCCGCACGAAGGCGTTTGGCCTCATCGACGCCTACGAAGCCGTGACCCGCGGGCCGGAAAACCGGCTTGAGGAACTGCGCATCACGCTCAGCGAATTCACCTTCGACGCCGCACTGGCGCTGGAAGTGTTGAGCATCGACCCCGATTATTTCAAGCTGCGCAAGGGAACGGAAAAACGCCTCTACGAACTGGCGCGCAAACATTGCGGCGACCAGGGACGCTGGAAGATCGGGCTGGAACTGCTGCAGAAGAAGGTCGGATCGCGCCAGCCGCTCTTCAAGTTTCGCGCCGCCGTCCGTGCCATCAGCGATGCCGGTACCTTGCCCGGCTATCACATGGTTTTCCTGCACACCGACGATTCCGTCATCTTCTACGGGCGCAGCCAGGCGGGCCTGGAAGCGATGCAGGCGGATTCTATCGCCAAGCCACAGGCACCGCGGGTCCGCCGCAAAAAGCAACCGGAGTGACACCAAGGATTTGCCCTGACTCGTCACTCTGCGGATGGCTTTCGATATCTCCTTGACTCCAAAGCGCTATTTTCCATTTCCTGACATCCTGCCGGAAAGCGGAGTAAGAGCCATCGGCCCTGCATTCCCGCACCACCCGTGGATTCTGTCGGCTTCCGGATGAAGAGAGCCTCAATTCGTCACTCCAGGGATAAAACTTCGTCACTCTAGGGATGCGTCTTCGTCACTCCGGGGTGCTGGGATTCGTCACTCTACGGATAATCCTTCGGCATTCCGCGGATGTCGCCATTCGTCACTCTACGGATAGATTAGTGGATTTTTCCAAGCAAAAACAAAAGCATGAGGAATGCTAACACGCGGGCGCGTTTAACATCTTTAACAAAGTGATTAACAGGAAAGGCCGGCACACTTAATAGAACAAGGCAGCCATCCAGAATGGCTGCCTCTGCAGGAAATTGGTGAAGCCAGATGATCGGCTTTAGAATGAAGCCTCGGAGGCAGGAAGGCCGACCGGGTTGACGCCATGGTCGAAATCGAGGCGCACGCCAGTCTCCGCCAGCAGGGCGCCATTCTCGAAAGCCCCGAGATGGACATCGATCACGCCCGTCTGGTCGTGCATGGCCAGCATGTCGAGCATCATGAAGTATCCCTGCTCGTTGCCGATGGCGATCGTCTCGTGAACGGTATCGCCGGCGCCGTTGGCAACGCCGTCATTGTTGGCATCGAGCGCCCAGGAATAGCCGAGCTCGGCATCGCCCTGCAGCAGGTAATGTTTCGAGGCAACGGCCTCCGACGGATCCGTATCGATACTCAGCTTGAAGGAAAAGTCCGATAGTTCCCGCTGGCCGAGCGAGGCGATGGACAGCGCCAGGACCGTATCGCTACCGGCAGGATCGAAACCGGCGACATGGTCTTCGGCATAGCCGTCGCTTGAAAGCACCGTGCCATAGAGATCGCGAACGCTGATGCCGAGTTCGAGATGGGTCGCGTTGCTGGTGGCCACGGCAAAACCATCGGCAGAACCTTCGCCGATCAGCAGGCTCTCCTTGCCGTTCAGGAGCTTGTGGGGCGTGATGACGGTATCGAGCGCATAGGTCACGCCGTCAACCGTCTCTCCGCCGCCATGTCCCGGAAATTGAGCACCGCCACTGGCACTGACGAGCTTTGTAATGGCCGCATCGACCGTTTCAGAGGTTGCACCCTTTTTGCCGTCGATATCCTTGAGGAAAAGACGGGCCACGTCGGCGGCACTGTCGCCGCGATAGGCAGCGATCTCCACCGCAGTATCGAGCTGGCCGGTGAAGAGACCGGCTGCCGCTACCTTCGCCTGCAGGGTGGAAAGATCGGCATCCCTGGCCGCGTCGACGATGCGGATGGCGATCGTATCGGCCGTCGCATGTCCGGCTTCCAGTTCGGCAAGATAGAAACGAAGACCTTCGGCGTCGGGACTGCGACCGAAGAGATTTTCGAAAATGGTCTTGACCATGTCGGTGTTCGACAAGCCGGCAAAAGCCTCCTGGAATTCGGCTTGCGCCGACATGCGGCCGGCGACCGCTGTCAGCGTGCTACCTGTCCCGAGCTGTTCTTCCCAATAACGCAATCCTTCCGGATCCGCCGGTCGCCCGAAAAACGCAATATAGATTTCCTGAAGACTGGTCATGAATAGCCGCCTCGTTCCGCATTGCTAACAAAAGCTTAAACGAGGGTGTTAATCAAATATTAACGCTGGGTTTGGTTAATGGAGGAACCTGTTTAGAAAGGCGACAAGCCCTCCGGCTTATGCCGACTGTCCGGTCGAAATGGGGTGCAGTTCATATTGCTGCTGCAATCCTCGACATTCTGCATCTCGAGTTGCGAGACATGAGGGTTCTGTTCCTTCTTGAAGCATTCAGAAATTTTACCATCCTGGAGTGCAACAACGAACATTTCGCAAAACCGACTACGTTATGTTCTCGAATATCTCCTGTTGGATATGAGAAGAAAACCTCAAGGCATATCGATCTTTAAGCTTGTATTAGAAATGGTGAATTAGCTTCGGGCCTGGATGAGTTTACGACTCCCTGACAAAAAGGCATCGGCGTTGTGTGTTCCTTTTGAAAGCCAGCAGGAATGAACCAAACTCAACGAGAGAAAGCTTCAAGCCGGATTGAAGACTTGAATAGGTTCAATAAGAGCCGGAGTGAGCTTGACTTCTGGATACAGTCGATCGGCTCGCCGCTGCTCGTCGTCGAGAAACACAGCCTGACCGTCATATGTGGCAACAGGGGAGCTGAACGCTTTTTTGCGATCGGTCAGGACAAGTTTCCCGGCCTGCAGATTGCGCAGCTAGTGGGAGCCGAGGCCAATCAAATGCTCGGCCAGATCTGGAGTAATGCTCCGGTAGGAGTGCCCGGCGAGCCTTTTATGCTGCGCTCCGTTGTGCAGCAACAGCAACGGCTTCTGATGGTCCAGGTGAGCAAGCTGATCGTAGAACAGCAAGACGTACGCCTTTTCACCTTTATGGATGCTCCCCCTGACGGCTCGGTGGCGCTGGTCAGCTGGCAGGAAAAGATCATCGACATGCTGAACTGGCTGCCGTTCGGTTTCGAGATTGCGACGACGGACGATCAGATTCAGTTTGCGAATTCCCAGTTCACGGAGCTTTTCGGATATTCACCCCACGAAATCGAAAATATCGAAGACTGGTGGTGCCTCGCTTATCCCGATCCGGACTACAGAGCTTTTGCAAAGCAGAAATGGGCGACGGAAATTGCTCAGGCACGAGCGGAAAATCGGGAAATGACGCCCTTCGATCTGGATGTTGTGACCCGTTCCGGAATGGTTCGCACCATCCAATTTCGTCATCGCACAATCGGTGAGTTCAACACCAATCTTTATCTTGACGTCACATTCGAGCGGTCTGTCGCCCGCAGGTTGAAGACTTTATCGGAAACAGACCCTCTGACCGGCGCAATGAATCGCCGCCAGTTCTTTGAAGAAGCTCATCAATATTTCGGGGCAGGCAACGCCCACCGAACTGCTGTCTTGGCACTCGATATCGATCACTTCAAATCCATCAACGACACCCACGGACACGCCGTCGGCGATTTGGTCTTGCAGGAGTTCACGGCGCGGTGTCGTTCTTTAGTCGCAGAAACTGACATTTTTGCTCGGTTCGGAGGAGAAGAATTTATTGTTCTACTCCGCAACCATTCGCAACATGCAAGTCATATCGCCGAAAGAATCCGTCTTGCCGTCGCGGAAAGTAAATTCCTGCAGCCCCACTTCGATCTTGCCGTGACAGTTAGCATCGGCCTTGCCTACCACGAGCCACAAGAGGACGTGGAGCAATTACTATCCCGCGCGGACAAAGCTCTCTACAATGCCAAAGCGACAGGACGTAATAAGGTAATCGACGGCTAAATTGTGGTCGCGTTTTTTCTGGAAATGCGCCATTTTTAAGCGTTAATTTGTGGAATCCATTGTTTAACAGTTGGAATGACGCATGCTACACCTAGAAAGAAAAGCAAAAATTTTATCAGCAATGGCGAATAAAAAGAGATTAGAAATCCTAAGGCGCTTAATAAAAAAGCCATATTCTTTTCAGTCACTTGTAAAAATTTTAGACCTAAGCCCATCCGCGCTTTCACAGCATTTATCAGTATTGCAACGACAAAATTTGGTAAAAAGAAAAATTTCAGATGAAATTTGTTATTACTCATCGAATGATAAACGAGTTTTCCGAATTCTTCATGCGCTAGATAAAATTGTTGAGGAATTTTCCAATTCTGACCCTGGCTCCCCAATCGCGAAAGGCGAGCCGCCGATAATCAAATCTTATCAGACATAATTCAATGAAATTGGCGCGTGCGGTTTAGATCAAATTTCTCAATTGATTTGCCCGCAGCGGTGAGGCGATTAAGCCTGATTATAAAGCTTTTGAGCCAGCGACCGGTATGCCAAATCCGGGATCAGTGACCATTTATCTTGGCTTGTCGATATGTTATATTCTTGAAAAAATGCAGTTTTCGGCAATTTATATTTCCGTCTACGCAAGCATTTGCCAACTTGCAGAACTCCAGAATTTCGTTGTTATCGATGTTGGCTCGATCTCTCTTGGCGAATAGATAGATGTTGTTTGATTTTTCTATGTATCTCCGACAAATTATCAGAGAATTTGTGGAATTTTCTTTATAATTGGTGGAGAAAAAGCATGGAAAATGGATATGTTCTTAGAGACTTCAAGTTCGGTTCACCAGAATGGGGGACGAGCGGAGGTCAGGTCACTTGGAGCTTTGCCTCAACCGTTGGAGTTTTCTTTGCCTTCGATGCCATAATATCACAACCCTACTACCAGAACATGATCGTGCAAGCTTTTCAGGCGTGGGAGAATGTAGCGGATATCGACTTTGTGCAAGTCGCTGACAGCGCGGCATCCGACATCAGGCTTGGGTGGGACGAAATTGACGTACCTGCTCATTTCGCACAGCAAGTTCATACGGCGTACACCGTTAATGGCACGTTCGAGATTACGTCTGAGATACGCTTTGACCCGGTAAAAACTGCAAACATAACCGCCGAGACCTTCCTCGGCTTAGCGATGCATGAGATCGGTCACGCGATTGGGTTGGATCATATTGATGATCAAAGCTTGATCATGAACCCGATCGTCTACATTTCGGCCTTATCAGTGGGTGACATTGCAGGTGCTCAGTTTATCTATGGTTCGGCGAACGGTACTGATACCCCCGTTGGCTGGGACGGTAGTAGCTGGGATGACAGTTATGAAGGTGGTGCCGCAGGGGAGGCTATCAAAGGTCATGGTGGCGATGATCGCCTGCGCGGCAATGGAGGCAATGACAACATCGACGGCGGCGACGGGCTTGATTTCGCAATCTATGTCGATAGCGCCTTTAACTATGATCTGCATTACCAGGGCTCCGGTACTCTCAGCGTCGCACATCGGATGGGCCAGGATGGCACGGATTTGCTCTCCAATATTGAGCGAGTCGCTTTTCCAGACTTCACACTCGCCCTAGATATCGACGGCATAGCCGGCCAAGCATATCGTGTTTATCAGGCGGCCTTTGATCGTGCACCAGATCCGGCTGGACTGGGCTTCTGGATCCGCGAAATGGACGCAGGGCTAAGCCTCTACGAGGTAAGCAGAGGTTTTGTTGCCTCACAGGAGTTTGGAGACATTTACGGCTACGGCGCTTCAAATGCGAGCTTCGTAGCTAAACTCTACAATAATGTGCTCGGCCGCGACGGTGAAAGCGCTGGGCTTCAATTTTGGGGCGACCTGCTCAGCAGTGAAAAAATGGACAAAGCAGCTATGCTTGCCAGCTTTTCCGAAAGCCCGGAAAATATGGCCGGTGTGGCGCCAGCTATTCAGAGTGGTTTCTGGTATTTTTAGAGTAAGTCCTTATGTCTTTCTTCGTGGCTAAGGTAGAATTAACCCCTCGGACGCAGGTCAATCCGCAGGCTTGGCTTGCCGACGCTCATTGCCGACGGGCCGAAAATCCTCTGTTCTCAATTAAACCCGTTTGATCTCAAACGGCCTTGATCGGAGACAACTTTGATATTGTGACGATGGATTGCCTTCCAAGTTTTATATGCTTGACGCAACCAATTCCAATCGCTGGCTGCCGATTGGCTCCCGAAACTCGATTCCTCTGCAAACGTCGTTATAGGAAGTAATGGGGGGAATACGTCACATTTTCAAGAACGTCGTTTGCAGGGATTGATGATTTCGATCGCCAGATGAGAAGAGCTTGGACGGCATGAAACGAGATGAAGCTGGTGTGCATAGGCAAGGGGAGACGGGAAGAGCGAGTAGCAGAGTAAGCAAGGTCAGGAAGTGAACTTCTCGGGGCCGCGGCCAAGATGTCGTTTGGGCCGAAACGGAAACAGGCCATCAGCATATTTTCGGACCAATTCGTCGAACACATCGTAGCTCTGTTGGTCGTCAAACCCCAGACGCGTGAGGCCGTCGACGATATCGTCGGCTATCTCCTTCAGAAACGGAGGGCCAGCTTTGCCGCTTTTGTGCGCGTCCGAAATCGTTTTCCAAAGCAACATGCGGGCAATGTCGTCGCGGGACGGCCGGCGCGCCTCTCTAGCGTTATCGCGAACCCCTTGCTGACGGACCCGCTGCTCGGCTTCACGCTGGTTCTTTGATTTCTTCGGCATGCTCGGGTCTCCAGCATCGATTGCATCACGGATCAAGGCCGGATGTCGTTGCAATGTTGACAATCCGGAACACGTGCATAGAGGTGTGATAACCCATGCCTGTTAATGCTGTCTCAAGGGTGCGTGCCTGCCAATCTGGCAGCCAGCGCCGCCGACGAGGGAGTGTTGCCAGAACGGGGATTACATCTCGGCCGAACCTCGGTTGCGTCACGCCGTTTGCAGCAGAATCGCAAATCCGGAGACAAGAATCGACAGATCCTGACTAGGAATCGCGTCAGGGTAAATTGAGATAATCTGACTTAATGTGCGGGAATATCGACGTGCGTTACGAGCACGTCACAGTAACCTGACCCAAAGCGTCCTGCTTCGTTTCGATTGATCGGTCCAAGATGCCGGTCAAGCAAATCGATGAGGCAGGCCGCCTTGGCACCTTTCTGTAAATTCTCATGTCGAATGCGTGGTCTTGTCACGCCGTTTGCACAAGAATCGCGGAGCCGGGCTCGGGAATCGCAACTCCTGAGGAGGAATCGGTTACCGCGCGTGCGGAATCGATAATCCTTACTCCGGCAACTGAAGCCCTTGTCTTCTCCATCATCCCCAACCGCTATTCTTCAGTCAGACCAAGCATCTGCCGGACCTCGGTACCTTCCATGACCCCCTTGCCCCGCAGCCGCTCAGCAATCTGCAGCAATGGATCTCGGTGGGTTTGCAGAACATCCCGTGCCAGGGTCTCACCCAAGACCAGACGCGTGTGCACCCGATCCGCCAATGCCCGGTCGATGCTCAGCAAATCGAGACTGCCGGACGAGTTGCGGTAGAGCAGCGGATCGACGCTGGAGAACCCGAGCGTGGTTTCCGCCGCAAGCGCATACTCTGTCGCCTTTGCCAGATCGCTGGCCTGGTTGCCGCCTGCCCCGGCTACGAAATCTCCGAGAAGGAGATGTTCGCAAACGCGTCCGGCAAGAATACAGGCGATCATCCTGGTCAACCAGCATTCGGTCTGAGCAACATCGGACACGCGGCGGGTGACAACCTGTCCCATGGTCTCGATGCCGATTGTAACGGACAGAACCTCGCCCACACCAAGGACCGACCAGGCGACAGCATGTCCTGCTTCGTGCAGACAAACCCGCCATAACAGGTCCTCAGGCATGCGCGCTTGTCTGCCGGCCAGACTGGTTTCGATATCCTGCCAGGTCAACGGCCGTCTCTTGCGCCTGGCAACCTGACGCGCCTCGCGCACGATACGTTCGATATCGGCGCCGGTGTGCCCCATCGCCTGAACCGCCAGGGGTCGCAATGTTTGCGAGAGTGTATTGGTCGTATCAGTCATGGAGAGGTGTCCTGTTGTTGGAGTTTTCGGCGTGCTTGCCATCGTCGAAGGTCGCGCCATGTGGTTGCGATCGGTTTGTTCTGGGAAGAACGCTGGTTTTCCGATCCGGCGACTGATGTGTTGGCCTCTTTGTCATTGTAGGCGCCGAGGCCAGAACGCTTTGCAGATCGGAACCGAGATGGTGCACCAGAATGCCGGTGAGGGCATCGACATCGGGCATCGGGATCACGATGTGTTTTTCCAGCCGCCCGGAGCGCAGCAACGCTGGATCGATCCGCTCAGGGAAGTTGGTGGCCGCCACGACGATGACCCCTTCCGATTTCAAGGCGCCGTCGAGCAGTTCTAGCAGGCGATTGACCAAAGACGTCCAGTAATCGTCATAAGGCCGGGTGCGGTCGCTCCCCCCTGCCCTGCTGCCGATCCCGTCGATCTCGTCGATCAGCAGGATACACGGGGCCTTCGCCTGCGACGTCTTGAATGCGGAAGACATGCGCTGCAGGACATCACCGAGATAACCGGGTTCGAGCCAGGATGTGACGGAGCTGATCACCAGCGGCACGCACAACGAGTTGCACAACGCCCGCGCAAACGTCGTCTTGCCGGTCCCGGGTGGTCCGGACAAAAGCAGTTTTGTGCTCATGTCGCTCCAGTCGAGACCGCCTTCCCGCCACACGGTCAGGTCCGTCTTCAGGTCGAGGGCCCAGGACGTGGCATCGCCGTAACCCGTCAGCGTTTCGATGGAGAGCCTTCCGCCCGAACCTTTTGGCCCGGATGTGCCGGCGTGAGATGTGGATCGGACATGCTCCCCCTCCCCGGCCTTTTCGATCTCCGGCTCGGGATAAACGATATCGACGGCCGATGGCGCGTCAGCGGCCTTGCGCAAGCCGCCACGACCCTTGCGGTCTTCCGTTTCGCCATCATCGCTTGCCGCGTCGCGGTCAACGATCGGCCGCGCAAGAGTTTCGAGGGTGAAGAGAATGGCCTCGATGGATCGTCCCGGCCGGATTGCCATGGTCAGGTCGTCGAGATGCAGCCGCGTCAGGTCGAACGGTGCGCCCCGGAACTGACGCAGCGTTTCCGCACAGGGAATGCCGCAGCAGATCGACAACAGCTCGCTGAGAAAGACCTCGTTGATCGCCCCGCATTCGAGCACCAGATCGGCAGTCTCGACAAGGCTCGGCATCAGGTCCGTTGATGTCTCATCCGCGATGATCAGCGGCAGGTGGGTGTCGGAGAGAACATTGCCGATCAGGCGACGGACCAATGTCTCTTTCGTTTTGGCAATTGCCTTGCCGGAGCCGGTTACGATCTTGCGACGTTTTTTGCCTGACGGCTTTTCGCCATAACGATTGGAGAGGGCGATGCTGCCGAGATGATCTGTCGGTTTGGGCCAGAACGGCAAGATCACGCCCTCCTCCAGTGCCAGACCGAAGCGCGTTTCAAAACCTTCGATCGGAACCTTGATCAGCACGAACGGATCGGTAGGCGACAGGGCTTGGCGAAGATCATCGATCCCCGCAAGACGTGTCCCGGCTGCACGAGCGACCAGCAGGGCAACGGCAATCTTGGTTACATCAGGTGGTGGAAGCAGCGAGCGGATCAGCGCCAATCGCAACTGACTGTCGGCCGATGTGCCAAAGACCATCGGCACACCGCTCTGGTCAACCGTGTCGAAGGCTCGAGCTGCCCTGAGGATTGCCGCTCTTGATTCCGAGCGGTCCTGAGGATCCGGTTCGTAGGGGATATCGACGATCCGATCGATCGGATCGTCGTCAAAAAGTGCTGCGCTCTGCGTGGCGGTGCTCGGGGATTTGAGGAGGCGGGCGATGACGCGTCGATCACGCTCCGGGTCGCCGCTCAGGAGATCGCAGGGCGTGGTGGCGCTCCAGAACGTGAGCTTCTCGCCGAAGTCTCCGGTGCCATGGGCCTCCAGCAGCCCGATCTTTGCTGCACGGGTATAAAGATCGAGGACCGACAGGCGACGAATGCGACGCAGAAAGAAGCGCATCAGCCGCCCGGTGAGAGCGTCCGCCATATAAGGAGTGACAGGCCGTTTCATTATGCCCCCTCCCCGCCCGGCTCGGAAACTCCCAGGAACCTGGTGTTGCCCGTCAACCAGTCGCGAACCATGAGAGAGGCTGGGTCGCCGCGATCGCATTCCTGCAGGAGCCAGATCCGCAGTTGTTTGGGTAGGCTGCTCATGCTGATGCCCTTGCGGCGGGCGAAGCGGATCGAGGCGCCGACGACAGATGCCGCATGCAATGCCTGATCGTCATTCCCCTCGGTAAAAGCCGACACGGCAAGCGCGATTGCGGCAGCATTGGTTGTCAAGGCAGCCGTCTCTGATCGCGAGGGCCGGATCGATGCTTTCGGGAAAGTGATGATGTTGGTGGAAGTCGGTGTCGCCATGATGACGTCTCCCTATGCTGGACACGATCTGTGTCTCAGTGCGTGCCTGTTCGAATGGAGTGGTTGAGATGCGGGTCCGGGTTGGCGCTAACGCGATCCTGATACCGGAATGCGGGCAAAGCCGATGCGAGGCATGGCCACGCGCTCATCGTCCGAGCGCCCCGGTGCATCATTGGCGGCATCGATCATAGTCGAAGGCTGCCGTCCGCCATCTCCGGCCTGCAGGGTGTCTCGCCCCTGCCCGCTTGCATCCAGAGAGGTCGGGTGCTTGCCCTGGAGCTGCCGTCGCGCTCCGGCCCAGTTCTCGGTGATCTTCTCGCGGAACAGTTTGCGCAGACGCGTCATGGCTTCACCGGCGCCGTTGATCTCGAGCAGATGATCGAGATGCCCGAGTGGCCAGATCCCACCGTCGATATCCATCCTCTGGCCTTCGGCATTGACGATCACGATCCGGACATCTTCTGCGACCAGCCGCCGGTGCTCCTTGTACAGAAGATCCGGAACAACCAGGGCTGCCGCGAGCATGCGGGCCTTGAGCGCCGCAATACGCGATGCCTCGTAGGACGACAGGCTGCGTTTGACGTCGACGACATGTGCGATCCTGGTCGAACGGTTGAGGATCAGCAGATCCGGCGTATAGGATTTGCGGCCGCCGCTATCGGCATCGAGCGTCAGGCTGCGATAGAGATGGGCGGCGTTCTTTTCGACAAGCTGCATTGCTGCCGTCGTCACCGGCAGACGCAGATTGTCGGTGAGCACCACAAGATCGGGATTGCCTGATGCGATCAGGCTGATGCCGCGTTCGATCAGCCGGCCTTCATGGATCGGGATGGCGCGCAAAATCACCGACATGCTGTCGATCCCGGCATCGAGGGCGTCTGTCAGTGCCTCGACCGAAAGCGCCGAGGCGACCTCGGTGATCAGCTGTTCGAACACGATTGCCATCGCATCGGGATCGACGCTGTGGTGATAGAGGTTGGCGGTGGATCGGGCGAGCCCATCTTTTGAAGGCGACATCGCCGAGCCCGGTACGGGGCTTGGCGTGGCGCCTGGCATAGGGGCCGGCGGGGTGGCCGATGTGACGGAAGACGAATTGGTGTTCATGGAAATCTCCTTGAGAAACGAGACGATCCGGACACGGCACAGCTCTGCGCATGCGGAAATAATTTCCGCATCGACCGCTTGGAACGATCAGCTGGACAGACAGGCCGGTCGGATTGCTGCGATCAGCGCGCGGGCGTGCTGGTGCTTGCTGCGGCGTGCAGTGACGCAGGACGGAGCAAGGCGGCGCGCGGCGCGGCCAGTTGCCCGACGGTATCGGTTTCGGCAGGAGAAATCGCGGGAGGAGCTTCCGGAGCGGAAGCGAAGCAGGTATGGGTCAACATAGCCCAAATCCTTCTTACCAAGGTTGCGGGTCAGGCCCTCGTTCGATGTTGACGCATCGGCGAGGGCTGCTAAGTGACTGCAGGAGCACGATTTTCCTGAAGGCACTGTCGACATAGCCCGGAGAAGCCATCCCGGCAAGCCGGTAGAACGCATCCGGAACACATAGAGCTCCGGTATGGTTAACGGCGCACGCGGCACAAAAATGCCCGGACACAACAGAGCATCCGGGCATCAAACTGTCATTTGGTTTGCAGTGTCAGAGCATCTTCGACCGGAGTTCCGGCAGCAACGTCTTGTGTTTCGACATCGTGCGAAAACCGGCAATCATCCGGCCATCCGGGTGACGATTGGATATGACAGACCATAGGATACCCTCGATCAGGGGAATGCCGTCGATCTCCTCAAAGCGGAAGTTACCCGCGTCAATCACACCTTGGGTCTGATTGACGAGGTACTCCAGGTCAGGCGTAGCATCAAGTTGCAAGATTTGAGGTATGAATGGGAGGGCCTCACTCATGCACCAAGAATTGTAGAGAAACGGTGCGTAGGTGACTTCGTCGTGGAACCTCCTGCCGACCAGGTAGGGGAACATCCAGCTTCGCCGCGTGGTGAACGGTGGCGTCCAGCGGCCCGCGAGGATCACGGTGTCGAGCCCCCTTTGTCTCTCGGTACGCTCGAACGCACGCAGACCGCGCAGTTGAGCACGCGAGGACATCTCGAACTTCTCGAGAAACGCGAGCAGCATCGGCTCGTAATAGATCTCGATTTCACCGTCAGCATGAAACACCAGCGCGACGTTTGACCCGCACATCAACGCTTGTCCGACCAGTTGCAATCCCTGTCCAGGTCGTGGGAGTTGCCCGATATCGGTCGTCGTATCGGTTCCCATGATGCGGAAGAGTTCCGCGACAATAGAGCTGATCGGTGTGTCCTTGCCGTTCGTTACCTCTGGTTCGCTGATCGGCGTATGCCGACGAAATTCCCCAGGGCCGTTCGGAGCCTTCCTGTTCGTCGATTTGTCCCTCATGCTCATTTCCTTGATTGTCGTTTTCATTGCCATTTTGTGTCGTCCTGTTTGCGTGGGAGTTCTTGGTCGATAGCTGCCGGCGAGGCTTTGCCGGCAATATGATTGTCGGGTTGGTTATGTGATTGCGGAATTGGAGAGAGTTGCCGCGTTGTGCGGTCGCACCGCGCGGCATGGGTTGCAGCCGATCAGATCACGGCGACGTCGGTCAGGAGTGGCACATCTTCCGCGCCATTGGTGACGGCGAGTTCACGGCTTTGGCGGTGCTGCCACCATCCCTTTGGCTCGCCGTTCGCCTGAAGCGCAGGCTCGAGTTCCGACAAGCCTTCGGGCATCGCCGGATCTGCATTGAGGGCGGGCGCCACCGCATGTGCTTCTTGATCCTCGATCGATGAATCGCTGGAGACTTCAGCGATTTTGTCGGCAATGCCAATCCCGGGAAGCGCTTCACCGTGAACGACAAAGCGCAGCGCCGGCAGCACCTGCTCGACGAGCCAGTCCGCGAACTCCTCTCGACCGGGATAGCGGGGAGAATCGCCGAGGCGGGCAATAGTCTGTCGCGCCTTCTCCCATTCGACCGCAAGCGGAGCGTCCGAGCCGCGGGGAGAAATCACGCCACTCAGCAGAATGCCGGCTTTCTGGCAGTCTGTCTCGACGGCTGCCGCGAGCTTGGTTTTTGCCACGTGCTTGCCCTTGCGGATGTCGGTGACCAGCAGCTCCACAGCCTTCAATGATCGCTTGACGAGTTTGTTGATGACACCCAGATCCACCTTGACCCTGGCTTCGACCGCGCGGCGCAGACCTGCCGCACCACCGGACGCGCTCGATTTTTCGGGAGCGTCCGTCAGCGGCTTCACCATCAGCTTGACCTGACCAACGGTCAATCGCTCGCCACGTTCGAAGGCAGCCAGTACAGCTTCGATCTTCTCAAGCTCAGCGCTCGACAGCACGAACAGTACCGTTGGCAAAACTCCGGCTGCGACCAGGCGATCACGGAACGCCTGGAGGTGTTCGTGGATGGCGATATAGTAGCGCGCCTGACGGGGTGTGTAGCCGCAGCGCTGCTTCACCCATTTCCCGAACGTTTTCTCGGGCAATACAGCCTTTACCCGGGCAAGCTGTTGGCCGAGAAGATATGCTCCATCCGTGTTTTTACGGACCATCGAAGCGATATTGCCTTCGACTTCCGTCACCAACGGCTGGTGCTCTTCTTCGATCATGAGTTTTACGACTTTGTTTGCTTTCGCCCTCAGGGCCTGCATTTTGGTGCGCATCGGATACTCCTTTGAACTTGATGCGTTGGTGGCCGAAGCATTTGGCAATGCTTCTCCCTCACGCCTCCCCGTGCCCGGTGGCGTCAAAACGAAGCATTCACGTTGGATGGATCGTCAGGCCCTGCTTCGCCGTGCGAATTCACGCCTGTGGCAGCAGGGCACCGACAGAATCAGGTCATGACGGACCGGTCCCGGTCACGCAGCGATGCTGCCAGTGCTCCTGCGTCTGCATGTACGCGGCACGCCGCGCGACCCAGTCACCACGGACCAGGCAATCGAGAAACGCAGTCCGATACGATGCGATTATCGCCTCCTCATGCGCGCAGAGCGTTTTGCCGGCCGCTTGAGACTGGCGCAGAATGTCAAGGATGAGGGCTGGCAGCGGATAAAACCACATTGCAGCGCGCAAATCGGAGATCATCGTGCCCGGCGGCATATCGATCGCGATCGAACCTGGGTTTGCAGGGCCGATGCGCAAATGCAATGTATCGTTCGGGGCAGCCACCAGCGTCATACCGTCCAGGCAGAGATCTCCTTTGCGGCCGGACGTGTAATCGAGCAGAGCGCGAGAAGAGCCGGTGATTTCGTGAGCCTCGTCTGCCAATGCCATGGTTTCAGGTGAGAAGATCATGCCCTGTACTTTCCGCCGGTTGCGATAGCGAACGCCTGTCCGAACCAGGTTTGGAACACATCACTTCGCGTTTCCCGAAGCGTCGCGAGAAAGGCCCGGGTCGCCTGTTCGATCACCACGGTGCTGCAGTCCGGCAAACCGTTCCCAGTCATCTGCAAATCATGGGTCGTCTGTAGAATGCGTGCCGGCAGCGGGCAGAAATGCAGTGCCGCGATGATGTTCCCCGCCGAAGTTTTCCTTGGCAGGCGAATGCGCGCGATTTCGGGGTCGGTCGGGATAGGGAAGATGTTCATCCCGTTCCGCCGCGTAATGTAGATCGTCTCTCCACCCAGCGGATAATCGAGTCCCAGGAATGCGAGTTCGGCAGCGAAATCCATCGCCGGGTCGAGTGCGCACGAGAATTCTGATTTGACCTTGCGGTGAAGCTCGGCGGTGATCGCAGGAAGATTCCAGGACATAGATACTCCTTCAGCGCCGTGGGGGCACTTGTTTAACGACACAGTCATTTTTGGGTTTGATTAGCGTTGAGAGTGAATGGCGCTTGCCTGCCACGTGTTGCGAAGACCGACCACCCGCGACTTGAAACGGAACGACCAAATGGCGCGGTTGCGCATCTTCGTTCCGAGGGCACGAAGCATCGGGATGAATTCGAGCGCGAGCATCTCGCCGGCGTGAACATAGTTTCCAAGCTGCCAGCACATCGGTTCATGGTCCGACAGGACGTGCTGGCATTCTTCGACGATTGGCCTCATCTGAGCGAGATAGGCCACCATGGAGCGCTTATGCTCCTTGCCGATGTTGTATGGCGGGTTCGAAAAGATCAGATCGACACTTCCGCTTGCAAGCCGCAGCAAAATGGTTTCAGACTGATCGTGGGGAATGGTGCATAGATCATGCACGACCGCTGATGACCGCTCGCCTGGAAAAGAGGTTCTCATATCATTCCCCTCGTCGCCGGGGACGCGAGCATAATGATCATCAAGTGAATCTGAGTAAATATCACTATATTGAATGGTTTTGTTCAAATGCAGAACGGCATTTACAAGAAAGTTTTTTCCCATTTGGAAACCTCACTATTAAATTTCTGAACGTAAAATACCGAAATAGGATCGATGCGCAGGGGCGGGTTGGGAAAATTTGGGAAATATGCCGAAATGCACTTCGTTGCCGACGCATAAATGCGCGCTGGAGAATGGGATTTACCGGTCTCAACGCATTTCGTATTCAAGAAATGGTCCCGATTTCCTGTCAGCTTTTTAGTAAGGATAGCGATTGAGAGGTTGTTAGGATGGCTTGTTCAAGGTGCTTTCAATCGGAGCCCTTGCACATGAAATTTGACTTCTCGGCCATGAACCGTACGCCCAGTGCTACCGAATACGACGATGACGGCGTTCCGATTTTGAGCTGGCAGCAAGAATGCGGCACGCAGGAAGGAACAGTGAAATACATTCAGTTTCGTAACGATTTGCTTGAAAAAGTCCGAACCGGCGAAGTCACTCCTAAGGACGCCGAGAAAGCGGCGATCAAAAATGGCGGTGAACCGCTGGAGGTAAGATTTCGTCCGCCGGCTTCACCTCCTGTAATCGCGATGTGGTCTCCTGAGATGGTTGCCGCCTGGATATCCAGAAAAGAACTGAACTCTGTGTTGCGCCACCGTGAAGAGTTTTGGAGGGGACGCTCGATCTGGATCGAGAATCAGAATGTCTACCGCTGGCCCATTGACAAGCCTGCTTTCCTACAACAATCCCGACGTGGATATGACCTGGTTGCGCTCGGCAAAACCAGCTTGTTCGCCGCAGGCTTCGACTTTGACGGCCATCGTTTTGACTACAGCGACATGAAGTGGTTTGAGAAGTTACGGGAAATGCTTGTTGAAGGGGAAATGGTAAAGGCTACAGCCAGAAGGAGGAGCAACGGCCAATTAACTCAGATCAAGGCAGGCGAGTGGCAGTTTCTTGAGTTCGGGCGGAGCGAAAACGGCGGAACTATCCTCTGTAAGCCAGGGAACGCTCCGATATATGAGGATATCACCTTCCTCGCTCGCGAGGTCAGGAGCTGCTTCTCACAAAAATCCGGCTTTGCCCAAGAGCGACCTAATATAACTGGCTTCCGTCGATGGAAAATTGATATCGAAAAACAGCCTAAGGGCAAGCGAAGATTTCTATATTCGCTGCTTACAAAGACCTTCCCGGACGGTTTTCCCTTGCACTACAAGTCCGATAGTGAACGCTTGCAAGCTATCAGAGAGCTGTTGGCAGATGGCTATTGGCACACAGACGAGGATTCTTTTAAACGATATCTGAATGGTGTTCTTAAAGAATATTGCGAAGATTAAGTAGCCCGCCGAGAGCGAGATGTCGAACCAGGCAGTCAAGACGGGCTGTCTGGCGAGCCACTTGATCACCAAAATCCCCTTTCGACCGTCGGAAGGAATATTGGCGATGACGCGCGCCGGAAGATCGGTGGCCACAGCACCTGGGGAAGATTCAACGGCCCGTGCGCGGACTTCAAGAGAATTTGTTCGGCGTCTTGCTTCTCATAGACCCTGCTTCTCACGAGCTGGGTCTCCAGCAAAGCCGGCGCGGTTCAATGTCCGATCTTTAGGCAACTAGATTTGGAGAGATTGCCATCCTGTTCATTCTCGCTTAAATATTGAATGACCTGTGGTTTCGCCTCTCGGCATGCTTGCCCATGAGGCGGCGAATAAAGAATTTGATAGATGCGCGTTCTTTCTTTTCCCAGCTTTTCCAAAAACCGGACGCCAGCCAAAGGCCAGGACTGGTCGCAACAGGAAATTGCCGATTTCTACCGGGCTCACCGGCTTTTGGTCGAAAACGGCGCCGGGATCGGAATCGATCGCGGATTGACGGACGTAGAAGAACCGTGGCTCATTTTTTACGATCTGACCACGCAGGACGTGTTCATGCACGTCGCCCGCATAGACAACCGTTGCATTCTGATCTGCGAGACGCTGGGAATCCGACTCAAGGCTTCAACGATCGCCGAACTCATCGTCAACTTTGAAAGCGCTGTCCGTGAGCATTTGGCAGTCCGCACCGAGCGCAACAGCAACGTTGTGCTGCATCCGGCAGCCAAGATCATCATGTCGATTTCGGCGATCTTTTTGCTGTTCAAGCTCGATAACGGTGGCGTAGCCTATGCTAAGGACATGGGCGTGGCTGGTGAGAAGATCGCTTCTCCCGAAGTCGTGAAGAAAAGCGACCCGACCTTGCTTCTTCGCGCGCAGAGCGCGCTGGGCCGTTTGTTTGAGACGGTTGATTCTCCACGCGCCGTGGCTTCGCTTGCCGGCGCCATCTTGACTGGTGAAATTCTGATAAACCTTCATGCTGCGCAGCAACAGCATCAGCAGGAAACGGCATCTCTCTCAAGCGAAAAGCTGGTAGCCTTGCTGCCGGAAGCTAGTAAAATCGCCGTTCATGACGATACGGCGGAAAACGCGCGGGTTGAACACGCTGTGCACTCCGCGACCATGCAGGAGACGGAAGCCAATCGTACGATGGCGCCAGTTGTCATCGCGGCCGAAGAAATTCAACTCAAGCATGCCTTCGAAGAGGGTTTTGCCGGTGAAGTCCTGCGAATCGCCGTTGCGCCTGTACAGAATCAAGTTTCCGAGCCTGCAATCGCCAGCCTTGGCCAGATGGCCATTAGCCAAGGGGAAGCAGTAACGGACAAGGTCGAGAAGGGAAATACGAATACTGCGGTTCTCGCAACACCCGAATCGATTAAAACACTGCAAGATCTTCTGGGGCAAAATTTCCAAGTGCTAACGAAAGGTGAAACCCTCACAGTTTCGCCGTCACAGGTCGATAAGGGAGATATTCTACCGGGTAGCGGAATTGGTATTCAGCCACTTGATATCTCACTGTCATCTTTGGATGATCTCGATACATCCATAGGTTTCTATATGCAGACCACACTCGGGAATGCCGAGGTGATGAATATGCTCCAACACTTTATGAACAATATGGGACGCTACGAGGTCGAATATAGCGGCGGAAAGGTGTTGATTGAGCAGGATCACATGGCAGACCTTTCCTCGGGAGACATAGGCCTCTGGACCAATGTTATGTCCGACGGAAGCACGATTTCAGTGGTCGGACAGGCAGACCTGATTGACGACATCGCGATGTTGTTTTCCTGAGCCTGCAAATAAATCCGCGAAAAAGATTGCAAAGAAAAGGCCGCCTAAAATGGCGGCCTTTTTATCAGTAAAATACGAACACGCATGTAGCAATCGCTACACAGGGAGCATTTATTTGCCAAGCACGCTTTCTAAGCGGCGCAATCGACGCTCCATCTCTTCCACCTTCGATCCTTGCTCCGAATTACCGAAGATCAATTCGTAGGTCAGGGGATCATTATATTTCATCATTGTAATGGCAAATTCCCGCGGTTCGATGTTGAGTGCGCGGGCATATGCTTCGTAACGTTCGGCAGGCACACGGCCACGACCAGATTCAAGCTGGGAAATGAACGTATAATATTCAAAGCCGATTGCAGCAGCGAGGGCACGCTGGCTGAGGCCGGCCTCCTCTCGTTTATCTTTAAGCCACTTACCGGCTTCGCGGCGCAATAGCGCGATTTCATTGCTTTCTAAAGCTTTTTTTTGAGACTGCATAACGGCGTGCCTGCAAGGTGTGGAAAGAGTGCCACCAAGGGTTATAATTTCACTGTATATAGAGCACGGCGCACAGCGCTTGTCCAGTGCCGCGCTCAACATTTGAGCCGCAATGGTTAAAGGCTGTATCAGTGAATGAAGCCCGGAATTTCCGAATCTTGATAAAATATCACGGAAAATCGTCGCATAGCTATATATAACTCATTGATGTGACCTTTGTTCCAGGCTGATCGCATAAAAATATGTAAGGCGGGGGGTAAAGTGATTACTCGTCGTGGTCGATGCATTTTTTTGTCAGCCACATTATTGACGTGCGCCAATGATCGGGATATCAAACACTCGACCTAAGTTGGTCTCACCATTAGAGGAACCTATTACCATGGCAACTATCCAAGGTATTTATATCGCTCTCTTCGGCCGTCCGGCTGATCCGCTTGGCCTTCAGTATTTTAACGAAGCCACGAACGACGGCGCTGACCTGACGGCGATCGGCGATCTGGCATCGACTGCTGAATACCAGACCCGCTTCGAAGGCATGGATAATGCCGGTATTGTAACGGAAATCTTCCAGTCGCTGTTCGGCCGTAACCCGGAATTGGCTGGTCTGACGTTCTTCGTTAACGCGTTGAACAGCGGCGAGCTGAACATCAACAACGTTGCTATCGCTATCCTTGATGGCGCTCAGGGTGATGACCTTGCAACGGTAAACAACAAGATCGCAGCTGCAACCGCTTTCACCGCTGCTCTTGATACGCCGGACGAAATTGCTGCCTATCGCGGCGATATCGCTGCCGACCTCGGCCGCCAGTTCCTGTCTCCGATCACTGCTGATGAAGCAACGGTTCCGACGGCTGAACAGGTTGCTACTGCAGTCGAAGGCGTTGTTACCGGCGAAGGCACTCCGGGTCAGGTATTCACGCTGACCAGCACGACGAACGTCGCCACAGGTGGTGTTGACACCGTAGTCGGTACCGCCGGCGATGACACTTTCCGTGCGATCACGGCCGACGCGCTTGACTCTGTCGATACGCTGACGGGCGGTGCTGGTTTTGATACGCTGGTCATTTCGGCCAACGGCCTTATCAACACCTCTCCTGCTCCGGTTATCAGCGGCATTGAGCGCATTAACAACAGCTCTAACAACACTCTTGATCTGAGCAAGGTTACGGGCCTCCAGCAGGCTTGGGCTCAGAACACCGCCAACACCTATACCGGCGCCGCGCTTGCTACGGTTTTTGGTCTTGAGGGTGCGACCGCTGCTTACAACGTAAACATTGAATATGCTGATCTGGCTGGTGCATCGACGGCGAACTTTGCCGCTAACAATGCCAATGCTGCTGGTGACGTAACTTTCGTTGTAACTGATGGCGACAAGGTTGAAGCAGCTACTGTTGCCCTTGGTACCGCAAACACTGCAGACGTGGATATTTCTTCCCTCACGGAAGTAGCATCCATCACCGTTACCGGCGCAGGTGATGCAACGATCATCAACACTTCGACTGATCTTACGAAGTTTGATGCATCTGCCGCAACGGGCGACATCACCTACACGAGCGGTGCCGTCACGGGTGAAGTTGCCGTTACGGGTGGTTCTGGCAACGACACGTTTAACTTTGCTGCAGCGACCGCTGCTAGCGAAGTTACGATCGACGGTGGCGCCGGCAACGACATCATTGATGGCGGCCTCGGCAATGATACGCTGAATGGTGGCACTGGAAACGACGTTATCTTCGTTTCGGGTTCTGCGACCGATACGGACACTGCAACGGGTGGTGCTGGCGCTGACTCGTTCGTATTCGACGTTCTCGGTACTGCAGGTGCGGCAGGCGTCGCATTCAAGGATCTGGCAAACCAGGATCACATCACAGACTTCACGTCTGCTGACGATCAGATCATCCTCGATGCAACTGCTTTTGCAGGTGCTGGCCTGACGGTCGCCGCTGGTAACCTGGATCTCCCGGGTGCACTCGCTGCTGGTCGTTATGTCGAAGTTACCCTGACCGACACCGATGCACTGGTTTCCGACTTTGAAACTGCTGCTGCTGGTGCAGCTGCTCCTGCTGCTGCTGCTTACGTTGCTGCAGTTGCAATCGGCACGGAAACCTGGCTGGTTTATGATGCGAACGGCACCGGCACTGCAGGTGGCGTGAGCGTCATTGGTATCCTGGACGGTAAGGGCCTCGGCGATATCAGCGCTGCTGATTTCGGCGTAATCGCCTAATATACTTAGAACATGAAGTTAGAAGGGGGGGCATTGGCTCCCCCTTTTTGTTTTTTACCAGTCAAAAACCACAGCAACGTGGTATGCATGCCAATCGAAGCATGCAAATGAAGTTTAATTTCTTGGGCGGCCGGCGTTCTCACCAATGTCATCCAAGTAGAACGCATAAGCGAAACTGATAAATTGAGATAAGTTTCGGTGTGCTTGTTAAACCGGCTCAGTTCCGCGTGGAAACCAACAAATCCGGGCGTATGCCATTGTAAAAGGTCAGATACCGGGCAATGGCAGTGCGGGCCTCGGACACGGTCTTGTAGGCGTGGAGATAGACCTCCTTGTATTTGATCGATTTCCAGAGCCTCTCGACGAAGACGTTGTCCCGCCACGCTCCCTTGCCGTCCATCGAGATGCTGATTTCGGCATCCTTCAGCAGCTTGATGAAGTCGAGGGACGTGAACTGGCTGCCTTGGTCCTTATTGAGTATCTCCGGCTTTCCGTAGCGGGACAACGCCTCCTCAACAGCTTCGATGCAGAACGCCATCTCCAGCGTGATCGACAGCTTCCATGACAGAACCCGACGACTGAACCAGTCGACGACAGCGCAGAGATAAACGAAGCCCCGTGCCATCGGCATATAACTGATGTCCATCGCCCAGACCTGGTTGGGTCGGGTGAGGGCGAGGTTCTTGAGTAGATACGGATAGACCTTGTGACCCGGTGCGGGTCTGGAGGTGTTTGGAAGGCGATAGATCGCCTTGAGGCCCATCTTCCGCATCAGCGTCCGCACGTGCAGGCGACCGACGTTATGGCCTTCAGCATTCAAAAGCCCCTACAGCATCCGGCTGCCGGCGAAAGGATAATCCAGATGCAGTTCGTCAATCCGGCGCATGAGGGCCAGATCGACAACTGAGGCCGGTTGCGGCAGGTAGTAGACGCTGCCACGGCTGATGCCGAGTATCTTGGTCTGGCGGGAGACTGACAGTTTGTGGTTCCGGTCGATCATCGTTTTCCGCTCAGCAGTCCGGCCTTTGCCCCACCTCAAAAGCCACAAGGGCGGCCGCCGAAAAATCCTCAATTCTCCCTGGCGTCCACGTCGGCACAAATGGGGAATTTACTTCGGCACTTCTGGAGAAAATTCACGCGGCATTGACAGCGCCGTCGAGCAGATGATCTTTCCATTGCTTGATCTGGTCCGGATGCACGTCGAACTGCTGGGCGAGCTCGACCATTGTCTTTTAGCCCTTGATCGCGGCGAGCGCGACTTTCGCCTTAAAGGCGGGGCTGTGGTTGCGCCAGGGTCGTTTCGTCATCATGGCTCCTGTTCCCGGCATACTGCCGTGTTCAAAAGCCGAAAGCCACTTATCTCAACCGTTCAATTTTCCCCAGCCACCTCTGTCGGCGAGGGTGAAGGAATGAAAACAAAAAAGAGGCGGCCCGTGGGCCGCCTCCGTAGTTTATGCACATAAGGTCAGATTACAGCCATGCCGTCATTGACGAAGTTGCTGACGCCCAGGCCGCCTGCGGCAACACCGGTGATTGTTGCTGCAAGCTGAATTTCACCTTCTGCAAGTGTGCTATTGCTGTTGGCATCGTTCGCATAGAACACGTAAGCATTGTTGTCAGCGTATGCGATCAAGTATCCAGCCCAGCCAGCAGTGCCCACGGCGATGCCTGCGGCCGACGTCGGCAAAATGGAGTCATTCAGGGCATCAAGCATATCAGCCCCAGTGACCGTGGCGTCGAATGCAGAGCTAAAGTTGTTATTGAACTCTACAATTGCGTCGGCGCTTGTTGTGCGGGATGCAAGATTGAAGTTGCCAAAATTGAGGAAGCCGTTCGGAGTAGCCGTAAAGCTTTCAAACTGACCAGAAGCAATACCGCCGCTGATATCGGCCGTAACGTTAGCATCAGCTACCCGAAGGTCGTCAAAGCCGGTTTCGAAGTTGTTGATGATGTCGCGATTGGCATTGGATGTTGCCAGAACGATAATGTCGTCACCTACGTTAACCGCCAGGTTGATGGTATCTACGCCTGCGCCACCGTCGAAGATGTGATCATCTTCGCCGCCAGGACCACCAGACGGAGACGTGATCACGTCAGCGCCAGCGCCGCCGTTGATCGTGAGACCATTGCGGGCGCCCAGCCCCGTAATAACGTCAGGATCACCCGAGCCATTTACTGTGACATAATCCGCATCAGTATAGACTGCGGCGTCGAGCGTGGCAAAGTCAGCGAAGTCATCAACGATGTCGTAATCGTGCAAGCCGGCATCGAAGTTATCGGCGCCGTGAAGAAGCGTCGCGTCGTCCGTGTCAAGCGTCAGGTCGAGCGTTGCGTCGGTGATCGAGTAGCCGCTCTGGGTGCCGCCAGCGGTGTTCAGGCCAGCATCGGTCAGGAACGAAGAGTCGGCTTCGATGTTGGCAAACGAGTCAGAGACTTCGAAGAGATAGCCAACAGCGGAGTAGTCAGCAGCGTTTTCTGCTCCAGCAATGATGCCGGCAATTTTGCCGTAATCGGCAACAGAGATATCGCCAAGGTCTTCAGCGGTTGCGCCAACTGCCAGCGTGTACTGGGCAGGAAGTTCAGCAAGGGTAAGGCCCTGATGAAGGCTGATCTCGGAGATGATGCCACCGGGGTTGCCGGCGCCGTCGCCATCACCACCATCCGGATCCTGACCGCCCTGACCGAGCAGCAGAAGGATTGCAGCATCAGCTTCAGCTTCAGTGCCAGCATCGTCCTTGGTGACGCCGTCGATGAAGGTGCGGCCGATAGCAGCAGCATCGTCACCAGCGTAGGCGTCGATCTCAACCTGCTGGTCGAGATGAGTGGTGAAGATGTTAGCAGCGGCGATCTTGGCGTTGACGGTCGTCAGGTCGTCGTTCTGTGCTCCATCAAGGATAGCGATAGCGATGTTGTTGATGGTGAGGCGGCCGGCTTCGAGTTCGCCAACGTAGAAGTCGACGCCAGCGGCTTCGCCATCACGCTCGAACAGAGACTGGTAGATCGAGTTAACGATCTGCTCATTGGTCATGCCGGTAAAGCGAGCCTGATATTCAGTGGTCGATGCCAGGTCGCCAATTGCGGTCAGGTCAGCGCCGTTATTCGTTGCTTCATTGAAGAATGCGAGGCCGGCCGGGTCGGCAGGACGACCGAAGAGCGCGACATAAATGCCTTGGATGGTAGCCATGATTTACTCCCTCTTACACGCTCGCTTCATGCGAGATGAGGTTTTATTAAACCCATCTGATTTAGTTAATCAATTGTAAAGTTTAGGATTGGTTAACTTACCAAAAAAAGGCGAAAAAAAATATTGACAATATAAAAAATTAATATCTTTTCTGACCAAGATTTGAGAGTATGTATTTTTAATTTATTTATTAAATAATTTAAGTACCTAATTTGGAATTATAAAATATAAGTTTAGTCTAAAAGTTCAGAGTGATTGTGAGATTGGTCACAGCAAAAAATGAAACCCAATCTATGCGATATATTCATGGCCATGTATCGATATGGGTTGTATCAGCGTGAAACGCGCTCCGATATTTCATTCGAACCTTATGATAGTTCCAATGTTGCGCCTTCCTCCCAAGCCCGCTAGAGCGATGGCAGAAGACTTGCTATGGAGTTCGGCCCAGCTATGGACGCAGATCAAAACCGCCCCGAAACCATCGATGCGATCCTGGAGCGTGTCCGCACCGAGGTGGAGGCCGTCGATCAGGCGGAGCAGCAAAGCCGGCAGTTGCGGCGCCAGGGCGGGCTCGGTTCCGTTCCGATGATCGTCGAGCCCGATGACAGCGAAGTCATCCCGCTCGGCCGGCCCTTCTATACGATCGAGGAATTTGCAGCGCTCGATGAAGATGCCTTCCTGCGCAATGCCTATCGTGTCGTGCTCGGCCGCGAGATGGATGGTGTCGGCGGTTCCTATTACCTGCCGGCGTTGCGCAGCGGCCATATCGGCGTCGTCAGGGTTCTGTCGGCGCTCCGGCGTTCGACCGAAGGCAAGGAGCGGGGCGTCAAGATCCGCTGGCTGATGCCGGCCGCCATCCTCGACAGGCTTGCCGGCCTGCCCGTCGTCGGCAAGTTTTTCGCGCCCTTCATGAATTTCCTCGTGCGGTCGCAGACCAATCGTCGCCTCGCGACGGTGGCGCAGCGGCATGTCGAATTGATCTCGTCGGTCAATACCTCGCTGTCGGCCATTCGCAAGAACCAGGCCCATGTCGATATGCGTATGGATATCACCGAGCGCGATGCCGCCGATTCAAGGGATTTTTCGCTGAGCGCCCGCGAAGATGCCGCCAAGGCGCTCTCCGAGATCAAGGCGACGCGCCAGCTCATCGTCGAGGAAAGCCTGCAACTCCGTCGGCTGATCGACGAGGCCCGCGCCGTGCTGCCTGAAAAGCCGGCGATCCAGGAATCCGTCGAGGCGCTCGACGATCATACCCTCGACAGCCTCTACGTTGCCTTCGAAAACCGTTTTCGCGGCTCGACGGTCGAGATCGGCAAGCGGTCGGAACGTTACCTGCCGATCTTCAAGCAGACGGCACCGGTTGCCGCCGGCGGCGTGGTGCTCGATATCGGCTGTGGTCGCGGCGAATGGCTGTCGCTCCTGCGCAAGAACAACATCGCCACCCGCGGCGTCGACCTCAACGTCTCGATGGTGGCGGAGGCCCGTGCGCTCGGCCTCGACGTGCTGGATGGCGATGCCATCGCCTATCTGCGCTCGTTGCCGGAAAACAGCCTGGCGGCGGTTACCGGTTTCCATATCGTCGAGCATCTTGCCTTCAAGGACTTGGTGACGCTGTTCGACGAGGCGCGGCGGGCACTGATGCCCGGCGGCATCGTGCTGTTCGAGACGCCCAATCCGGAAAATCTCGTGGTTGGCGCCTGTACCTTCAATTACGACCCGACCCACAACAAGCCCCTGCCGCCGGATCTCTTGCGTTTCATCGCCGAGGCGCGCGGTTACGGCGAGACCCGCATCATCCGCGGCGAGGCGGATTGCGACCTGAGCCAAGCGGAAACGGGTTTTGCGCCCGGCGAGGTCAACGACTGGTTCCGGCAGCCGCCGGATTACGCCGTCTACGCCCAGAAACCGGTCGATAGCGGGCAGAACTGATGCGGGTCGGGATCGCGACGGTTCATACGCCCGGCATTCATGGCGGCGCCGAGTTCCTGGTCGACGGGTTGGTCGAGGCCGTCAGGGCGGCCGGGCATTCGGTCCACAAGATCTCCATGCCCTTCTATTTCGAGCCGATGGATGCGGCGGCGAAGACCATGGACCATTGCCTGTCGGCCAATTTCCTGCCCTATGGTGGCGGCCAGATCGACCGGATGATCTGCCTGAAATTCCCGGCCTACATGATCCGCCATCCCGACAAGCGTATCTGGCTGCTGCATCAGCACCGTTCGGCCTACGATCTCTACGGCACCCCCTATGGCTGGCTGCGTGGCAAGAAGGAAACCGATGCGCTTCGCCAGCGCATCATCGAAGGTGACAATGAAAGCCTGGGCGGTGTAGCATCAGGCAGTGCACGCGCTGTCTATACTATTGCCGAACGGGTTTGTGCCCGCTTGCGCCAGTATAATGGCATCGAGTCCAAGGCGCTGTACCATCCACCAGCCAATGCCGAAGAATTCCGGCTCGAACCGGCCCTGCCCTACATCTTCGTTCCGAGCCGCCTTGAGGGACTGAAGCGCCAAGACCTGATGCTGAAGGCGCTTGCGGCCTGTCGCTCGCCGGTGCAGGCGGTGTTTGCCGGAACCGGCAGTATGCGTAAGCATCTCGAGGCCATGGCCGAGACGCTTGGGCTCACCGATCGTGTGCGGTTCGTCGGCGCCGTGAGCCGTGCCGACATGCTCAACCTCTATGCCCATGCGACGGCGGTATTCTTCGGGCCGCTCGACGAGGACTACGGCTATGTGACGCTGGAGGCGATGCTGTCGGGCAAGCCGGTGATCACCTGCAGCGATTCCGGCGGGCCGCTGGAATTTGTGCTCGACGGTGAAACCGGCTTCGTCACGGCGCCGGAGCCGCAGGCGATTGCCGAGGCGCTTGAAACGCTGATGGCCAATGCCGGCAAGGCCGCCGAACTCGGCCGCAACGGTCGGGCGCGTTACGACGCCATGGATATCACCTGGAGCCACGTGGTCGAGACTCTGCTTGCCGATATCCCGCCGATTGAACAGAGCGGAGTTGCGCCATGAAGATCGCCATCGTCACGCCGCATCCCGTTCCTTTTGCACTCGGCGGTGCCGAAAACCTCTGGTCGGGGCTGCAGGATCATTTCCAGAAACATACGGAGCATGAGTGCGACATCGTCGCGCTCTTGTCGCCGGAAGGGTCCTTCTGGGATCTGGTCGCCTCCTACGAGACCTTCTTCAAGCTCGACCTGTCGGCCTATGACTGCGTGATCTCGGGCAAATATCCGGCCTGGATGGTCAATCATCCTAATCATGTCTGCTATATGCTGCATCGCCTGCGCGGCCTTTACGACACCTATGCGCCAACGGCCGATGACAATGCCGTGCTCAGCCAGCCGAAACTGCGCGGCCTCGTCGAATGGATGTCGGATGCCGGCGGCCGTTATCCGGATCCGGAACAGATCCCGGAACTGTTCGACAAGCTGCGCGCCCTGAAGGATGCCGGCCTGCCGGACAGCGTCTTTGCTTTCCCGGGGCCGCTCATTCGCGCCATCGTGCATTTCCTCGACAACGCGGCGCTCTCGCCGCAGCGCATGCGCCGTTATGCGACGATCGCCGGCACGGTTCGCAAACGCAAGGGCTATTTTCCCGCCGACGCCATCGTCGATGTGCTTTATCCGCCGCCGCACCGCACGGATTATCGTGAAGGCGACAGCCGTTACTTCTTCACCAGCAGCCGCCTGGATCGCCCGAAGCGTGTCGACCTGATCGTCGAGGCGATGAAGCATGTGCCGGAGGATATCCCGCTGCTGATCGCCGGTACGGGTCCTGATGAGGCGAGGCTGAAGGCGCTGGCCGGCGATGACAAGCGTATCCAGTTCCTGGGCTTCGTCGCAGATAACGACATGCCGGCACTCTATGCCGATGCGCTGGCCGTGCCCTTTGTTCCCTATGACGAGGATTATGGCCTCGTTACCATCGAGGCGATGAAGAGCGGCAAGCCGGTCCTGACCTTCGCCGATTCCGGCGGCCCCTGCGAATTCGTCCGTAACGGCGAGACCGGCTTCGTCACAGCGCCCTCGGCAAAGGCGCTCGGCGAACGCATCAGCGAACTTGCGCGCGACCCGGCGCTGGCCAGACGCATGGGCGAGACGGCGAAGCAGGAGATTGCCGCCGTTACCTGGGACAATGTCGCAACCGGCCTGCTGCAGGCCATGCCGCGCACGGTCGCCGCCCGCCCTGCCCCGCGCCCAAAACTGACGGTTGCCACCACCTTCCGCGTCTTCCCGCCGATGAACGGCGGCCAGGCGCGCGTCTACCATCTCTACAAGAACCTGGCCGAGACCTTCGATATCGACATCATTTCGCTCGGCATCGCCACCGATATCCGCAGCGAGAAGGAGATCGCCCCCGGCCTGGTCGAGATCCATATCCCGAAAAGCGATGCGCATGCCGAGGCGGAGCGCGATATCTCCAACGTCATCGACCATATTCCGATCGGCGATATTGCATCCCATACGCTGATCGGCCTGACGCCGGCCTTCGACGATGCGCTCGAACTGTCGGCAATGACCAGCAATGCCGTCGTCGCCTGCCATCCCTACATGATCAAGGCGTTGCGCAAGGCCGCACCCGACAAGCCGCTCTGGTACGAGGCGCAGGATGTCGAGCTGACGCTGAAATCGGCGATGTTTGCCGGCAAGCCGGCCGCCGATCCGCTGCTCGAAGAGGTGAAGGCGGCCGAACGGACGTGCTGGATTTCCGCCGACCGGGTGTTTGCCTGCGCCGACCGCGACCTGAAGGAGCTGCAGTCGATCTACGGGCCGACCCGGGCCTATCTTTACGAGGTGCCGAACGGTGTCGCCCTCGACGAGATTCCCTATACGAATCTTGCACGGCGCCGGCAGATCCAGGAGCGCACCGGCATCCGCGAGCGCCAGACGGCAATCTTCATGGGCAGCTGGCACGGTCCCAACCTGGAGGCCGTGGAAGACATCCTCCGTGACGCAGAGGCCGCGCCCAAAACCCGGTTCATCATCATGGGCAGCGCCTGCACGCCGTTCAAGGATCGCAAGCGGCCGGCCAATGTTCATTTGCTGGGCCAGGTCGACGATGCGACCCGCAACAGCCTGCTGGCGGCCGCCGACGTGGCGCTCAATCCGATGCGCTCCGGTTCCGGTACCAACCTGAAGATGCTCGATTATTTCGCCGCCGGCATTCCGGTCATCTCGACGATGTTCGGCTCCCGAGGGCTTGCCATCGAGCCGGACCAGCACTTCATCGCCGCCGATGGCGGGCTGGCCGGGGCGCTCGAAAAGCTGCAGAACCTCGAAGAAACGCAGCTGGACAGCATGATCACGGCGGCACGCCATCTGGTCGAGGAACATTATTCCTGGAAGGTGATTGCCGAACGTTTTGCCGCTCGGCTCGTCGAAACGGGTTTCAGTTTGACGCGCGGCTGACGGCCGGCAGAAGGAAGGGCGCGCCATGCAGTCCCGCAACATCGGCTACATCCCGGAGATCGATCATCTGCGGCTGCTCGCCGCCCTGCTCGTCTTCTGCTTCCACTTCTTCCATTTTTATGCCGGCAACTGGAAGCCTTATCCGGACCGCCCCTATCTCGGCCTGATCACCGAGGGCCATACCGGTGTCGCCCTGTTCTTCGTGCTCTCCGGCTTCATCTTCATGACCATCGCGCTGGCGAGCGAGGAGATCCGTTACGCTTCCTTCCTGCGCAACCGCATCCTGCGCATCGCGCCGCTGTTCGTCATCGTCTTCGTCGTCGCGGTGTCGATCGGTCGCGACCGTTTCGAGGCGGCGGACCTGCTTTATCTCTTCGTCACCAATATCGGCGATGCGCCGACCTCCTGGCATTTCGCCACCGGCCCGGCCTGGAGCATTTCGGTCGAATTCGCCTTCTACCTGGTTTTCCCTTTCCTCGCGATCTTCACCCGGGAACGTGGGCCTGCCTATCTCTTCCAGGCGATCGCATTGCTGTTCGTCATCAAGCTCGCCGCCTATTTCGCGACGGACAACAGCAAGCACATGCTCTATTCGACCCTGGTCGGCCGCTTCGACCAGTTCCTGGTCGGCATGCTGGCCGCCATCGCCTATGACAGGCTGAAGCCGGCGCTGGAGCGTCACGGCAAGCCGCTGCTCGCCGGCGCCCTCGTCCTCGTCTTCCTCGGAGCCGCCTTCCAGGCGCGCTGGCTCAGCTATTTTTCTGCAGAGCCGAAACAGCCGCTCGGCGTGATCTGGGGCACGGTGGAAGCCATTCTCTGGGCCGGCGTTGTGGTTTCTTACCTTGCAGCGCGGTTGCCCTGGCCCGCATGGCTGGGCCGGGCGCTTGGCAAGGGCGGCGAATGGAGCTTTTCCTTCTACATGTGGCACGCGATGATCATCTACGTCGCCCATGAGCTCTTGGGGCCGATCGGCGGCATCGGTTATCCGGCGCTCGCCTTCAACGGGCTATTGGTGCTCGTTGCCACGCTCGTCTTCGCGCGGCTGTCCTACGGCATCATCGAGCGGCCGTTCCTAGACATGCGGCTGCGTTATACGCGTGCGGCCGATCTCGCCGGCTGAGATTTCGGCGCCTTCTCCACCGTGATGGTCGAGGGCATAAAAATCTTGCCGTCGAAAACCTGCTCATGGAGATTGACGACGCTGAAGATCAGCGCGAGATCGCGCCATTCGTAATTCTGGCCGAGATGGTTTTCCGCACCCGATAGCGCCAATGCCACGGAATAGGTGCCAGGCCCCAGCGTCATGGGGAAACGGATGCGGTATTCGATCGTTTCGCCGGCTTCGAGACCTTCGAGCGCCTGCTCGCTGTAATGGGTATTGGTGCCGTACATGGTCTGGCCGAGCCGGTCCTTGACCGCGTAGCCCAGCACCAGTCGCGGAACGGCGGCATGGGTCTTGGCGGTGACGACGATTTCCGCCTCGGCGCCGACTTCCAGCGTATCGACGGGCTCACCCTCGCCGTTCAGGAGGGCAGCAGTTTCGATCGTCGCCTGGCGCGATCCGGAAATCGTCTGGATCCGGCCATTCTCCTGCAACCGGGTTTCGATCGTCTCGCCCTCCTTGCGGCCGAGAAGCGCATTGTAATAATCGAGCACGCTTTCCGGATCGCCGTCGAGCGCCAGCCGGCCGTTGTCGAGCAGGATCGCCCGGTCGCAGAGGCTGAGCAAGGCAAGCCGATCGTGCGACACCAGGATCAGCGTCGTTCCCTGCTCGCGGAACTGCTTGATTTTGTCGAAACTCTTGTGCTGGAAATAGGTGTCGCCGACGGCGAGTGCCTCGTCGATGATCAGGATATCGGGCCGGAACGCCGTCGCCACGGCAAAGGCAAGCCGCACCTGCATGCCGCTGGAATAGACCCGGATCGGCTGGTCGAAATAGGCACCAAGCTCGGCAAAGGCCTCGATCTCGGGCATCACCGCCTCGATCTCGGCATGCTGGAAGCCCATCAGGCCGGAAGCGTGGAAGACGTTCTGCCGGCCGGTATAATCGTAGTTGAAGCCCATGCCGAGCTCGAGGATGGCGGCAATCCGGCCGCGGATGTGCACGCCGCCCTCGCTCGGCCGCGTCGTGCCGGTGATCATCTTCAACAGTGTGGATTTGCCGGCGCCGTTGCGCCCGACGATGCCGAGCGCCTGGCCGGCGCCGACCTCGAAAGAAATGTCGCGCAGCACCCAGCGCTCTTCCGCAGCCGGAATCTTGAAGGAAAACCAGTTCAGCACGCGGTGCAACTCGCGCCGGTAGCGGCGGAAGACCTTGCCGAGGCCGCTGACGGTCAGGACCGGATCGTTACTCATAGGACGTCCACCATTTCGCCGCTGGCCTTGCGGAACAGAACGAGCGCCAGGCCGAGCAGCGCCACGGCACCCGCGGCGATCGCTGTCAGGCTTATGAGGTTCGGCGCTTCACCATAGGCAAGAACCCGATGATAGTTGTCGATCATCCAGAACATCGGATTGAGCCGCACGACATCTTGGAAGAGCGGCGGCAGGATGTCGATCGTATAGACGACCGGGGTCAGCCAGAAGCCGAACTGCAGGAGGATGGCGACCAGTTGCCCAACGTCGCGCATAAACACGTTGAGCACGCCGAGCACCAGTCCGAGACCGGCCGCAAGCGCGCTGGTGACGATCAGCAGGACGGGGAACCAGAGAAGCGACCAGCCGGGATGGTAGCCCACCAGAAGATAGGCGGCGACCACCAGCACGAAAAAGATCAGGTTGTTGAGGATCGCCGCGCCGACGGCGATGACCGGCAGGGCCATGCGCGGGAATGAGATCTTCTTCAACGCATTACCGTTGTCGATGAAGATCGTCAGACAGCGGTTGACGATCTCGATGAACAGGAACCACCCCTGGAAGCCGGCCATCAGGTAGATCGAATAGGCAAAGGGCGTATCGATGCCCGGCAGCCGCTGCGTCATCAATGACGACAGCACGAAGGCATAAATCACCACCTGCGACAGCGGTGCGATGACGATCCAGACAAGGCCGAGCCGGCTGCGCGCCACCCGGGCGCGAAAATCCGACTGGATTGATGTCAGGATGAAATAGCGGTAACGCCAGAGGATACTGTCGGCAAAACGGCCAGTCATGAATTACCCATGGGCATGCGTCAGGTTTTCGCCTCGCGGCTTGGTTCGGGATTTCTTAGTGCGAAACGGCCGTTCATGCACGGATTATTGGGCCAGCGCGCTGCGGTAAATCGCGGCAGTCTCCTGCGCACAACGTTGCCAGCTGAATTTTGCCGCCTGAGCGAAGCCTTTTTCGATGGCTTGGCTTCTCCAGGCCTCATCGTCCAAGCCACGTTCGAGGAGGCCGGCCAGCGCTTCCACATCTTCCGGCGCGCAGGTCGCCGCCGCATCGCCGGCGACTTCCGGCAAGGTCGAACTGGTCGAGGTCACCACCGGGATGCCGGAGGCCATGGCTTCCAGCACCGGCAGGCCAAAACCCTCATAGAGTGAGGGGAAGGCGAACAGCCGGGCACCGGCAAACAGGATGGGCAGGTCGTCGTTCGGCACGAAACCGAGATAACGCGCCCAGCCTTCCTTCTCCGCCTTGTTGATACGCGCCATCGTCTCCTCGTTGTTCCAGCCCTTGTAGCCGGCAAGTACGAGCGGGAAACGCTTTCGCAGCGCAAGCGGCATGCGGCCATAGGCATCAAGCAGTCGCACGAGGTTTTTCCGCGGCTCGATCGTGCCGGTGTAAAGGCCGTAACCGCCCGGCGTCAGGTCGTAGCGGGCAAGCACCGGTGCGGTGGTCTCGGCGTCACGCGGATAAAACTCCGCGCCGCCGGCGAGTGCTGCGGCCCGAACCTTCTCGATCGGCCAGCCGAAATACTTAGCCACCTCATGCCGCGTGTATTCCGCATCGGTGATCAGCATCGTCGCCTGTTTCAGCGCGAATTCCACCTCCTTGCGGATGAACATCACCCGCTCGGCCGGATGATGTTCCGGCATGGTGAAGACCGACAGGTCATGGATGGTGACGACGGAGCGGCCGGGAAACGGCGGCAGGTAAAAATTCGGGCCATGGTAGAGGTAGTCGTCCTTGCCTGAGAGCGCCCTACCGCGGCGCTTGTGCACCCGCTTGCGATAGATATCGAGCAGGACCGGATTGCGTGCCAGGCGATGCTTGATGCGGGTGATCACCGAGGCCGGCCGCGACTGGCTGTTGCCGGGCGTCGGCAAGCCATCGACGAATTGCTCGTCCCCGAAAAATTTCAAGTCTTCGATATCGTCGATGTCGGCGAGATGCCGGGCGAGCTCCAGCGTATAGCGTCCGATCCCGGTCATCGGAAACCGGATCGGCTGCACCGACAAGATGATCTTCATGAAAGCTGTGCTCCGTCGGTTCGCTCAGAACGGCCTGATGCCGGCGTGTGCAGGCTCTCTAAACGTCTCTGCCTGTTGTGACAAGGCGGGTTCCCGTCCCGGCACCTTTACCTTCCGCCTGTCATATCGAACGGATGCACCGTGGCATGCTTAACGACGGGTAAGCAAAGCTCGCTGTAAATTCAAAATAAAGGTTGATTGAAGCAATATTTTTAAAGTTAATTTAAAGTATATATCGATCATAAAATGCGATCGTTGAGATAAAATGTATCTCAAATTTTATCTTGTACTGTTTGTACAAACAAAAACAGACGGAAACAGGGTAATGGTCAAAACAATAAAAGTTGAAGCAACTGGTCAAACCTTTGTTGACGCTCTGTTGAATAGGACTTCTTGGGGAGATGAAGGCGTCACCTTCGGCTTCACCACATCGGCCAGCCAATATTCCAGCGTGTACGGTCAGGGCGAAACGGCCAAGGGATATCAAGCGCTGAGCGGCGTCCAGATTACCGCGGCGAAGGACGCCATGGCGGCCTGGGCAGAACTCATCGACCTGAAGATCTCGGAAAGCTCGGGCTCCACCGCCGATATTCGCATTGCCATGTCGAGCGCCCCCAAAACGGCTTGGGCCTATGCGCCGGGAACCAGTGGCGAAGCCGGTGACGTCTGGTTCGGCACCTCGGCGAGTTATTACGGCACCCCCAAGGCGGGCAACTATGCCTATCACACCTTCATCCATGAACTCGGCCATGCGCTCGGTCTGTCGCATCCGCATGAAAACAAACTCGGTACCGGCAATTACAGCGCCGAGGATGTGACCGGCAAAAGCCTGTGCCCCTGCTGCGCAGGTCTCGTTCACGGCACGGTCAGTGCCACCGATGCCAGCATCAACGTGGAGGCCGCCACCGCAGCCGGGACCACGCTGAATTTCGGCGGCAGCACGGCGGGAAGCACGATCGACGCCATGGCCTACTCGATCATGAGTTATTCTTCTTATGCCAACGACGGTCGGGACGGTTATTCGAACGGAACCTGGGATTATGCCCAATCGCCGATGCTGCGTGACATCGCTGCCGTCCAATACCTCTACGGCGCCAACTACACCACGCGGTCCGAAGACACGGTCTATTCCTGGAGTGCGACGAGCGGTGAGAAATTCATCAACGGCGTCGGCCAGGGCGCTCCCGGCGGCAACAAGGTTTTTGAAACGATCTGGGACGGCGGCGGCCGCGATACGGTCGACCTCTCGAAATATACGAGCGCGCTGAAGATCGACCTGGCGCCGGGCGGCTGGGCGAATTTCGGCAATTCCCAGGTCGCCAATCTGGGGGACGGCCATTCAGCGCCCGGCAATGTCGCTTTCGCCTATCTCTACCAGGGTGACGAACGGTCCCTGATCGAAAATGCCATCGGCGGTTCGGGCAACGATACGATCAAGGGCAATGCCGCCGACAACGTTCTCGTCGGTGGAGCCGGCAATGACAGGCTCGAGGGCCTGGAAGGAAACAACATCCTCGCCGGCGGCACGATCGGCAATGAACTATCACTCCTCGGCCTCAACAAGGCCGAGTGGATCAGCGCGACCTTGCCGACCATTACCACCGATGGCGACGACACCCTGATCGGCGGCACCGGCAACGATGTCTTCGTCGCCAGCCGGGGCAACGATACGGTGCAGGGCAATGCCGGCCTCAACACGCTGGTGATCGACACCACCCTGGCTGCCCTCGACATCGTCAAGCAGGGCGCCAACCTGGTCTTTACGTATCAGGGCGGCTCCATCAAGGCGACGGATATCGATTATCTGGCCCTCAAGGACGGCATCTATGCCATCGGCGGATCGGATGCGGTGATCGCCGAGGATGCAAATTCCGCCGTGCATGAAAACATCTCCCTCGTCTACAGCGCCGGTCTTGACCGCGAGATCGATCCGTCCGGCCTGCAGTACTGGTCGGATGTGCTCGACCATGGCGCCAGCCTGTCGGTCCTGGCCTCCGGCATCGTCGCCAGCGCCGAATTCGGGGAACGCTTCGGCAATCCGGCCGGGATGGATGACGCAGCCTTCGTCAACGTACTGTATCAGAACGTGCTCGACCGGGCCGGCGAGGCTGCCGGCGTTGCCTACTGGGTCGATACCCTGGCCGCAGGCCAGAGCCGCGCCGACGTGCTGGTGGCGATCTCGGTCAGCGACGAGAACCGCGCCAACCTGGCAAACGAACAGTCCCCATCTCACGGCGCCATCCAGGTGGATGGCATCGATCTGGTTGCCGTAACCCAGCAGCAGTGGGTGGATGTCTGGGCTTAATCGGGTTTAGCGACAAAGTTGTTGCGGATTTTTAGGTCATGACGGGAAGGCAGTCTTGCTTTCCCGTCATGATTATCGCTGAACTAGATGTACCAGATCCCATCCGCAATGGATGATGCAACGCCAGAAATGTTCTCGGGACTTTCAGAAAAGTGTGCAAGCACTTGAGCTGCCGAGACGCCGGAAGCAAGTTGCTCTTCCCAGAAGGCCGCGCCATCAGCCTCTCCTTCGCGTCCAAGGACATTCTGATAAAGCTTCGCAATATAGGCTTTTGCTGTCGGGTTGGTTCCATATACAGCCCGAAACTCGTCGGATCCCACGAATGCGGCAGCAACGTTCAAAAGACTTACGCCTGAATCGAGCTGACGGATCCAATGACCCAAGCCAACGTAATCGGGCACCCGATCGAAAGCTGCCTGGTAAATTCGGTAGCCAATTCCGGCCATCCCATCGTCATCAAAGGCGATCGTCAAATCTCGGAAACTAACACGCTCGACATCCTGAGTGATCAGGCTCAATCGGCTATTTTCAAACATGCCCCAGTCGCCACCGGGTGTTGTGATCTCGAAGTCAGTGAATGAAGCTCCAATATCGACCCTATCATGTCGAGAATCTGCTCCGAAAACCATGACATCGCCTTGCGAAGCTAGCACTGACTGATAGTCGGCGGTCAACGTTACCATCTCAACAAAAGTTGCAGAGTTTACCGCCGCCCGCTCTTCGTGAAGCAGTGGTCGTCCGCCGGTCGTATGTTGGTGACCGGTGCCAAAAAGATAGGTATTTGTGGCTTCAGGAGATCTCTCGACAATCGTATTTGCAGTTTGCTGAAGTTCGACGATCGTGTTTCGGTTGTCAATCAGTGTTGCAGTCAGGTTCTCCTGTAGGGCCGTTAAGCGTTGGATCTCCGTTTCCACAACATACATGTTGTCACGGACAGAAGAGGCGTCTTTGTAATTGTCCTTGGTATTTTGATAAAACTCTTCAGTCTTCTTCGTGACCTGCAGCGCCTTCAGATAGTTCCCAAGCTGGCCTTTGTATTCGGCTGCTTTGGCTACATAAGCTGTGTTCTTTTCATGGAGTTTTGCGTAGCTTTGCCAATCAGGATTTTGAGAGGCATCGAGAAGCGCATAATGCAGTTCAACCGCGGTTTTCGTGTCGCCAAAGCTTTTATAAAATACACCGGTCGGCGCTCGGCTAACGGAGAGATATGCTTCTGCCCAAGTGCCCGCAATCCCAAGAGTTTCCAGTGTTTGTAAAGCAATCAGCCCCAGTTGTTCATCAGACAGCCCCTCCAATCGCAGTTCATTAAGTGCCTGTAGCTCCCGTGCAGCTTCCAGCTCCAAATAAAGTTGGTTGCTGATTTGCTCACGAAACGCAATTTCTGCCTGAATATCCGCAAGAAGATCCTGGGCGTCATGCAGCGTATCATCATTCACCGGCTCCTCTGGTTGCTCTCCGCCGGGATCCTCGCCCGGCCCACTCGGACTTCCGTCCAGCCAATCGCCCCAGCTTTGCTCTCGGACTCCGGTAGCATCTCCTTCTACCACAAGCGCGCGACCAGAACCGCCGCCTATAGCTCCTCCGTTGATGACGAGAAAGAAGAAGGGCGTAAAGCTCCCGCCGGCTTGACCAGGATTGACGGTCAGCTTGTCCATGTAGGACATATTGTCTCCGCCAGGATTATAAATGCCCAATGTATTGTCTAGCACTCTCTGTGAACTGGAGTTTTCGAACTCGGCGTAATAGCCGCCAGTACCAAAAAAGAGTTGAATCAATCGGACGCTATTAATCTGTGTTTCATTGCGAATCACAGATGTATCTCCATCATTTTCGATGCGCGCGTCGCTCAATATAGAGTAAACATCACCTATAAGCGGCTTATCAACTCTGATGTAATGCGTCCCACGCTGTGAAAAATCGAGAGATCGCGCAGAATTCAAACTTATCGGATCCAACATCATTGTAAGGAGATCGTAATCCGGTGCATAACCCTCACGATAGAAATAGGAAGATGCCATAACTGCCCCATTAATTATTACATAATGGAATTATAAGATTTAAATTAATAAAAATGTCAAACAAAAATTATCAATATTAATTTTAAACAATATTTATTTTCGACAATAATTAAATATATTTTCAAATTTTATGAAATTACGATTTTTACGCTTTAAATTACTCCGCGCTTGATACGGAAAAAAGAACTGCAGTCTCGCGCAAGGTTACTCATTATTTATGGGCCCAAAAAGGCTTGGGCATATGTATCACAAATCACGCATTGAGGTCGTCCAGGCCTTGAGGGGCATTGCTTCGATAGGAGTCCTGCTCTGGCATTGCAGTTTCTTTGTCAGCCCATATGGAAGCGGTCTGGGAACGCTTCTTTTTTATCCAGCCTCAACAATGGCTGTAGATTTATTTTTTGTGATCTGCGGCTTTGTCATGGTTGTTTCTTGCTATAGTAGCGACGGACTAACGATATCGCCGCGCCTTTTTTTTATAAAGCGAGCGGCACGGATCATTCCACTCTATACCGTTTATACTCTTACAATCATGGCTATGGAGGTGGCCTCAGACCGGCATAGTTGGGATCTGCTGATCCGCAGCCTAGCCTTTTATCCAGAGCATAATGCAGCTTATCCAAATATATTTTCACCCTCTTTGATCGTAGGGTGGTCGATCCAATATGAAGTGTATTTTTATATAGCGGTTTTTGTTTCTCTATTTTTTAAAGAGAGCTTTTTCAGATTCCTTGTTTTTGTATCGATAGTGACTATCCTTGCTCCTCGGATTCTTACCGGTATTCCTCTATTTGACCCCTACTATCAACAGTTGGAAAATTTTCCCGCTCTAGCTATTGCGACCAATCCGCTGAACTTTCTATTTCTGGCAGGAATGGCGATAGGGCTTATCTACCGTTCAAATTTTTCTTTTCCAAACAAATATTGGTCAATATCTCTCAGCGCAGCAGCCATAATAGCTCTGATAACGCAATATACTTTCCATTGGAAACTTAATCATGGTATTCATGGCGTTGGTACGACAGTCATAATATTCTTATTTATATTGACGATCGCAAGCAAAAATATGAATTTTGCCATTCCAAGAGCCGTCCTATTTTTAGGAAATATTTCGTTTTCACTCTATCTTTCGCATCCAACCGCAATTTGGATTTACATTTATACAAAAAATGTATTTGGGATTATAAATCCGTTCGGCGGATGGCTCGCTATATTTTTAGTATTTTCAATATCTATCGTATTATCTATAATTACATATCATTTTGTCGAGGTAAAATTTTCGAAGTGGTTGGTAGATAAATTGCAAAACGCAATTATATTCTCCATTGTCGAGGAAAAATTCGTGTGGGCTAAGGAATATATTCGATACAAAATTACAGCAGCTTTTAATAATTAAAAATGGTTTTGCCTAAAGCCACAATCATGGCTTTAGGCCGGAGATAATCAGCAAGCTATTATTTCTCGCGCATGCTTTTATGGAAGGCATCCGTCAGCGGCTTGATGATGTATTCCGCAAAGGTCCGGTCGCCCGTGGCGATGATGACGTCGGCCGGCATGCCGGGGAGAAGGCGGCCGCGGATCTCCAGCGGTACGTCCTTGTCATCCACCTCGATGCGAGCCATGTAATAAGGTTCCTGGCCCTGCTGGGTCGGTTCGATGACGTCTTGCGAAAGGACGGTCAGCTTTCCAAAGATCGCCGGAGTCGTGCGGCTGGAGAAGGCGGAGAAGCGCACTTCCGCTTCCGTGTCGAGCTTGACGCTGTCGATATCGATCGGCCGGATCTTGGCGTTGACGATCAGGTTGTCGTCGAGCGGAATGACGTCAAGGATCGGTTCTGCGCCACGGATGACGCCGTGTGTCGTGTGAACGCGGATGTTCTGAACCATGCCACGCACCGGCGCGCGAATGACGGTGCGGTTCAGGATATCCTTGGCAACGGTGGTGCGTTCGTAGACTTCGGCAAGCTGATCGCGGATGTCGCGCAGTTCGCCGCCGGCCCGTTCCACGAATTCCTGGCGGATCTGCACGATCTGTAGTTCGGTTTCGGAAATCGTCTGGCGCAGCTTGGCGATCTCGGCAGTGATTTCGCCATGCTTGCCGTCGAGCTCGAGCTGACCGCGCGTCATCTGCGACAACTGGTTCGTGCCGACGACACCGGTCTTCTGGCCCTTGGTGAGACGGTCGATCTCACTCTGCATCGAGTTGATCTGCTTACTGACGGCGCCGAGCTGTTGGACGAGCCCTTTCACCGCTTCGTTGAGCTGATCGATACGGGCGTTCAGGATTGCGGTCTGACCATCCTTGGTCCGCTTCCGGTCCTGGAACAGCGTCTGTTGCAGGGCGATCGCATCCTTCGCGGACGCGGCGTCGAGTTCTTCCAATCCCTCCGGCCACTTGACCTCGGAGGCATCGATGCTTTCCGCCAGAAGACGGGCTTCCGTCGCCCGCAGCAGCGTCAGGCGCGTCCGCAGAACAGTGTAGTTGCCCTGTGCCTGCGTCGGATCAAGCTTGATGAGGGGATCGCCGACATTGACGACCTCACCTTCCTTGGCGACGATTTCGGATATGATACCGCCTTCCAGGTGCTGGATCGTCTTGCGGTTCGTTTCTACCGAAACCGTTCCGCCGGCGACGACGCCGCTTGCCAGGGGAGCTGTCGCTGCCCACGTGCCCAAGGCACCCAGTCCAAGAAAGATCGTCGCATATCCGGCCGTGATATAGGGCGCGGGCGAGAAATTCTTGCTCTGCTTGTCGTCTTTCTTTTTCATCTTACGGCCTATCTAAAGCAACTCCGGAAAACCCGATGCGGTTTATCTTTGGACTGCGTAACAACAAATGGAGAGAGCAGCTCCGGCGACCCCGTCTCCGGGATCGCATTCGCCATGTCATCATCCTACCTGACGGATCAGGCAATATTGCGGTTTTGCCCGTTTTCGATTTGTGCCGGCGCGGTCGCGGGAACTGCTGGCTTCGGCTGGAGAACGTCGCGTGTCGGGCCAAAGGCGCGCATCCGGCCGTCGGCCAGAATAAGTGTCTTGTCTGTCAGAGCGACCAAGCTCATCTTGTGGCTGACGACAATGATCGCCTTGCCCTGCAATTTTAGCTCGGCGATGGCTTGGGCCAATGCTTCTTCACCTTCATTGTCAAGGTTCGAATTCGGCTCATCGAGGATTATGAGCGCCGGATCGCCGAACAGGGCGCGGGCAAGGCCGACGCGCTGGCGCTGGCCACCCGAAAGTTGACGACCGCCGACACCGATCTGGGTTTCGTATCCGTCCGGCAGATTCTGGATCATCTGGTGCACGCGAGCGAGCTGGGCTGCCTTGATGATGTCTTCTGCTTTTGCGCCCTCTTTGAAGCGTGCGATGTTTTCAGCAATCGTACCAGCGAACAGTTCGACGCTTTGCGGCAGATAACCCAAGTGATTGCCGAGTTCGTCCCTGTTCCAGTGCTGGAGTTCTGCACCGTCGATACGGATGGCGCCGGAAAGAGGCTGCCATACGCCGACCAGTGATCGGATCAGGCTGGATTTGCCTGCACCACTTGGGCCGACGACGGCAACGGCTTCACCCGGCTTGACAGCAAAAGTGACACCCTGAAGCAGCGGCGTTCTCGAACCAGGCGCAACGACGATCAGCTGGTCTACCGTCAAATTGCCGGTCGGAGCCGGCAATTCGGTGCGCTCGATCTCCTCCGGAACTTCGCGGAAGATCTGGTTAAGACGCTTGTAGGCAAGGCGGGCGCCGATGAACTGTTTCCACTGGCCGACGACCTGATCGACCGGCGACAGCGCGCGACCCATCATGATCGATGCGGCGATCATCGAGCCGGGCGATATTTCGCCTTCGATCGCGAGATAGGCGCCGGCACCGAGGATAATCGTCTGCAGCGCCATACGTACGAATTTGGAGGTAGACAGTAGTCCACCAGCACGATCGCTAGCACTTGCCTGCTTTTCCAGCATACTACGATGCATGGCATTCCAACGGCCACGCAGGCTAGTTTCCATGCCAAGGGCACGGATTACTTCAACATTCTGCAGGGTCGAGTTAGAGAAGTGCTGCGCCGCTTGGGAATGACCGGCCGCTTCAGCCAGTGGCTTCTTCGTCATGAACTCGTTTGCGATGGCAAGGGCGAAGATGATCAGGGCGCCACAAGTTGCAATCCAGCCGACAATCGGGTGGAAGAGGAAACAGACGACCAGGAAAACGGGGATCCACGGCACATCGCAGATGGCGATAAGGCCGGAACCGGTGAAGAATTCGCGCAGGCGATCAATATCCCCGAGAGCAAATTCCGATCGTGCCTGCGGCTGCTTTAGCGTGCTGGTGACAACACGGGTGAAGACGCCTTTGGCGATCATCTGGTCGAACCGCAGGCCAGCGCGCACCAAGACGCGCGAACGAAGCCACTCCAGAAGGCCGTAGACCATCAGCATCGCCAGCGCAATCAAGGTCAACATCGCCAGCGTCATCTCGCTCCGACTGTGCAGCACGCGGTCATAGACCTGCAACATGTAGAGCGGACCGACGAACATCAGAGCGTTGATGGCGATACTGAACATGATCGTTGCGAAGAGAATTGAACGATATGTCGTCAGTGCAACCTGAAACGGATTCTCATTTTTCATTCGGCAATTCTTCCAATCGCGATGCCAGAACTGAGCCGCGGCCTGTAAACTTCAGAATCCGCTTACTGTTGAACAGCCTAACATAGGCTCCACCGTTTATTAAGAAACGAAAGCTATGCGTAGCTGCTTTATTTGATTAATCGGTTAAGATGCCCGCCAATCACTAATTTCCCATAAAGGCAACGCGGTCGCGGCGCAATGCCGCCATCCTGCCAGCGGCAAATCGTCCACCCCATCCACCTCGTGGGAAACCGGATCTTCCTGGAATAAAGCCTTCCTGCTTGAACATGGCATATGCTTTCTATAACAGGCTCCCCCAAAGCCAACAGCCTTGCGCCCGCTATTGTCGACCAGTCGGGCAAAGTTAAGGCAGGACGATCAGGAGTTTGACGTGGCAAAAAAGGCATTGATCACGGGTATCACCGGACAGGACGGCGCCTATCTCGCGCAGCTTCTTCTGTCGAAGGGTTATGACGTTTACGGTCTGGCGCGGCGCTCCAGCACTTCGGACGTCAATCTGAGCCGCCTGCAGTGGCTCGGTATCGAAAAGGACGTGCGCATCGTCGACGGCGACCTGCTCGACCTGTCGGGCCTGGTGCGCACTGTCACGGACATCAAGCCGGACGAGCTTTATAATCTGGCCGCCCAGTCCTTCGTCGCCTCGTCATGGCAGCAGCCGGTCCTGACTGGCAACGTCACCGGTCTCGGTGTCACCAACGTGCTCGAGGCAATCCGCCTGGCCAAGCCAGATACCCGCTTCTACCAAGCCTCGTCTTCTGAGATGTATGGTCTCGTCCAGCAGCCGGTGCAGTCGGAAACGACACCCTTCTATCCGCGTTCGCCTTATGCCGTCGCCAAGCTCTACGGCCACTGGATCACCGTCAATTATCGTGAAAGCTTTGGTATCCACGCCTCGAGCGGCATCCTCTTCAATCACGAATCGCCGCTGCGTGGCATCGAGTTCGTCACCCGCAAGGTGACCGACAGCGTTGCCCGCATCAAGCTCGGTCTCTCCAAGGAGCTGCGCCTCGGCAATACCAGCGCCAAGCGCGACTGGGGCCATGCCAAGGACTACGTCCGCGCCATGTGGCTGATGCTGCAGCAGGAGACGCCCGACGATTACGTCGTTGCCACCGGCCGCACCTCGACCGTGCGCACCATGTGCGAGATCGCCTTCTCGCATGTCGGCCTCAACATTGACGACCATCTGGTCATCGACGAGGCGCTGTTTCGCCCGGCGGAAGTGGAAATCCTGCTCGGCGACCCGGCCAAGGCCAAGGCCAAGCTCGGTTGGGAAACCAGCATCTCCATGGAAGAGCTGATCCGCGAAATGGTCGATGCCGACATGGCGCGCCACCGCAAGGCTTGAGACTTTTCACCGCCGGGAGGCCCTCCCCTCCCCGGCGGCGGAAAACATTTGGGGTCCGAAGCTAAAGGTCCGGGCATGTCAAAGCGTCGTCTTCTCGTCACCGGGGCTCGCGGTTTCGTCGGCGGCACGCTGATCCGGGCGGTCGCATCTCCTCTATGGGGCGACAGGTTCGAGCCGGTCGATTTCGTCGATCCGCAGACGGCAAGCGCCGCCGACCTGCGCGATGCCGAAGCCGTCGACCGGGCGGTTGCCGCCGCCAGGCCGGACGCGGTCATTCACCTCGCCGCCATTGCCGCACCACGCCAGGCTAAGGATGAGCCGCACACTGCCTGGCAGGTGAACCTCATGGGCACCTTCCATCTGGCGCAGGCCGTTCTGCGGCATGTGCCGGCGGCGCGCTTCGTCTTTGCCGGCAGCTCCGAAGCCTATGGCGCCGCCTTCAACCGCAGCGAGGTCCCGCTCTCCGAGGATGCTGCCCTCGAACCGATGTCGCCCTACGGCGCGACTAAGGCTGCCGCCGATATCATGCTGCGGCAGATGGCGGGCGATGGATTGCAGGCGGCGATCTTCCGGCCGTTCAACCATACCGGTCCCGGGCAGCTACCATCTTATGTCGTGCCGGCCTTCGCCAACCAGATCGCACGGATCGAAGCGGGGCAGCAGGACCCTATTCTACGGGTCGGGAATCTCGAGGCCCGCCGCGATTTTCTCGATGTGCGCGACATCGTCCATGCATATCTTAAAGCGGCAGACCGGGATGACCTCGCTGCCGGTGAGACCTTCAATCTGTCTACCGGCGCACCCATGCAGATCGCCGATATCCTGGCGCTTCTGACCAGCATGGCGCGGGTTCCCATCACCGTAGAAATCGACCAAGACCGCTATCTTCCCAACAATATTCCGGTAATGTCCGGCGACTGCGGAAAGGCGGAAACGCTACTCGGCTGGAGTCCCATTATTCCGCTGGCGCAGACGCTGGCGGATATTCTTGATGCCATCCGTCTAAAACAGCTCAATTGAATCATAAATATAATAAGTCTTGCCTAGCGCGCTGCGCTATTTCGGCGTCGCTCACAAACCGTCAACATCTATATTTGAAAATTTATTCGCTGTTATCGGCAAAATTTTTAGGTAATTAAATATTCAAAAAACATTCTCAAGCTTAAAATGTTTTATTCAAGTAAAAATCGTTGTTTGTATAAAAAATCATTATCTACAAAAAACCGTGCAATACATGGATTTCCCTCACTGTCGATAGCATCACTAAAACCTTTTTTGGGACACTTAACCAATCCTAAACTTTACCATTGATTAACCAATTCGGATGGGCTTAGTAATTCCTCACGTAAGGATTTTATGGTCTGAGGGGGCCAGTCATGGCGAGTATCCAGGGAATTTATGTCGCGCTCTTCGGTCGTCCTGCCGACCCGGCAGGCCTCGAATTTTACAACGGTAAAACGAGCAATGGAGCAGATTTGACCGGAATCGGCGACTTGGCCTCGACTGAGGAATATCAGAGCCGCTTTTCTGGTATGACAAACGAGCAGATCGTGAACTCGATCTATCAGTCTCTGTTTGAACGCGATGGCGAAGCTGAAGGCGTTGCTTACTTTGTGGGCGAGCTTGAAGCCGGTCGCCTTAACATCAACAACATCGCAATTGCGATTCTTGATGGTGCCCAAAACGAAGACCTTGATACCGTAAATGCCAAAATCGCGGCAGCCGATCTGTTCACGACCCATCTCGATCAGGCGAACGAACTTGCGGCTTATAATGGTGCAGACGCGATCACGGTTGGCCGTGAATACATCGCCTCCATCGACACGCAGAATCCAGGCACCGCAGCGAATGCAGACGAAGCTATCCTTCGCCTGTTTCCCGATGAAGGTCAGGGGCCAGACGGCGGAAATGGCGGCCTCCCGGTAAACACACCTGCTGTTATCAAAGGTACCATCACTGGCGACGTCATCGAAGACGGTGCAGCCATAGAACTAAGCATTGACAAGCTTGCTTTGGGTGAAGTCGAATATACTGGTATCGCCAAGGGCTCGTTGACCGCTACTGACCCGAACGGCACCGAAGGTTTCCGAGAAGCCACTCATAAAGGCACTTACGGTTCGCTGACGATCGATATCAAAGGCAACTGGACCTACACGATCGACAACAACTCGTCCACGGTACAAGCGCTGCATGGCGGCGTTACCGTCACGGACGCCATCATTGTTCAGTCGGCTGACGGCACGAATCAGATTGTCACCATCAGTGTTCATGGCGTCAACGACAACGCGACATTTACCGATAATGCGGAAAGCTATGAAGTCGTTGAAGGTGTTGCGTCAGGCACTGTGACGGTTGCCGATGTGGATAGTACCGAAACCTTTGGCGAGGCTTCGGGCACGGATGGCGTATATGGTAGTTTCACCTTTAATTCCGAGGGAAGTGAAGGCAATTGGACCTATCAACTCGCAACAGAAGGCGAGAAGAAGCTTGCCTACGACAAACTTTCAGAAGGCGAAACAGTTACTGAAACACTGACCGTCACGTCTGCTGACGGCACCTCGCATAAAATTGAAGTGACGATTT
>NZ_CAXUSG020000020.1:0-67605 GCF_964253915.1 Rhizobium sp. LjRoot30 | reverse complement strand
GGGGTGTTCGGCTCATGTTGAACACATTGCTCTCGGGGATTCACCTCGGATAACCGAATGTTAAACCGCGGCAAAAAATTGTGAATAATTTTTTGGGTGAATTTTCAATAGCTTGCAATTCAACACCAGCGTTTTCCGCCCTCTGTCTTCGCAGCGCAGCATTGAAAGCGCTTTTCAGCTGCCACAAATCCGACATATGATTTAACGGTCAACGCAAGGAGGCAGACAATGGGACTTACAAATTCCTTCAATGTCTTTCTGGTCAGCGCAGCATTTGTGTTCATCGCAACAATGCTTTTTATCTAGGGGAAAGTCGCAGACCGGTTCAAGGTTAGCGACCAACGACAGACCAGTCTTCGAGCACTCTTCGCAAGACAGACACATCAAGACAAACGCATGGCGATGGGAGCATCGCCATGCGTTTCTCTTTTGCGGCGTAGATGGAACGTATCAGGCGGCCGCGCCGGTGGTCTCAGCCACTTTCCGGGTCAGGCCGAGGCGTGCAAACGTCTCGTTGACCAGCGGGGCGCGGTTCATCGAATAGACGTGGAATTCATGGATACCGCGGCGGACGAGATCGGCCATCTGTTCGGCCGCGACATCCGCCGCCACGGCGGCACGCTCCACCGGTTTGTCGTCCAGCCCCTCGAAGCGTTCGTCGAGACGCACAGGCACCGTCGTGCCGCAGGCGCCGGCAAACCGCTTGAGCTGCGTCAGGTTCTGGATCGGCATGATGCCGGGTACGATAGGAATGGTGATGCCGGCCGCGCGCACGCGCTCGAGATAACGCTCGAAGACATCGTTGTCGAAGAAGAACTGCGTCAGCGCCCGGTTGGCACCATTATCCACCTTGCGTTTCAGCATGTCGATATCAGCGGCGGTATCGCGGCTTTCGGGGTGCTTTTCCGGATAGGCGGACACGGAAATCTCGAAATCGTCGATCGAGCGCAGACCGGCGACCAGTTCCGCGGCATTGGCATAACCGCCGGGATGCGGCTGGTAGGCAGCGCCGACACCGCCGGCCGGATCACCACGCAGGGCGACGAAATGACGGACGCCGGCAGCGCGAAAATCCTCGAGCGCCTGATGCACCTCGTCGCGGCTGGCGCCGACACAGGTGAAATGCGACGCCGTCGGCAGCGCGGTTTCCGCAAGCAATCGGCGCACCGTCGACAGGGTCGGCGCTCGCGTGGAGCCGCCGGCGCCATACGTCACCGAGACGAATTCGGGGTTCCAGCCGGCGAGATCATCAATCGTTGCCCACAACTGCCCTTCCATCTCCTCCGACTTCGGCGGGAAGAACTCGAAGGAAAAACGAAGTTTCGCGTGGTCTGCGGAACGAAGAGGTGAAGGGGACATCAGCGGCTCCCGACAAGAAGAGAGGAAGGCTGGCCGTCTCGGCCGGTTCGATCGGCAGCGCGTTCGTCACGCGCCAGCCAGATGGTGACGGTCAGATCCTGGCCGGCCTGCTTGCCGGAATGCAGATCGACGGATTTTTCCATTTTCAGGCCGGCGCGCTTCAGCCAGTCGGCCATCGTCTGATTGGAGAAGCCGAGGCGGACATGCGCGTGTTCATCACGCAAATGCTCCAGCGTGTGCGGCGCCAGATCGACGATCACGAGCCGGCCACCCGGACGGAGCATGCGTGCCGCTTCGGCAATCGCCAGTTCCGGCTGATCGAGGAAGTGTAGCACCTGGTGGATGGTGACGAGATCGAAATCCTGCGCATCGAGCGGCAGGTTGAGGATATCGCCATGCCGGACCGAGGCCTTGGCAACACGGGCCTGGTCGAGATTGGCGCGCGCCACGGCCAGCATGTCGCGGCTGGCATCGATGCCGACGGCACGCTGGTAGAGCGGCTGCAGCAGTTCGAGGATGCGTCCGGTGCCGGTGCCGAGATCGAGCAGTGCCTCGACCGGTTCGTCACCGACAAGCGCGACGATTGCCGCGTCGATATCGGCGTCGCTGACATGCAGGCGGCGCAGCGCATCCCATTCGGCGGCGTTGCGGCTGAAATAGGCCTGGGCGCGCTCCGCCCGCACCCGTTTCACCGACACAAGACGATCGCTGTCGCGCAAAAGCACCGGGTCGTTTTCCGATGCCGCCTTCAACAGTGTGCGCGCCAGCGTCGCCGGACGGCCTTCGCGCTTCAGGCCGAAATAGGCCCAGGCGCCTTCCTGGTAACGATCGATGAGATCCGCCTCGCCAAGCAGCTTGAGATGCCGCGAAATGCGCGGCTGCGACTGGCCGAGAATTTCCGTCAGGTCGGAGACGGTCAGGTCCCCCTGCTCCAGAAGCGCCAGCAACCGCAGCCGCGTGGGCTCACCCACCGCCTTCAGGAGGTCCACCAGATCGTCGAGTCCGAATTTTACCAAGTTCGCCACGAAACACCCAATCAAGATATAAAGATATCTTTATGTCATTAGGTGCGATGACGCAAGCAGGAAATCACCTGCCGCAAAATTCTGTCAGCCACGCCATGATGCTGCGGAACCCAGCATCGGGCAAGAAAAAGGCCCCCGGATGACCGGAGGCCTTGGATTGCAGGCAAAGACGAAACCTGTTTCCCATCCGGCCCGGCCAATGCCGAGAATGATGCGGGACGAGAAGCGAGCTTGCCAATGATATTGCGGCTCCCGGCAAGCGGAAGCCGAGATCGCTTTCGGCAGGAGACCGCCGAAAGCGAAAGCAGGCAAATCAGCGCGTCAGGCGCTTGTAGGTGACCCGCTTCGGATTGACGGAATCGGCGCCGAGACGGCGGATCTTGTCCTTTTCATAGTCTTCGAAGTTGCCTTCGAACCATTCCACCTGGCTGTCCCCCTCGAAAGCGAGGATATGCGTCGCCAGGCGGTCGAGGAACATGCGGTCGTGGCTGATGATAACGGCGCAGCCGGCAAAGTTTTCCAGCGCATCTTCGAGCGCCGCCAGCGTTTCGGTATCGAGGTCGTTGGTCGGTTCGTCGAGCAGGACGACATTGCCGCCGGCCTTCAGGAGCTTGGCGAGGTGCACGCGGTTGCGCTGGCCGCCCGAGAGCGTACCGACCTTCTGCTGCTGGTCGCCGCCCTTGAAGTTGAAGGCGCCGCAATAGGCACGCGAATTCATCTCGTGCTTGCCGAGCTTGATGATGTCGTTGCCGCCGGAGATTTCTTCCCAGACCGTCTTGTTGCCGTCGAGCGTATCGCGGCTCTGGTCGACATAAGCGAGATCGACGGTATCGCCGACGCGGATTTCGCCGCTATCGGGTTTTTCCTGGCCGGTGATCATGCGGAACAGCGTCGTCTTACCGGCGCCGTTCGGACCGATGACGCCGACGATGCCGCCCGGCGGCAGCTTGAACGACAGGTTTTCAATCAGCACGCGGTCGCCATAGGACTTGGTGAGGTTTTCCGCCTCGATGACCACTTGGCCGAGACGCTCGCCGACCGGAATGACGATCTGCGCGTCGCCGGGACGGCGATCGGCAGCCGACTGCACCAGTTCGTCATAGGCACGGATACGCGCCTTGGATTTTGCCTGGCGGGCCTTCGGGCTGGAGGCGATCCATTCCTGTTCGCGAGAAATCGCCTTCTGGCGGGTGGCTTCTTCACGGCCTTCCTGTGCCATGCGCTTGGCCTTGGCCTGCAGGTAGGCGGAATAGTTGCCTTCGTACGGAATGCCGCGGCCGCGGTCGAGCTCGAGGATCCAGCCGGTGACGTTGTCGAGGAAGTAGCGGTCGTGGGTGATCATCATCACGGCGCCGGGATATTCGCGCAGGTGCTTTTCCAGCCAGGCGATGGTTTCGGCGTCGAGGTGGTTAGTCGGTTCGTCGAGCAGCAGCAGGTCCGGCTGCGACAGCAAGAGCTTGCACAGCGCCACGCGACGCTTTTCACCACCGGAGAGATTGTCGACGGCCGCGTCGCCCGGCGGGCAGCGCAGCGCATCCATGGCCATTTCCACCTGGCTTTCCAGATCCCAAAGATTCTGGCTGTCGATGACGTCCTGCAGCTTGGCGCCTTCTTCTGCCGTCTCGTCAGAATAATTCATCATCAACTCGTTGTAACGGTCGAGGATCGCCTTCTTCGGCGCAACGCCTTCCATGACGTTTTCCAGCACCGTCTTGGAGGCATCGAGCTGCGGCTCCTGCGCCAAGTAACCGAGGGTGGCACCTTCGGCCAGCCACGCTTCACCGGTAAATTCCTTGTCGAGACCGGCCATGATGCGCAGCACCGTCGATTTACCGGCGCCGTTCGGGCCGAGAATACCGATCTTCGCATCCGGATAGAAGGACAGGTGGATGTTTTCGAGAATCTTCTTCGGACCGTAGGACTTATTGAGCCCTGACATATGATAAATAAACTGACGTGCCATTGGGATGATCGCTCCGCGCGGAAAAACTGGGATTGTGCCGCTATGTAGGCGAAATGCTCCGCGCGGGCAATGACGAAACCCAGCTTTCCGCCACGATCTGCCGAACCGCAGCGTTCACTGGAAGCCGGCGGCGTCGACGATACCTTCCGGGCAATCGAATTTTGTCGTTCCGGCACCGGCGATCATCGCCGCAAGCGACGCGTTCTCCGTCGAAACCGTGCCATTCAGGCCGATCGTCAACTCGGTGATGATCCGCCGGTCGCCGTCCTTGTTGCAGCGCATCTTGACGCGATCGCCTGCCCCTTCGCCAAAACTGTCTTCAAAGGCCTTCTTGATCTGAACCTCCGTCAGCGGCTTGCCGATATTGTCGCCAAACAGCTTGCCAACCGCCGAAGTGTTCAACTGCTCCAGCAGCAGCAGCGACGTCCTGAAATAGGTTTCGGCATCGACCCCGGAACAGCTGCCATGCTTGACCCATTCGTGGCGGTCCAGACCTGACTGCACGCCCGGCATCTTCTGGGACAAGGAGGCGGCAGTATCCGGGGACAGGGTCACCGCCGGCAGGTCTTTCCAGTCGCGCTTCTTGTCGGCGGCCTGCAACTCGGCGCTGACATCGCAATAGGATTTCCGGATCTTCCAGAGACCGTGCAACGAGAAGCGGCTGGCATCGAAACGATCCGCGGTCTGGCTGGCGCATTCCGGCTTCTTGCGCCGCCGCTCGCAGAAACCCGGCTGCCAGCTCGCCGCAAGGATGAGTTGCGTCCGCCCCTTGCGGCCGGTCGTCGCCTGCTCCTGCGTTTTTGCCGCCGCGGCCTCCGAATCATCCTGCGCCATAGCGGCGGTGGGGGAAAACAGCCCGAGCATGATCAAAAGCCATGCCATAACCAGTGACCGGAAAGTAATCCCGCTCATATGCCACCTCACCGCCAATGAAGAACAAAACAGGATCAAATAAGCATCCCCACGCGACAAATGCAACCCTGAATCGATATGCACGCGCAATTTTCGCACGTCGCCGAAGAGCCTCTTGCTTCTGCCGCACAAATCCCCTTTGTTCGGGCATGGCTTGGGGAGGCAAGGCGGATGTTTGACGAAACGCGGCGGTTGCAGAGCCCCGGCGGAGCCGATCTGGCCTGGCACCACCAGGAGGCGACCGGAGATGCCCGCGGCATCCTGCTGATCAGCCACGGGCTTGCCGAACACTCCCGACGCTACCGGCCGTTTGCCGAATACATGGCGGCCGAAGGTTATCACGTCTATGCCCATGACCATCGCGGCCACGGCGAGACCATCGCTGCGGATGCGCCCCTCGGCCGGTTTGCGCAAAGCGACGGCGCCCAGCGGGTGCTGGAGGACGTCTTCGCCATCCGCAACATGGCTGCAGAGCGTCATCCGGCCCTGCCGGTCATCCTCTTCGGCCACTCCATGGGCGGTCTGATCGCGCTGAATGCCGCCTTCGAGGATATCGGCCGCTTCGACGCGCTTGCCGTCTGGAATTCCAATTTTCACCCAGGCCCTGCGGGCCGGGCAGCGCAGGCGATCCTTTTCATGGAACGCTGGCTCAAGGGTTCCGACGTGCCCAGCCAGATTCTGCCGCGCCTGACATTCGAGGCCTGGGGCCGGTCGATCGCCGGCGCCAGGACACCCTTCGACTGGCTCTCCCATGACGAGGTGAAAGTCGCGCGTTACATCGACGATCCGCTGTGTGGCTTTGCCTGCAGCGTGTCGCTGTGGATCGACGTTTTTGCGCTGACGTTTTCCGGGCCAAAACGAGCCCTTTCGGTGACAGGCGGCCGCGATCTGCCGGTCCATCTTGCCGGCGGCGGCCAGGATCCGGCGACCTTCGGGGGACGCTCTGTTTTCGACCTCGCAAATCATTTGAAAAAGGCGGGATTCTCCAATATCAGCACGCGCATATATGAGGAGATGCGCCACGAAACGCTGAACGAAATCGACCGCAACACCGCAATGGTGGAGTTTGCCGCGTGGTGCGGGTCGGTTTCCGGTCGTTTTGCCGCAAAAACGGGACGATTGTGATCGATGGCGAGCAGTTCCTCCCCGCAGGGGGCCGCAATTCACGGCAGCGAGGTCATGGGCGGGATCATGCTGATGTTCCTTGCCGTGTTGATCGCGCCGCTGATCGACATCTTTTCAAAGCTGGCAGCCTCGACGATCGCCTCGACGGAGGTCGCCCTCTTCCGTTTCCTGCTGCAATCGCTGTTCATGCTGCCCTTCGTGCTCTGGCGCGGCGCGCTGGCGCAGATTTCCTGGCGGCAGACACGTTTCCACATCATCCGCGGCGGCATCATCGCGCTGTCGATGATCTGTTTCGTCACCACGCTGCGCGTGATGGAAGTCGCCGATGCCATCGCCATCTTTTTCGTCGAACCGATGATCCTGACGATCCTCAGCAGCATTTTCCTGAAGGAGACCATCGGCTGGCGGCGTTACACCGCCTGCGGCGTCGGCTTCCTCGGCGCGCTGCTGATCATCCAGCCGAGTTTCAACGAGGTGGGCTTCGTTGCCCTCCTCCCGGTCGTCACCGCCTTCTGCATCGCCATCTTCGCGCTGATGACACGCGTGCTGGCCCACCGGGAAGACCCCTGGGCCATGCAGTTCCAGACGGGAATCTGGGGCGGCCTGATCTGCGCCGTCATCCTGTTTTTCGGCGAAGGCAGCGGATCGCCGCTCTTCGATCCTTCGATCCCGGATTTCACGGCTGCCGGCCACCTGCTGGGCGTCGGCATCGCGGCGGCCATATCCGGCATCCTGTCGGTCTATGCCTACCGCGCCGCGCCGGCCTCGACGCTGGCGCCGCTGCAATATTTCGAGATCGTGTCGGCCACCCTGTTCGCCTGGCTGGTCTTCGGCGATTTCCCGGATGCGATCAAATGGCTGGGCATATCGATCATCATGGGCTCCGGCCTCTACATCATCTGGCGTGAACGCCGTTTCGTCTCCCGGCCGGTGTCCGATACATCAGAATCCACTCTTTCGCCCTGAACTTCAAGGAAATTCCATGACAGCAGACAGATCCAAGCAACCGCCGCTCGCCGGTTTTCGGGTGATCGAACTCGCCCGGGTTCTCGCCGGCCCCTGGGCTGGGCAGATGCTGGCGGATATGGGCGCCGATGTCATCAAGGTGGAAAACCCCGAAGGTGGCGACGATACCCGCGCGTGGGGCCCGCCCTTCGTCGAGGGCGCTGACGGTGAAAACCTCTCGGCCGCCTATTACCACTCGACCAACCGTGGCAAACGCTCGATCGCCGTCGATTTCAGCAAGCCTGAGGGCCAGGAGATCGTCCGCCGGCTGGTGAAAAGCGCCGATGTCGTCATCGAGAATTTTAAGGTCGGCGGACTGCAGAAGTACGGCCTCGACTATGAAAGCCTGAAGGTCCTCAATCCCAAGCTCGTCTATTGCTCGATCACCGGTTTCGGGCAGACCGGCCCCTATGCCACCTTTGCCGGTTACGATTACATCGTCCAGGGCATGTCCGGTTTCATGTCCATCACCGGTGAGGCCGACGGCCAGCCGATGAAGGCGGGCGTGGCCATCGCCGACATCTTCACCGGCATCTATGCGGTTGCCGCCATCGAGGCCGCCCTCATCCATGCCCTGAAATTCGGCAAGGGCCAGCACGTCGACATGGCGCTGCTCGACGTCCAGGCCGGCGTTTTGGCCAACCAGAACATGAACTACCTGATCTCCGGCAAGGCACCGAACCGGATGGGCAACGCCCACCCGAATATCGCGCCCTACGAGGTGGTGCCGGCGGCCGACGGCCATCTCATTTTGGCGGTTGGCAATGACGGCCAGTTCCGCCGGCTCTGCGGCATCTTCGGCATCGAAAGCCTGGCCGACGACGAACGCTTCGCCTCCAACAAGGCGCGTGTCGCCAATCGCGCCGAACTGCGGCCGATCGTCTGCACTGAGACCGCAAAATGGAAGAAACGCGACCTGCTCGATGCCTGCGAGGGCAATGCCGTGCCGGCCGGCGCCATCAACACCATCGGCGAGATGTTCGAGGACCCGCAGGTGAAGGCCCGCGGATTGCAGATCGAACTGGAAGACCGCGACGGCAACCGCATTCCGAGCGTGCGCAGCCCGATCGTCCTGTCGGAAACGCCGTTGGTGTATGAGCGCCCAAGCCCGCGCGTCGGCGAGCATACGCAAGAAGTATTGGAAGAGCTGCTGCAATGGGAAAGGAAAGCCTGAGATGAAGAGAACCGGCGGAGAGCTGATCGTCGAGGCGCTGAAGGCGAACGGCGTAAAGCGGATTTCCTGCGTGCCGGGCGAGAGTTATCTCGCCGTGCTGGACGCACTGCACGACAGCGACATCGACGTACTCGTCTGCCGCCAGGAAGGCGGCGCGGCGATGATGGCCGACACCTGGGGCCGCCTGACCGGCGAACCGGGCATCTGCATGGTGACCCGCGGACCCGGCTCCACCAATGCGTCGGCCGGCCTGCATGTCGCCATGCAGGATTCCGTGCCGATGATCCTGTTCATCGGCCAGGTGCAGCGCGAAGCGCGCGAACGCGAGGCCTTCCAGGAGGTCGAATATCGCCGCGCCTTCACCGAATTCGCCAAGTGGGTCGGCGAGATCGACGATGCCGCCCGCATTCCCGAATTCGTCACCCGCGCCTTTGCCGTCGCCACCTCCGGCCGTCCTGGCCCGGTGGTGCTGACCCTGCCCGAAGACATGCTGGTCGATAGCGTCGAGGCACCTGCCGCCAAGCCGTACCAGCCGGTCGAAGGCCATCCGGGCGCCACTCAAGTCAAGGCTTTTCACGAGATGCTGCTTGCAGCCGAACGGCCTATGGTCATCCTCGGCGGCACGCGCTGGACGGAAGAGGCCGTTGCAGATTTCCAGGCCTTTGCAGCAGCGCACAAGCTGCCGGTCGGCTGCTCGTTCCGCCGGCAGATGCTGTTCGATCACCTGCATCCGAGTTATGCCGGCGATGTTGGCATCGGCATCAATCCGGCACTCGGCAAGCAGGTCAAGGAGGCCGATCTCATCGTGCTGCTCGGCGGCCGTTTTTCGGAAATGCCGTCCTCCGGCTACACGCTGATGGATATCCCCTATCCGCAGCAGAAGCTGGTGCATGTCTATCCCGATCCCGATGAACTCGGCCGCGTCTACCGGCCGGATCTTGCCATCGCCGCGGCACCCGAGCACTTCGTCGCCGCCCTGAAGGGGTTGACGCCGCCTGCTGCTCCCGCCTGGGCAAAGCGGACGGAAGACATGCATGCCGCCTACCTTGCCTGGTCGACACCGCCGCAAACCGGACCGGGAGCCGTGCAGATGGGGCCGATCATGGACTGGCTGGAAGCCAATGTCGCCGAGGATACGATCTTCACCAACGGCGCCGGCAACTATGCCACCTGGGTACACCGCTTCCACCGGTTCCGCCGTTTCCAGACCCAGTCGGCGCCGGCCTCCGGCTCGATGGGTTACGGCCTGCCGGCCGCCGTTGCGGCCAAGCAACTTTTCCCGGAACGCGAGGTCATCTGCTTTGCCGGCGACGGCTGCTTCATGATGCACGGCCAGGAATTCGCCACCGCCGTACGCTACGGCCTGCCGCTGATCACCGTGCTCGTCAATAACGGCATCTACGGCACGATCCGCATGCATCAGGAGCGGGAATATCCGGGCCGCGTCAGCGCCACCGGCCTCACCAACCCTGATTTTGCCGCCTTCGCCCGCGCCTATGGCGGCCATGGCGAAACGGTGGAGAAGACCGAGGATTTCGCAGCCGCCTTCGAGCGCGCACGCCAGAGCGGCAAACCTTCGATCATCGAGATCAAGCTCGATCCGGAGGCGATCACGCCGACGCGCACGCTGAGCCAGATCCGCGACCGGACCTGAAGACAAACACCACGGACAAAAAAAGGCCGGTCCAACGACCGGCCTTTTTCATGAAATGTCGGATAGATTAGTCGAGAGCGGCGATGACGACGAACTCGACCTTGTAGTCCGGGGTCGCCAGGGCAGCCTGGCTGGTGGCGCGGGCCGGCGTGTTCTTCGGGTCGACCCAGGCTTCCCAGACGGCATTCATTTCGCCGAAGGTGGAGATGTCGGAGAGGTAGATGATCGTCTGCAGGATCTTCGACTTGTTGGTACCGGCAGCAGCCAGCAGGCGATCGACTTCGGCCAGCGCCGACTTCGACTGCTCGGTGACACCATTACCTTCGCCGACCTGGCCGGCCAGGTAAACGGTGTTGCCGTGGACGACAGCGCCGCTCATGCGCGGACCGGGCTCGATACGGGTGATGCTCATGGAAAACTCCCTAACGTTTTGGAATCAAAAGAAAGGACCCGCGTCGTCAACGCAGGTCCACAAAAGCCAGCCCGCAGCCGCAGGCTGGCAATCCTGAACGCCTGTCAGGCGCGGATATGCAGGGTCTGCTGATAGACGGCGGTCGAGCGCGCGCCCGAACGGCAATAGCCGAGCATCGGACGGGCAAACTCGTCGAGCGCATCGACCATGGCAGTGACGGCTTCGGCAGTAACACCCATCGGGCCGACCGGGATGTGCTTGATCTCGAGGCCGAGTTCCTTGGCGCGGGCGGCGATATCTTCGAAACGCGGCTGGTCCGGAGCCTCGAAATCCGGGCGATGGCAGACGATCGACTTGAAGCCCAGCGCCTTGATCTCGTCGAGATCCTCCACAGCGATCTGGCCGGTGACCGAATATTCGTCGTTGATCTCGCGAATGTCCATGGCGTTCTCCTCGATTGAACTCCGGGATGGTCTACGCTGTGACAAAGGCAGCGTCAATTCAATGGCGTTCCAAACTTCTCAAACAAAGGAGAAACGCAATCCGTAGCTCCGGCTTTCCCCGGGCGCGATTTCCGTGAGTTCTCCCGACCGGCCGAGCTCGGCGCGGCCAACCCAGCGGTGCGAACACGGCTCGATGCCGAGCACGTGCGCCGGTGCTGCCTGGTTGCGCCAGATCTGCAGGAACGGCAGCGTATCGGTGCGGAACGCCACCCGCAGCGACAAGCCGCCGAGCGAAGCCATCGGGCCAAGCTGCAGTTCCGCCCATTCGGCACCCTCGGCCGGCACGCAGAAAACGCCGCCGGGATCCTTGCCGAAGGTCCAGGGAAAGCCGCCGGCTTCCAGCATGGCGCCGGACAGGCGGACATCGGCGTCGAACAGGCGGGCGCCGATGTTCATGTGGTACATCAGCATCGGTGGAAACGGGGTATCGCCAGTGTTGACGATCCGGTCGTCGAGCTGCACCTCGCCGGTCTTGCCGTCGATGTGCCAGCGCCGCTCCAGCCGCGCCGGGGCACCCTCCGTCATACGCACGTCAACGACGGCATGGCATTCGGCACCGCCATTTTCGCGCTTGTTCGACACGATGGTGGCCGGATGGGCGGCAAAGGCGCCGTGCAGCGGATATTTGCGACCCGCCGCATCACCCTCAATCGGTTCGGGATGCCGCAGGTGATCCGGGCCGCAGGTAAAGAGAAAGCCCTCGAGCGAATGGTCGATACGCGGATCACCGTCGTCGGGAATGGCCCGTCCCGGCGCCAGGTTCTCGCCGTGGACGATGCAGGCGCCGATATCCAGAACCGAGGTTGGATCAAGCGTCAGGCGCGGTCCCCTGGTGGCCGAAAATTCGATCATGATAATCCTCCCTTGCCCGCCGGAGCGGGCATCTCCACCCTGCGTTCGAACACGGTTCGAACCGCCATCCCAATCGCATAGTGGCTGCAGTGTCGTTGCGTCAATCGCAAAGGACGGCTTTCGCCGCCGTCACGCCTTTTTGCCAAGGCGTCGGGCAGGCATTGCGAGAATCAGCTGCAGTCACCAAATGCTAACCATAAGGACACGTGCCCGAAACCTTTGGCCACCACCCCGCGTTCGAGAGACAAAGACAAAGGTGTGCGACCATTCGGTCCCTGGTCATAAACACGCCGGATTCAAATTTAATGGAACGTTCACCACAGATTCATGATTTTCACACTAGGGTCAAATTTGGAGTGTCTGTGGCTTGGAAAGCGCTGCTTCGAGGATCGCCAAAACCGTGAGAAACGTTGTTAAAATTGCTGTATCTGCCGCCACCATGGTTTCGGTCATGGCGATTGCAGCCGCGGACGCGGAAGCCCAGCAGAGATACCGCCGCTATCAGAGCGAAACCGTGCTGGTCACGCCCGAAGGGTCCATCCTCGACTTCATGCCCGAGGAAAGCGAGGTCATGGTGCGGATCGACAGCCGTGGCCGCCGCGTGCTGATCGACAATTATGGCAACCTGGTCGCCACGGAAATGCCGGCCGATGTCTATTTCGCCCGCAACGAGCAGCCGCGCTACGAAGATCCCTACCGCGACAATGGCGAGGGCTTCGACAATGGTGAAAGCTTCGACGGTTTCGATGCCCGCGATCCGGGCACGATCACCGGCACCGTGCCGCGCCATGGCGACGTGACGCGCCTGCCGCTCGAAGAACAGTCCCTGCCCGGCTTCGAAAACGACAATGCCGACGGCGAACTGCAGAACACCGCCCCTGCCGACAACCAGGACGTCACCTCGCTCGACCCGCAGGCTACCCAACCGACTGTTCAGGACACCGAGCCGGCCATCGTGCTCAACAACAAGTCGCGCGCCGAAATCACCGCCCTGCAGGTCTTCCTCGATCGCGAAGGCGCATCGCCGGGCGTGATCGACGGCAAGATGGGCATGAACGTCACCAAGTCGATCCGCGCCTTCGAAAAGATCAGCGGCGAAACGCTCGATCCGAACGACACCGAAGCGATCCTCGAACGCCTGCGGCTTTCGGGTGGCATGCCGATCATCAGCTACACCATCACGCCGGCGGATGCCGCCGGGCCGTATGTCGCGGAAATCCCCGAGGATTATGCCCACAAGGCATTGCTGCCGCGCCTTTCCTTCACCTCCACGACGGAAATGCTCGCCGAGCGTTTCCACATGGACGAAGCCTACCTGAAGGAACTCAATCCCGGCATCGATTTCAGCATTCCCGGCACCATCGTCAAGGTGGTCAACCCCGGCGAGGCGCGTACCGGCATCGTTGCCCGCATCGTCGCCGACAAGGGCCGCAAGCAGGTGCTTGCCTATGGCGAAGCCGGCGAACTGATTGCAGCCTATCCGGCCAGCATCGGCTCGTCCGATACGCCGTCACCCTCCGGCACCGTGACCGTGGAGCGTATCGCTCTCGATCCCGGCTATACCTACAATCCGAAGATCAACTTCCAGCAGGGCAGCAACGACAAGATCCTCGAAATTCCGCCGGGTCCGAATGGTCCGGTCGGCACCGTGTGGATTGCGCTGTCGAAACCGACCTATGGCATCCACGGCACGCCGGAACCCTCGAAGATCGGCCGGACCCAGAGCCATGGTTGCATCCGCCTGACCAACTGGGACGCGACCGAACTGGCCAAGATGGTCAAGCCGGGCGTGACCGTCGAATTCATCGAGTAAGCCTCAGCTTTCGCAAGCATGGAAAAGCCCTCCGGAAAAACAATTCCGGAGGGCTTTCATTTTACGCACTACAGAAGGCGGATATCAGGCTGCGTCGGAGAGGCGGCGGAATGTCGGCCGGCCGCGGCGCAGCGGAACGTAGCGCGTGACTTCATCGGCAAACTGCCGGGCATTTTCCATGGCCTTGTCGAGATTGCTGACCTTTACCGGGTCCATGCCCGAAAGCGTACCGCCGCAATCGAAGATGTCGCGGAAGGCGGAGCGTTCGATGATGGGCGTGCCGAGCACGTGCACCTGGCGCTCGGCGAGCAGCATCTTCACCGAGAGAAGCGCGCGCGTCGTGACGAGTGAGTTGACGCGGGTGAGAACGACGGAGTGCGGGATCTCAATGCCCGCCTTGTCGGAAAGATATTTCAGCAGTTCCAGAACCTGTGCGCCGCCGCGGGCATCCATGGCACAGCCCTGGATCGGGATCAGCACGTGGTCGGACAGGCCGAGCGCGGTGGCAAGCAGCGGGTTGCGGGTGCCGGGCAGATCGATGATGAAACAATCGGTCCGGTCCTGGTTTTCGGTGATGTGCTGCTGGATCGACGCCATGGTGACGTAGGAGATCACCGAAAGGTTCGGGATGGAGCCCGAAATATCATGCCAACGCGAAATCCAGTGTTGCGGATCGGCATCGAGGATGGTGACGCGATATCCCTGGCGGGCAAGCTCGGTTGCAAGGATAAGCACCGCAGTGGTTTTGCCGGCGCCGCCCTTTGTGTTGGCAAATGTAATGACTGGCATGTTCGATCCTTGATGTGGCAGAGCAGTCCATCGCTCTGAAGCAGCACCTCGGAAGAGCATGGTGCGTTTCATACATCTTTTCCAAATATGGTTAATGAAGTGGAAATTTCCCGACCGGTTTTATCATCACAATTTCTTGGGTCGCTTTGGAGCGGCAAGAAAAAAGCCCGGAAACTCAAGAGCTTCCGGGCCAGGCCTATTGCAGGGGCAAAGGGTCTTCAGAAGCAATCGAGGAAAAGCTTCTTGGTATTTTCCGCTGTCATCTTAACCGGATTGCCGCCGACGCTCGGGTCTTCCAGCGCCATGGCGGTCAGTTCGTCGATGCGATCCGGCTTGATGCCCATCGCCGTCAGGTTTTCCGGCACGCCGAGTTCCGAGCGCAACGACAGGACGAAATCGTAGAAGCCGTCGAACCCGCCCGCGATGCCGAGATAGGCGGCCGCGCGCTCGATGCGGCTTTCGATCTCCGGACGGTTGAAGCGCAGCACCGGCGGCATCACCACCGCATTGGTCATGCCGTGGTGGGTGTTGTAGACCGCGCCGATCGGGTGCGACAGCGCGTGGATGGCGCCAAGCCCCTTCTGGAAGGCGACGGCGCCCATGGCGGCGGCCGACATCATGTTGGCGCGGGCTTCGAGATCCGTGCCTTCCTTGTAGGCGCGCGGCAAGAATTCCTTGACCAGCCGCATGCCTTCCAGCGCAATGCCGGCCGACATCGGGTGATAGAAGGGCGAGCAATAGGCTTCCAGGCAATGGGCGAAGGCGTCCATGCCGGTGCCGGCGGTGATCATCTTCGGCATGCCGACCGTCAGTTCCGGATCGGCGATGACGACGCCGGGCAGGAATTTCGGATGGAAGATGATCTTCTTCACATGGGTTTCGGAATTGGTGATGACGCTGGCGCGGCCGACTTCCGAGCCGGTGCCGGCCGTGGTCGGCACGGCGACGATCGGGGCGATGCCCTCGACATTCGCCCGCGTCCACCAGTCGCCAATATCCTCGAAATCCCACACCGGACGGGTCTGTCCGGCCATGAAGGCAACACACTTGCCAAGGTCGAGGCCGGAACCGCCGCCGAAGGCGACGACGCCGTCATGGCCGCCATCCTTGAACGCCTTGATGCCGGCTTCGAGATTCTTCTCGTTCGGGTTCGGATCGACATCGGCGAAGATCGCCCGGCCGAGGCCGGCTTCCTCCAGGATGTCGAGCGCCGTCTTGGTGATCGCCATCGAGGCGAGGCCCCGGTCGGTGATCAACAGCGGCTTCTTCATGCCGAGGCTCTTGCAGGCGTCGGCGAGTTCCTTGATACGGCCGCGTCCGAGCTTGAAGGCGTTCGGATAGCTCCAGTTGGCGGAAATGTTGAGGCTCATGCGGTCACCTTCTTGAGATGATAGGATTTTGGGCGGGTCAGGTTGTGGAAGCCGAGCACGGAGAGCGAGCCGCCACGGCCGGTTTCCTTGCAGCCGGTCCAGACCAGCGCCGGGTCGAGATAGTCGGCGCGGTTCATGAACACGGTGCCGGTCTCGATGTCGCGGCCGATGCGGGCGGCGCGCTCCGGATCCTTGGTCCACAGCGAGGCGGTGAGGCCGTATTTGCTGTCGTTCATCAGGTCGAGCGCTTCGGCATCCGACGTCACCTTCATGATGCCGACGGCCGGGCCAAAGGTTTCTTCGCGCATGAACTCCATGGAGTGATCGACGTTCACGAGGACCTGCGGTGCCAGATAGGCGCCGCCGTCATCGGCCGGGAAAAGCTTCGGATCGACCAGTGCCTTGGCGCCCTTGGCGACGGCATCGGCGATCTGCTCGCGCACCACCTTGGCGAAACGCTTGTTGGCCATCGGGCCGAGCGTCGTTTCGGCGTCGAGCGGGTTGCCGAGCTTGTAGTTCGATACCCAGGCCACCGACTTCTCGACGAAGGCATCATAGAGCGACTCGTGTACGTAAATGCGCTCGATGCCGCAGCAGCACTGTCCGGAGTTGAAGGTCGCACCGTCCATCAGCGTATCGACGGCGGCGTCGAGATCGGCATCCTCCATCACGTAACCCGGGTCCTTGCCGCCGAGTTCGAGGCCGAGGCCGGAGAAGGTGCCGGCGGCGGCACGCTCGATCGAGCGACCACCTTCCACCGAACCGGTGAAGTTGATGAAGTTGAAGTTGCTGGCGGCAATCAGCGCCGATGTCGTCTGGTGGTCAAGGAAGAGGTTGACGAAGACGTCGTCCGGCACGCCGGCCTCGACGAAGGCACGCACCATACGTTCGCCGACTAGCAGCGTCTGGCTGGCATGCTTGATGACGACGGTATTGCCGGCCATCAGCGCCGGAGCAATCGTATTGATCGCCGTCATGTAGGGATAGTTCCACGGCGCGATAACGAAGACGACGCCGTGCGGCTCGCGTTCGATACGGCGCTCGAAGCGGTCGCTTTCCTCGATGATCAGCGGCTTCAGTGCATCGGCGGCTATCGAGGCGACGTAGTTGGAGCGCTCGTTGAAACCGCGGAATTCGCCGCCGTACTTGATCGGCCGGCCCATCTGCCAGGCGATTTCCGGCACCACCTCGTCGACCATTTCGTTGAGGCGGGCAACGCCCTTCAAGACCAGCTGGACGCGCTCTTCGAGCGGCCGCTTGGCCCAGCTCTTCTGCGCCTTGCGTGCCCGGGCCACCGCAGCCGATGCGGCCTCCAGCGACATCACCTCGCGCTCGGCGTAAACCTCCCCGTTCACGGGGGAAATGCATTGGATCATTGTCATGATCTGTTCCTGTTCTCGTCTACAAATTCTTGCGGGGGCGCGGCGGCCCCTTATCGTCTCTTGAGCGCTTGGCGGCCCCTCATCCGCCTGCCAGCACCTTCTCCCCACATGCGGGGAGAAGGGGTTATGCCGCACCGTTTCCGGTTACTCGACGTCGGGTGTGGCAGGTCCCCTCTCCCCGCAGGCGGGGAGAGGGTTAGGGTGAGGGGCAAATCAGGCGTAAACCAGGAAAGCCTTACGCCCTTTCGAAGCCGCGTGCCACTTCCCAATCGGTGATGCGACGATCGTACTCTTCCTGCTCCCATTCGGCAGCGCGGGTGTAATGATCGATGACGTCATCGCCAAAGGCGTCGCGCAGCATCTTCGATTCCGTCATCGCCTTCGTCGCATCGCGCAGCGTGCGCGGGATTTCGCGAACACCCTTGCCGCCATAGGCATCACCGACGAAGGCCGGTTCCAGTTCCAGCTTGTTCTGGATGCCGTCGATACCGGCGGCGATCAGCGCCGCCATGGCTAGATAGGGGTTGAGGTCAGAACCGCCGACACGGCATTCGACGCGGATCGCCTTGGTGTCCTCGCCGCAGAGGCGGTAGCCGGCGGTGCGGTTGTCCTTGCTCCAGACCGCCTTGGTGGGCGCAAAGGTGCCGACCATGAAGCGCTTGTAGGAGTTGATGTAGGGCGCCAGGAAATAGGTGATTTCGCTCGCATGCGACAGCAGGCCGGCCATGTATTGTTGCATGGCTTCCGACATGCCGTATTTGCCCTTCTCGTCGAAGAACAGCGGCGTCTTGCCGTCGGCGGTCCACAGCGACTGGTGGATATGCGACGAGCTGCCGGCGGCATTGTAATGCCACTTCGCCAGGAAGGTGATCGCCTTGCCCTTCAGGAAGGCGATTTCCTTGCAGCCGTTCTTGATGATGACGTGGCGGTCGGCCATGGTCAGCGCATCGGCGTAACGGACGTTGATTTCCTCCTGGCCGGCGGACGCCTCGCCCTTGGAGTTTTCCACCGGAATGTCGGCGCCCTGCAGACCCTTGCGGATGGCGCGCATCACATCCTCTTCCTTGGTGGTCTGGAAGATGTGGTAGTCTTCATTATAGGCGCTGGCGAGCTTGAGGTCGCGATAGCCGGAGGCCTGCGCCGCTTCATAGCTCTGGTCGAAGAGGAAGAATTCCAGCTCGGTCGCCATGAAGGCCTTCGTGCCGAGCGATTCCAGGCGCTTGACCTGCTTCTTGAGGATGGCGCGCGGCGAATGCGGCACTTCCTCATGGGTATGGTGATCGAGAATGTCGCAGAGGACCAGCGCCGTGCCTTCCAGCCAGGGAATGCGGCGCAGCGTCGAAAGGTCCGGCTTCATCGTGTAGTCGCCGTAGCCTTTTTCCCAGCTGGTCGCCTTGTAGCCGGAGACGGTGTCCATCTCCATGTCGGTCGCCAGCAGGTAGTTGCAGCTGTGGGTTTCCTTATAGGCGCCCTCGACGAAAAACTCCGCCTGGAAACGTTTGCCCATCAGGCGACCCTGCATGTCGACCTGGCAAGCCAGAACGGTGTCGATGCGCCCCTCGGCGACATCCTTCTTCAGTTCGTCGAACGTATAGGTCATGGTCTATCCCTCTCGAGGTCGAAGGCCGATGCGCCTTCGCTCTTTTGTGTTTCTTGCTATGCCGTGCAGTCGGCACAGAACGGTCGGTAGAAAGCCGCCGCGCGGGCAGCGGCTTTCTCTTTTTGGATTTGATGCGAACGCTTTCAGTGCTCGCCAACGGCCTTTTCGGCAGCGGCGATTTCAGCCTGACGGCGGGCAACTTCGTCGCCGATCGGCGGGCCACGGAAGCGGCGGCTCTCGAAACCGAACCAGATGACGCCGGTCAGCACCAGGAAGCCGACGGTGATGTAGAGCGCCCATTCGTTCGGCGGCTGGATGCCGAGGACGAAGATCAGGATCATGGCGAGGACCGTCAGCACGGCAAACAGCTTGAAGACACCGCCCCCAAGGTTCCACGGACCCATCTTGTCCCACTTCGACGTGCCCCAGGCGAACAGGCCGAGCGTGATCGGGATCGCGAAGGAGAAGAACAGGAAGATGACCGTGCACGAGACGACGATGGTGTAGACGGGCGTTTCGCCGATCGAGACCAGCGACGAACCCCAGACGAACAGCACCGAAAGGATGGAACCCGTCCAGATTGCTGCAACCGGCGTACGATAGCTCGGGCTGACCTTGGCGAGCGCCTTGGAGGCCGGCAGGCCGCCGTCACGCGAGAAGGCAAAGATCATGCGCGAGACCGAGGTCACCGTCGCCAGACCGCACAACCACTGGCACACCAGGATCGCGAAGTAGAGGATGTCCTTGACGACCGCATTGACCTGCGTGTCCATCGCCCAGAAGAAGACGTTCCAGCCCTGCTTGGCGGCATCGTCCATGTTCGGCAGCATCAGCACGAAGGAGCAAAGCATGATGTATCCGAAGATCGCCGACCACAGCACCGAGCTCACCATGCCGCGCGGCACGGAATGCGCCGCCTTGATGGTTTCTTCCGAGGTATGAGCAGAAGCGTCGTAGCCGGTGATCGTGTAAATCGGCAGAAGCAGGCCGAGCAGGAACACCCAAGTGCCCGATGTCGTCGGCCAGACGTTGCCGCCGGCCTCGCCGGAATAGTTGGCGAACGTGAACAGACGGCCGATTTCGTAGCTCGGAGCGGCAATCAGGCACACGGCGGCAAGCGCGATCGCCGTGACGAAGATCAGGTAGCCGGAGAAATCGGTAAGCTTGGCCGTCAGGCCGATGCCCATGTGGTTCACCAGTGCCTGCAGGCCGGTGATGATCGCAAGGAAGACGATCCGCGTCACCGTGCTGTCTTCCATGCCGAAATATGGCGTGCCGAAGGAACCCATGAAGAAATAGTAGGTGCCGACGTTGATGGCGCCGAGCACGGTGACGAGACCAAGCAGGTTGAACCAGGCGGTCAGCCAGCCGGTGAAGCGATTGCCGAGGATCGAACCCCAGTGATAGAGACCGCCGGCTGTCGGATAGGCGGAGCTGATCTGCGCCATGGCGATGGCGAAGACGGCGGATACGAAGCATCCGAGCGGCCAGCCGATGCCGATCGCAGCACCACCGGCGCCGGATGTTGCCTGGGCGAGCGAATTGATGCCGCCTGACAGAATGCAAATGATCGAGAAGGAAACGGCGAAGTTCGAAAACGAACTCATGCGCCGTTCAAGCTCCTGGGCATAACCCATGGAGTGGAGGACGCTCATGTCCTCCTTCTTATCGGTATCGGTATAGTTTGACATCGTGCCCCTGCTCCTCGCGGCCTTGCGCGGAATTGCGCTGGCCGTCTCCAATTGATTGCCAAAAGACCCGCCGGCTTTGCCTTGACGGATCGACCGCAGCTTCCACTGCTCCCCGGGGTCGGTTGTTATGACAGGGCTGGCAGGCTTTCCTGCAGCAGTCCCGTCAGAAAATCGGCCGCGACCCCCTGGCCGTTTTCATCTCGAATAAGGTCGTTCCTGACCTCGATCATCACGTTCAACAGCCCGTTGGCGAGACCGTGAAGCTTGAGGCTGTGCGTGACGCCGTCCTGCGGGCCGTAAGGCTCGTTGCGGGCCACCCGGTAAAGATCCGTTCCAGCCGCGGCGTCGAGCATGGCATCCGCCAGCCTGCTGTCGGTGTCGTGAAGAATGCCTATCTCGACCGCGCGCGCCACGCCGTTGTAGACCGGCGTGAAGCTGTGCATGGTGACAATAACGGTTTTTTGCCCCCGCGCAGCGCGCTCCGCGACGATTGCGGCAATGCGATCGTGGAAAGGCCGGTAGAGCCCATCCGTGCGCTCGTCGCGCTGCTCGTCCGTCAGGTCGCGATTGCCGGGAATCTCGTAGATCTCGCTGGTAACCGGCATGGCGCCCGGTGCTTCCGGCGGCCGGTTGCAATCATAGGCAAGCCGCGAAAACCGCTGGTAGACTAGCGTCGCATCGAGGCTCTTCGACATGATCTGGGCAACGGCCAGCGCACCCGGATCCCAGGCGATATGGCTGACAAGCGCTTCATCCGAAAGGCCGAGCGTGCCGAGACGCTGCGGCAGGGTTCGCGATGCATGCTCGCAGACGAGGAGCACCGCACTGCGGGAATCCCCCCTGACCACGGCGACCGGGTCACCTTCCGCCTGCGTCAATAACCCGGATTGCACCAGCATCGGCAACGCTCACTCGAAACGTTAATAAAAACTTATAAAGAAGAGAATTCTTCACCGTGAGACAACTGTCAATCGAAATCTGAAAATTTCTCTTCAAAACACAGATTGACACCCGCATGACGGAGAGTGTTACAATTCCGTGAAAGCCGGCGAAGACCGGAAGGGGAACCATAGGCCTGTGCCAACGACACCAAGAACCGTATCGGACGTCATCCGTGCGCGCTACGACGCGTTGACGCGCGCGGAAAGGCGGCTGGCGGAAAGCCTTCTGGAAAACTATCCGGTCTCCGGTCTCGGCAGCATCACCGCCGTCGCCGAAAGCGCCGGCGTGTCGACGCCGACCGTTGCGCGCATGGTGCAGAAGCTCGGCTACAAGGGTTATCCGGAATTCCAGGCGAACCTGCGCGGCGAGCTGGAAGAAACCCTGTCCAATCCGATCGCCAAGCACGACCGCTGGACGGCAAGCGCGCCGAACGCCCATGTTCTCAACCGCTTCGCCGACGCGATCATGGCCAACATGCGCCAGACGCTTTCGGACCTCGACCCGCAAAGCTTCGACGAAGTCGCGGCCCTGCTTTCCGATCGCAAGCGCAGCGTCCACTTCGTCGGCGGCCGCATCACCGGGGCGCTGGCCGAATACTTCTTCACCCATATGCAGGTCATCCGGCCCAACACGATGTTGATGTCGTCGGGCGCCAGCACGTGGCCGCAATATGTGCTGAACATGAATGCCGGCGACCTTCTCGTCGTCTTCGACATCCGCCGCTACGAAACCGAGATGATCAAGCTGGCCGAAATGACCAAGGCCCGCGACGGCACGATCATCCTGTTCACGGACCAATGGAGTTCGCCGGTCGCGAAGTTCGCGCACCATATCTTCCGGATCCATATCGAGGCACCGTCAGCCTGGGATTCTTCGGTCGTCACCCTTTTTGTCGTCGAGGCGCTCATCGAGGCGGTGCAATCGACCACGTGGGACGAAACGCGCGAGCGCATGAAAACGCTTGAGGGTCTTTTCCAGCAGACGCGGCTGTTCCGCAAACCGAACGAATAGGAGGGCCGACACCGGAGCCGCTCGCATGAGCGGCGGACAGCAGAAATGCCTCTCTTGACCGGCAGGTCCGTTGCTGGTTGGATGTGTCACAATCCGGTAAGGAGGGGACAGTTCAAAGAGTATTTTCAAGCCTCTGACACCATTTTCTGCAGCGTCACAATCGGGACGTCGACAACAGGATGTGGTTAAGGATCGATTATCGTGATGGTCTCGCGCATTTTTCAAATCCGGGAGCAACCGCCCCGGCGATGAGCAAAAGATCGTCACACAAGCTTCATGTAACGTCATTAACAGCGTCGCCAGACGCTGAAAAAACCAAGAGGAGAAGACAGTGATCTCGACCATGACCCGCCTGCTTTCGCTTTCGACCGCAATGGTCATTGCGACCACCGCCATCGCAACTGCCGAGCCGAGCCAGGAACTGATCGATGCCGCCAAGAAGGAAGGCATGCTGACCACGATCGCCCTGCCGCACGACTGGTGCGGTTACGGCGACGTCATCGCCTCGTTCAAGGCAAAGTACCCGGAAATCACCGTCAACGAACTGAACCCCGACGCAGGTTCGGCTGACGAAATCGAAGCCATCAAGGCCAACAAGGACAATGCCGGCCCGCAGTCGCCCGACGTGATCGACGTCGGTCTCGCTTTCGGCCCGCAGGCCAAGGCCGAAGGCCTGATCCAGCCGTACAAGGTCTCCACCTGGGACGAAATCCCGGAAACCATCAAGGACGCCGAAGGCTACTGGTACGGCGACTACTACGGCGTCATGTCGCTTCTCGTGAACAAGGACCTCGTCGCCAACACGCCGAAGGACTGGGCCGATCTGCTGAAGCCGGAATATGCCGGTCAGGTCGCGCTCGCCGGCGATCCGCGCGCTTCGAACCAGGCCATCCTCGGCGTTCTCGCCGCTGGTCTCGGCAAGGGTGCGAAGTCGGGCAAGGAAGCCGGTGAAGCCGGTCTTGCTTACTTCGCCGAGCTGAACAAGGCCGGCAACTTCGTTCCGGTCATCGGCAAGTCCGGTACGCTGGCACAGGGCTCGACCCCGATCGTCGTCGCATGGGACTACAACGCCCTGAGCTGGGCCAAGACCCTCAACGGCAACCCGCCGACCGAAGTCGTCGTTCCGACGACGGGCGTTCTCGCCGGTGTTTACGTCCAGGCGATCTCGGCCTTCGCGCCGCACCCGAACGCTGCCAAGCTTTGGATGGAACACCTGTACTCCGACGAAGGTCAGCTCGGCTGGCTGAAGGGCTTCTGCCACCCGGCACGCTTCAATGCCATGGTCAAGGCCGGCAAGGTTCCGCAGGAACTGATCGACGCCCTGCCGCCGGCAGCATCGTATGAAAAGGCCTACTTCCCGACCCTCGAGGAAGTCGATGCCAACAAGGCTGCCGTGACCGGCGCCTGGGATAGCGTCGTCGGCGCGAACGTGCAGTAAACGACATCCTTCGTCGCCCCGGCCAGCGAGCCGGGGCGACGATTGCGGTATGCCAATAATGGCAACCCCTTCGAGGTTTTCCTAATGTCATCAGACAGTTCAGCTTCCCCACAGCCGACGCGCGCGCCTTTTCGCCTGCCGCTGCATTGGCTTGGCGCGTTGCCGTTCGCGATTTTCGTCCTGCTGTTTCTGATCCTGCCGACGATGCGCATCGTCTTCGGCGCCTTCCAGACGCCCGAGGGAAGCTTCACCCTGGAGAATATCCGGGGCCTGTTCACGACCTCGATCATGTCGGCCTACTGGATCTCGATCAAGATCAGCATCGCCTCGGCGCTGCTCGGTTGTCTGATCGGCTTTTCCGTCGCCGCTGCCGTGGTGCTTGGCGGTCTGCCGAAGTGGATCCGCGGGCCGCTGCTGACATTTTCGGGTGTCGCCTCGAACTTCGCCGGCGTGCCGCTCGCCTTCGCCTTCCTGGCAACGCTCGGCCCTGTCGGCCTTCTCACGGTCTTCCTGAGAACCGAGCTCGGCATCGACCTGCGTGCGCTCGGCTTCAACATCCTGTCCTTCTGGGGCCTGACGATCACCTATCTGTTCTTCCAGATCCCGCTAATGATCCTGATCATCACGCCGGCGCTCGACGGGCTGAAGCGCGAATGGCGCGAAGCGGCCCAGATCCTCGGCGCCACCAACGCGCAATACTGGCGCATGGTCGCCTTCCCGATCCTGCTGCCGTCCTTCCTCGGCACGCTGGCGCTGCTCTTTGCAAACGCCTTCGGCGCCGTCGCCACCGCCATCGCGCTCACCGGCTCGTCGCTCTCCATCGTCCCGATCCTGCTGTTCGCGCAGATCCGCGGCGACGTGCTCGGCAACCCGCACCTCGGCTATGCGCTCGCCTTCGGCATGATCGTCATCACCGGCATTGCCAACACGATCTACATCTGGCTGCGCGCCCGTAGCGAAAGGTGGCTGAAATGAAGAAGTTCTGGGCCTGGGGCGCCCTCATCATCGGCCTGCTCTATTTCACCCTGCCGCTGGTCGGCATGACCAACTTCTCCCTGAAGATGCGCCGCGGCGTCTATTCGCTCGATGCCTATGCCGTGGTGCTGGGCGATCCGCGCTTTCAGGAAACGTTCGTCTTCTCGATCCTGATGGCGCTGGCGACCATCGTCTTCGGCGTGCTGCTTGTGGTACCCACCGCCTACTGGGTGCGCCTCAAGCTGCCGGGCCTTCGCCCCTACATCGAATTCATCACGCTGTTGCCGCTCGTCATCCCAGCCATCGTCATCGTCTTCGGTTACATCCGGCTCTACAACACCTCGAGCTGGCTGCCGCTCACAGGCTCGGTCACCGGCACGAACATCCTGCTGATGTTCGGGTATGCGACGCTGGCCCTGCCCTACATGTATCGTTCCGTCGATACCGGGTTGCGCTCCATCGACATCGCCACGCTGACGGAAGCGGCCCAGAGCCTCGGCGCCGGCTGGACGACGATCCTGGCCAAGATCATCCTGCCCAACGTGCTCGTCGCCGTACTCTCGGGCGCCTTCCTGACCTTCGCCATCGTCATCGGCGAGTTCACCATGGCCGCCTTGCTGAACCGTCCGGCCTTCGGTCCCTACATGCAGCTGCTCGGCGCCAACCGGGCTTACGAACCCGCGGCACTTGCGGTGATGTCCTTCGCGCTGACCTGGGGCTGCCTCGGCCTGATCCAGCTAGTTTCCCGTTTCCAGAAGGGCGTGCAGAGCGCCGCCTAAGGATCTTTCATGAGCTTCCTCACCCTCACCCACGTTCAAAAATCCTTCGGCCCGGTGCAGGTGGTCAAGGATTTCAACATGTCCATCCAGAAGGGCGAGTTCATCTCTTTCCTCGGCCCGTCGGGCTGCGGCAAGACCACCGTCCTGCGCATGATCGCCGGCTTCGAGACGCCGTCCGGCGGCACGATCTCCATCAACGGCAAAAGCCAGCAGAACCTCCGGCCGAACCAGCGCAACATCGGCATGGTCTTCCAGGCCTACGCGCTGTTCCCGAACATGAATGTTGCCGAAAACGTCGCCTTCGGCCTCAAGGTCGCCGGCACCCCGAAGGCGGAAATTGATGCCCGCGTCAAGGAAATGCTCGGCCTGATCCGCCTCGATCACCTCGCCGATCGTTACCCCTACCAGATGTCGGGCGGCCAGCAGCAACGCGTGGCGCTCGCCCGCGCGCTTGCCCCCAAGCCGCAGGTGCTGCTGCTCGACGAACCGCTCTCGGCGCTCGACGCCAAGATCCGCGTGTCGCTGCGCGAGGAAATCCGCGCCATCCAGCAGAAGCTCGGCATCACCACCGTCTTCGTCACCCATGACCAGGAAGAAGCCCTGTCGATCTCCGACCGCATCGTCGTCATGAATGCCGGCAAGGCTGACCAGATCGGCACGCCGTTCGAGGTCTACAACACGCCGGCGACCCGGTTCGTCGCCTCCTTCGTCGGCACCCTCAATGTCATCGAGGCGAAGGTCGTCGATCCCGCAGCCAACCGCGTTGCCATCGGCGACCAGCAGCTGACCCTCAAGCATTCGATCGCCACCTTCAAAGCCGGCGACCCGATCTCACTTGCCATGCGCCCGGAAACCGGTTCTCTGGCCGAGTCCGCCACCGGCGACACGGCGCTGACCGGCAAGGTGGTCTCCGCCCACTTCCTCGGCTCGGTCATCCGCACCCGCATGGATATCGGCGGCAACATGATCTCCTTCGACATGTTCAACAACCCCGGCGCCGTGCCACCCGCCGCCGGCGAAATCGTCACGCTGCGTTTTGCCGCCAGCGATCTGCTCGTGCTGCGCGACTGATCCACGTCACGCGACACAGTGTTTACCAGCGCCGGACAATGTCCGGCGTTTTTCTTTTGATTTTTCGTTTTCACCCGGTCTATAGTCATGCCGTTCTCAGGGCGGGGTGCAATTCCCCACCGGCGGTATCGGGCGCGAGTCCGGAGCCCGCGAGCGCTTCCGGCACCCGCCGGAAGGTCAGCAGATCCGGTGAGATGCCGGAGCCGACGGTATAGTCCGGATGGAAGAGAGCACGCTGACCGATACCCGCGACACGTGGGATATCGCGTCCATGCTGTTCGCCCAAGGGATGCTTGGGATCGGACCGCCGTCTGCGGCAATCCGGTTCAAATCACAAACTTTGCACGGACCGCCAGGGAAGGCGGCGCCGGCAAACCCTTGAAAGGCAAGAGACTTATGACGATCGCCGTCAATCCGCTAGGAAACAAAATCGCCGTCATCCGTGCCCGCTGGCATTCCGATATCGTCGATCAGTGCGTCAACTCCTTCGTCGCCGAATGGGAAAAGCTCGGCGGCAAGGCCAGCGACATCGAGATCTTCGATGTGCCCGGCGCGCTTGAAATCCCGTTGCATGCCCAGACGCTGATCAAGACCGGCCGCTTCTCCGCCGTTCTCGGCACCGCCTTCGTCGTCGACGGCGGCATCTACCGCCACGATTTCGTTGCCGGCACCGTGCTCGACGCCATGATGCGCGTCAGCCTCGACACTGGCGTGCCGGTGCTCTCCGCCGTGCTGACGCCGCATAACTTCCAGGAATCGGAAGCCCATATCGGCTTCTTCAAGAACCACTTCGTCATCAAGGGTCGCGAAGCCGCCAACGCTGCCAAGCAGATCCTCGCCGAGCGCGGCAAGATCGCCCTCGTCAACGCCTGAGGTTTTTCGAGGGCTGCCGAACGCTCGGCAGCCCTTACCCCTCCTCCTGAGGCCGTCCCTATCCCGACGACTTCAAATTCCCCAGATACAGCGACAGCAATTGCGTCTGCGACGAGATACCGAGCTTGCGGTAGACGTTGCGCCTGTGAACCTTCACCGTCCCTGTCGAAATCGATAGCCTCAGTCCGATCGATTCGGATGAATGCCCCTGCAGCACCAGATCGATGATCGACGCCTCGCGGCTGGTGAGATTGAGGCTGCGCCAGATGCGGTCGGGCACCTCACCGCCTTGCCGGCGGGCATGATGGCGCGCATCGGCTTTTGCCGCATCGAAACGCTCCGCCGTCTGCCCCCAGAACTGCCGCACCATGGCATTGACCAGTGGTTCGGCCTGCTGCAGCAGCGCGAACTCCGCCGCCGAAAACACCCCCGTGGCTTCCTTGCGCATCAGCGACAGAACGATCGTCACGCCGTCGTCGTCGGGCACGAAGAAGCCGATCTCCTCGGCCAGCCCGGTCTTGATATAGTAGGTGCGATAATATTCGCCGGCAAAGAAGCGGTCAGGCGCCAGTTCCCGCATGCGAAAAACCCCCGCAAGGCTCTCACGGGCATTGTGATGGAAGGGATCGAGGAGATAGGCGCCGTCCTGGTACAGGCTGACGAAGATGACGTGCTCTTCCGGATTGAAGGTGCTGAAGAGTTCAATCGGCCGCTCCTCGCCGCGATTGGCGAAGACGACGACATGATCGAAATCGACCAGTGCCGCCATCAGGGCGCGGAACCGTTCGCCCGTGGCAGCGTCGTCGCCCGGCGGATCGGCGATCAGCGAGCCTGCAGCCCGGCATAACATGTTGAGATCGAGCCGCATTCTCCCCGCCTCCCGCAAACCCATGGCTGGGCGCCTTTCGGGATATATTCCTCCCACAGAACGAAATCAGTCAAAATACCACTTTCGGGGTATATATCTTTGGGGAGACGGGATTAGTCTTGTTTTCCAAGCGACGGTGGCAAGGCAGCGACAGACTGCCACAAAAAACCCAATCCAGCCGCAGGGAACAGAGAGTGACATCCGCGTCCGTTAACGACATCGAATTCCGTTCGGTCACCAAGCGTTATGGCGCGGTGACGGCGGTGACCGACATCAATCTCGCCGTGCCGAAAGGCGCGTTCGTGGCCCTGCTCGGCCCGTCCGGCTGCGGCAAGACCACCTGCCTGCGCATGATCGGCGGCTTCGAGCAGCCGAGCGAGGGCGAGGTGCAGATCGGCGGCGCAGCCATGGCCGGCATTCCGCCCTATCGCCGCCCGGTCAACATGGTGTTTCAGCACTATGCGCTCTTCCCGCATTTCGATGTCGAGGCGAACGTCGCCTATGGCCTGAAGCAGATGCGGCCGAAGATCGAAGCAGCCGAGATTTCCCGCCGGGTCGGCGCGGCGCTGGAGATGGTCCGCCTCAACGGTTTCGGCAAGCGCCGCATCCACGAGATGTCCGGTGGCCAGCAGCAGCGCGTGGCGCTTGCCCGCGCTCTGGTCAACAAGCCAAAGGTTCTCTTGCTCGACGAGCCACTCGCCGCGCTCGACAAAAAGCTGCGCACCGCCATGCAGATCGAGCTGCAGACGCTGCAGCGCGAACTCGGCATCACCTTCGTGCTGGTCACCCACGACCAGGAAGAGGCACTGTCGATGAGCGACAAGGTCTGCGTCATGAGTGCCGGCCGCATCGTGCAATTCGCCAGCCCCCAGGAGGTGTACGACCGCCCGGCCGACATCTTCGTGGCCGATTTCGTCGGCAAGACCAACCGGTTGTCCGGCACGCTCGAAAACGGCAATGCCGTGCGCCTTTCCTCCGGCGCCCTGATGCCGGTTCGCGATACGTTGCTGGCGCCCGGTACGGCCGTGACGCTTGCGGTCCGTCCGGAAGCGATCCGCCTCACCAAGGTTGCAGAAGCGGCGGGCGGTATCGCCGGCACCGTCACCCACCGCATCTTTCTCGGCTCCAGCGTCGAATATTCCGTTGCCGTTTCCGGTCTCGGCGACCTGCTCGTCACTGCGGAACGCCAGTCGCTTCTGGCGGACGGCCTTGCCGAACCAGGCGATGCCGTCCAGTTCGCCTTCGACCCCTCGGGTGCCCACGTCTTTCCAGCATGAAATCGTAAAGCAGCCAAAATATAAAAGGGAACAACGACATGAGCAAAGACTACAAGGATAACCTGCCGATCTCCGCCAGCCGCTTCATGGAGGAATTCATGCGGCTGAAACGCGGTTCGGTCAGCCGCCGCCATTTCCTCGGCGTCACCGGCCTGGGGCTGGCCGCCGCCGTCATGGCCCGCGCCCCCGGCCTGCAGGGCGGCATCGCCCATGCCCAGGATCTCGGCACGCAGATGTCGATCGCCACCTGGCCGAACTACCATGACCCGGCCACCTTCGAAGCCTTCACGGCGGCGACGGGCGTTGCCGTCGAGGTCAACGTCTTCGGCTCCAACGAAGAAATGCTGGCGAAGCTGCAGGCCGGCGCCTCGGGCTGGGACCTGTTCGTGCCGACCAATTATACGATCTCCACCTATGTGAAGCTCGGCCTGATCGACGAACTCGATATTTCCAAGGCGCCGAACTTCAGCCCGTCCACCCAGAACACCCGCTTCACCAACGAAGGCATGGTCGACGGCAAGACCTATGCGCTGCCGAAGAACTGGGGCACGACAGGCTTTGCCGTGAACACCGGCAAGATCAAGACGCCGATGACCTCGTGGAAGGATTTCTTCGAGCTCGCCCAGACCGAGGCCGACGGCCGCGCCATGGTGCATGACTACCAGCTGACCACCATCGGCAACGCGCTGGTTTCGCTCGGCCACTCCTTCAACTCCATCAAGCCGGAAGAACTTGCCAAGGCCGAGGAGCTGCTGATCAAGGTCAAGCCGCACCTCTATGCCATCAACAGCGACTACCAGCCCTCGATGCGCGCCACTGATGCCTGGCTCACCATGTGCTGGACCAATGACGGTGCCCAGCTCAACCGCGACATGCCGGAGATCGCCTACATTCTCGGCAAGGACGGCGGCGAGATCTGGACCGATTTCTACGCCATCCCCAAGGATGCGCCGAACAAGGCGGCCGGTTATGCGCTGCTCAACTTCCTGATGGACCCGGCCGTCGCCGTGAAGGAGCACATCGCCAACGGCGCGCCGACCACAGACAGCCGCGTTCTGGCGCTGCTGCCGGCCGAGGTGACGTCGAACAAGATCGTCTATCCGGATGAGGCAGCGCTGACCCCGCTCGAATTCGGCGCGGCGGTGACGCTGACCGATCCGGGCCGCGCCGAGTTGATGGCACGGTTCAAGTCGGCCTGACGCCATCCCGGATGCCGGGTTTCCCTGAAATCCACCGGCGAAACGGTCGAATAGGATGTTATCCTCGCCCGTTTCGCCGGTGAACCTCAGGAGCGGACCATGGTAGACGAACAGCAAAAGCAAAGCCTGAACCAGATCTATGGACTGACGGACGAAGAAAACCGGCTCTACTACCCGGAACTCATCGTAGAGGCTGCCCGGAAACCGATCGACCAGCTTGAACCGGAAGAGATACGCCTTCTCGTCGGCCAGCAGATTTTCCTGGAACCGGTTCTGCCGTTTGCCATGGCGATGCTCGAAGAAGACCCGCTTGCGGACACCGAATATTATGCCGGAGACCTGCTTTCCGCCTGCATCGGCATCGACGAAACGTTCTGGCAGAAACACCCGACGGTTCTGTTCAGGCTACAGGAACTGGCAACACAGGTTCTCCTCCATCAGAGGGATAGCATTGAGGGATACAAGAAACTTGAACTTGAAGACAAAATCCGCGCCTTCCTCAATCGTCTCCCTCCCGCCGTGCCCTGAACATGGCGGGGTCGTCGTGCGCAGCGACGTGGCGGCCGCCACGGACCGCCCATCTGCTTCCGGCGGCGTCTGGAAGATGATGGCCCGTGACGTCATCGCCCGGCTGATGTTCCGAACCCGCAAACCGGTACCCCTTCATTGCAAAGCCAGCCTGGAGCATGGACGATGCCCTTGACGCCTGCCACGAAACGAAACCTCGTCACCTCGGCGCTTGTCGCGCCGGCGGCGGCGTGGCTGTTCGTGTTCCTGGTGCTCCCTTTTATCGCCATCCTGGTCTTCGCCTTTGGCGAGCGCGCACCTGAGGGCGGCTATCAGGCGGCCTTTACCTTCGCGCAGTTCGCCAATCTCGGCTCGCGCGCCGCCGCCTTCCGCAACACGCTGATGATCGCCCCGGTCGGCGCCTTCTTCTGCCTGATCGTCGCCTATCCCGTTGCCTATTACCTCGCCGTCAAGGCCAGTCCGAAATACCGGCTGGTGCTGGTGTCGCTGGTGGTCGTGCCCTTCTGGACCAGCCTTCTGGTGCGCACCTATGCGTGGATGTACATTCTCGGCTCGCGCGGCCTGCCCAACCTGCTCGACATGGTGGGCATCAGCGACGTCAGGATGCTGAACACGCCCGGCGCCGTGCTGCTCGGCATCGTCTATGGCTACCTGCCGCTGATGATCATGCCGATTTATGTCAGCCTCGAAAAGCTCGACCTGCGCCTGCTGGAAGCCTCCGCTGATCTCGGCGCCAGGCCGCTCTCGACCTTCTTCGGCATCACCCTGCCCTTGTCCCTGCCCGGCGTCATGACCGGCACCGCGCTGGTCACCATCCTGCTGCTCGGCGAATACCTGATCCCGCAGTTGCTCGGCGGCGGCAAGGTGTTCTTCATCGGCAACGCGCTGGTCGATCTCTTCCTGCAATCGCGCAACTGGCCGTTCGGCTCGGCAATCGCCGTGACGCTGGTTGCCGTCGTCGTTCTCGTGCTGCTTGTCGCCATGCGCATCGCGTGGCGGTTTGCCGGCACCCGCCAGGTGGATCTCGTCTGATGCGCGCCCTCGTTTCCGCCGTCTACCTGTTCCTCTACGCGCCGATCGCCCTCGTCGTGCTGTTCTCGTTCAATGCCGGGCGCAATGCCAGCGAGTTCACCGGCTTCTCGACGCAGTGGTACGGCAAGGCGCTGTCCAACGGCTTCCTCACCGACGCCTTGATCAACAGCCTGATCATCGCCTTCACCAGCGCCACGCTCGCCGCCGTGTTCGGCACGATGGCGGCACTCGGTATGGAGCGGCTGACGCCACGTATGCGTGCCGTCTTCGACGGGCTGTTCGCCGCGGCAATCGTCGTTCCCGGCGTCGTCATCGGCATTGCGACGCTGGTGGCGCTGGTTGAGGTCTTCGCCTTCATCAATCCGGTGCTGGCGAGCCTCTGGCCGGGCGAACAGCCACCGAAGATCGGCCTCGGCTACGGCTCGATCATCGCCGCCCACGGGCTGTTCTCGATGGCGCTGGTGACGATGATCGTCAAGGCGCGTATCGCCAGCCTCGGCCGCGACATCGTCGAGGCCTCCGGCGATCTCTACGCCACGCCGCTGACCACCTTCCGGCAGATCGTCCTGCCGCAGATCCTGCCGTCGATCCTCGCTGGCTTCCTGCTCGCCTTCACCTTTTCCTTCGACGATTTCATTGTCGCCTTCTTCGTCGCCGGGTCGAAGACGACTCTGCCGATGTATGTCTTCGCCTCGATCCGCCGCGGCGTCACGCCGGAAATCAATGCCATCGCCACGCTGGTGCTCGTCGCCTCGCTGGTGATGATCGTCGTCGCCCGCGTACTGATGCGCGAACGCAAGGCGAAGACCGCCGCCACGGAGTAACCCCATGATCCTCAAAGACCGCGTTGCCCTCGTCACCGGCGCCGGCTCCGGCATCGGCCGCGCCTCCGCCGCCATTCTCGCCCGCGAAGGCGCGCATGTCGTCATCGTCGACCGCCAGGCGGAAAGTGCTGCCGCGTCGCTTGCCGTCATCGAGGCGGAGGGCGGCAAGGCCGAAACGCTGGTCGCCGACGTCACCGACGACGGTGCCCTCGAAGCCGGCATCAACGCCGTGCTCGCCCGCCACAGCCGCATCGATATCCTGCACAACCATGCCGGCGCGCAGGTGGAGGGCGACCTCGAAAGCGTGTCGCTCGACGGCTTCGACCGCTCCTGGGACTTGAACGTCCGCTCGCATTTCCTCGCCGCAAGGCTGGTGGTGCCGGCGATGAAGGCCGCCGGCAAGGGCGTCATCCTCAACACCTCCTCCTCCTCCGGCATCCTCTACGACCGCGAGATGATCGCCTATACGACCACCAAGCACGCCGTCATCGCCATGACCCGGCAGATGGCCGGCGACTACGGAAAATTCGGCATCCGCGTCAACGCGCTCTGCCCCGGCTGGGTGGACACGCCTTTCAACGACCCCTTCATCCGCCAACTCGGCGGCCGCGAGGCGCTGGAGGCATATATTCGTGATCGCGTACCCCTCGGCCGCTGGGGCAGCGTCGAGGAAATCGCCGAATCCGTGCTGTTCCTCGTGTCGGACCGCTCGTCCTATATGACGGGACAGGTGCTGGTGGTAGATGGCGGGGAAACGGTGGTGTAGCGAGGCGACGGAAAGCCGCCTCGCCTCAAAATTGTATGTAGTCTCAACCACATTGTTTCAATCCACGCCTCTTCCATCAGAAAAGGCGCCATACACAAACAACTAGCGTCTTGAAAGCAATACCAAGCCAACCAACATCGACAGAACAAAAAGCAACGCAATACGCAGACGGAACTCATATTCTTCGGATCGAGGAATACGCATGGCAACCTCCACCTGTGATTTACGATCTATATGAATACACGTAAAAGTCACTTTGTTCAATGTAGTTGATAAAGAAATCACCCCTGCAACCGCCGCCGCGTCTCCGATGCACTCTCCCTGAAATGCGCCTTGTAGCTGCGCGCAAAGGCCGAAGCCGAATTGAACCCCGTCGCAAGGGCGATGTCGGCAAAAGGGAGCCGGCTTTCGATCACCTTGCGACGCGCCGCATTCAGCCGCAGCGCCAGGTAATGGACATGCGGCGGCACGCCGATGCTTTCCTGAAAGAGCGCCTGCAAATGGCGAGCGCTGACGCCGATGCGGCGGGCAAGGCGGGCGAGCAGAAGCGGCTCGTCGATATGCTCCTCCATCAGCTTCACCGCCTGGGCGACGCGCTGGTCCACCACCCGCATGCTTCCGGTCGACGGCATGGCCGAAACATCATCGTGACGCCGGTCCGTCTGTTCGTAGATGAACTGGCGTGACACCTCCAGCGCCAGCGAATAGCCCTGCCGCCGCCGGATGATCTCCAGCATCAGATCGACGGTCGGCAGAGAACCGCCGGTGGTGATCCGCTTGCCATCGATGACGAAACGTTCGCGCACCATCTCGATCTGCGGGTAGGCACTGGCAAAGTCGTCGAAATCCTCCCAGTGCGTCGTCGCCCGCACGCTATCGAGCAGGCAGGTTTCGGCCAAAAGCCAGGTGCCCGATTCGATGCCGGCGACCATGATCCGGTGACGCGCCGTCTTGGAGAGTGCCATCTTGAGCCCCGGCGTCGTATTGCGTCGCCAGTTGTGGCTGGAAAGCACGAAGAGGGGCGCCGTCTCCTTTTCGGGACGGAAGGCGCCATCGACGGGAACGGGGATCCGGCTTTTCGTCTCGATCGTCTGCCCGTCCGGACTGAAGATTCGCCAGCGATAGAGGTCACGGCCGACGATGCGGTTGACCACGCGCAACGGCTCGATCACCGAAGCGACGAGGATAAGATTGGTGTCGGGCATGACAAGAATGTCGATGTCGAGCGTTTCGGGGATCGGGGAGAACATGGGGGCCGTCTCGGAAGGATTTCCGATAATGTAAAGCAGCGCTCCGGAAATGCAAAGCACGCCGGGCCGACTTGGCTCGTAATGTCTGGCAAAACACTGGGAGAAAATCATGCCGCTTGCTATGAATCGCGAAGTTTTCATCACCTGCGCCGTTACCGGCTCGGGTGACACGGCCGGCAAATCGCCGCATGTGCCGCGTTCGCCGAAGGATATTGCCGCAGCGGCCATCGATGCCGCCAAGGCGGGCGCCGCCATCGTCCATTGTCACGTCCGCGACCCGGAAACCGGCGCACCGAGCCGTCGCAACGACCTCTACAAGGAAGTCACCGACCGCATCCGTGATTCCGAGGTCGACGTGGTGCTCAACCTCACGGCCGGCATGGGCGGCGACATGATTTTCGGCAACGTCGAAAACCCGCTGCCGCTGAACCCGAAGGGCACCGACATGGCCGGCGCCACCGAACGCGTCTCCCACGTCGCCGAATGCCTGCCGGAAATCTGCACGCTGGATTGCGGCACGATGAACTTTTCGCTTGGCGACTACGTCATGACCAACACGCCGTCGATGCTGCGCGCCATGGCGAAGCAGATGACCGACCTTGGCGTCCGCCCGGAGATCGAGGCCTTCGATACCGGCCACCTGTGGTTCGCCAAGCAGCTGGTCGAGGAAGGCCTGATCGAGGATCCGGTGCTGATCCAGCTGTGCATGGGTATTCCGTGGGGCGCGCCGGACGACCTCAACACCTACATGGCGATGGTCAACAACGTGCCGTCCAACTGGACCTTCTCCGCCTTCTCCATCGGCCGCAATGCGCTCGCCTATCCGGCAGCCGCCGTGCTTGCCGGCGGCAACGTCCGCGTTGGCCTGGAAGACAATCTCTACGTCGGCAAGGGCCAGCTCGCCACCAACGCCCAGCTGGTCGAAAAGGCCGTCTCGGTGATTGAAGGCATGGGTGCGAAAATCATCGGGCCGGAAGAGGTCCGCAAGAAGCTGAAACTGACGAAGCGGTAACGACCGGAAGCGCCGAGGCAGCCCCCTCATCCGCCCTTCGGGCACCTTCTCCCCGAGGGGAGAAGGGAGTGGGCCGCAACGGCCGTGCTTTTTCGGTAGGCTTCCGCAGGATATCGCCCAGGTTATGGGCATTGTGCAGACGGCAAGCAGCAGGTTCCCCCTTCTCCCCTCGGGGAGAAGGTGCCCGGAGGGCGGATGAGGGGGCTTCGCAACAACACGAATTCGAATTTCAAAGGCGCGGAAAACATCATGACCAAGATCAACAAGGCCGCCTGCATCGGCGGTGGCGTCATCGGCGGGGCCTGGGCCGCCCGCTTCCTGCTCGGCGGCATCGACGTCGCCATGTTCGACCCGCATCCGGAGGCCGAGCGCATCGTCGGCGAAGTGCTGGCCAATGCCGAGCGCGCCTATGCGATGATGACCATGGCGCCGCTGCCGCCGAAGGGCAAGCTCACCTTCGTCAAGAGCATCGAGGAAGCCGTGCAAGGCGCTGACTGGATTCAGGAAAGCGTGCCCGAACGCGTCGACCTAAAGCGCGGCGTCATCACCCAGATCGATGCCGCTGCCGACCCCAAGGCGCTGATCGGCTCGTCTACCTCGGGCATCCTGCCGACCGACCTGCAGCGCGACATGAAGCATCCCGAGCGCATGTTCGTCGCCCACCCCTACAACCCGGTCTACCTGCTGCCGCTCGCCGAGCTCGTCGGCGGCCAGAAGACGACACCGGAAACGCTGGAACAAGCCAAGGCCAAGCTCGCCACCATCGGCATGAAGGGCGTCATCCTCAAGAAGGAAATCGAAGCCTTCGTTGGCGACCGCCTGCTGGAAGCAGTCTGGCGCGAAGGCCTGTGGCTGATCAAGGACGACATCTGCGACACCGAAACGCTGGATGACGTCATCCGCTACTCGTTCGGCATGCGCTGGGCGCAGATGGGCATGTTCGAGACCTACCGCATCGCCGGCGGCGAAGCCGGCATGCGCCATTTCATCGCCCAGTTTGGCCCCTGCCTCTCCTGGCCCTGGACCAAGCTGATGGACGTCGTCGACCTGACGCCGGAGCTGGTGGACAAGATCGCCGACCAATCGGACGCCCAGTCCGGCGCCCGCGGCATCCGCGAGCTGGAGCGCATCCGCGACCAGAACCTCGTCGGCATCATGCACGCGCTGAAGGGCGGCGACGAAGGCCGCGGCTGGGGCGCCGGCAAGCTGCTCGCCGAGTTCGAGGATTATCTCTGGGCCAATGCCAAAAAGGTCGACAAGGACCTGGGCGAAGCACAGCCGATCCGCATCATCGACACCAAGGTCAGCGCCGCCTGGGTGGACTACAACAACCACATGACCGAGCATCGCTACCTGCAGGTCTTCGGCGACACCTCGGACGGCATCCTGCGGCTGATCGGCGTCGATCTCGACTATGTCCGCGACGGCCACAGCTACTACACGGTCGAAACCCATATCCGCAATCTCGGCGAAGCCAAGCTGGGGGATGCGCTCTATTCCACCTGCCAGGTGCTGTCGAGCGACGAGAAGCGGCTGCATATCTTCTCGACCATCTACAACAAGGCGACGAACGAGGCGGTTGCCACCGCCGAACAGATGATGCTGCATGTCGACTCCAAGGCCGGCAAGGCGGTTTCGGCACCGGAAAGCGTGCTGTCGAAGCTGCGTGCCATCACCGAAGCGCATGCGACCCTGCCGAAGCCCGAAGGGGTCGGGCGTGCGGTGGGGCAGAAGCGGTAGTTTGCGCTTGCGGCTTTGCCCCTCGCTCTAACCCTCTCCCCGCGCGCGGGGAGAGGGGACTTGCCACACTCGACGGTTATTGTTTGAGGAATACGGTGCGGCATATCCCCTTCTCCCCGCTCGCGGGGAGAAGGGTCCGCAGGACGCAGGCGGATGAGGGGCATTCGCCAACGCCCACACAAGAATACGAGGGAGAACAAAAATGAATTTCGGATTGACCGACGAACAGGAAATGATCGTCAAGACCGTGCGGGATTTCGTCGAGACGGAAATCTACCCGCATGAGGACGAGGTGGAGCGCACCGGCTTCGTGCCGCCGGAACTCGGCCAGGAAATCGCCCGCAAATGCAAGGACATCGGCTTCTTCGGCTGCAATTTCCCGGAGGAAGTCGGCGGCGCCGGCCTCGATCACACGACGTTCACCCTTGTCGAGCGCGAACTGGGTCGCGGCTCCATGGGTCTCACCGTGTTTTTCGGCCGCCCCTCCGGCATCCTGATGGCCTGCAACGACGAGCAGCGTGAAAAATATCTGCTGCCGGCGGTCAAGGGCGACAAGTTCGACGCACTCGCCATGACCGAGCCGGATGCCGGCTCCGACGTGCGCGGCATGAAGTGTTTTGCCCGCAAGGACGGCGACGACTGGGTGGTCAACGGCACCAAACATTTCATCAGCCATGCCAACATCGCCGATTTCGTCATCGTCTTCATCGCGACGGGTGAGGAGCAGACGGCGCGCGGCCCGAAAAAACTCATCACCTGCTTCCTCGTCGACCGCGGTACGCCAGGCTTCGAAATCCGCGAGGGCTACAATTCCGTCTCGCATCGCGGCTACAAGAATTGCATCCTGACCTTCGACGAATGCCGCCTGCCCTCCTCGCAGATCCTCGGCGAGCTGCACAAGGGCTTCGACATCGCCAACGACTGGCTCTACGCCACACGCATCACCGTCGCCGCCACCTCGGTCGGCCGCGCCCGGCGCGTCTTCGACATCGCCCTGCCCTATGCGGCCGAGCGCAAGCAGTTCGGCAAGCCGATCGGCGCCAACCAGGGCGTTTCCTTCAAGCTCGCCGACATGATCACCTCAATCGATGCCGCCGACTACCTGACGCTCGCCGCCGCCTGGCGCCTCGACCAGGGCCTGCCGGCCAACCGCGAGATCGCCTCGGCAAAGGTCTTCGCCACCGAAATGCTCGCCAAGGTCACCGACGAAGCCATCCAGATTTTTGGCGGCATGGGCCTGATGGACGACCTGCCGCTTGCCCGCTTCTGGCGCGATGCCCGCGTCGAGCGCATCTGGGACGGCACATCGGAAATCCAGCGCCACATCATCAGCCGCGACCTGCTGCGGCCGTTCGGAGCGTAAGGCATGGTCAAGCAGCTTGCCCCCGGCTCCCTCGACCGCCTGATCCGCCCGAAATCCATCGCCGTCTTCGGCGGCAAGGAGGCCGGCCGCGTCGTCGAGCAATCCCGGAAGATGGGATACAAGGGCGATATCTGGCCGGTGCACCCGACCAAGGACGAAGTCCACGGTTACAAGTGCTATCGCTCCGTCGCCAATCTGCCGGCAGCACCGGATGCCGCCTTCGTCGGCGTCAACCGCAGCCTGACCATCGAGATCATGCGGCAGCTCTCCGAGCGCGGCGCCGGCGGCGCCATCTGCTACGCCTCGGGTTTTTCCGAAGCCGTCAAGGAACTGCCTGACGGCGACGAGCTGCAGGCGAAACTGGTGGAAGCCGCCGGTGATATGGCCGTCGTCGGCCCCAACTGCTACGGCTTCATCAACATGCTGGACGGCGCGCTTCTGTGGCCCGACCAGCACGGCATGGTGCGCACCGAGCGCGGCGTCGCGGTGCTGACGCAGTCCTCCAACATCGCCTGCAACATCTCGATGCAGATGCGTGGCCTGCCGCTCGCCTACCTGATGACCGCCGGCAACCAGGCACAGACCGGTCTCTCGGCGCTGGCCGTCGCGGCGCTGGAAGATCCGCGCGTCACCGCCGTCGGGCTGCATATCGAAGGGTTCGACGATCTCGAAACGCTGGAACTGCTCGGCCGCCGCGCCCGCGAGCTGAAGAAGCCGGTCGTGGCGCTGAAGATGGGCAAGTCGGAAGCCGCCCAGAAGGCAACCGTGTCGCACACCGCCTCGCTTGCCGGCAACGACACGGTCTCCGGTGCGGTGCTGGAACGCCTCGGCATCGGCCGGGTGAAATCGCTGCCCGAACTGCTGGAAACGCTGAAACTCCTGCATGTCGTCGGCACGCTGGAGAGCAACGCGATCTCCTCGATGAGCTGCTCCGGCGGCGAGGCTTCGCTGATCGCCGACAGCGCAGTTGGCCGCAACGTCGATTTCCGCGACCTGAAGCCGGAACAATACCGGCCGCTGCGCGACACGCTCGGCGCCATGGTGACGATCTCCAATCCGCTCGACTACCACACCTTCGTCTGGGGCAACGGCGAGAAGCAGACACACGCCTTCTCGACGATGATGCAGGGCGGCTATGCGCTGAACCTCGTCATCCTTGATTTCCCCCGCGCCGACCGCTGCGATCCGGTCGACTGGATGACCACCGTCAACGCCGTCATCGCCGCCCACAAGGCGACCGGCGCCAATGCCGGCATCGTCGCCTCCATGGGCGAAAACCTGCCGGAAGACGTGGCGACGACACTGGTCGAAAACGGCGTGGTTCCCTTCATGGGCATCGACGAGGCGCTTGCGGCAGCCGAGACGGCGGCGGCGATCGCCGTCGCCTGGGCAAAACCATCGCAGGAACCGCTTCTCAAGGTGGCATTGGTCGATGGCGACAGCATCACCCTGACGGAAGCCGATGCCAAGGGCGAGCTTGCCGCTGCCGGCATGCCGGTGCCGAAGGGCTGGATCGCCGAGACCCCCGAAGACGCCGCGCGCGGGGCCGAAATGATCGGTTTCCCCGTGGCGTTGAAGGGCCTCGGCGTTGCTCACAAGACCGAGGCGGGCGCCGTAAAGCTGAACCTGGCAACCTGCGAAGCCGTCCAGCAGGCAGCCGAGGCCATGAAGGGCGTCGCAAGCGGTTTCCTGGTCGAAAAAATGGTCGGCAAGCCGGTGGCGGAGATCATCATCGGCGCCATGCGCGATCCGGTCGCAGGGCCGGTTCTGACCGTCGGCGCCGGCGGAATTCTGGTGGAATTGCTGGAAGATGCCGCGCTGCTGACGCTCCCGACGGCACCGGAAAACATCCGCTCCGCCATCGCCGGCCTGAAGATTTCCAAGCTGCTGGGCGGTTATCGCGGCCAGCCGAAAGGCGATATCGACGCTCTTGTCGCTGCCGTCGCATCGGCGGCAGATTATGTCGTTTCAAACGCTTCAAACATCGAAGAACTGGATATCAATCCTATCATGGTATTGCCCGAAGGCCAGGGAGTGGTCGCGGCGGATGCCCTGATCAGGCGAAGGAGGAAAGCATCGTGACCGACCCCGTTCGCACCCGACGCGTCGGCGGCATTCTCGAAGTCACCATGGACCGGCCGAAGGCCAATGCCATCGACTTCCCGACCAGCCGCAAGATGGGCGAGATCTTCCGCGATTTCCGCGACGATCCCGAGCTGCGCGTCGCCATCATCACCGGCGCCGGCGAAAAATTCTTCTGCGCCGGCTGGGACCTGAAGGCCGCGGCCGCCGGCGATGCGCCGGACGGCGATTACGGCGTCGGCGGTTTCGGCGGCATGCAGGAGTTGCGCGACCTCAACAAGCCGATCATCGCGGCGATCAACGGCATCTGTTGCGGCGGCGGTTTCGAGATCGCCCTGTCCACGGACATGATCCTCGCTGCCGAACACGCGACCTTTGCCCTGCCAGAAATCCGTTCCGGCACGGTGGCGGATGCCGCCTCGATCAAGCTGCCGAAGCGCATCCCCTATCACATCGCCATGGACATGCTGTTCACCGGCCGCTGGCTGGATGCGCAGGAGGCCAACCGCTGGGGTTTCGTCAACGAGATCCTGCCCGCCGACAAGCTGATGGAGCGCGCCTGGGAACTCGCCCGCCTGCTCGAAAGCGGCCCGCCGCTGGTTTATGCGGCGATCAAGGAAGTGGTCCGCACCGCCGAAGGCTCGGATTTCCAGACGGCGATGAACAAGATAACGCAGCGCCAACTGCGCACTGTCGATATTCTCTATTCCAGCGAGGACCAGCTGGAAGGTGCGGTCGCCTTTGCGGAAAAGCGCGATCCCATCTGGAAAGGAAAGTAAACGAAAGCTTGACCCCGCAATAAATTTGCGGGCCTATTCACCGGCAAGTCGCCCGAAGAGAAGAGGAAATTCCTCGGGAACAACGGCTTGAAGGTGACCGATCAACATAAAAAGAACAGATCACCACGAAGAAAGGGAACAGGGAATGAACGATTTCACCAAGTATCTCGCAGGTCGCGTGACCGCCGGTGGCATGAACCGCCGCGAATTCATGGGCCGCGCCATGGCTGCCGGCCTGACGCTGACGGCGGCGACGCATCTCTTTGCCGCAAGCGCAGAGGCGCAGGAGCCCAAGAAGGGCGGCACGCTGAAGCTCGGCCTCGAAGGCGGCGCATCCACCGACAGCCTCGATCCGGCCAAGGCCGCTTCGCAGTTCCCCTTCGTCGTCGGCCGCTGCTGGGGTGACGTTCTGGTCGAGTCCGATCCGCTGACGGGTGCGGCCGTGCCGGGTCTGGCCGAATCCTGGGAACCCTCTGCAGATGCCAAGGTCTGGAGCTTCAAGATCCGCAAGGGCGTGCAGTTCCACGACGGCAAGGAACTGACCCCGGACGACGTCCTGAAAACCATGCAGCGCCACACCGACGAAAAGTCGGAATCCGGCGCGCTCGGCGTGATGAAGTCGATCAAGGAATTCAAGGTCGACGGCGACAACCTCGTCGTCACGCTCGGCGAAGGCAATGCCGACCTGCCGCTGCTGCTCTCCGACTACCACCTGCTGATCCAGCCGAACGGCGGTACCGACAACCCGACGGCAGGCATCGGCACCGGCCCCTACAAGCTGGTGAACTTCGAAGCCGGCGTGCGCGCCACCTTCGAGAAGAACCCGAACGACTGGCGCACCGACCGCGGTTATGTCGATTCGGTCGAACTGATCGTCATGAACGACGCTACCGCCCGTATCGCTGCGCTGTCTTCCGGCCAGGTACACTACATCAACCGCGTCGACCCGAAGACCGTCAGCCTGTTGAAGCGCGCCCCGAACGTCGAGATCCTCAACACGTCCGGCCGCGGCCACTATGTCTTCATCATGCATTGCAACACGGCGCCGTTCGACAACAACGACCTGCGTCTCGCCCTGAAATACGCCATGGACCGCGAAACCATGGTGCAGAAGATCCTCGGCGGCTACGGCAAGGTCGGCAACGACTTCCCGATCAACGAGACCTATGCCCTCTTCCCGGAAGGCATGGAACAGCGCGCCTACGATCCGGACAAGGCATCCTTCCACTACAAGAAGTCCGGCCACAGCGGCCCGGTCCTGCTGCGCACCTCGGAAGTCGCCTTCCCGGGCGCCGTCGATGCCGCCGTCCTCTATCAGGACAGCGCCAAGAAGGCCGGCATCAACATCGAGGTCAAGCGCGAGCCGGGCGACGGCTACTGGTCGAACGTCTGGAACGTCCAGCCCTTCTCCACCTCCTACTGGGGCGGCCGCCCGACGCAGGACCAGATGTATTCCACCGCCTATCTCTCGACGGCGGACTGGAACGACACCAAGTTCCTGCGCCCCGACTTCGACAAGATCCTGCTCGAAGCCCGCGCCGAACTGGACGAAGGCAAGCGCAAGGACATGTACCGCACCATGGCAACGCTGGTGCGTGACGAAGGTGGCCTGATCCTGCCGATGTTCAACGACTTCGTGAACGCCTCCACCAAGCAGGTGAAGGGTTACGTCCACGACATCGGCAACGACATGTCGAACGGCTTCGTCGCCAGCCGCGTCTGGCTGGAAAGCTGATCTGAAAGCGGGCTGCCAGGGCCCGCAACACCAGGAACACGTCTGCGGAGAACCTCTCCGCAGACGATCTTCGGTTTTCTTTCAGAGCGAGTGATCCGCCCATGACCATGACGTCAGAGCCCAGCGGCTTGCCTGCGCGGAAATTCCGGGAGCGTTATCCGCTTCTGGCGCTGATCCTTCAGCGCCTGGGGTTGAGCGGCGTGCTTCTGCTTGCCGTTTCCGTGCTTATCTTCGCCGGCGTCGAAGCGCTGCCCGGCGACTTCGCCACAACCTATCTCGGCCAGTCGGCAACGCCGCAGGCGGTCGAAAACATCCGCAGCCAGCTCGGCCTCGACCGGCCGGTGACGACCCGCTATTTCGAGTGGCTCGGCAACGCCCTGCAGGGCGATTTCGGCACGTCGTGGGCGAGCCGCAACTCGGTGAGCGAGCAGATCGGCAACCGGCTCGGCAATTCGCTGTTCCTCGCCTTTTTCGCCGCGCTGGTCTCGGTGCCGCTGGCGATTATCCTCGGCATGGTGGCGGTGCATTTCCGCAACCGTATTCCGGACAAGATCATCAACGTCATCTCGCTGGCGGCGATTTCGCTGCCGGAATTCTTCATCGGCTACCTGCTGATCCTGTTCTTCGCCGTCAATCTCGGCCTCGCCACCTTCCCCTCGACCGTCTTCGAAGGCATGGGTTTCCTCGACAGGCTGAAAGCCATCGCGCTGCCGGCGGCGACACTGGTGCTCGTGGTCCTCGCCCACATGATGCGCATGACCCGGGCGGCAATCCTGTCGGTGATGTCGTCGGCCTATATGGAGACGGCGGAACTCAAGGGCCTCGGTGCCTTCCGTGCCATCGTCAAGCACGCCGCCCCGAATGCCATCGCGCCGATCGTCAACGTCGTGGCGCTCAACCTCGCCTATCTCGTCGTCGGTGTCGTGGTGGTCGAAGTTGTCTTCGTCTATCCCGGCATGGGGCAATACATGGTGGACGCAGTGACGGTGCGTGACATGCCGGTGGTGCAGGCTTGCGGCCTGATCTTCGCCGCCTTCTACATCCTGCTCAACATGCTGGCCGATATCATCGCCATCGTCGCCAATCCCAGACTGAGGCACCCGAGATGAGATTGCGCGATATTCCCATCACTGCCTGGATCGGCATTGCCGGCATCGCGCTGGCCTTCATCTTCGCGATTTTCGCGCCCTGGATTGCGCCTTACGGCGAAGGCGAGATCGTCGCCGGCGTCTGGGAGCCGATGGGGGACATCTACCTCCTCGGCACCGACAATCTCGGCCGCGACCTGCTCTCCCGCGTCATCTACGGGGCGCGCACGACACTCTTCGTGGCGCTCGCCGCGACGATCATTTCGTTTTCTCTCGGCATCCTCCTCTCCTTCACCGCTGCCGTTTCCCGCGGCATCATCGACACCGTCTTCTCGCGTTTCAACGATCTGATGATGTCGATCCCGACGCTGATCTTCGCATTGGTGGTGCTGGCGGTGCTGCCGCAGAGCCTGCTGATCCTGATCCTCGTCATGGCGGTGCTCGATAGTACCCGCGTCTATCGCCTCGGCCGCGCCGTGGCGCTCGATGTCGCCGTCATGGAATTCGTCGAGGCCGCCAAGCTGCGTGGCGAAGGGCGGCTCTGGATCATCTTCCGCGAAATCCTGCCGAATACGCTGTCGCCCCTCTTGGCCGAATTCGGCCTGCGCTTCGCCTTCTCGATCCTGTTTCTCTCCACTCTCTCCTTCCTCGGCCTCGGCATCCAGCCGCCGGCCGCCGACTGGGGCGGCATGGTCAAGGACAACAAGGACGGCATCATCTTCGGCATCCCGGCGGCGCTCGTGCCCGGCGGGGCGATCGCGGCGCTCGCCGTCTGCGTCAATCTCGTCGTCGACTGGCTTTTGAAACGGACTTCCAGCCTCAAGGGAGGGCGCGGCGATGCCTGAGCTTCTGTCGATCCGCAACCTGAAAATCGAGGCGACCAGCTATCCGCCCGGCGAACCGCCGAAACGGGTGACCATCGTCGATGGCGTCTCGCTCGACCTGCAGAAGGGCAAGGTGCTCGGCCTCATCGGCGAATCTGGCGCCGGCAAGTCGACCATCGGCCTGTCCGCCCTCGCTTATGGCCGCGGCGGCGCCGAAATCACCGGCGGCGAAGTGCTGCTCGACGGCCAGAATATCCTGGCGATGGGCAAGGGCGGCATCCGCACGGTGCGTGGCGCCCGTGTCTGCTACGTGGCGCAATCGGCCGCGGCTGCCTTCAACCCGGCCCACAAGCTGGGAGACCAGGTGATCGAGGCCACCGTCAAACACGGCCTGATGACCAAGGAGAAGGCGCGCGAACGAGCGCTCTATCTGTTCCGCGTCCTCGGCCTGCCCAATCCGGAAGGGTTCGGTGACCGGTTTCCGCATCAGGTCTCCGGCGGCCAGTTGCAACGTGCCATGACGGCGATGGCGCTTTGCTCCAACCCGGCGCTGATCGTCTTCGACGAGCCGACCACGGCGCTCGACGTCACCACCCAGATCGACGTGCTGGCGGCCATCAAGCACGCCATCGAAGAAACCGATACCGCCGCTCTCTACATCACCCACGACCTCGCCGTCGTCGCGCAGATCTCCGACGACATCATGGTGCTGCGCCATGGCAAGACGGTGGAATACGGCACGGCGAAACAGATCATCGAGGAACCGCGCCAGGATTATACCCGCGCCCTCGTCAATGTCCGCCAGACCGGCAAGGAGGAAGCGCAGGACCAATCCGGTACGCTCTTGAAGGTCGATAACGTCACGGCCGGTTATCCCAACGGTTTCAAGGTGCTGCACGACGTCTCGCTGCATCTGCCGAAGGGCCAGACGCTGGCCGTCGTCGGCGAATCCGGCTCCGGCAAGTCGACGCTCGCCCGCGTCATCACCGGCCTTCTGCCGCCGCTTGCCGGCACCGTCACCTTCGATGGCAAGCCGATGTCTTCGGCCCTCTCCGGCCGCTCGCGCGACGACCTGCGTCGCATCCAGCTGATCTACCAGATGGCTGATACGGCGATGAACCCGCGCCAGACGGTGCGCGACATCATCGGCCGGCCGTTGACCTTCTATTACGGTCTGCGTGGCGCGGCAAAGACGGCCCGCGTCAAGGAGTTGCTGGAGCAGATCGAGATGGCCTCCGGCTTCGTCGATCGCTATCCGGCCGAACTGTCGGGCGGCCAGAAGCAGCGCGTCGCCATCGCCCGGGCGCTGGCCGCCAAGCCGGAACTCATCCTCTGCGACGAACCGACCTCGGCGCTCGACCCGCTGGTGGCGGAAGGCATCCTGAAACTTTTGATGCGACTGCAAGCCGAGAGCCAGCTCTCCTACGTCTTCATCACCCACGACATCGCCATCGTCCGGGCGATTGCCGATTCCGTCGCCGTCATGCATCGCGGCAAGCTGGTGCGCTTCGGGCCGAAACGCACCGTGCTCTCGCCGCCCTTCGACGACTACACCGACCTGCTTCTGAAATCGGTGCCGGAGATGGAAATCGGCTGGTTGGAGCGGGTGCTGGCAACGCGGCGCATGGAGAGCGCCGGAAATTGACGTTCGAATACCAAAGTCGTATATATGACCATAGTAGTCATCGAAGGATTTAGCATGAGAGAAATTCAGCTAAAGGACGCGAAGGCCACTCTTTCCGCCGTGGTCGATGATGCCGTCAAAGGCAAGGCGGCGATCATCACGCGACACGGACAGCGCACGGCCGTGGTCATCTCGTATGAAGAATACGAAAAACTGAAAAAAGTGCCGTCTTTTGGATGGCTGCTCGCCAATGCGCCGCTGGAAGAGGACGACCTTCCAGAGCGTCAGCCGGCGCGTGCCACCAGCGACAACCATTTCTGATGTATCTTCTGGATACCAACGTACTGTCGGTGACGGCCCCGGCGCGGGCGAACGACCCACAGCAGATGCGGGTCAAGCAATGGCTCGACCGCGCTTCCGCGGCCATATTCCTGTCGTCGATCACGGTCGCCGAAATCGAAAACGGCATTGCCAAGGCCGAAAGAACAGGAGCAGTCCGCAAGGCGGAGGGGTTGGCCCGCTGGCTCGATCTGATCATCTATCTCTATGGTGAGCGCATCATCCCGGTCGACGTACCGATCGCCAAGACTGCCGGCCGATTGCTCGACCAGGCTGTCGGGCGCGGCGGCAATCCCGGCTTCGAAGACGCCGCCATCGCCGCGACGGCGCAACAGCACGAATTGACCGTCGTCAGCAGAAACGCGCGTCATTTCATGCTGATGGACGTGGCGTTCATCGACCCCCACGATCAACTGCCTTCCGACTGAGGCAACGGATGGCGCACAGGCAGAAAATGGAGAGGCCGTGCAGCTCAATTCGTCGTGCAGGTCACGTCGCCAAGCCCCTGCGACGCCTTGTCTTCGACGGTGATGTCGTTGCTCGGCTTGACGGTGCAATTGCCCTTCTCGCCGGTGCTCGGCTTGAATTGCACCATTGGCTGGCCTTCGATCATAACGCTCTGGACGATCTGGTAACTCTCCGGCGGGCAATTGATGACGTCGCTCAGCCGCAAGGCGGGTTTGCCGTTGAACATCACGCTCGTCGCCCCGCTCATGGCGCAGGCGGGGATGGGAGCCGGGGCATCCTCCGCCCAGACGGGCGTCAACATTGCCATCGACATCGCCGCCGCCAAAACCGCCAATTTCCGCATCATATTCCCTCCGCTTTCAAAACCCGGCGCTCATTCGAGCCACCATACCTCTATTGCCCGAAATGGACACGACCATGACCGAATGCAGCTTCACCGTGCTTGAGAACGAATGGATCACGCTGAAGGACGGCACGCGGCTCTCCGCCCGTATCTGGATGCCTGACGGCGCCGGTCAAGACCCGGTGCCCGCCGTTTTCGAATTCCTGCCCTACCGCAAGCGCGACGGAACCTGCCTGCGCGACGAATCCACCTATCCGGTCTTCGCCGCCGCCGGCATCGCCGGTGTGCGTGTCGATATCCGCGGCTCGGGTGAATCGGACGGCGTCATCGACGGCGAATACACGCCGCTGGAACTGGCGAATGCCTGCGAGCTGATCGCCTGGATCGCCGCCCAGCCCTGGTCGAACGGCTCGGTCGGCATGATGGGCATTTCCTGGGGCGGCTTCAACTGCCTGCAGGTCGCAGCGCTCCGCCCGCCGGCGCTGAAGGCGGTGATCTCCATCGCCTCCACCGTCGACCGCTATAACGACGACATCCACTACAAGAACGGCACGCATCTTTCCGCGCAGCTTTCCTGGGCAGCGACCATGCTCGCCTACCAGTCGCGCTCGCCGGATCCGGAACTGAGCGGCAACCGCTGGAAGGAGATGTGGCTGGAGCGGCTGGAAAACGAACCCTTTTTCCTGGAGGAATGGCTCACCCACCAACGTCGCGACGAATTCTGGAAACACGGCTCGATCGGTGAGAATTTCGACGACGTCACCGTGCCGGCCATGGTCATCGCCGGCTGGGCCGACGGTTATCGCAACACGCCGATCCGCGCCATCGAGGGTCTTGGCGACAAGGCCAAGGCGCTGATCGGCCCCTGGGTACACAAATATCCGCATTTTGCCTGGCCGAAACCACGCGCCGATTTCACCGGTGAAGCCATCGCCTGGTGGAACCGCTGGCTGCGCGGCGAGGAAAACGGCATCGACACCCTGCCGCAAATGCGCGCCTATATTCTCGACAGCATCCGCCCTGCCCCGCGCCGCGATTTCGATCCGGGCTTCTGGATCGGTAAGGATCGCTGGCAGGCGCCTGACATGATGAATTTTTACGCCGACCAGTTCGGCATGCTGATCCCCGGCAACCCCATCCCCGGCGCCCACGATCATGACCGCTACATCCGCTCACCACTCGATACCGGCACGGCATCAGGCGAATACTTCACCCTGAAACCCGATGTCGAAATGGCCATCGACCAGCGTGGCGACGATGCCGGCTCGCTCGTCGTCGAAGGCGAGGTGCTGGAGGCCGATCTCGATGTTCTCGGCCGGCCGGTGCTGGCGATGAGCGTTTCCTGCGATGCCGACTGGGCCAATCTTTGCGCCCGCCTCGTCGACGTCCATCCCGATGGCACGGCGACACGCGTTTCCTTCGGCGTCCTCAACCTCGCCCATCGCGACAGCTATGCCGAGCCGAAGGCCGTGCCCAAGGGCGAGAAGGTCTTGATCCGCATCGAGCTCGATGCCTGCGGCTACCGCTTCCGCAAGGGCCATCGCATCCGCCTGTCGATCTCGACGTCCTACTGGCCGATGATCCTGCCGCCGCCCAGCGACCCGGGCGTCACTATCGACATGGCCTCGCTCGGTTTCGCCCTTCCGAAACTCGGCGGCCACGAAAAGATAACCGTGAAGGAACCGGACAATCCCGATCCGCTGCCGAAATATATCGAGCATGCCCCGGGAGCGACGCAGCGCAGCGTCACCCGCAATCTCACGGAAAACCGTACCGAATATCGCATCCATGAAGACACCGGCCTTTTCGAGCACCCCGGCAATGGTCTCGCCACGCGGCAGTTGCGCGAAGAACTGTGGTCGATCAGCCCGGATGATCCCTTGTCGATGACCGGGCTTTCGACCTGGACCTGCGACATGCGGCGACCGAACTGGTTCGTGCGCACCATCTCGACTGCCCGCATCGCCTGCACCGCCACCGAATGGCTGATCAGCGGCGACGTGAAGGCCTATGAAGAGGAGACCCAGATCTTCGAAAAGACCTTCGAGAAACGCATTCGGCGCGACTTCATGTAGCCGCCGACAGCGCTTTCAGCGCCATAACCGCCCGCTCGGCATCCGCCGCCGGGATGAAGATGTGGTCGTGATAATACCCCGCGACCACATTGGCGCTGATGCCTTCTTGTGTCAGTGCCGCGGAAAAGGCGGCGGTCAGGCCGACCGCCTCCAGCGCCGAATGGACGTTGAGGGTGATCCAGCGCATCGGTGTGCCGATCGCAAGTCCCCGTTCCCGCGCAACCTCGACCGGCAGGATCACCGTCACACCCTCGACCTCGCGAAACAGCCCGAGCGGCCGCAGCGGCTGGCAGGCCGCAAACGCCTCTTCCGACAGCGTGCAGAAGGCAAACTCCCCCTCCTGCAGCACCGGGTCCATCGTCGCCAGCAATGTCGCAAGATCGGTCACGGCAGCCATATTTTCCCTTTCGAACAGATGAAGCGCGGCGCGCCGGCAAACGGTCCTCACATGCACGTGTATCACGGCGTTGCGATTTGACCGATGACGAACGATGCGGGAGTTTCGGCGCAAATGAGGAGGCCGCCATGATCAGACCCGTATCCCTCGCCCTGTCCGCAGCGTCCCTCGCGGTGCTGTTGTCCTGCGTGCCGGCAATCGGCGCGGAAGAGGCCATCGTCATCCCGCCGCCTGTCCTCGACGAGGCCCGAACGGCCGGACAGGAAAAGGCCGTGTTTGCCGGTGGATGTTTCTGGGGCGTACAGGGTGTTTTCCAGCACGTCAACGGCGTCACCGCGGCAGTCTCGGGCTACTCCGGTGGCCGGCAGGAGGATGCGGATTACAGCATGGTCAGCACCGGCACGACGGGCCATGCGGAAGCCGTCGAGGTCAGTTACGACCCGGCGAAGGTGAGCTACGGCCAGTTGCTGCAGATCTTCTTTTCCGTCGCCCACAATCCGACCCAGCTCAATTACCAGGGGCCGGATCACGGCACGCAATATCGCTCGGCCTTGTTCGTGATGAACGACGAGCAGGAAAAGATCGCCAAGGCCTATATCGCCCAGCTTGAAAACATCCACGTCTTCGCCGGGCCTATCGTCACCGAGGTCACCGATATCAGCGGCTTCTTCCCCGCCGAAACCTATCACCAGGATTTTCTGACGCTCAACCCGACCTACCCCTACATCCTCTTCAACGACATGCCGAAGATCGAGAACCTGCGGATGCTGTTTCCCGGCGCGTTCCGCAGCGAGCCTGTCCTCGTGTTGAAGGCCAAGGGCTGACGGTTACGGAAAACCAAACCGTCAGAGCGTGCCGGCAAAGCGGCTGACGGCAACCACCAGCGCACGAAAACCGGCCTTGGCACCGTCGCTCATGTGCCGCGCCCGCAACCAGGCATGCACCATCTGTGGTTCGTCGCGGTACCACACTTCCACACCCGCCTTTGCCAGCCGTGCGGCATAATCCGCCCCGTCGTCGCGCAGCGGATCGAAATGCGCGACGGTGATGTAGGTTGGCGGAAGGCCGGCGACTGAGGCCGTGCGCAGGGGGTGGGCAACCTCGGCATCGGCCGGTGCCTTGAGGATGTCGCGGTAATATTTCACATCCGCCGTCGTCAGGCCGGGCGCCTCCGCCATCTCTTCGTAGGAGCCGGAAACGAGATCGCCGCCGAGCGCCGGATAGATCAGTGCCTGGCCGACGATGCCGGAAAGCCCGTCCGCCCGCGCCCGTAATACCAGCCCTGCCGCAAGATTGCCGCCGGCGCTGTCACCGACCAGCACGACCTGCAGCCCTTCGCCGAGCAGGTGTTTCAGGACCGCGTAACAGTCGTCGGTCTGGGCAGGCCACACGTGCTCCGGTGCCAGCCGGTAGTCGACGGCGGTCAGCCGTGCGCCGACACCGTGGCAAAGCTCGGCGCAGATCGCATCATGGCTTTCGAGCGATCCGACGACAAAACCGCCGCCATGCAGGTAAAGCAGCCGCGTCTCGGTGCGCACCTGCGCCGGCGTATAATGGCGGACCGTCACACCGCCGAGGCTTTCGTCGCGCTTCGACAGGCCTTCCGGCAAGGGCGGGGAAAAATCGGCGCAGAGCGCATCGTACCAGCCCCGTTGCTGCTCGATCGTGCCGTTGACCGCATCCGGCGGATAAAAAGCGTCGCAACGCTTGAGGAAAGCCAGAATGCCCTCCTCCGTCGGCATCGGCCGCACCGTCTTGTCCAGCATGTGTTTCTCCCCGTTTGCAAAACGATGCCCGTTTTTCTCTGGAGAAACAAGAGGCTGGCGCGGCGGGCTGAATCAGCTTGCAAACGTGTTGATTCACTGTCGCAAGCCGTTGAATCAATGTCTCAGCAAAGACGGATCGATGTTATTTCGCAGCACCCTCACCGCTCTTTCGAGCCTGCGGCACGATGTGCAGCGCCGGCGCCTCCGCCGGCGAAGCGCCTTCCACCATGACGGTGTTGCGGCCGTTGACCTTGGCGGCATAAAGCTGCTTGTCGGCCCGGGCGATGGCATCGTGCGGCGAGTGATCGCCGCGCGCCACCGCAGCGACACCAAAACTTGCGGTGATCTGGCGATGGAAACCGAGGTCGCTCCAGTCCCGCGCCGCGAGGTTGAGGCGCAGCAGATTGGCCAGTGCGCCGGCTTCTGCGAGGCTATGCTCGGGCAGAAGCACAACGAATTCCTCACCGCCGAAACGGGCAATCGAGACGCCCGCCGGCAGATGTCGGCTCAGAAGCTCGGCAAGGCCGGCAATCACCCGGTCGCCGGTCGCATGGCCATAGGTGTCGTTGATGCGTTTGAAGTGGTCGATATCGCAGATGATGGCGGCGCCCGATTGACGCCAGTCGGCATCGAGATTTGCGATGACCCGCTCGAAGCCGCGGCGATTGAGGAGGCTTGTCAGCGGGTCCTTCTCTGCGGCATCGCGATAATAAAGAATGACGTCAAGCGCGACGCCGGCAAGCGCCGTCAGCCCCAGGACGAGGCCCAGCACGCTTGCCGTAACCTGCATCAGGAAGGCATAATCGGAGGCAAGGAAATCCTCGAAGCTATCGGTCGCATCGGTGATCAGGAAAATCGCAAGACGCGTCAGCGTTTCCAGAACGATGAGCCCTATGACGACGAGCAGAGCCTTGTCGATCATCAGGCGGGCCTTGGGCGCCGAAACGACAAGCGGGAAAGCCAAGAGCAGGATGCAGGCAATGTCGGAAAGCAGCAACTCGGCCCGCAGGCTGTGCTCGACGAAGATCGCATAGGAGATGGCGGCGAAAACCGCTACGGCAAAGCCCGCCCGCAATGCACCATACCGCTTCGCCTCGAACCGCCGCAGCAAGGCTTCTCCGTAGAAATAGAAGCCCGCCAGGAACAGCACGTTGCTGATCGCGGCCTGATAGGGAAACGGCAGGCGAGAGAAGATAATCGGCGTAGCGAATGCAAGCGAAACCAGCAGGAACGCCCATCCCCACGACAGCGCCGGCTGGGCACGCCAGCGGCCAATGATCATGAAGCTGCAGCCGAATGCCAGCATGATAAAGGGCAGCAGATAAGCGAAATTATCCGTTTCCATCTTTTCCCTGCTGTCAACGCGGTCAACGAGATACGGCAATACTTGAAAGGCAGCCTAGGGATAAAACATTAAAAAACCTGCACCCGCCTGACCGGCCGGGCACTGGCCGCCGCCGGAAAATCCGGCAGCGGCAGTGATCAGGCAGCATCATCGACCACGGTGGAAACGGGCACGTAGTTCAGGACCGGCCCCAGCCAGCGCTCCACTTCGGGGAGCGGCATGCCCTTGCGGGCGGCATAATCCTCCACCTGATCACGCTCCACCTTGGCCACGCCGAAATAGTAGCTGGCGGGATGGCCGATATAGAGGCCGGAAACGGACGAGCCGGGCCACATGGCATAACTTTCCGTCAGCGTGACACCCGTCGCCGCCTGGGCGTCGAGCAGCCGGAACAACGTTTCCTTTTCGGTGTGGTCCGGCTGGGCCGGATAACCGGGCGCCGGGCGGATGCCGGCATAGGATTCTGTCACCAGTTCTTCGGCGGTAAAATTCTCGTCCGGTGCATAACCCCAGAATTCGCGACGCACGCGTTCGTGCATCCGCTCGGCGAAAGCCTCGGCGAAGCGGTCGGCAAGCGCCTTGACGAGAATCGACGAATAGTCGTCGTTCGCCCGCTCGAAACGTTCGGCGATCGCAACTTCCTCAATGCCGGCCGTGACGACGAAACCGCCGACATAATCCCGCACGCCGCTTTCGACCGGCGCGACGAAATCCGACAGGGCGACATTCGGCCGGCCATCGCGTTTGGAAAGCTGCTGGCGCAGCGTGTAGAAGGTGGCAAGCTCCACTGAGCGGCTTTCATCCGCAAACAGACGGATATCGTCACCGACAGCACCGGCCGGCCAGAAGCCGACGACGGCGCGCGGGCGGAACCAGTTTTCCTCGATGATCTTCGCCAGCATGGCCTGCGCATCGGCATAAAGCTGGCGGGCCGCCTCGCCCTGCTTTTCGTCGTCGAGGATCGCCGGGAAGCGACCCTTCAGCTCCCATGTCTGGAAGAACGGCGTCCAGTCGATGTAGCGCGCCAGTTCGGCCAGGTCGTAGCTTTCGAAGATGCGGGTGCCGAGGAACTGCGGCGGCGTCGGCTTGTAGGCAGCCCAATCGACCTTTTCGGCGTTTTCACGCGCCCGGGAGAGCGGCAGGCGCACCTTCTCCGCTTCGTTGCGCGCATGCGCCGCCGCCACCTTGGCATATTCCGCCCGGATGGTCTCGATGTAGCCGTCGCGGCTGTCGGGCGAAAGCAGCGCCGAGACAACACCAACGGCACGTGAGGCGTCTGTCACATAGACCGCCTGCCCTTCCTTGTAACCCGGATGGATCTTCACGGCGGTATGCACCCGGCTGGTGGTCGCTCCACCAATCAGCAGCGGAATGTAGAAGCCTTGCCGCTCCATCTCGGCGGCGACATGCACCATCTCGTCGAGCGACGGGGTGATCAGTCCCGACAGGCCGATGATATCGACCTTCTCGGCCACCGCCGTCTCGAGGATCTTCGTTGCCGGCACCATGACGCCGAGGTCGATGATCTCGTAATTGTTGCAGGCGAGCACGACGCCGACGATGTTCTTGCCGATATCGTGGACATCACCCTTCACCGTCGCCATCAGCACCTTGCCGGCCGACTGGCGTTCGCTGCCGCCATTCTGGCGCTTCTCCTCTTCCATGAACGGCAAGAGCACGGCAACGGCCTGCTTCATCACGCGGGCGGACTTCACCACCTGCGGCAGGAACATCTTGCCGGCGCCGAACAGGTCGCCGACGACGTTCATGCCGGCCATCAGTGGTCCCTCGATGACATGCAGCGGCCGTTCGGCGGCAAGGCGCGCCTCGTCGGTATCGGCCTCGATATATTCGGTGATGCCGTTGACCAGCGCATGTTCGAGGCGTTTCGCCACCGGCCATTCGCGCCAGGCAAGATCCTGCGCCTTGGCTTCGCGCGTACCCGCGCCACGAAAACGTTCGGCGACTTCGAGCAGACGTTCCGTGGCATCGGCGCGGCGGTTCAGCACCACGTCTTCGCAGGCCTCGCGCAGCTCCGGGTCGATGGTGTCGTAGACGGCCAGCTGCCCGGCATTGACGATGCCCATGTCCATGCCGACCTGGATGCAGTGGTAGAGGAACACGGCATGCATCGCCTCGCGCACCGGCTCGTTGCCGCGGAAGGAGAAGGACAGGTTGGACACGCCGCCGGAAATATGGACGAGCGGCATCGTCTCGCGGATCGTGCGGGTCGCCTCGATGAAGTCGACGCCGTAATTGTTGTGCTCCTCGATGCCGGTCGCTACGGCAAAGATGTTGGGATCGAAAATGATGTCTTCCGGCGCCAGCCCCGCCTCTTCCGTCAGAAGCTTGTAGGCGCGGCTGCAAATCTCCACCTTGCGGGCATAGGTATCCGCCTGCCCCGTCTCGTCGAAGGCCATGACGACGACGGCGGCACCATAATTACGCACCAGCCGCGCCTGCTTCAGAAACGCCTCTTCGCCTTCCTTCAGCGAGATCGAGTTGACGATCGGCTTGCCCTGCACGCATTTCAGCCCGGCCTCGATGATCGAAAACTTCGAGCTATCGATCATCACAGGCACGCGGGCGATATCCGGCTCGGCGGCAATCAGGTTGAGGAACTCGACCATCGCCTTTTCGGAATCGATCAGCCCCTCGTCCATGTTGATGTCGATGACCTGTGCGCCGCTTTCCACCTGGTCGCGGGCGACGTCGAGGGCCGCGGTATAGTCGGCATTGGTGATCAGCTTGCGGAATTTCGCCGAGCCGGTGACGTTGGTGCGCTCGCCAACATTGACGAAAGGAATATCCTTGGTGAGCTCGAAGGGTTCGAGGCCGGAGAGCGACATGAACGGCCGGTGTTCCGGAACCTGCCGGGGTTTGCGGCCGGCCACCGCCTCGGCAATGGCGCGGATATGTTCGGGCGTCGAGCCGCAGCAGCCGCCGACGACGTTGACGAGCCCATCGGCAGCAAACCCCTCGATCTGCCGTGCCATATCGTCGGGGCTTTCGTCATACTTGCCGAACTCGTTCGGCAGGCCGGCATTCGGATAGGCGCAGACGAAAGTGTCGGCGACGCCCGACAGTTCCTGCAGGTGCGGCCGCATGGCATCGGCGCCCAGCGCGCAGTTGAGGCCGATGGTGAACGGGTTGGCATGCCGAACCGAATTCCAGAAGGCCGAGGGCGTCTGGCCGGAGAGCGTGCGGCCGGAAAGGTCGGTGATCGTGCCTGAGATCATCACCGGCAGGCGGATGCCCTTTGCCGCAAAACGTTCTTCGCAGGCGAAGATCGCCGCCTTGGCGTTCAGCGTGTCGAAGATCGTTTCGATGAGAATGATATCGGCGCCGCCGTCGATCAGCCCGTCGAGCTGTTCGCCATAAGCAAGCCGCAGATCATCGAAGGTGACGGCGCGGTAGCCGGGATTGTTGACATCAGGGGAGATCGAGGCGATGCGGTTGGTCGGGCCGATGGCGCCGGCGACGAAACGGCGCTTGCCGTCCTCACGCTCCGCCCGCATCGCCGCCCGCCGGACGAGCATCGCGCCGTCGCGATTGAGGTCGTAGACCGCCTTCTCCATCTCGTAATCCGCCTGGGCGATACTGGTCGAGGAAAAGGTATTGGTCTCGAGGATGTCGGCGCCGGCCTTGGCGTAACGATAATGGATTTCCTCGATGGCATCCGGCTGGGTCAGGATCAGCAGGTCGTTGTTGCCCTGCTGGTGGCAGGCGCAACCGATGAATCGCTCGCCGCGAAAATGCTCCTCCTGGAAACCCAGACCCTGGATCTGCGTGCCCATAGCGCCATCGAGGATGAGAATCCGCTCGCGGGCTGCCTGGCGCAGTGCCTGCATGATGTCTGCGCCGTCACGCTTCTTCGTCGGCTCGAACAGATGGTCAAACATGGCATACCTCGCTTCTCGAATGAGGTCGGAAAATCACATAAAGATATCTTTATGTCAACATATCTATATATCTACAACAGAATTTCATTCTTGGCTTCGTTGCGAGGGCAGATGACATTGCCGGAGCGGCCAGCTATAGGCATTCAAACGATTAGCATCGGGACGGCACGGGAGGGCTTCGATGACGGACAAGGCGCAGGCGGCGAACGCAACGGCAAAATGGACCGAGCGTCCCTATCATCGCCGCTGGCTCTGGCAGCAGGCCGATGGACTTTTCGATTTCTTCCAGCACCAGGCCGTCAATGCCAAGGGCGGCTTCAACGATCTCGACAAGGCCGGCAAGCCGTTGAACCCGGAAGGCCAGGTGCGCGGCATCCATTCGACGGCACGCATGATCCACTGCTTTGCCATCGGCAGCCTTCTCGGCCGGCCGGGTGCCGACGACATCGTCGACCACGGCATGTCCTATCTCTGGGACCGTCATCGCGACGGCAAGAACGGCGGCTACTTCTGGACCCTCGGCAACGACGGACCGGCCGATTCGAGCAAGCAGGGTTACGGCCATGCCTTCGTGCTGCTGGCTGCCTCATCCGCCAAGACCGTCGGCCACCCGCTTGCCGACCGGATGCTGGCCGACGTCACCGAAATCCTCAATGAAAAATTCTGGGAACCGCATCACGGCGCCATCGCCGAAGAGTTCAACGCCGACTGGTCACCGATCGACGGTGGCAGTTATCGCGGCCAGAATTCCAACATGCACCTGACCGAAGCGCTGATGGCCGCTTTCGAGGTGACCGGCGAACGCGCCTATCTCGACAAGGCGGAAAGCATCGCCGACCTCGTCATTCGTCGCTCGGCCGGCTCGGTCGGCTGGCGTGTCGCTGAACATTTCGATCGCGACTGGACGCTCGACAAGAATTATCGCGGCAACGAGATGTTCCGCCCCTCGGGCACCACGCCCGGCCACTGGCTGGAATGGGCGCGCCTCGTGCTGCAGCTCTGGTCGCTCGGCGGCAAGCGCCACGACTGGATGCCGGAGGCGGCCAAGGGGCTGTTTTCGCAATCCATGGTGCTCGGCTGGGACGACAAAAAGGGCGGCTTCTTCTACACGCTCGATTGGGAGGACACCCCCGCCAAACGGGAAAAACTGTGGTGGCCGGTCTGCGAGGGCGCCGGTGCGGCGCACTTCCTCAACGAGCATGCCCCGAGCGCGTTCCACGAAACCAGCTACCGCAAGATCTGGAACAGCGTCGCCACGGCCTTCCTCGACCATGAAAACGGCGGCTGGCATGAGGAACTGACGGAAGACCTGAGGCCGGCAAACAGCATTTTCCCCGGCAAGGGCGACATCTACCACGCGCTGCAGGCCTGCCTTATCCCGCTCTATCCCGCGGAAGGCAGCCTGACGAAGATGATCCAGGAAACCGGCGGCAAGCTGTAATTCGGCCGCCGGAATACGTCGTTATATGGCGGGACGGATCTCCCTCCCGCCATCGGCAAAACAGCTGCGGCTCACTCCGCCCGCAGCTTCAACCCGTCATGATCCTTGCCGAGCAAGGCCGACAGAGCCTCGACCACCATATTGTGGTCCTCGCGCTGCGGCAGCCCCGAAACGGTAACGGCGCCGATGCAGCCGGTGCCACGGACGTTGATGGGGAACGAACCGCCATGCGGCGCAAAATCCGCCTCCGACAGGCCGTTATCCTCCACCGTCTTGCCCTGCTTCTTCAGCTGCAAGCCACAGGCGTAGCTGCTCTTGAAATAGCGCAGCACCAGGTTGCGCTTGCGCCGGATCCAGTTGGCATTGTCCGGCGTCGAGCCCGGCAGCGCCGCATAAAACACCGGCATCGAATGCAAGGTGACATCGATGGCGACACCGAGGCCGCGTTCCACCGCCATGTCGCGCAGATGCTTGCCGAGGCGCCAGCCGGACCGCAGGTCGAAATGGTCGAAGTGGAGGATCTCCTCCTGCTCGGCAATATCCTTCAAGTCCTGGTCGATCGTCATGCTGCTCAACTCTCCTTTTCTCCACCCGCCCCCAGAGCGGTCGGCGAAAATCATCGTGAACAGGTGAAAATGTAAAGCGGAATCTAGCAGTACCCTCAGGAACGATGCTGCCAGCTCTCCACCGTCGCCGTCAAAGGCCGGTTCCGCGTGTCATCCAGCATCTGGTAGGCGGCAACGCTGCCGAGAATGAGCGCCCAGATGATCAAAGCTTGCAGTGTAAGGATCGGTTCGTGCGCCATGTCAGCACCCTCGCAAACAATGTGATGAGGCGATCATCGCGCCGATTGTTCACTTTCGATAGACCAGTTTCGGTGAACACTGCTTCCAGAAGTGAACGACCTCTTCTTGCAACCCGCATTGAAAAAAGCGGATCGATTTCCGGACTCGTGCGTTTCTTATGGGCAAATCCAAGGAGGATCTCATGATCAATGCATCGCAGATCAAGGAACATGCGGAAATCATCGGCGCCGACGGCGTTCATGTCGGCACCGTCGACCGCGTCGAAGGCAACCGCATCAAGCTGACGAAAAGGGATAGCGGCGAAGGCTCCCACAAAGGCCACCATCACTTCATCCCGCTGGATCTGGTTGCCGACGTGGCAGGCAATCGTGTTCGCCTGTCCGCCAACGGCGCGGTGGCGTTCCAGATGGAACAGGAAAAAGACGGCAAGATGCAGCACTAAGTTGGTGCGCTAAAGACAAACAAAATCCGTCGCAAAGCCGTTCGCGAGGCCGACTTTGCGACGCTTCCATATCAAGAGCTAGATCGGCTGGCCCACATCGATGCGGTTGCCGTCAGGATCTTCGAAAACGAAGGCCCGCAAGCCATAATCCTTGTCCTGCAGGCTTTTGATGATCCTCAGGCCATGTTGCTGGCACAAGGCATGCAAGGCATCGACATCATCGACCATCATGTGCGCAACGTTAAAATGCGCCTGCTTGTGCTGTGGCTGGAGCGTCAGATGCAGTTCGCCAGCATCCCGCTTCAGGATCATGAAGCCGACGGGATTGCCGTTCTCGAACGTCTTTCTGAAGCCAAGCACATTGCAATAAAAATCATGTGCCCTGATCATATCCTTGACGGGCAGCATCACTGCAATTCGCCCGAACTTGACACCATTTTCGGCGATATCGTTCATCGCACAACCTCTCATCCGTGAAGTCGCAGTCACGCTCCAGACGGTGCTTGGTTGGCCATGATGCGTTTCGTTGCTGGAAAACAGGACGGTGCCCGCAAACGCACGTTAACCTATCGATCGCGCTGGGAAAATGGGTGAAGTAAAATTCCGCCAAAAGAAAACCCCGCCTCACAAACGCCAGGCGGGGTTCCTTTGATGCGATCAGCCGGATCAGATTTCCGGGCAGCCGCGCCGGTTGGCAAAGGTCATCCGTTCCGGCCCGGCACGCGTCATCCCTTCGATGACGATTCGACGCTCCGTGACGCGCACGATCTCGGCCCGGCGAAGGCCGGCGTCGCGCGCCAGCGAGCGCGCATATTCGGGATTGCAGCCGCGGCGGCGATCACGATCGAGATCGTCTTCGCGATCCCGGTCGCGAATGCGCGGCTGGATGCCGTCCGGCCCGATCTCCAGTTCGATATCCTGCGCGAAACTCTGACTTGCCGGAACGACGAAGGCGCCAATGCTGATGACAGCGGCCAGACCGCATGTCGAAAGAAGCTTGAACATGATATCCTCCAGTATCGCCTGGGCCACAACCCGTTTGCGGCCCCGAGGCCTTGCTTGGAAATTCCGGACTGCAAACGAAAAACCGCGCGATATTGTTCCATGAGCAGACGCTGCAATTCATGACATCCGGGCCTTCCGCGCGGAACATTTTTCCGCGCGCGGTGTTCGATGTCGGGTAGAAATCCCGAGGAGGAAGTGATGCAACAGCAAGAACGTCCCGAAGCCAGCCAGATCGTCTGGCTCATTCCCGTCGATCTGCATATTGAAGGACAGGGACACCGCATCCTGCGCGGCCCTTGCGACGCGCTGTGCTACCTGGTTCACGAATGGTCCAGCATTCACGGCCTCTATTACGAACGGGCAAAACAAAGCTGCATCGAAGCCCTGCACCATACCCGCGGCGTGGAAGAAGCCCGCAGGGATGTTCTCTCCGCCGTCGAGCACAGTGTGGACCAGACCAGCCACTAGAGCATTTCCAGCCGAAGCGGAATCGCTTCGGCGGAACGGCACGCCCGCCTTGACAACCGTCTCGCGATGACGGAGGCCGAGGCGTGTCAGACGACCGGGAGACCGCCATGCCGCAGACCATGCTCACCCTTTCCACCCGGGGCCAGGGACTCTACGAATTCACGGAGAAGGCCGCCGCCTTCGTCGCGGGGGCAGGACAGGAAGAAGGCCTGCTGACGCTTTTCGTCCAGCACACCTCGTGCTCGCTGCTGATCCAGGAAAATGCGGATCCGGACGTGAAGCATGACCTGAAGGCCTTTTTCGCCCGCATCGTGCCGCCAACCTCGGATCCTGCCATGGGCTGGGTCACCCATCGGGACGAAGGACCGGATGACATGCCGGCACACATCAAATCCGCACTGACGCAGGTTTCCATCGGCATTCCGGTCAGCGGTGGCCGGCTCGCACTCGGCACATGGCAGGGCCTATACCTCTTCGAACACCGCGACCGCCCGCATCGTCGCAACATCATCCTCCACCTCGGCGCCTGATCCGGACCGGATAAACGCAGGATGAACACCCGGTTCCGGGGGCATTCAGTTTCGCCGGCCTATTCTCCAACTCACAATGAAGATCCCGATCACATCAGGGGTCTCGAGGATGGAGAGTTGACATGCCGGTATTATCCGCCAAGACAGGCTTGGCGTTGGTGATCGCGATCGGATCCGTCTGCCTCGGAACCGCCGCCGCGGCCCAGGAAAGCAGCCGCTGGATCGGCATGGTCCTGCCGGGCTTTACTGCCGAGGGCGCCGTCGTCGCCGACCAGCCACGCACCGGGCCTCACCTGGAACGCCGGCGCGGCATCCGTCGCAACTGCTCACCGGAACAGGCCGTCGACCAGGCCCGCGGCCAGGGCCTGCGCCAGGCGGAGATCACCGGCATGGGCCGCCGCCGCATCGTCGTCGAAGGACGCGGCCTCTATGGCTGGGGACGCATGGTTTTCGCCAACATGCCCGGCTGCCCGCTCATCGCCCGTTAACCATCATCGTGAATTTTAGCCGCCGATCGCCGTGTTTCGCCACGATCGCAGCCTAACCAGCAACCATTCCAACCACGGAGGATATCATGTTCAAAATCATCACCAAGACCGGTCTCGCAGCCCTGATCGCCGCCGGCACACTGACCGGCGCCTTCGGCGTCGCATCCGCCGCCGAAGGCTTCCGTGTGACGATCGGTACCGAAATCGCACAGGAAGACTACTACAGCCGCCGCCCGGATCGCCGCCGCGGCTGCTCGCCCCGCCTGGCTGAAGACATTGCCCGCGACTACGGCATGCGCCGCACCCAGGTCGTCGACGTGACTCCGCGCCGCGTCGTCGTCGAAGGCCGCGTTCGCGGCGGCTGGGACCGCATGGTTTTCGCCAATGTCCGCGGCTGCCCGCTCCTGCGTCGCTAAAGCGGCCCCAGGACCGTTGAGCTGAGGCGCGCAAACCCTCGGCCGATGACGGCAAAACGCCAACCGGCCGCAATTCTTGCGTCCGCCTTCCGCCCGGTGGACGGATGCAAGACGCCCCTCGCCCGACCCGTCAGAGGTTCGAGCGGGGGGCGCTTCTTTTTGTCTTACTGTTCCAGCGCGAAGGTGACGTTGACCGTTACCGAATAGCTGTTTTCGCCGGCTGCCATCGGAACGGAGGCATCGGACATTTCTTTCGCCATCGCCGCGGCGCGGTACAGCGGCTGCGGTGCACGCGGCATCGATTCGGAAATCTCGACGATGCGGCCAAGCTTGACCCCGGCGGCTTCCGTCAGCACCTTTGCCTTGTCGAGCGCATCGGCAACGGCCGCCTTGCGGGCTTCGGTGATCAGCGGCTGCGGCTTGTCGTTGGTGAAGGCGACATCGCCGCCCTGGTTGACGCCGAGCGTCACCGCCTGGTCGATGACGGCACCGAGCTTGGTCAGGTCTCGCACGCGCACGGTGAGCGTGTTCGTTGCCTGGTAGCCGATCAGCTCCGGCGGCAGCGCCCGGCCGCCGGTATCGGTCGGGTAATTGAATTGCGGCATGATGCCGAAACCGGAGGTCTGCAGGTCGCGATCGGCGATGCCCGACTGTTTCAGTGCCGACAGCACGTCGCCCATCGCCTTGTTGTTGTCATCGAGCGCCTCGCGGGCGGTCTTTGCCTGTCGAACGACGCTGAGGCTGATCAGCGCCGTATCCGGCACGGCTTTCGCCTCGCCTTCGCCGGAGACCACAATGGTCGCTTCGCGACGCTGCTGGTTATCCTCGGCCCGGGCAACGCCCGCCGCCGCCAGCATTGAAAGGCCGAGAAAGGCGATCGCGGCAAAATCCGCAGTTTTCCGAAGGCGCATGGTCGATCCTCATGGTTGGTGTTGCATTGGCTTCTTGTCTTTTGATTGTGAAGGGAATGCGGCAAGCGCTTGTGGAGAACGGCAAATTACGCTAGAGCGAAGGCCGCTCGCGGGGAAGCCATTGTCCCTGCAGCACAAAGCCGGACCCATCCGGCCGGGGCCTGTAGCTCAATGGTTAGAGCCGGCGGCTCATAACCGCTTGGTTGGGGGTTCGAGTCCCTCCGGGCCCACCATTTCGTTTAAAATCAATGACTTAGATAGTGGTTTTTCTTGGGGAGACATCCAAGGGGAACATTGGTTTGTTCAATCCGGCCTATCTCGTGAAGTCACGATGCGGTGTTTTCTACCTGCGTTGGCCTCTACCGAAGCAGCTACATCCACAGAAAAAAGCATCCACGCTCAAGCTTTCGCTACAGACCCGCGACCCACGAAAGGCATTGCGCTTGTCCCGCTCTCTGAGCCAGATAGGCGAACGATTGAACGAGTATGGAATTGCCCACGGGATGCGGTACGAGGTTGGACGAAGCTAAGACAGAGATGAACGATGCGGGGCCTCTGAGCGAGCTTGACCGGCAGATTTACGAGACCAGCAAGCTTGTCGCCAAGCAGGCAAGGAAAACAGATGCCCCGCTGTCCCTCGTCAAATCCGACGACGATCTATTGGCCCGCTTCATCGAGAAATACGACCTAGACATACAGGAAGGCAGTTCGGAATACGGTTGGTTAGACCGAGAAATGAAGCTGTCCTTCCATGGCTTTACGAAGGCCGTCCTTGCCTACGATAAGTCGCTGCGGCGTTATGATTTCGCAAGCGGCCCAATGTCGCCTACCGGTGACATTCTGCGATCAACGAAAACTGGGGGTATGAACATTGCCGACGTTGCCGCCGCCTACAGCAAAGAAAGACAGCGCGGCGATGCATGGGCCGCAAAGACCATCATCGAGAAAGCGGACCACATCAAGCTACTAGAGGAGATCCTTGGCGGGGATACGGACGTACGCAGAATCACGGCTATGGAAGCCAAGCGGGTGAAAGACACTCTACTTTCTTACCCGCGCAACCGCTCAAAAAACCCGCTTACGCGAGGCAGACCGCTTGCCGACGTTCTAAATCTTCCCAATGTCGAGATTATACAGGTCGCGACCATCAACAAGTACCTGCAAACCTACCACGAGCTGTTCGAGTGGGCGAAACAGAACCATCATACAAATGATAACTTCTTCTCCGGCCTTACGGTCAAGCAGACCAAGAAAAGCAAAGACGGCGACCGGGACGCTTACACAGACGACCAAATCCGCCTGATATTGCGAGCCGTCCTGCAGAATGACGACGGACTAGTTTCCAAGCCCTACCAGAAATGGGCGACCCTCATCGGCATCTACACAGGGGCCCGACTAGGCGAGATCGCGCAGCTACATCTCAAGGACATTCGTCAAGAGAACGGCATATGGGTCTTTGACATGAATGAGGAAGGCGACCGTAAGAGCCTAAAGACGTCTGCCGCTCGTCGTCTTGTGCCAATACACAGCAAGCTTATCGAGGCGGGGCTGCTCGGCTACGTACAGGCCATGAGCGACAAAAAGGCTAGTAAGCTCTTCCCCGACTTCACCTACGATCCGAAGAACGGATGGGGACGTCACCAAAGCCGATGGTTCAACAACACCTTGCTGGTGAAGCTAGGGTTGAAGACTAAGACCCGTGTCTTTCACAGCCTACGACATACGGTCAATACCCGCCTATTGCAGGCTGGGGTGGCTGATCCGTTGGTAAAGTCTATCATCGGCCACGAGCAAGATGGCATGACCCACCGACAATATTTCAAGGAAGGCTTCACGTTGCAGCAACGCAGCGAGGCGATGCAGAAGCTCGACTATGGCATGCCAGCAACCTGAGCCTGCCATGCAGGATTGACAGTGATTCCCGAATGCGGGAAACAGCCCTTGGGGCCGTACGTGCGGCTTCAGGGGCGTAGTAACCCCTACAGCTAGGTATCGTGCTGCCAAATCAGCACCACTCTTCGACCTTATATGGTCGGGGAGCCTGCGGCGTATGTCCAGGTTCTCCGAACTAAAGGCCGTGGGGCCGTCGCTGTACGGTTACTAACTCCCCGATCACCAGAGGATCGAAGGGCTATTCGCGGGGACGAACCGCGCCTACCGCCCTTTGTACGGGGCTCAATTCATGTCAATATTCTTGATCGCCGCCGCCTGCTTTGCTGGCTTTATGTATTTTCGTTGGCGCGGTCCGGTTATCTATGAGGCGGCACGCAGCTATCTTTACCTTGAGGCGCTACGGGCTGGCGCAACTAACCATGAAGCCAATGACCTTGCCGCCCTTAAAGAGAAGGACGTTACCCACGTCATCGCACATCACGCGAAATTCCATCGCTGGAACGCCTACAGGAAACAGGTGCTGGGAAGCTACATCTGGCCGCAGATCGGCGAAGCCTATCGAAGAGGCATGTCCCCGCCGCTCTTACCCGACACCCTTTGGCAGACTGTCTACAATTGGTCGCGTAAGGAAAAGTACCCTTTTCCACCAGTGCTGAGAGCCAAGCTTATCGTCCGTGATGAGACACCATACGAAGCCTACTATTCGAACATATTGACGGCGCTGGCTGCACAGACCGGGATGGATTTCACATATCTAGCAGAGCTCGTTGGACGTATCGATGACGAAGGGTGCCGCAACGCGTTCAACAACCAAGTTCCGGCAACAGAGTGGGCAAACACCTTACACGATATGTACATCCG
>NZ_CAXUSG020000019.1:0-67939 GCF_964253915.1 Rhizobium sp. LjRoot30 | reverse complement strand
AGCTTACATTCGAGGCGGTCGAAACGGGTCTCGACTTCCTGGGCGTCGTTGGCTTCATCGACCCACCGAGGCTTGAAGTCGCAGAGGCTGTTGCGCACTGCCGGTCCGCCGGTATCGCCATTAAGATGATCACCGGGGATCACGCCGCAACGGCGCTGGCAATCGCCCGCCAACTGGATATTGCCGCAGATCCCGCAGTCATGACCGGGGTCGAGGTCGAAGCCATGACTGACGAAGAGCTTGGACGCAGGGTGGAGGCGACTTCCGTCTTCGCAAGAACCACGCCTGAACACAAGCTCCGGATCGTTCGTGCTTTGCAGCGCAATGGCCACGTTGTTGCCATGACCGGCGACGGCGTCAACGACGCGCCATCGCTTCGGCAGGCCGATGTTGGCACAGCGATGGGAATAAAAGGAACGGAGGCCGCCAAGGAGGCCGCTGAGATGGTCTTGCTGGACGATAATTTTGCCTCGATCGTCAACGCCGTTCGCGAAGGCAGGACGGTTCAGGACAATATTCGCAAAGTGATCTCCTGGGAGATCCCGACCAACGGTGCGGAGACGCTCGCCGTGGTGTTGGGAATTCTGGCCGGTTTTGCTTTGCCGATGACTGCAACGCAGATCCTGTGGATCAATCTGGCTCTGGCAGCGACACTCGGACTTGTGCTGGCCTTCGAACCTCCTGAACCAGGTGTCATGTCGAGGCGACCGCGACGGGCGAACGCGCCGCTTCTGTCTCCCTTCCTTTTGTGGCGGGTCGTTGTTGTATCAATTCTCTTGGCGGCGGCGACGCTGGCAGTTTTCTTTTTCGCCTTATCAACCGGACGAGACATTGAGACAGCCCGAAAGCTGGTGGTCAACATGTTCGTCGTTGGAGAAATCTTCTATCTTTTCAATGTCCGCTATCTCCACGTTCCCTCCATGACACTTGGGCGCGCCAGGGGAACGCCGGCCGTTCTCGGCGCAATCGCCGTGCTCGTGGCCGCGCAGCTGCTCTTCACCTACGCGCCTTTCATGCAGATCATTTTCGAAACGCGCCCTCTCGGTGTTCTGGACGGCCTTTTAATCATGGCGGTCGGCGCGAGCCTAATGATCGTCCTCGAATGTGAAAAGCTTATGATGCGAAAGCTCGGTTGGTTTGAGGAGCTGCGTCAATGAGGGGCGAGTTCGTAAGGACTCGTCTCCGACGACGTGTCACGACGCTGGCCAGGGAAGGGGAGGGCGATGCTGACGTCGCTGCTGTGGTGCGGTTCCGGGTTGGCGCTTCAGATCCTCGGAGCCAAATGGATCGTTACCGGCGGGACAAGGATGACCACACGCCTCAATATTTCGCCGATCTTCCAGGTTGCTCGCACGCTGGTGATCATAGATCTTCCGGTCATGGCTATGGTTGCAGCCCTTTGCCTTCCGGTCTTCCATAGCGGCCGACAGGTCAGCCGATGGGAGGGTGGGGGTTTTGTCTTTCTTTATTCGCTCTATCTCGCCTGTTTGATCGGCGCCCGCACTTGAGTGCGGACTTCACCTGGGCGTGACCTGATCAAGTTGTTACCAGCCGACGAGCGACCGATGGCGGATCGGCAGGGATTTTTTCAATCGATCGCGGCTTCACTTTTGCCGGCGGAGATTGCCCCTTATTTCCACCGCCGATCTGCTCCAGCAGGTCCAAGATAGCCTTCACGCGTTCAGATTTGCATGAGTAAAAGACGGTCTGGGCATCCCTTCGCGTCGAAACGAGGCCCATCGCTCTTAACTTGCCAAGATGCTGGGACAGCGCGGACTGGCTCAACGATACTTGAGCCGCCAGGGCGCCGACCGCATTCTCTCCCTGAACGAGGATCGTCAAGATAGTCAATCTCTTTGCGTTCGCCATAGCGGATAGCAATGCTGCGGCGGATTCGGGATCGAATGTGTGACTGGCCATTCAGTGGTCCTGTTGTCTTCCATGACCGACGAGCATCACAGGTCACTCATGTGCGAATCTTGCGTCATCTCACCATGCTCGCGCTTCATCGAAGCAAGGGGAGGGAGAAAAAATGCCGTGAGCTTTTCCGCAGCGCAGCGCTGTTCTCGATATGTATATGCTTCGATCCTGAAACTATCCTCATGGGGAGGGTTTTACGCTCTGGGGATATGGGAAGGAAAATCGGCTTGCCAAGTCGCCGTCTCAATGGGACAGGAAAACCGGCATCGCCAAGCTCTGCAGGATACCGTTTGTCGCCCCACCCAGCACGAAATCTCGCAACCGACTATAGCCGAAACCGCCCATCACCAGGATGCCTCCGCTTTTGCCGCCGGCATGTTCCTGAAGGGTGTCGCTGATCGGCCGACCTTTCGTACTGATTTTCAAAGCTTGCGCCTTCAGCCCGTGCTGATCGAGATATTTGGCGAGCTTCTGGCCGATATCCTCGGCAGGCAGAGCTTTTTCATCATGAACAGACAAGATCGAGATAGTGGTTGCTCGCTTCAGGAAGGGCCATGCATCGCGAACGGCACGGGCAGCGACGCTGCTGCCATCCCAGGCGATCGAGACGTTCGAATAGTTCGCGGTCTCGGCATCTTCCGGCACCAGAAGCGCCGGTGTCCCGGCGCGAAAGATGACATCTTCTGCTGTCTGGCGAAGGAGGTGCTTGTCCCGGCCAAGGCCAAGCACGCACAGATCGTGGTATCGGGCATTTTGACTGATGGCTTCGCCTAAGGCGGTCGGAACTTCTTCTATCTGTGAGATTCGCAGCTTGACGTCTCGGTCGGAGGCTGCCTTTTCAAACGAAGCAACCAGCGCGGCTCCGGCTTGGCGGGACTGCGCCCTCGCCTGAGAGACCATCGCGGGGACATCGAGCATCAGGCCCGAGAATGGACTGTGCATCGGCGCGAACCTGACATTGAGCTCCAATGCATGGATTTCACCAGCAAGATGCTCGGCAATCGAAACGGATTGGGCGGCAAGTGACGGCGCGTTGCTGTCAGGGTAGGTGTGAATTGGCACCAGGATCTGCATCGTCATGGCTCGTCTCCTCCAGGCGGTGAACGCATGCGTTAACTCGTCCGACGGCGAAGCCGTCCTCCAACCGCGACTGTACAATCATAGGAGGGAGAGGACTTGCGCTAGGTCAATTGTCGTTGATCAACATGCCGGGCAGGCGCCACGGGCCAGCGACCATTGTATTCAGCCATCGGAAGAAGCAGGGGGGTGCCTCTGCTTCTTCCGGTTTCGATTTTGGTCGCCCGTTCTAAGTTCAAAATTCCTGCCAGTCGTCGGACGGCGCGAGCGCGGTCGCGCTTCCTCCAAAAGCGCGCGTCAATGCGCCAGTCATGGCCTTGACCGGCGAGACTCGTGGCTTGTTGCCAGTCGTCGCGACGGCAACTCGCGACGCCGACGGATATTTGGCACGGATTGCCTCCTCACGGCCGATATTGAAGATAGAGACCATTGCGAACAGGCTGTCGGCCTCAGCAGACAGTTTTTGGGTGGCGGCGGAGGTTTCCTCCACCATTGCGGCGTTCTGCTGCGTGACCTGGTCCATCTGGTTGACCGCCGTATTGACCTCAGCCAGGCCGGTCGCCTGTTCGCGCGACGCGATCGCGATCGAGTGAATGTGGTCGTTGATAAGCAACACACGCTTTTCGATCTCAGAGAGGGCGTCGCCGGTCTTCTGGACAAGCATCACGCCATTGGCAACTTCCTGACCGGATTTGTTGATCAGGCCCTTGATGCTCTTTGCTGCGGTCGCCGAACGTTGGGCCAGTTCGCGGACCTCTTGGGCGACGACCGCAAAACCCTTGCCGGCCTCTCCCGCCCTGGCGGCCTCGACACCGGCGTTGAGAGCAAGAAGATTTGTCTGGAAAGCGATCTCATCGATGACGTTGGTGATCTGCGCAATTTCGTGAGACGCCTGTTCGATCCGCCCCATGGCATCGACTGCACTGCGAACCACAGCGCCGGACTGGACGGCGCTCTCCTTTGCCTCACCGACCATCGTGGTGGCTTCGTTGGCGCGTTCCGTTGATGTTCTCACGACAGCTGTGATCTGGTCCAGAGCCGCCGACGTCTGTTCGAGTGCCGCCGCCTGTTGCTCGGTACGTCGTGAAAGATCGTTTGTCGCGCTGCTGAGCTCGGCAGCACTGCCGTTGATCGATCCCGTGGCGCCGCGCACATTCTTCATCGTGCCGCGCAGCGTCTCCATCGTTCCGTTGACATTCTGTTGCAGTTCGGCGAATGCGCCCTTGAAATTGCCGTCCATGCTGTCGGTGAGATCGCCGTCGGCAAGCCGCTTGATGACCCGGCAGGTCTCCGAAATCCCCGTGTCGACACTGGCGACAAGCTGATCGACGTCACGGGCAAAGCGATCGAGCGTGTCCACGCCCCATTGCTTGTCAATCCGGTGCGTGAAATCCCCTACCGCTGCCGCCGCGACAACCCCGCCCATTCGGACCTGTAGCTCATCGCTTTTTGCACGCATTGCGGAATCGGAAGCATTCATGCGGGCAACTTCCACGCCGTTGGTCTTGAAGACCTCGACGGCTGCGGCCATATCGCCGATTTCGTCCTTTCGGCCGGCGAAAGGAACGGGGGTCGCGTAGTCGCCTTTTGCCAAAGCCTTCATGGAGGCGGTCAGGTGAAGAATGGGCATGCTCAATTGTCTGCGACCGATATTGAGGCCGCAAAGAGTTCCGCCTGCGACACCGATCAAGGTGGCAGCAAGGATGGAATAGAAGACTGTGTCGCCGAAAGCGTCCATGCCTTGGGTCAGTTCGGCGAGTTCGGCTTGGTCCATCTGAACGATGGCGTCGATCTCCGCTTGGTATGCTTTGCGATTTGCCCGGTTAGCCTCGTTGTTACCCTGGACGTTGGCCGCCTGCGGCCCTTCTTCCTGGCTCAACCGGACGGTTTCGGATCGGAACGTCTTGAACTCGGCCGATCGCGCAACAAGCTTGTCGAATGAGGCCTTCTGGTCGGCGGGAACCTTGGATTGCCAATCGGCGATCAGCTTTTCCATCTTTGCCAGTGATTTTGTCATGCCTTCGCTGAACTGCTTCGCCGTTTCGGCGTCCTTCGCAGCGTAGACCGCGCGCGCATCCATCACGATTGCGGTCACCAGCCTATTGAGGTGCTCACCCTTGTATGCTCGGTCTGCGACCTCCGCGTAGAGCCGCTGCTGGGCGCGGTATTTCTCCACCGCGAAAAGTGAAAGCCCGCCTATGATGCACGCGACAAGACTCATCAATCCGACGAGTAAATTGATCTTGGCTCTGATTTTCATGTCGATCTCCGCGATAGACGCTGCGCTCGGGCGGTTCTGCCGCCCCCTTACCCCATATTTAGCGCTGAGATCTTAATATTCCTTAAGTCTAATCCAGCGGCGCGAATGTTGAGCTGGCGTATCGGATCCACGACGCTGCTCAAAGAGACCAGCATGGCGCTGACCAATGCGCTGAGATCGATGACGGCGTCAGCTTTCGCTTCGAGCAGCGGCCTGGCGGGCCAAGCGCAAGGTAAAATTCAGGCCTGCGCCCGCGAACTGGAAATCTGTCTCAGGATTGCATACGGCAGGGAACGCGTTGCGAACGAGTTTTGATCCGAAGCCCTCGCGATCTGGCGCCACGACGGCCGGGCCGTCACGTTCCTTCCAGTCGAAGACGATTCTGTCATCCTCGAAGCCCCAGGTGACATCGACGCGTCCTTCCGGGACGCTGAGCGCACCGTATTTCACCGCATTCGTGGCCAGTTCATGCACCACCAGGGACATCGCGACCGCGCATTGCGGGATCAACTGCAAGTTCGGTCCGTCGGCGCGAACGGCCAACTGAGCACTTTGATGCGGACGCAGGGCACGCTCGACAACGTCGTTGATGTCGGCAGCCTCCTGTCGGTCAGACAACAAGGCGTCATATGCGCCCGATAGAGCCTGGACGCGTTCCGAGAAAGACAGGTATTCCTGCTTGTCGGAGGACCGGAATGTCTGCCGCGCGATCGCCTGGATGATCGCCAGCGTATTTTTCACCCGATGGCTGAGTTCCTGGGCAAGCAAAGCGCGCCGTTGCTCAGCCGCCGATGCCTTCTGTCTTTGCTCATCGAGGTCATCGAGCAACTGGTCAAGAGCCGCTCCGACGATCCCCAATTCGCTGTGCTGTCCTTCCATTTTCGTCCGGGCCGTGGTGTCACCACCTCTCCATCGAGAGAGCACACCAACAATCTGTCCGATGGGTGACAGGATGAACCGGTCGCCGATGACTACGGCGCTTAGAAACGCAACAAGAGAGCCCGCCGCAATCAGTGCAATTCCAGCGATAGTGGCCCGGTTGATGCTGGCAAAGGCCTCTTCCGTAGAAATGCCCGCGCTTACATAGAGCGGTGTATTGACGCTCGCGGGCTCATAACCGATAATCCGTTCGGTTCCGTCCTGGCTTACGAGCTCTATGGTGCCGGGCGCTTTCTCATCGACAAGATACCGATAGGCGGCTGGAATGGCTGTGCCGACAAACCTTTCCGGTGCGGGATTGCGCGCAATGATAATCCCATCGCGATCCGCCAGTGTCAGCGCGCCACCGGCCAAGAGTCCCCGCTCGCGGATTCTCTCTTCGAGCCATTCGAGACGTATTCCGGTCGCAATCACCGCAATTACGACGCCATTGTCGCGGATAGGCATGGCCACGGGCAATATCGCCGCATCTGACAAGCGGCTCATAGTATAGCCGCCGATGACAATATCGGGTGCTGTCAGGGCATCCCTAAAATATTGCCGATCCGAGAAATCCATGCCGGCCGCCGTGCCGATACTGTCGCAGATCAACTTTCCGGCGGGGTCGATGACCAGGATCGTGCGAATGCTCACGAGCCGTTCGGAGGCTCTCTTCAGTGCTTGCCCGCACCCCTCAGGCTCCAGATCCAAGACTGCGGGGATCGACGATGCCGCGATGAGGAGACTACGCATTCCGTCGATAATGCGATCGACTTCCGACGCGGCCTGGCGCGCCGCCTGAGCGGCCTGGACATGCAGCTCAGCGTTCCTTTGATCCCTGAGTGCCACCTCATTGTAGGCCAGCATCCCCAGAGCAGGCAGTAACGCAGCCGTAACGACGGCCATCAATCTCTTTTTCACAAGGTCCCCAACCAACGCAGGCAATGGATATGTCTGCTCGGCGAACCAATACCATGTTTTGACGGGCAAAGAACCATGATCGCGGGCGGTTCACACGTGATGGTGCAATTGTGATAAACTGATCGGCAGTATCGAGTTGCTACCCAGCCTTCTTGAAGAGACCCAATGCTCGGGTGATGTGCGAAGCATAGTAGGATTTAGAACAGAACAGGGCAGAAAAGGGTATATCCGTTTTCAGCCGTCCTGATCCGGCCAGAGACCACAAGTATGCGAACCTCCGGCATGACGTTCGAAACATGTGCAGCGAGGGCAAGGCGGAATGTGAGCGAGTATTTGATTCTAATCAAACCTCGTTTGTCTCGGCCCGCCTATCCTAGTCCCATAAGTTTTGGGAGAGATCGGCATGTCTTACCGCACCGTAATCAGTGTCATCAGCGTGCATCAGCCTGAAGAGGATCTGCGCTCGGCCGTTGCCTTTGTGCAAAGGGAAGGGATCCATCTTGTCGCAGTGCTTGCCTCGATGTTCGTGCCGCCTGCAGTCGAAGCCTACGCCGGCGCAATCTCGACAGTCTGGCTGGAAGAACGAGAAAGGGACCGCCTCCAACTGCTGGAGGCCGAAAGGGAAGCCAGGGAATATCTGGCTTCCAGTGGCGTATCGTTCGAGCTGGAGCTGTTGCAGACGGAAATCGCGCTGGCGGATAACCAGATCGGCATGCGTGCACGATATGCCGATATCGTCCTGATCGGCAGCAGCCTCAAGCTGGATCCGGAGTTGCGCGCCCGTGCGATCGACGGCGCGCTGTTTGGCGCTCCCAAGCCAATTCTTGTTGCCACGCCAAAAAAGGACGCCACCCTTGCACCAAGCAAGGTCGTCTTGGCCTGGGATTCGAGCTTCGAAGCCAGTCGTAGCGTTCGGGAAGCGCTGGAAATTTTGAAGGCGGCAGAGGAAGTCGTGGTGACAATGGTGGATCCTACGGCCCTTCACGGGGTTAACGGCGCCGAACCGGGCGCAGATATTGCGACGTTCCTGGCGCGCCATGGCGTACCGGTTTCGGTGGAGCGTGTTGCAAGCGGTGGGCGTTCCGTCGCCGAAGTTCTTAACGAAAAAGCGATCGCGATCGATGCCGACCTCATCGTCATGGGCGCCTACGGACATTCGAGACTTCGCGAGCGCATCTTCGGCGGCGTGACCCGCGACATGCTCGAGGGCTCGGCGGTTCCGGTTTTGCTCGCCCGCTAGATCCTGAACCATCCGGCACTTTTCACGTAGGCAAAAATAGGAGCATCACTTGTCCAATACCCCCCATCGTCTTGCCGACGAATTTCCCGAACATGTCGCTCTGTTGCGCAGGCTTAGAGAAGAAGATCGTCACTTCGCGCGTCAATGCGAGGAATACGAGAGCGTGAATGACAAGATCCATCTGGCTGAAACGGACATTCAGCCGGCAGACGACATGCACATGACCGAGATGCGCAAGTCGCGCATGTCACTGAAGGATGCGATCTTTCAAGCTTTGTCGCGCCAACAGGCGGTCGAATAGAGCGCTTGAGGCCCTCTGGCTTCCAACGAAGGCGTCGCTGGACCAGTGGCGCCTTTTTGCACGCTTAGGCGTAGAGGTTGCGCGAGAGTTCTTGCTGCGAATCTCAGCTTCAGGGAACGATGAGGGCTTCGCGGCAGTTTTATCTTCAGTTCACCAAGGAGCTGAAGATGTTGAGCACAGATACATGGCTGAAAATCATCTGCAGCATGATGATCAACGCCATCCTATTCGGGGTCGGCATTGTCACCGTGCTGATGGTCCCTGCTTTTTCCGACAATCTGAAGATATGGATCCCCGTCGTTGTAGTTGTGAGTTTCGCGGTGGCACCACTATTGGCCGGTTATGTCGCTCGCCGCATGCGTCTTCGCAACTGGGGCAAGAAGCAGTGGCGAAACGGCGACCTCATCTCCGGATAACCCAGAGGTTAGGAATACGCCCACCCTTTCCTACGCCCAATTGGGCGTAGGATCCGCCGTCATTCTAGCTGAGGATCTTGACGCCGGACAGGCCCGAAACGTTTTCTGCCACGACCCGGATTGCGTGCTTCAGATCTTCACTGAATGATTTCCCGTGGATCTCGGCGACCGAACCGTTGATCCGCATCTCGATAGCCTCCGGATCCATCCCAAGTTCCGCTTTCAATCGGGTCGAAAGCGCAAGTCGGAGCGCGTCGCCACCGCTTGCTACATTGTCTCGAGAGGTCGCGATCGCCTTGAAGAGTTCTTTGCGGCTGACGATTCCGACAAGCGTCCCGGAATCGATCACCGGTATTCGTTTCACACCCTTGTCTCGCATCAGGCCCGCCACCACGGCCACGGAGGCGTTCGGCGGCACCGACACCAGTTGGCGGGACATGCAATCAGACACCATGGCGCCGTGTGCCTTGACATAACGCCTGTAAAATTCGTTATCCGGCTTTTCGGGGAGGCTCAGCGATGCGTTCAGCTCGCTGCGCCTGAGAATATCGTCTTCCGTCAGCATGCCGCTGATTGTGCCCTGATCGCCGATGACCGGCATCCCGCTTATGCCATGCTTGACCATCAACTCCAAAGCGCGCTTGACGCTCGACTGCTCGTTCACCGTCACCGGGCTTTTCGTCATCAAATCCTGTGCAATCATAGGTACCTCGTGTTCAAGGAGACAGACGTTGATAAATGGGCTTGGTTTCCGATCTTTGGGCTAGCTCCGTGGCTCCCATTTCCAGTCCCTGATTTCCGGCATGTCCTCACCAAACTCCCGGATATATCGATGGTGTTCGGTCAGACGTGCCGCCAACATCTCCAACGCGGGTTTAGCCTTTTCCGCGAGGCTTGGGACGCGATTGATCGCTTCGATCGCGAGATGAAAGCGATCGACTTCGTTCAGCACCGTCATGTCAAAAGGCGTCGTCGTCGTGCCTTCCTCAATGAAACCGCGCACATGCAGGTTGCTATGGTTGTTGCGCTTGTACGTCAGCCGATGGATGAGATAGGGATATCCGTGATAGGCGAAGATCACGGGTCGGTCGGTGGTGAACAGACGGTCGAAAGCCCCATCGACGAGGCCATGGGGATGCTGGTCATTCGATTGCAACGCCATCAGGTCGACCACATTCACGACGCGGATCTTCAGTTCCGGTATCGCCTCCCGTAGCAGCATCACGGCGGCGAGCGTCTCCATCGTCGGCACATCGCCCGCGCAGGCCATAACAACATCGGGCGCCACTGCGCCTTCCTCGTTGCCAGCCCAGTCCCAGATGCCGATTCCGGCTTCGCAATGCCGAACTGCCTCGTCCATCGTGAGCCATTGCGGTTCCGGCTGTTTGCCGGCGACGACGACGTTGATGCGGTCCCAGGTTTTCAGGCAATGGTCTCCGACCCATAGGAGAGTGTTGGCATCCGGCGGCAGGTATATGCGGACGATATCGGCCTTCTTGTTGGCTACGAGATTGACGAAGCCCGGATCTTGATGGCTGAAGCCGTTATGATCCTGCCGCCAGACATGCGACGTCAACAGGTAATTGAGCGAGGATACCGGCTGGCGCCAGGGCAACTCGCGGGAGACCTTCAGCCATTTGGCGTGCTGATTGAACATGGAATCGACGATGTGGATAAAGGCTTCGTAGCAGGAAAAGAAGCCGTGCCGGCCCGTCAGCAAATAACCCTCGAGCCAGCCTTGGCAAAGATGCTCGGACAGCACCTCCATCACCCGGCCATCCCTTGACAGATGCACGTCGTAAGGCTCGATTTTTTCCATCCAGACGCGATCCGTCGCTTCAAACACCGCGCCAAGTCGGTTCGATTCCGTCTCGTCAGGCCCGAAGATGCGGAAATTGGCGTTGGCCTCGTTGACTTTCAGGATATCTCGCAGAAAACGGCCGAGAATTTCCGTCGTCTGCACCATCAGCGCGCCGCGGTCGGTTACTGGCACCGCATAGTCGCGGATGGACGGCATGACGAGTTCCTTGCGCAAGAGGCCGCCATTGGCATGCGGATTGGAGCCCATGCGCCGCTCGCCACCGGGCGAAAGCGCCCTCAACTCCTCCTTCAGGCGGCCATTCTGGTCGAAGAGATCCTCGGGATCATAGCTGCGCATCCAGTCCTCGAGGATCTTGCGGTGAGCCGTATCCTCGCGGCAATTGGCAACGGGCACCTGGTGAGCGCGCCAGAAGTTCTCCACCTTCTTGCCGTCGACTTCCTTGGGACCAGTCCAGCCCTTTGGACTGCGCAGCACGATCATTGGCCAGCGTGGGCAGGCTTGCGATTTCGCGCTGCGGGCCGCTCGTTGAATTTCGTGGATGCGGTCGAAGGCGGCGTCCATCGTTGCCGCCATCTGCCGGTGCATATCGGTGGCTACCTCACCCTCGACGAAAAATGGCTCGTAGCCGTAGCCGCGGAACAAGTGCTCCAGATCCTCGTCGCCGATTCGCGACAGGACGGTCGGATTGGCGATCTTGTAGCCGTTTAGATGCAGGATTGGCAGGACAGCGCCGTCACGGGCAGGATTGATGAACTTACTCGACAACCAGCTGGCCGCGAGGGGACCGGTTTCCGCTTCGCCGTCGCCGACAACGCAAGCAACAACTAGATTTGGGTTGTCGAAAGCGGCGCCATAAGCATGCACCAGCGCATATCCGAGTTCGCCGCCCTCGTGAATCGATCCCGGCGTTTCCGGTGCCGCATGGCTCGGTATACCGCCGGGAAAAGAGAATTGCTTGAACAGCCGCTGCATGCCGGCCGCATCTTCGGAAATGTCGGGATAGATCTCGCTATAGCTGCCTTCGAGATAGGTGCAGGCGACCATGCCTGGACCACCGTGGCCGGGGCCGCAGACATAGATCACATCTGCATCGCGAGCGCGGATAACCCGGTTGAGATGGGCGTAAATGAAGTTCAGCCCGGGCGTCGTACCCCAATGACCGAGAAGACGCGGCTTGATGTGCTCCGCTTTGAGCGGCTCGCGCAACAGCGGATTGTCGAGCAGATAAATCTGCCCGACGGAGAGATAGTTTGCAGCCCGCCAATAGCGGTTCAGAAGTTCGAGTTCCTCTGCGGTCACCGAGCCTGCCTGTTCCATCACCATGCCTGTCGCCATAGCTCCCGTTCCTTTTGTGGCTGAGACTAGATTCTTCTTTGCCGGCCTTCCGTGATCTGGATCATTTCCTTTGTGGTTTCCGCCGACGGCAGCACTGACAGGCATTCCTCTGCGATCATCAATTCCTCGTCGGTCGGAACGACATACACCGCTACCCGGCTGGCCGCCGTGCTGATCTTCAGCGCGTTCCTGGCGTTTTCTTCGGGATCCAGGTCGAAACCTAGCCACAAAAGTCGATCGGCGATTTTGGTCCGGATCAGAGGTTGGTTCTCTCCGATCCCGGCGGTGAACACGACCGCGTCCAGGCCTTCAAGCGTCGCTGCCAGACGGCAGATTTCGCCAGCGATACGGATCGTAAATAGGTCGATTGCCTGTTTTGCCTCGTCAGCGCCGCTATCGATCAGTTCACGGATATCGCCACTGATCCCCGATACACCCAGTAGGCCCGACTTGTGATAGAGAATATCCTCCATTTTTCGAAGGGATTTCCCACCTGGCCCCAGCAGGTGAAGTATGACACCAGGATCCAGCCAGCCTGGCCGAGTTGCCATAGGGATGCCATCGAGCGTTGAAAAGCCCATGCTCGAATCCACGCTGACGCCGTCATGGATCGCGCACAGGCTGGCGCCGCTTCCAAGATGTGCGAGAACCACCTTGTCTCCCGCAACTTCCGGGGCCAGAGACCGCAGTGATCGCGACACATATTGATAGGACAGCCCGTGGAAGCCGTAACGTTTGATGCCGTGCTCATGAAAGATGCGCGGCATCGCCAGACGCCTGACGATGTCCGGCTGGGTTGAATGATAGGTCGTGTCGAAGGACGCGGATTGGAACAGGTCCGCACGAGCGCTCTTGACCGCGTCAATGAGCCGTAGAGCGTGCGGCTGGTGCAGTGGGGCAAGCTCGCAAAGCATGTCGATCTGCGCGATAGTCTCGTCGTTCAAGGCGACGGGACCAGTAAATGCCTCTCCGCCATGCACAATCCGATGACCCACGCCGATCAAGTTGTCGAGGTCGAAATGCGGGCTGGTCTTTTCGAACACTTCATTGATCAGGCCGGGCAGATCATCTTTACGATGAGACAGCGGAATATCGAGCTTGTCCGAGCCTTTTCGCAGGGCGAGCGTCAGGGCTTCTGCTCCAAGATCGATCACCGCTTTGCCGACATGAACCGCCCGCTGCTCCGTGACTTCGAAAATGCCGATTTTCACGGTGGAAGAACCTGCGTTAAAGGTCAGAAGTAGTCTTTCGTTCATTGAAGCCTCTCACTCCTTATCTTACAAACCGCAGCGATCTGCTCGTTCGCACGCCCTCATGTGCTGGCGCAGATTTAAGACCCAATGTTTTGCGGGACAATGCACACAATACGAAAGCTCAATCAGGCATATGGTGCGCCCGATATTCTTTGGCGAGGATTTTTGCGAGCGCGGAGGATGCCAATCGGACCTTTGGCAGATCAGACCGGCTCGTGAGAATGATAGGAACCCGCGCGCCGAGAACCAGTCCAGCAGCGTCGGCGCCGGCAAAATAGACAAGCTGTTTCGCGAGTATGTTTCCGGCCTCAAGGTCAGGCACCAACAGAATGTCGGCACGGCCGGCGACCGGCGAGGTAATCAGTTTCGCCTGGGCTGCCTCAATGTTAATCGCGTTGTCGAAGGCCAGAGGACCATCGACGACCGCGCCCGTGATCTGACCCCGGGAAGCCATCACTGTCAGCGCCGCAGCGTCGAGCGTCGCCGGCATGTTGCTGTTGACGGTTTCGACTGCCGCAAGAACGGCGACCAGCGGTGTTTCGACGCCGAGGAGCCGGAGAAGGTCGATTGCATTCTGGCAGATGTCGCGTTTCTGATCGAGATCCGGTTGAATGTTGATCGCGGCGTCGGTTACCACGAGCAGCTTCTCATAGGCAGGAACGTCCATCAGATAGGCGTGGCTCATTCGTCGTTCGGTTTTCAGGCCTGAGCCGGGAGCGATCACGGCGGAGAGAAGCTCGTCGGTATGCAGACTGCCTTTCATTAAAGCTTGGACATCCCTGCACGAGGCAAGTTCCACAGCACGAGCTGCGGCCGCGTGACTATGCTCGACAGGTTCGATTTCGACACCCGCCAGACTGCGGCCCGCCATTTCCGCAATCGTTCTGATCTTGCGTTCAGGCCCGACCAGCACGGGTTCGAGAATTCCTTGTTCTCGCGCGTCCAGGGAAAAGAGAAGGGCATCCGCTGAGCAGGGATGGACAATTGCTGTGCGCATCGGTGGATCGGCGGTTGCTTGACGGATGAAGGGCTCGTAGCGCCCGTGTTCTCGTAGCTCGGGGTTCACTTGATCGCTCCTCCAGACGTTTCAAGGTCCGATCAATGTCTCAACTGAGAGGCGCAATGCAAGCACCAACGGCTAGCGACTGGGTGTTCGCATGCGCCGAGGTTGGCTGCGATGTTCTATGTGAGCGACTAGCCGTCCGTCCGCATCCAGCATCTCGATGAAAACCGGCTTCTTGCTCTCCATCGCGATTTCACGGGCAACGGTTTTTGCGTAGGCGATAGCGTCCGGCCGGTTGGCGGCGAGATATCCCCTCTCATCTTGCATTGTCCTTGATCCGGACGAGATGTTGAAGAAATACCGATCCATCGCCTCTCCCAGGCCCGAAATCCGTGCAGCCCAAGCTAAGGTTTGCGCGCCTATCTGGTGGCAGTTTGAGCCTTCGCCTGTCCAATTCTATCCTCAGGAAATCCATGCTCCATATTTCCTTCGGCGGCGATGTCGAAGACGAAAGCGTTTTTGCCCTCCTTCTTCGATTGATACATCAGGTTGTCCGCGCGCCGCAATAAACTGTTAAGTTGATCGGCATTCTCGGGTGTAGCGACCAGCGCTCCGACGCTGCATGTTACGGGCATATCGGAAGCGTGCAGCGCTTGTGTGAATCTCTCATGGAGGGCGGCCGCAAGCTGGCGAGCCGCGGAGATCGAGCTCGTCGGAATAAGAGCTGCGAATTCGTCGCCTCCTATACGACCCAGGCAGTCACCGCGGCGCATCGCCGAGCCGGCAACTGAGCCAAATAGCTGAAGCACCCGATCACCTGCTTCGTGACCGTGGCGATCGTTTACAGATTTGAAGTCGTCAAGATCGATGAACAGCAACAACGCGCAATCGCGCTGACGCCGGGTCGCATCCAGCAAGGCTGGCGCATAATGGTGAAAGGCAGCTCTGTTCAAGGCGCCGGTCATTCGATCGCTCGCGGCGAGCATCAGCACGGCATCATATGACCGTCGGAAGGTTGCTGCGGAAATTGTTACGAAGGCGAATGCAGCAATTCGCGGCACGGCATTCTGCATCCAGATGGCCGCGTTGAAGCTCTCAGTCAGCGTGAACCCTTTTGACAGGGTCACGGTAGCGGCCGCCAGGGCGAAGGCGAGGCCGAGTTGCCGGCCAAGTGTGAACGAAGCGACGGCGATCGGGATGATGTATGCACTCGCATAACAAACCTGGAGACGGCTCCAGCCGGCGCTCCAGTAGTCAAGTGCAGCGACTGCCAGGAGCGCAGCCATTGAAAGCATCATGGCCGATCCACGCGACAATCGGGCTAGCCGGTCGATATAACTGTTCACCGTGGGGAAGTCAGGTACCACCGTCACGTACAATCCTCCGCCGTCCTGAGAATGGCCAGCGGCCCCGCTCCACGATAGGCTACAGCTACAACAGATGGTTTCGTCCGCCGCATCGTAGCGAAAACCGACTCTATCGAGCGCTGAAGGCTGAAAGATCCGATAAAAATATTAAATGGTGCTTAAAACCCGTCGCCTTAAAAGCGGCTTTCGCTTGATGTGTTACGGGTGAAAAGGACGCATCCAGGAGCCCTGCGCCAGGTGGTAGCAGACAATATCCGCAAATACCGCAGCGAGCGCGGTATCAGTCAGCAAGACTTTGCCTTGATGATCGACATGGATCGTTCGTATTTCGGGGCAGTGGAACGCGGCGAGCGGAATATCTCGATCGACAACCTGGAACGGATTGCCAATGGGCTGAATATCGCGCCGTCAATTCTGCTGATCGGCATTGAAGCGGGAAAGGCTCAGGAGTTGCCCGACAGGTCGCGGAGCTGACCTGCCGAGCCGTGAAATCGATCTCCTCCAATCGATCTCGTCCTCCCTGCCCATTAAGGACACAATCTTGAGCTGGAGCTCAAACCTCCCGACATTCAAGACGGTTTATCCAAGCTTATCGCGTGACGGAGGGCAAGTAAAAGATTCGGGAGCGCTGTTTAGCCGGTAGCTTTGAAGCATACTTTCAAAGAAATCTGGCATCGGGTTTCAGTGATATCGACTACTTGATCCGCAAAATTTAGTTGCAACCATCTTTTAGCCCCAATAATCTATCATGACGACGCTCGCGAAAGGCGGGCACTAGCCCGTGAAGCTTCGGGACCGGCCTTCCAGAGTACCGTCATTCGGTGAAAACCCCCTCTGGATCCGGTCCCGATTGCCGCCTGATCGGCGCCCGTGCATGGCATCGACATCCTCTCCCTCAAGAGGAAAACAATCCGCGGATGCGGAACCACTTGCATGACCTCAAAACTCCTACCAATCTTCCTTGGCGGCGAGGTTGTCAGCGACCGCAAACCAATTCCAGAGCTTGCGAGTGGCGTTTATTCGCTTAGAGTGTCGGTTTGTAAGCGATATTAGGCGGGGCAGCCATGGCAAATCTGGCACCGGTCGAAATCAAGGCGTTCGTTCCAGCCAAGGATTTCGAGCTTTCCAGACGTTTTTACCGCGACCTCGGTTTCGTGGAGGAACTGTTGTCCGATCAGCTGGCCTTTTTCTACACCGGTCGTGCGAGCTTTCTGCTTCAGCGTTTCTACAATCAGCAGCACGCCGAAAATTTCATGATGCACTTGCTTGTCGAGGACGTTGACGCTTGGTGGGAACATGTCGAAGCGCAACACCTCGCCCGTAAATATCTCGTTCGGGCCGCACCTCCAGAAGACCGGCCATGGGGCATCCGTGACTTCATCCTTGTTGATCCGTCTAGCGTTCTCTGGCGGATCGGCCAGAGCATTCAGGAACGGTCGGAGTCATAGTGCAATCGAGTCGAAGCCGCGTCTACTACGGTCGAAAAATTCCCATCGGAACAGCCATCTTCATCGCCAGCGCGCATCAGACAAACGGATTTCTGATATCAATTGCGGATCAGCCAGGCACAGTCACGGTCGCATCCCTCGCATGCCAACTGGCATTGAACGACGGAGATTAACTTCGCCGTCTCTGTGCAATAAATGTCATGCATGTCGGAGAGCGCAAAATTACGCCTTATGCCGTTGTGAACGCCGATCAGTCTGCCGTTCTCAACCAGGGTTGGTTCCACGACATGTATGACCGAGGCGCCTACCGGCATTTCTGCTTCGAACGTGATACGCACACTAGATCCTTGAATTAAGCATTTGTTGGGGAATTACATGGTCAGGAGGTGGCGAGCCGACGGAGGGTATCGACCTTGAGGAGTTCGACACTGCGGCTACTGAGTAACCGAATGACCCCTTGGGCGCGGAACCGCGAAAGCACGCGTGAGACGGTCTCGATCGTCAAGCCGAGATAGTCGGCCATGTCCTGACGACTCATCGGGAGTTCAACTTGGTTAAACTCGCCTTGCCGGTCGAGCATATCCATCAAGAAGGCGGCGATGCGTTCGCCGGCGTTCTGCCTGCCGATCACAAGAAGATGTTGCTGCGCCTTGATCATTGCCTGCAAGGCGGTTCTCATCATGTCTGCCGGGACCGCATCATGCCGCGGCTGCGAGAAGATTCTCAGTGCCGTGGGCACCAGGGTTTCGGCGAAAAAGTGGTGGTTGTCCTCGGCCTCGAAGCCGAATGTCTCACCTGCGAGATGAAACGCGACCACCTGCCGTCTGCCATCGGCCAGCAGACGGAAGATGCGAACTGCGCCGTATTCAATCTGGTAAAACGAGCCGGCTTTTTCTCCTTGCGCATACACTTCCGCTTCCGCGGCAAAGGTGGAAATCGGAGAGAGGCGGGCAACAGATATTCTGTCGGCAAAGCTCACGGCTCGTGTTGCGGGAGCGGGGCGAGTGTCGGAATAGGCCAGCATCGGTTGCCTCCAAGGTGATTTGATGGACCGAGAATGCAGCATGGTGGACCTCTGGAAAATTCGCTTGTTCCTCTAAGGGAAAACCCTTACGGGCCTGGCAAATGGTCGAGCAGCTCGATGAGCTCGTTGCCATTGAACGGAGTCGATAGCTCAGCCGCCGCGCCCCGGTCGGCATAAGACGTAATCCCAGTCGTCAGAAGGATGGCCTTTCGTCTCAATTTTCCGAGCGATAGCCAGACATCTTCCTCCGTTTTCAACACCCGCGCATCGACGACTGCACAATCGGCCGTTTGCATGGATGCTTTCGCTGCGACCAAGTCGACAAAAGACTCAACGACAAAACCCTCCGCTTCGAGCGCAAACGCGAGCGATCGCCTAAGACCCGTGTCCGGCGCAACGACAGTTATTGTGTTTCGATCATCCACGTTCGAACCCAAATCTCGCGCGATTGATGTCGCTGGAAGGTTCGAAAATAATGGATCGGATCAGGCCGCGCCTTGCGCAGGATCAAATCTAACTCGGACCGAAACCCGCCGCCATCGTCATCCGGACAAGTTGGGGAAGACTTTGCGCCTTCATCTTCGACATGACGTTGGCCCGGTGCACTTCGACGGTGCGCGGGCTAATATCGAGATCGTAGGCAATCGACTTGTTTGGCAAGCCGGCCACCACTGCGTTGAGCACCTGTCTTTCGCGTTCCGACAACAGCTCGAACCGTTGCCGCACGGAAGCCAGATCCTCGGAATCGACCGGTTTTTGCTTCAGTTGCAGGGCCGCGCGTTCGAGGGCGTCCAGCAAGACGGATTCCTCGAAAGGCTTTTCTATGAAATCGACGGCGCCTGCCTTCATCGCATCGACAGCCATCGGCACGTCGCCGTGTCCCGTGATAACGATCGACGGCAGCATCGTCTTGCCGGCCGCGAGACACCGCAACAGTTCGACACCACTCATATCCGGCATCCGAAGATCCGTGACCAGCACACCGCTCTTTATATTGGGCGCGAACTCGAGGAAGGCGGTTGCACTTTCATGAACGCGCACAGCATGCCCGTTCATGGTCAGCATGAAAGCGAGGGATTTGCGGACCGCCTCTTCATCGTCGACTATGTGGACGGTATAATCATCCGAAGGCATGTCCCTGTCCCTCCTTATATGCTGGTATGGTGAAACGGAAGGTCGATCCGCCGGCGGTATTGCCATGCGCGTGCATCGCGCCTCCATGAGATTCGACAATCCGCTTGGAAATCGACAAGCCAATGCCCATGCCGCCGGGTTTCGTCGTCACGAATGGTGTGAAAAGCTGAGAGGCTATCTCTTCGGGAATTCCGGTCCCGGTGTCCTCGACGACGACCTCGACCTGTCCATTTGCGGTTGCCGCGACACCGACCTTGAGCTCCTTGCGATCCGTGTCGCGCATTGCCTCGATGGCATTCCGGATCAGGTTGATGAGCACCTGTTGTATCTGGATCCGGTCGACCAATACGAGATCGACATTTTCAGCGAAATCAAAGACCGTGAACACGCCACGCTCCCTTGAACCCACCAATGCCAGAGCCCCGGCCTCCTCAACGAGGTTGAGAATGTTCTCCGGGGCCTTCTCGGTCTCCCCCTTGCTAACAAACTCTCGCAGATGCCGGATGATCTGCCCGGCTCGCATGGATTGCTTAGACGTCTCCTCGAGCGCCTCACGCATGCGTACGGCGGGCTCGCCGTCTAGATCACGTGCCAGCCGCGAACAGCCATGCACATAGTTTGCGATGGCAGAAAGCGGTTGGTTCAGTTCATGCGCAAGCGTGGAAGCCATCTCTCCCATTTCGTTGAGACGCGCCAACCGGGCCAGCTCGCCCTGGATCTCTTGCAGGCGGGCTGCCGACTCCTCCCGCTCTGTCAGGTCGCGGATAAAGCCGGTGAAGAAGGTTTGTCCAGCCGAATGCATCTCACCTACGGCAAGTTTCATCGGGAAGGTGGACCCGTCCTTGCGACGGCCCATGACAACCCGATCGACGCCGATGATCCGCTTCTCGCCCGTCTCGAGGTAACGGTCGATGTAACCATCATGTTCATGCCGGTAGGGTTCGGGCATCAGGATCCGCAGATTCTGTCCGATGACTTCGGATTCGCTATAGCCGAACTGTCTTACCGCGGCGGCATTGAAGGAAACGATCGTACCCTCTTTCGTGCTGACGACCGTGGCATCGAGAACGGTATCGAGGATCGAGCGGAGATGGGCCTCGCGAACCGACAGCATCTGAGCCGATTCCGAGATCGTTGAACGCGCGATCCTCAACACTTCGCCGATGAGAAGAAATGAACCCCCGACCAGCGCGAAGACCGCCATTTCGGGGACGCTGAAAGACCTCTCGGGGTGTGTTTGAAGAAGGATCGCGGCCCCCAGGAGAGACAGTGCGAGTGAAGTCAGGCCCGGTCCAAGCCCTCCCAGAACCGAGGCGATCAGGATGGCTGGAAGAAAGAGCGTGAAGACGACGCGGTCGTCGAGCAATCCCTGTAGACCCAACCTCACCAGAAGCGCCAGACAGGTCACCGCAACGGCCACAAGATAGCTTGTCCGTTGTGTATGAGACCGATTGAGAAGAAAATCGATAATGCTTTCTCTCGCTTTGGCGACCCTGCTGAAATTCATTTATGCTCCGGCACGGAATCGTGCTAAATTACGGAGCAGACTGCCATATACGGTAAGCCGAAAGAAGTAACTTTTGTCAAATTATCGAACGCGAATATAGGGGTAAGGCGAACGATATTCGATGTTTCGGCATGGGTCGCCGCCATCCCATAAGGTTTCTTGCCAGACGGATATCGTCGTTGCAAAAAGTGTCTCGGAAAGACGTAAGCTAACCGTGCAGATGTCCTGCTAGGCGAATTGGCTTTGGTCTTTGTCGCGCCTCGCTATCTCAATGTCGAGGGCTTCAACAACCTCTGCCAGCAGATTTGTGTAACTTTCCAAGATCTCGACGAGTTCGCTATCCCCCGCGGCTTTCACTTCGCCGCTCGCGAATAAACTCTAAGCACCGTCTCGCAGAAGGCTTCTCGTCGCGCCAAAAGTTGCCCCAAATCCATGCCGTAACCACCACTTCTCGACCTGACGACACCGTTTCGCGTCTCAAGACGCGGCAGCATCCTTTCTGCTGAGGCGAGACCTTTTGAAGTATAAGTCACGCCCGTTTGACAAATCCAGCCCGATCCAGGCGACGATCTTTGCTCCATCAGTGCAGATTGTTTGGGTCGCTTCGAGAATCTGGACAAACAACTTCATGTAACTCGCAGGAATTTCTAGCGGGCCACACAGTCAGGCCAGGCGCGAACCCTTTGACGAGCGCTGGTTACGAAGCCGCATAGCGGTCGCCTCGCCGATGACGCGACTTAATCTCGAGTTCATAATACGGCCGGTCAAGGCGTCCCACCGTCGCGCTCTTGCTGTTCAGGCTTCCCTGTCAATTCACCGCATCACGCGGCAACTGCCAGTTCCACTCGATTCCTGCCATTTCGCTTCGCCTCATAGAGCGCTTCATCCGCACTCTTTAAGGCTGCCTTGACCGTCATCTGTTCTCTATTCCCAGCCACGATTCCCAAGCTGATCGTAATGGATACGACCTTCGACCCGGCAGGCACGCTGGTTTGTTCTACCGCTTTGCGGATTTGTTCCGCTATTACCTTCGCACTGTCCATTCGTGCGCCAGGCAGGAGCACTACAAATTCTTCGCCGCCAAATCGTGCAACCACATCCGACTTTCGAATGCAGGTCGAGATCGCGTGGGCAATCGCTACGAGAACGTCGTCACCAACGTCATGGCCATGGGTGTCGTTGACAATCTTGAAATGGTCGATGTCGATCATCAGCACGGCGAAATCTGCCGGTGAACTCACGGCGCCTTCGAGTATCGACGAGGCCTGTGCAAAAAATGCGCGACGGTTCGCGAGGCGCGTCAACGGGTCGATCGCCGCATCGCGTTCCAAGGCCTGGAAAAGCGCCCAGCGTTTGCGCTCGTTAGAGAGCAGGTCATAAAGCAGTACAACGCCGATCGCATTGATGGCGACGAAGGGTAGGGCTGTTTCCAGGAACACCGACAACGGAACGGAACCACCTCGCCAGACCGAGATCACCATGGGCCAAGGTGCGGTAAGGGCAAGCATCACCGATCTTGAAAACCGCCATGAAAAGCTCCGATCAGGCATCCTCGCGATGGCATAGCCAATCATCACGGTCGCCACGATGGCGAGGACTTCCGCGACAGCAGACTGGCCCTCAGCCAGCAGGCGACAGCCGCCAGCGACGATAATAAGGATCGTGGAGCCGATCAGGCCGGAGAACGTGTAGGAAAGGGCCAGCACTGCAACACGTCCGTCGTAGGAGATGCCACCACCAAAATGGACCGGATCCGTCAGTGTTGCCACGGACACAACGCCAAACAGGCATCCCACAAGCAGATTGCAGCGAAACTGGGATCGGCTCATCCTGATGGCCACGGAATACGCCAGAATTACCAGCGAAGAATAGGCAATGCCTCTGAATAGTCCTACCGATAAGAGCGCCAGATCCATATTGTCCCGACGGTTGCAGCCGTCTCCTATCGTTCTTTGCAATCATGTGGCAGCTTACGATCTGCAACTGGCGTTTATGCCAGAACGCCAAATCAATGAGGATCTCCGGGCATACTCTCCAGCTCGCCAGTCAAGCGGGCCGGCAAAAAAATAAGATAAGAAAGTTAACGTCGTAATAACGTTCCAGGATGTGATCCAAATAAGCTTCCCATTACTCGAATGGGAAGCTAGGGGCATTGTAAAACTCGACCAGTTTTCCTGCTTACGCGGCGCGGTACTGTTGTTTTAGATTTGTCCCGTTGAATACCTTGAAGCCGGAAATCAGCTGCTCCAGATTCTGGGCTTCACCAGCAACGGAGTGCAACGCAGCAGCGGATTCTTCCACCATCGCGGCGTTTTGCTGGGTGTCGCGATCAATCTGCGACACGGCAGTTTCGATCTCATGGATCCCGGCCGACTGCTCCCGCGACTTCTGCACGATCTTCGACACATGCACCGACATTCCAGAGACCTCGCCCGATATGCGTTTGAGCGCATCACCGGCACGGCCGACCAGCGCGACACCATTGTTGACGTGATCGGCGGAGTTGCTGACGAGCACCTTGATTTCCTTGGCCGCCGAGGCAGAGCGTTGCGCCAGTTCCCTGACTTCCTGGGCGACCACGGCGAAACCCTTTCCGGCTTCCCCGGCGCGCGCCGCTTCGACGCCCGCATTGAGCGCCAGGAGGTTCGTCTGGAAAGCGATCTCGTCGATGACGCCGATAATCTGACCGATCTCGCGTGAGGAGGCCTCGATCGTTACCATGGCTTCGACCGCACTCGTGACGACCGCACCGGATTCTTCAGCACTGCGAGCGGCTTGATCAACCATCTCGCCTACAATGTCGGCCGTCGCGGAGGTTTCCCGCACCGTCGTCAAGACCTGCGCTAGGGCGACCGCGGTTTCGGTCACGCCGGCCGCCTGCCGTTCCGTGCGCTTCGACAATTCGTCATTCGCCTGGCTGATCTGGCGCGAGCCGCTACGAACCGAATTGGCTGCATGGCTTGCCCGTTCAAGGACGCGTTGGAGCTGCTCGATGGACGCATTGAGCGCCGTGCGAAGATCGTCCATATGGCCGGCGAGCGGTTCATGAATACGTACGGTGAGGTCTCCGGTCGCGAGCTTGGTAAGCGCTGGCCGCAGGCTTTCCACGGCATGTGTCACGGCGCGATGGGCTTCCGCAGCGACCTTTTCCTGTTCCAGGCGCTGGGCGAGGATCTGTGCATCAGCTGCGCGTGCCTTCTCGGACATGTCGAGCGCCTGCTTCTGGGACTTGGTCGCTTCCTCGATCGAGTGCTCGGCGGTCAGGAAGGCTTTGACCATGGCCGACGTCATCGTGACTAGTGCGCCCGCCTGGACCAACAGGACGACCGCGTGGAGCACGACGCGGTAGAAGTGCGATTCACCTGGAAAAACGGCCAGCGGCAACGCGACGTAAAGAGCCAGGTGATGGACGGCGACAAGTGCGGTGAAAGCGGCAATCGCACGCCAATCGACCCAGGCCGCGCAGATCGCAAGCGAGGCGAAGAAATACATGTGAATGTCGATCTGAAGCGGCGATCCCGAAAAGACGTAAACGAGCATTGCCACCGTACCGGCCTGTGCCAGCGAGGAGACGATCCGGGTCGTCGCACTGGCGCGACCATTTAACCAGCATGCCGTGGCCATCGCCACCATCATGAAGGTTGCAAAGGTCGCGGGCCAATCGAAGCTCTCCTCGCGAAACACCAGCCGCCCGACAAGCAGCAGCAAATTGATCCACAGCAGACCCATTATTCCATAGGAGGCCTGGACTCTCAGTCGTTCTAATGCGCGCATGGCGTTGCTTTCTATAGGGTAGGGCGAGACGATAGGCAGCCGGAAAGAAGCGGGCTTGCGATGACGAGTAATGCCCCGCCGTGTCGGGCGGTTTGACTAAATTGTGGGTTTTCGGAGTAGGCCACGGCAATCCAGCTGGCCGCGCTGGACGAGACAAATTGTCCACCGGCATCCGCGATAAGCGAAATTGTCTGGCTTTCGCTGGTCCCCGGTGGCTAGACGACAAGCAGAAATCCCGGCCTCGGATAAGCGATGACTGCCATCAAGAGGATTGCAAAAAATGCGAAGATCGTCGCGATCAAACCCGAGTTCAGGCGTTCGCTTTCGCCACCGGCGATGCGTGCAGGGCTGGCGGTCGAGGGCGTACCCAGCACGATTTCCGAGAACGACGATGCGTCGAGATCAGGCATCTGATGAACCTGGATGGGCCAATCTCCTGACAAGCGTCGCAACCGCTTTGCGCACAGACGGCTCCTTGATCGTTTCAAACTGTCTCCCCAGTTCATAGGTCTGGGAGGAGAGAGGCTCGATCGTGTCGGCTGGGTAGTATGCCAAACCCTCAAAAAACGCTGGGATCCCGACCTTCATATGTGTGGCCAGATGATGCAGATTGCTGGCCGACAACCGATTCTTGCCGTTTTATATTTCTGGATCTGCTGAAACGTGACACCTAGATATGCTCCAAGGGCCGATTGCGATATTCCTCGAGCCTGGCGCAATGCGCGAATGTGGGCGCCGACAGCGATGTCAACCGGATCAATGTCGCTTGCCCTTCCACGCTGTCTTGCCACTGTTTTCATTCCAGTTGAGTGTTTCTCGCGCTACGACGCTCGTTTAGAGACTAATTCACGCTGGAGACCGCCATTCGCAGGTAGCCCGGTCCTGATTCGTGGGAAGCAACAGCTTTGACCAGTCGCGTTCGCGGGTCATTGTCCTAGAAATAGAGTAGATGCGTTCAAGAACGGTTAACCGCAGCAGAATGGGAGTGTTTATGGTCGCGAGATCGACATTTTTTTGGCTGGAAGCGAGACTGTTCCTCCCGCCGGCGGCAGTTATGTTCGAGCGGCAGGATCCGGCGGGGTGAAGTTTTCAAATGACAATTGAGAGCGCCCGTTTAACCATTGAGAAATTTTTTCACCCCAAAAGTTGATCTAAGTCAATTCAGAGAAACAAATGCCGATAACACCCCTGTCGACAACCAGCCCCAATGCACTGGACGAATACCAGGACTTGCGATCGGTTCCCAGTCACCGGCACTTCGGCCGGAGCAACATTATCGATCGTTTTCGATTGGCTGTGCCATTCGACCACATTTACATCAGTGGTCTGGACGTTGATCACTATCGGTTTGGCCGCGGCGTATCGGTCGATACCGACATGCCTCCCGCCTATGTGGATGCCTACACCGCTGACAGGCTTGCCGCGGTCGATCCTTTCGCACTGGCAGCGCGCGACTGCAAGGGAGTCCTTATGGAAAGCGAGGTCTATGCGGTGACCCCTCCGCCACAACGCGTGGAATATCTGGCTCGATCCTTTGGAATTCGAAACCGGACGCTATTCCCGGTTATGCGCAACGATCTGGTATATGGGGCCGTCTGTTACACCCGGGAGACGCCCTTCGATGCAGAAGAGCTGCAATTTCTCTCTTTGGTGTCCAGCGGGATCCACACGGAAATTACCAGGCCGCTTATGGAGCGTTTCGCCGCGCAGCAGATGCGCTTGACGAAGGGCGAAATCGCTTGTCTCGCCAAGGCAAGCCTCGGACTGACCAGCGAGGAAATTGCCACACAGACGGGCTATCAGAGCGACACCGTCAATAGCTATATCAAGAACGCGGTAAAGAAGCTCGGAGCAGCCAATCGGTCGCAGGCGATTGCCGAGGCGATCCGCAGACGCCTGATCGACTAGGATCAGATTTCGATAAACAGCCCGCGAGCCCGAAGCTCGGCATTGAAATCCGCCACAAGATGCGTTCTAGGCCCGAAGTCCGCGAGTAGAACCATGACGGCCGACGCCCTCGGCTCATCTTGGGGCTCATTGATGCAATAGCCGCCACCGATAGCACACATATCGCAACCGACCGCAAGCAGGTCATCGATGAGTTTGCTGATCAGGTCGCGCGAAGATGTGTGCATTTTGGGGCAGGGCAAGGGCGTGCTGGTTTCATCGAGAACGGGCATTCTTGGGCGCGAGCTCGCTTTCCTGCGCGGCCATCTCATCAGCAGCTTCATTGGCCGCGATCAGCTTGCTGAGGACCCCGTCCATTTCAAGCTGCAATGCCTGTAGGCTGTTGCGCAAAAGACGCATGGAGGTGAGTGTCGCCTGGTCGGGGGGCAAGATCTGGCGCTCTGCGTCGTAGAAATTGATGACGTTGGACATGTTGCACCTTGATCTCCGCGTGAGGCTGAAGAGCCGGCTGCGGTCAGAAAACCCAATACGAATTTGAATGTCAGGCTGACGTCATGCAGCACCGATCGCGTTGATCACCGACGATCTTAAAAATAGGGTCGATAAGTTAATTGAGCATTAACAGGACATTTCGATTGCAAGCAACTGAGCAAATTTATTGAAGCGGAGCTTTTGCCCTACTCGATAAGATGGCGTCGAATGGCTTCCGCGATCGCTTGGGAGCGGTTTGTAGCGTCGAGCTTTTTCGAAGCAAGTTGGAAATAAGTATTAATCGTATTCTTCTGAAAGCCGGTCGCAGCGGAGATCTCTTCTGTCGTCATGCCCTTGCTGGCCATGCGCAGGCATTCCAGTTCGCCGGCAGTGAGCCGAAGATTTTCAGCGGCAAACCTGTCCATAACGGGCTTCGTAAAGGCTTGATACAGCGGCTGCGAAATCATGCCGAGATATTCGATTTCCTCGGGGTTGAACGCTTCGCGCCGAGTAAACCCGACCGCGCCATACACATGGTCGCTCCTGCGCTGCAAAAAGTAGGTTCTGTTACAGATATTGTGGCGCTCAAGCACTTGAGAAAGCCGGCGGCCGGGAGGACAGCTTTGGTAGAGGTCGTTTTCGGTGACCACCGCTTGCTCGGGCGGCAAGGCCGTGATGAAGGGATCCTCAAGGAAAAGCTCTTCCTCGAAATAGGTATAAACGAAGGCTGGTGGAAGATCGCTATCGATGGACCGACAGCTCGCGTAGTCGAAATCTGCAATATCCAGCCCGCTGATCATCACATTCTCGAATGGAACCGCCAAGCGCGTGCGGTCGACGAGTGGGTGACGTCGGAAGTTGCGATGTTTCGGCCTGGAACTGAGGTCGGGGTAGGCAAGGCAGGCCTCTGGCGATGGTGTAGAATGCGGCATTGATTGGCTCAAGCTCCTTTTCTTGTTCTGTCTGCTGCAACCATTGAGACTCGCTATTTGGGGCATTTCGATAGTACGCTCAAACGATCACGGGTTCTACGAAACTCGCCGCGTTAACACCTTAGTGGTGGCTAAAATGTGGATTGTCTCAAATTGGCTCCATTCACTTCATCTTTGCTCAAACAATCTGCCCTAAATTTGGGGCTGGGCGGCGGAAACGTTGCGAGATCGCACAGAACCAACAAATGCATGACAAGAGAAAAGTTCCTGTTTTTCAGGTCTCTACTCCCTCATGACCTGGATCGCGTGTGATGGTGCGACGGTCAGCTTAACACGCTCCCACTTTAAGCAAATATTCCCAGATTTGGGGTAGACTGCTTGCCAATTCGCAGGGTTTGCGGCGACCGCGCCGAAGCATGATGCTTCAAGCCCTCTCCGATCAGCCGGAATTTTCCTGAAGTCCTTTTGCGGATTCGCGACGCGAATCCGGTTTCCGTACCGCGTTTTCGAGGGAAAAATGAAAATTCGCCACGCCATCCTAGCCGCCGTAACTTTGGGGGCCGTCGTCGTTTCGACGTCCTACGCATATGCTCTCGACAAGCCCAAGGGTGATGTCGTGCTGACCATCAAGGGGGCGCACCTGAAGCATGCCAATGTGGATGACACCGCCCAGTTCGATCTTGAAATGCTGGAGGCGCTGGCAGGGCGTACGGGGAAAATGGAGACCCCTTGGACGTCCGGAAAAGTGGAGTTTTCCGGCCCGTTGCTGCGCGCCGTGCTTGATGCCGCCGGCGCGGAGGGTTCGAAGCTGAAGGTGATCGCTCTCAACGACTATTCCGCAGACGTCCCGATGGAGGACGCTACAAAGATTGACACCATGCTCGCCACCCGGATGGACGGAAAACAGATGTCGGTCCGCGACAAGGGGCCGCTGTTCTTGATCTATCCGTTCGACACAAATCCCAGCCTGTTCAACGAGAAATACTTTTCACGCTCGGTCTGGCAGATTTCCAAAATAGAGGTTGGCGAGTGAAAACGGCTGCCCAGCATAATGGCGATGTTATTCGCAGGGCGAGCAAGGCCACCATGGCCTTGCAAGGCTTTGCGATCGTCTTGATGCTGGGCCTGGCCTATGTGTTGGCCGACATATCCCATCGCTACGCGACGCTTCAGGATGGCATTCGTGAGAATGCCCTCTGGTCGGTCTATCAACTCGATCGCGAAGCGCGCCGGCTGCACGAGATGTTGCATCTCATGCATGTCGAAAACGACCTGAGCCCCACAAGGCTGAAGGCGCTGTCGACGCGGTACGACATCCTCTATTCGCGCATGGACATTATCGAGAAGGCAAATTTCGAGCAAAAGTTCGCTCTTGAAAACAGCGTTATCGAGAAGATTGCTCCTATCAAGGACGTCGTTTTCGGAATCGTCGGATATTTCGACAAGATCGCCGCCGGCAAGGCGCCGACGGTGGCGGAAATGGATCTGATCGACGCCAAGCTCGAAACGACAATCGGCAACACCGAAGAACTGCTTATCTATACCAACAACTGGGTGTCGGTAAATCGCGCGGAAAGCCGCAACGAACTTCTCAACCTGCAGATCAAATCCGCCGTTCTGGTGGTGATGCTGGTTTTCTCGGTCATTTTCCTGATCTTCTCGCTGCGCCGGCAGCTTCGATCCGTGAGGCGGGCCGGTCTGGATCTGGAGTCGATGGCCCAGGAACTCAATGCTTCTTATCTCGCCGCCGAGGCCGGCAATCAGGCCAAGTCCCAGTTCATGGCGACGATGGGGCATGAAATCCGCACGCCTCTCAATGCAATCCTCGGAACCGCCGAATTGCTCGAACTGTCCCCGCTTCCTGTTGAAGTGGCGCCGGGCGTGCAGACGATCCGTCGCTCGGGAAACGCGTTGCTCGAGATTATCAACGAGATCCTGGATTTCGCCAAGATCGAACACGGCAAGATCGAGGTCGATATTCGCAGCGTCGCATTGCTGCCTCTCGCCGAAGCGACGGTTGAAATGATCCGCGACCGCGCGCTTGAACATGGCAATCGTGTGGCCTTGCTTCTGCCGGAGAAGCTCACGGCAACCAGCATAAAGACCGATCCGACGCGCCTGCGACAGGTGATGCTCAACCTGTTGAGCAATGCTGTCAAATTTACCCGCGACGGCGTCGTCACGATGACAATCACCGAAACCGCCCGCAAGAACTCACCCTTGCTGCGTATCGAGGTCGCCGACACGGGGATCGGCATCGATCCTTGCAATATGGACAAGCTGTTTCGGCCGTTCTCTCAAGTGGATGCTTCCATCAGCCGCAAATATGGTGGCACTGGCCTTGGGCTGACGATCTGCAAGCAGATCGTCGAGGCCCTCGGCGGAGACATCGGTGTTTCGAGCACGAAGGGAGAGGGTAGCACCTTCTGGTTTGAAATCCCGATGGTGGCTGCCGATGAGCAGCCGGAAACGAGTCTGGCCTCGGCGCCGTCCTCCGGGGCTTCTGATACACTCCCGGTTCTCAACATCCTTTTGGTCGAGGACAATCTGGTCAATCAACAGGTCGCTGCCGGCTTCCTCAGACATCTCGGTCAACATGTCCTGATCGCCAATGATGGTTTCGAGGCGATCGCCGCCGTCGGACAGCACAGTTTCGACCTGGTGCTGATGGATATGCAGATGCCGAATCTCGATGGGATCGAGGCGACGCGGCGAATTCGCGCCATGGCCGAGATCTCTGCCGATTTGGCTATTATCGCCATGACTGCAAATGCCTCCGACGACGACCGTCTGATGTGCACGCAAGCGGGAATGAATGCTTTTCAGAGCAAGCCGGTAACAATGCCGCAGTTGCGCAGCATCGTGGCCGGCGCGCGAAAGATTACCGCCGCCGCCGAACCGCTGCCTGAACGAGGCAGGGAAGATCGTCGCAGCTTTGACGACGGTTTTGCGGCGCGCCGCAGCGAAATTGTGGATGCTTTGGGCGATGAGGCCTTCGAGGAACTGCTTTCCAGTTTCTTCGACGACGCCGCAAAGGTTCTCGACGACCTCGCAGTTGCTCTCAAGACCAACGACTACGGGCGTATCGATCCGCTTTTGCACACGCTGAAGGGAGCGGCATCGAGCATAGGCTTGTTGGAAATAGCAGAGACGTCCCAGCGCCTGCGCGGCTCGGACTTTTCTGAGAAACAATTGAGCGCGCTGGAAAAGCTCATGACGAGCAACAAGCAACGCTGCGCGAACTGACAGGGAAAAGAATGCGAATCTTACTCGTCGACGACAACAAGACCAATCTTATCTTTCTCACCAAACTGGTGGAAAAGCTTCCTGGATGCATCGCAGTGCCGTTCGGGCACCCTGTCGACGTCCTGACGGCTATGCCGGCGCTTGATTTCGATATCGCGATCGTCGATTTCCAGATGCCAGACTATAACGGTGTCGAGCTGCTCACCGAGATCATGCATTTCGACAAGTACAAGATGAAGCCTGTGGTGTTTGTCACCGCAGACGGCGACACGGCTGTGCGCATGGCCGCACTGAATGCGGGCGCGATAGATTTTCTGACCAAACCGGTGCAGCCCTTGGAATTCCAAGCCCGGATCCGCAACCTGGTGGCTTTGGTCGACGCGCAGAACAAGCTCGCAGACAAGGCAGCCTGGTTGCGCGAGGAAGTGGATAAGGCGGTCCTCGAGCTGCGCGCCCGCGAAGAGGAGATCATCGATCGACTGGCGATCGCTGCAAGCTATAAGGACGCAGAAACCGCAAAGCACACGAAACGCGTCGGATGTTACTCGGAGGCGATCGCGATCTCCTACGGTCTCAAGCCCGAATATTGCTCCGATATCCGTCTCGCTTCGCCGATGCACGACATCGGAAAGGTGGCAATTCCCGATGCGGTGCTGTTGAAAAAGGGTAAGCTGACTGAACAGGAGTTCGCGGCCATGCAACGGCACACGATTGCCGGCTGCGACATCCTGCGAGAATCCAATTCCAGCCTGTTGCAGCTCGCGGCCGAAATTGCCGGAAGCCATCATGAGAGGTGGGACGGGCAAGGATATCCTTTCCGTCTCTCTGGTGACGCTATTCCGTTATCCGGTCGCATCGTGGCGCTGGCGGACAATTTCGACGCGCTGACAACAGCGAGGCCTTACAAGGAGGCATGGAGCGTCGAACGAACGGTAGAGCACATCCGGGAGCGGTCCGGTAGCCAGTTCGATCCGCGGTGCGTTGAAGCGTTCCTCGAGGCAATGCCGTCAATCCTTAAGATTATGCTGGAAAATCTCGAACAGCCGGCTCTAGACAGCCAGGGCGACGAGACTTCAGTTCCCGAGACCATCTACTATAGAGAAGCGATCTAATCATGACGACTGCAGAGGCCGTGCAAGAAGAACGGCGTGCCTTTCCCCGATGGAAGACCTTGAAGACGGTGCGCATCCTTTTCAATGCGGGCGCAAGTTCGTTCAACGGGATTGTGCGCAATATGTCCGAGGGTGGGGCAAAAGTCATACTCGAATCCTCGATAGGTCTGCCGGACGACGTCGAACTCGTCTTCGAAGACGGGACCGCCAAGCCCGGCAAAGTTGTTCGTCGCACATTGACCGAAATCGGTGTCGCCTTCGAGCTTGTTCCAAGTAAATCGGCAGCGGCGTTAGACTAATAGCTCACTCAACTCAAAAGAGAGTGGCGAGGTATATTAGCGGCTCGTTAACCTTTAAGCCCTAATATTAGTATCTACGGAAATCCTTTCCACCGATGCGTTCGTAGCCTTCCTGAAAGGCTGAAGCGCCAATCTAACGCCTTGATCAAGGCTACCGCGGGACGTGTGTTTCCGCTTTAAGGCAACTCGATGTCGGACCATAGCGCACAGCGACAACTGAATGAACGCCTCAATTTTGTTGGTCTCGACACCGAACAGCGACGTTCCCTGGCAGCCCTTTCACCAACGATAGGTGGCTCCCTCGATGGCGCACTCGACACATTTTACAAGAAGGCCCGTGTTCATCCCGATACGGCGCATTTCTTTGCAAACGAGGCGCATATCCAGCACGCAAAAGCCCGCCAGGTCGATCATTGGAAAAGAATTGCTTCGGCCAGCTTTGACGATAGTTATGTCGAGGCTGTTTCCACAGTCGGCCGCACCCATGCGCGGCTTGGGCTGGAGCCGCGTTGGTATATCGGCGGCTATGCGCTCATTCTCGAATCCATCGTGCGATCGGTGGTCGATCAGGAACTTTCAGGGGTTCTGCATCGGCGAAAGGCCAAGAAGCTTGGCGATGACATTTCCTCCGTCGTCAAGGCGGCGCTGGTGGATATGGATTATGCGATCTCCGTTTATCTTGATGTTCTCGACACCCAGCGAAAAAAGGCCGAAGAGACCCAGCTGCAGCTGAAGGAAGAACAGGACAAGGTGATCGCCGCGCTCGACAGCGCCCTGAATTCCCTGGCCGCCGGCGACCTTACCGCCTCACTTCGCCAGGAAATGGCGGCGGACTTCCAGAGCCTCAAGGACAACTATAATGCCTCGATCGGCAGCCTCGGTGCTGCCTTGTCCCAAATCAGCGATTCCGTCGATACCGTGTCGATGCAATCGAACGAGATCTCGTCGGCGACGGACGATATGGCCAAGCGTACCGAGACCCAGGCGTCTGCGCTTGAGCAGACGGCGGCGGCCCTCGAGCAGATCGCCACAATCTCCCGGCAGGCTCAGACACGCACGGACGACATTCAGAAGGTCGTATTGCAATCGGCAACCGAAGCGGCGCAGTCCGGCGTGATCGTCGAGGAAGCGGTCAAAGCGATGAGCGAAATCGAAGGATCGTCGCAGCGCATGACGCAGATCATCGGAACGATCGACGAAATCGCCTTCCAGACCAATCTTCTGGCGCTCAACGCGGGGGTTGAAGCGGCGCGCGCCGGCGATCAGGGCAAGGGTTTTGCAGTTGTCGCGCAGGAGGTCCGGGAACTGGCGCAACGCTCGGCGAAGGCGGCGAAGGAAATACGCGAGCTGATCGGCAAATCATCCGCTGACGTGTCGCGCGGCGTGGCACTGGTCAATGACACCGGCAAAATCCTTCGAACCATCGGGGGCCAGGTTCAGACAATTCACGAGCATATGAGCACGATCGTCCAATCGGCGAAAGAGCAGGCATCCGGCATTGCCGAGATCAACACGGCAGTCAGCAACATGGATCTGATTACCCAGCAGAACGCTGCCATGGTCGAGGAAACGTCTGCCGCAACCATGAAAATGTCGGCCGAAGCGGTCCGTCTTGCGCAGCTTGTTTCCGGCTTCAAGGTGGACAATGTCCGCCGGGTTGAAAAGCCGACTGAGGTCCAGCGCTCACCGGCGCGCCGGTTGATCGCCACTGTCTCCAATCAGTTCGGAGCGGCCCGCGCGGCCGGCAGCTGGCAGGAGTTCTGACCTCCTGCATGAAATGATTCAATGGTTTGCCGGGGAACGTACATGGATGAAAACCTAGTCGCAATCGTCGATCAATTGATCGTACGCAACCATGTCATGGGCAACCAGATCCTCGCATTGCAGGCAGTTTGCGCTGCGGCTTTCGCCGAGATTTGCCTTCTGCATCAAGATCCCCGCCGAGCAGCAATGCGCACAAGCGCCATGCTAGGCGGAACCGCCCAAGCGATCGCTGACGGTTTCTCTGCGATGCCGCCTCCAGGCGATTTCGACACGTCGGACATAAGCGTGATGATCGAGAAGATCGCCGAAATGTCGGAAGACAGCGTGATGCGTCGCCTTAGTCAGCGGGAGGCTAAGGCCTCCGCTCCAGAAAGGATCTGACTATCCACTCGGCATTTAGGATCTGTTGCCGCTAGGTCGTGCTCGTTGAACGCCCGCTGTCGGTCCATTCACGAGGATGCTCTGGCTCGGATTAAGAGACCCGATTTGCTCCTTACGTTCGCGTAAGATTTCGGCATGTGCCTGAAATATAGACTACTTTCCTTCGGGAGCTTCTGAAATTTATCAGATGTTAAGTCTTCTATCCTAATTTTCAGGTCGTGACTGGCGCGTCGATATCCGGCTCGTTTGTCTCCCCCGCCCGAATTCCAAAGCGCCGGCACCCAGCCCGCGCCGCGTGCGTTCGCCTATTCCCATCCGCTGCATTTCCGCAGGGCCTTGGAGCTTTCAATGTCGCTTTTCGGTATCGCTACCCGCCTTTATCTTCTCATCGGTTTGTCGCTCCTGCTTGTCGCAGGGGTCATGATTTTCACATTGAGGGACACGGCATCCGGCCTTGAAGACGAACGAAAGTCGCTCCTGATGACTGTCGATGAGGTTGCCCTGTCGATCATTGAGCAAAAGTATTCCCTCGAGACCTCGGGGGCGCTGTCGCGCGTCGATGCGCAGCGCAGCGCGCTCAGCGAACTTGAGAAGGTCAAATACGGTGAGAGCGGCTATCTCTGGGTGAACGATCTCAACCAGATCGTCTTGATGCATCCGATCAAGCCGGAGCTCAACGGTCAGGACGTTACTGGAATGAAGGATCCGAACGGCAAGGCGCTCTTCGTCGAGTTTGTGAAGGTTGCCAAGGCCCAGAAGTCCGGATTCGTCGACTATATCTGGCCAAAGCCCGGCATCAAGGAACCGGTGCGTAAGCTTTCGCATGTCGCCTTGTTCGAACCCTGGGGCTGGGTTGTGGGTAATGGCGTCTATATCGATGACCTCGATGCCAAGTTCTGGAAAACGGCGCGCAGTGCATTGTGGATCGCGATCGTCGGGGCGATCGTGATGCTCGCAGGCGCCTTTTCGATCATTCGTTCGGTAACCCGCCCCTTGGCGAGGTTGCGTGAAGCCATGAACCGTATCGCCGCAGAGGATTTTGCCGCCAAGGTCCCGGATATCGACCGACGCGATGAGGTTGGCGAAATGGCCAGGACGTTGGGTGCGTTGCGCGATTCCGTCAACGATCGGGTGCAGTCGCGGCTGGCGGACAGCGAAGCGCAGCGCGCGCTTCTGGATGATGAACGCGCGGAGGCAGAGCGTATTCGCGCACTTCACGCCGGCAATCTCGACTTGGTCGTCACCGAGCTTGGCGCGGGGTTGGCCAGACTTGCCGAATGCAATATCCGCATGACCCTTGATGAACCTTTCCCCGGCGACTTCGAGAGGCTGAGGCAGGACTTCAACAATTCCATCGCCACCTTCCAGGCGACCCTCGAGCAGGTGCTGGTGCAGACCGGCGCGCTGCAGACTAACGGCCAGGAAATGCATACTGCTGCCGACAATCTCGCCAAAAGGACCGAGCAGCAGGCGGCCGCGCTTGAGCAGACGTCGGCTGCACTGGAACAGGTGGCGGCCACGGTCAAGGCGTCTTCGGAGCGGACCCAGGAAACGCGGCGTCTGGTCGTCGATGCGAAAAAATGTGCCGTCGCATCAGGCGAAATCGTTCGCGATACGGTCGATGCTATGCGTCGCATCGAGACGGCGTCGGATGAGATCAATCAGATTATCGGCGTGATAGACGAGATCGCCTTCCAGACAAATCTCCTCGCTTTGAACGCGGGTGTCGAGGCAGCGCGTGCTGGAGAAGCGGGCAAGGGCTTTGCGGTTGTTGCCCAGGAGGTTCGCGAGTTGGCGCAACGCTCAGCCCGTGCAGCCAAGGAGATCAAGTCGCTGATTTCGAACTCCGCCGTCGCGGTTTCTGCCGGCGTGCGGCTCGTTGGCGAGACTGGCGCATCGCTGGACCAGATCGAAGGTTTCGTGGCGGCGATCGACAGCAACGTCGATGCGATCGCCACCGCAGCTGCGGAGCAATCGGTCGGCTTGCAGCAGATCAGCTCTGCCGTCAACGATATCGATCAGATGACACAACAGAATGCGTCGATGGTTCAGGAGACGACGGCGATCAGTTTCACATTGTCGGAAGGCGCCAATCTTCTGGCTTCTCTTGTCGGCCGCTTCAAGCTCAATCGCCGCGCCGCTCGACGCGAGCCTGGTTCGGACGCGGAGCGTGCCGGCAGTTCTGGGCGCGCGGTCGGACACTATCCCGCCCGTGCGGCGTGATCGCGTGACACGGAGCAGTCTCTATCGGCAGGCGATGGTCTCTTGATTATTCGCCTGCCGTCACAGCGCTGCGATGATCTGCTGGGATCGGGATCCCTGCAAAAAGCATTGAACAATCGGGGGCCGGAATGTCGATGGCACGTCCACGCAATTGCAAATATTGAACGATCTCCATCAGCAAGTGGCTGCGTTCGCCGTAGCGTTGAACGATTGCGTTGACGTTTTGCCTGACCTCATCGGAAGTTTCTTCGTCGTCGCCCAGGCAATAATGCGCCGGGCCGATCGCACAGATATTGCTTCCCGCCGCAATGATCGCCGCAACAAACTCCGGTATTTCGTGTCGTTCCATCCTGATATGGTCCCGAATATGCTCCTTCGGTGATTTTGCCGATTCGAATTACTCGATGAAATGAAATGATTTTCGAAGGCTTATGCAGAAAATGAATAATCGAAACGAATTGGGTCTGCTGGCTGTCTTCGAGGCGGTCGCCGAAACGCGTTCGATTACCCGCGCCGCGGAGCGTCTGGCGCTCAGCCAGCCGGCAGTCAGCCATGCTCTGAATCGCTTGAGAGATCGTATCGGCGATCCGCTTTTCCTTCGCGGCAAAGGAAAGGACGGTCTGGTGCCGACGCCGCGGGCGGTGGCGATGATCGGGCCGGTTCGCGAGATTCTGCGATCCGCCGACGCGATCTTTGCCGACGGCAGCTACAATCCCCTTGTGGATCCCCGAACATTCCGGCTCGCTGCAAGCGAGTATTCGATTGCCACGCTCGTTCCGCGCCTCATCCCGATGCTCCGCAACTATGCGCCCAAAGCAGTCCTCGAGGTCATGCCGTTCGGCGGAACGACGTTGGGTGATCTCGAGACCGGATCGGTCGACTGCAGCTTCTGGGGAAGTGTCGCGCCGCCGCCCCCCTGGCAGACGCAATCGCTCTTTCGCGAACAGTTGATCGGGGTCGTCGCAGAAACGCATCCGCTGGCAGACAAGGCGCGGCGCGGCGCGGTGTCACTCGACGATTACCTCGCTTATCCACATATCGTCGTCTCGATGAAGGAGCCCGGCCGCAGCCAGATCGATGTGGCACTTGAAGAGATCGGCAGGACACGCAATGTCACGGTGTCGACCCACAGCTTTTCTGCCAACATTGCCTCGTTGCTCGCAAGCGATCTGATCAGTTCATTGCCATCGCGTCTTGTCAGCAACGCGCATGACCGGGGTCTGGTCAGATTTGAACTGCCGTTGGCGGTACCGTGTTTCGCCTATTGCCTGGTCTGGCACAAGCGGACCGACGTGGATCCGGCCATGATCTGGTTTCGAAGCCTGATAGGCGAGCTGGCAAAGGAAACAGCGGTCGATCCGGTCGCTCTATTGTTCGAACAGAGCCAGAAACCGCCCGCTGTTTAACCGGCCTTTTCCGCCGCGCATTGATCGTGAAGCGCCTGCTCTGCAATCGGAGCGAACTTATAGCAGTCTCGTCCGGCCATCTTGGCCTCGTAAAGCGCGAGATCTGCACGTCGCATCGTCTCTTCAAGCTCTTCGCGTTGCCTTGTTTGAGCGATGCCGAAACTGGCGCTGATGGATACGCCGGGGGGAACAAGACGATAGGTTCGCTGACCAAGGGCCGCCCGGAGTGCCGTGACCAACAACGTCGCCTGCATCTGGTCGCAAGGGCTCAGTAGCATGGCGAACTCCTCGCCACCAATCCGCCCGCAAACACCCCTGCCATCGCACAACTGCCTTGACAAGGAACCGAATGCAGCGATGACTTCGTCGCCGGCAGCATGTCCATAGCGGTCATTGATCGTCTTGAAATGATCCAGGTCGACCATGATCACACATTGCGGAATACCCGACCCAGCCGAAGCGAGCATGGTGCGGGCCTGACTGAGAAAGCCTTTGCGATTGAGCGTATCCGATAACGGGTCCTGCTGCGCATCGACGGCGGCGTCGGCCATCAATTCCGTCACGATAACTGCGAAGATCGTCAATCCAAGCAAGAGCGACAGGATAGCGCCGGCCGTCTGGGAAAAATAGGCGTACGTGCTGATGATATAGGATCGCACGCCTTGACCGGTGCTGATCCAATAGGCCAAGGCCGCTTTCATCGCGAATTGCACGCTCGACAGTCCGAGCACCGATGCAAGCACGAGGTCGGCCGGCCGCCGGCGACGGCTTGTCACAATCGCGAACGCCGCAAAGGCCGTCATTATCACCGATGGCCCCTGATAGCCGGCGGCATGCATAAGAGAATCACGCGGCAGATCATAGAGAATTGTCGGTTGCAGCGCGATGAATCCGATGACCGGCAGTGCCAGCAATTCGAAGCGGGCTTTGGGTTGGTAATGACGGAGCGTGCCGATGGCAATCGCGGTCAAGGCAGCCTGGAAGAAAGAAAAGGACAGAAACGCCGTAAGGCGCTCCCAGGGAATGAGCCAGGCAAGTGCTTCGACGGTGACGGTGATCGACGCGCACACGAAACCCGCCGCGCACCAACAGGCCAGCGTTTTGGACGACCGGGCACTCATCGTTAGGAAGGCGATCGCAAAAGCTATGCCGATCGCGAAATTGACCATGAGAAGAAAGGATGCGCCGGTCATGGATATCTGTAGCTTTCTGTTATCAATCCATTTCACCCTGCCGGTAGCTCCTTGGAGCAGCATCGATTCCCAATTTTAGGGCCGAAAGGTTGCTAAACCGTTGTACGCCATCATCCAGACATTATGATAATAAAAAGTATCATTGTTGCCGCGATGCGCCTTAAAGATCATAATTGCGATCATTAAAAATTAATGGACTTTAAGATATGAAATGTCATCTTTAAGGCTGAGATCGAGCTTAAGGATAACATTTCAATGCGTAATGATGACGCGCTGCTGAAGCCCCTCAAGGTCGTCGTCGATGTTCTGGGTACCAGGCTTGAGCAATACCGCATATCCCGAAATCTCAAGCAAGAAGATGTCGCCAGGCTGGCGGGCGTCTCGCGTATGACCGTGAGCAAGCTGGAAAGCGGCAAGGGCGCCACGCTGGACACGCTGGTGCGTGTCCTGCGCGCATACGGCTTGGAAGAGCGCATCTTCAATGTCGTCCCAGATGCAAGCTTGAGCCCGCTCGACGCGCGGGCCGGCGAAGGAAAACCACGCCAAAGGGTCCGAAGTACCGAAGAGGAAGAAGAAACCGACGAGCCCTGGTCCTGGGGTGACGATGCTTCGCGAGGCAATGAACGATGAAACGGGCGCAGGTGAAATTGTGGGGCAGTACCATTGGGGCCGTCGTCTGGGATGAAGCCCGCAGCACTGGTGTCTTCGAATATGTGCGGAACTTCCTTCGCTCCGGAATCGAGGTAGCTCCTCTTACTATGCCTTTGCGTGCGGGCGTTTTCGATTTTCCCGAACTCGCCTGGCGCACGTTTAAAGGTCTGCCCGGCCTGTTGTCGGACAGTCTGCCTGACAAGTTCGGCAATCTTCTGATCAACCGCTGGCTTGCCCAGCAGGGACGCCCGGCCGACAGCATGAATCCTGTCGAAAGGCTCTGCTATACCGGGACACGCGGCATGGGCGCCCTGGAATTCGAACCATCGGCTGCCGGTCTTGGCCTGGCCGGCGCGGAACTCGATATTGCCGCAATGGTCGATCTTGCTTCGGCGGTTGTCGGCGATCGACTGAAACTGACCGGGGTCTTGGAGGGGGAAGACGATGCCGAGGCACTGCGCGAAATCCTGCGCATCGGTACCTCAGCCGGTGGCGCGCGCGCGAAAGCTGTGCTGGCCTGGAACCCGCACAGCGGGGAATTCCGATCCGGCCAAACGATGCCCGGATCGGGGTTTGAACATTGGCTCATGAAATTTGATGGCGTTGCGGGCAATTCCGACAAGGAACTCGCCGATCCCAAAGGTTTCGGCCGCCTTGAATACGCGTGTTATCTGCTGGCGCGAGATGCTGGCGTTACCATGGCGCCCTGCAGGCTGCATGAAGAAGGCGGCCGGGCGCATTTCATGACCAAGAGATTCGATCGAAACGATCGAAACGAAAAGCTTCACATGTTGTCGCTCGGCGCCATGCGTCACTTCGACTTCAATATTCCACGCGCCTATTCCTACGAGCAGGCAATCGAAACGATGAGGCTCTTGGGTCTCGACCAATCGGCTCTCGAACAACAGGTTCGACGGGCGTTGCTCAACGTCGTGATCCGCAACCAGGACGACCACGTCAAGAATATTGCCTTCCTGATGGACCGGTCAGGGCGCTGGTCACTTTCGCCAGCCTTTGACGTGGCGTATGCCTATAATCCTGACGGAGAATGGACGAGCCAGCACCAGATGTCGCTGAACGGCAAGACGACCGGTTTCGACAAGGCAGACCTCATCGCTTTCGGTCAATATGCCGACCTCAAGAAAAGCCGCATCAACTCCATGCTCGACGATGTAATAGACGCTACCAAGAACTGGCGGACCTACGCCGAAACCGCGCGTGTTCCCGAAACCTTGGCGCAGGGCGCGATGCGTGGGTTCCGGATGGACTTTCCGGCCGCCACGACTGCCAGATGAGAATTTGGCAAAGCAATCGCCGCTAAAGCCGGGGAGGGCGGCGTCCGCCCACGCCGTTCTCGTCTCAACCCAAATTCTCCACAATGGCTGCGACCGTTGCTTCAGGCGAGGCCGCCGCAATCAAGTTTTCGCCAGGCGCTCTCGGCGTGTGTGCGGCAAAGCTGGGCATACAGAACGGACGCCGTCACGTCTGATGAACTGCCTTTAAAGGCAATCAGCCGCTGATGCACCAGGGCAGATAATCTAGGCGGCTCTCTGGATCATGGCGCGCTGCGATCGAACTCAGGTCCACGCACACGCGTCGCCGCCGGCATGATCATTGTTTGCCGCTCTGTGTGATCGCGGCCCGACTGAGGCTATAGCATATCGAGCCAGCAGGCCGCTTCGCCGATGTTTGATCCTGCCATCAGGATTTCGAGCAGAAGCTCTCGTCGACAAGGGCGACCTTGCGGTTCCATCGCACTCGACCGATCAGTGTTTCACTTTGGGATAGTTCGGCATGTAGCCCCAGTTCTTCCGGGCATAGCGTTCGGCAGCGTCTTCAGCGGCTTCCCTGTTGTCGAAGCGGTCTGGCAGCACGAAACTGCGACCTCCCAGTTCGATCAGCGCCGTGCGGCTGCGGAAGTCAAAAAGGATAATCAGATTGTTTGCGTTGTCCATGATCTCACTCCTTGAAGCTGGCTCACTCCGCTCGACAGATTATATTGACATTGGCGTCTGTGGCGGCAACCCCGGCTTAAGCCGGGGCGCCCTCCTCGCATCGCAAATTCGTTACGCGCCGGCGGCAGAAATTTCTGCGTCGAGCCTTTCACGGGCCTTCTTGGGCAGCTTTGCGGCTTTCACCGCCTCGAGATTTGCGGGCGTATCACCCACGACGACCAGGCCGATCATTCCCATGCCCACATGGGGGGCGCATTTGATCGCGTAGGCGCCGGGCACGTCGAACGTGACCTTGACCGCTTCGTTCATCTTGCCCTTGAAGGGCGCTGCGCCATCCGGGATCAGTCCGTCGATCGTTTCTGCATTGTGGGACTTGTCGGTGGGAATGAAGGTCACGGTGTCGCCCTTGGCGATCTTGATCGAACCCGGCTCGAACACCATAACCCCGTCCGCGCCTTTGTTGAGCATGTGCACTTCGAAGTCGGCGGCCATTGCCAGGGAACCCGCCGCCATGCTGACCATTGCAGCGCCGACCAGGGTTTTAAGGATCTTGCTCATTTCTCTTGCTCCTACATCAGAAGCCCTTTGGCTTCGTTGAGAGCAGAATAAGCCGTTTCGCCCAGAGCTATTTGACGAGGCGCAAACATGAAACGCTTTCGGCGGGAATTTCGCCTTCTCAATCCTTTCCGTGGGCCGCAAGCAAGGCAAGGCCGTTCGGATCGCGCACCAGCAGCTTCTGTCTCCCGCCCTCCACCAAGCCCTTTGCCTCCCAGGCGCTGAGGATACGTGACACGGTATGGAGCGTGGTACCCGTCATTTCGGCTATGTCCTGCCGCGAGATGGGAAAATCAATTCTGATCCCCGCGCCCTCCTTCTTCCCGGCTTGGCCAACCAGACGCAGTACGGTGTGGGCGACCCGGCGCTCCACCTCCTGTGTTGACATCTCTCTGATGCGGGCATGGGCCTCCTCAAGCCTCTGGCCGATCGTCTGCATCGCGGTGACGGCCAGTCGAGGATTGGTGTCGATGAATTGCGGCCATAGCTCGGTCGGCCAGCACAGCGCGATGCTTTCGGCAACCGCAAGTGCCGTTCCCGGATAGTCAGAACGTTGTAGTGCCTTGGCAAAGCCGAACAAGTCGCCCGGATGGACCACGCGCACAATGATCTGCTGACCGTCTTCCGTGACTTGGGTCACCTTGAGGCGACCGTGCAACAAAAGGAAGAAATGCGAGGCCGGTGCACCCTGATCGAAGACCGAATCGCCTGCAAGAACGCGACGCGATGTCGAATGCGCCATCAGGTTTTCAAGATCAGCCGCACTCATCTTCTCGAAGAGAGGCAGGGATCGAACAACACTCACGTCAATCTTCATCGATGTCTTCTCCGTTTGCCGCCTTATTATCACGTCGGATCAACGAAATGAAACGGAAGAGCAGAACACACCTTTCCCGGCAATCAAATCCGCACGCGCCGTTGCGCAATGCAGCCTACGGCCTGCTGCCTGACCTTGAACCGAAATTTGCCGCAAATCAGCAAAGCATTTCCAGTTTGACGCAGAACAAAGTTGCCTGGGCCGGCCTGGGATTATCTCGCAACAACGCCTCGCGAGAGGATCATCGCTTCACCGGGCCACCCGCCTCGAAGGCCGACGGCCATTTTAAGAAAGAGCAAAGCATGACTATGTTTAAGCAATCAATCGCAGCGATCGCGCTGATGGCGGCAGCAACCTTGCCGGCGATGGCGCATGTCTCGCTGGAGACCGCTTCCGCGAAAGCCGGATCCAACTTCAAGGCCGTGCTGCGGGTGCCGCATGGCTGCGACGGTGCGGCCACCATCGGCATCAAGGTCCGTGTTCCAGAAGGCGTGATTTCCGTCAAGCCGATGCCCAAGGCTGGCTGGAAGCTCGACAAGACGGTGGGTGAGTACGCCAAGGCGTATGAACTTCATGGAGAGCCGCAATCGAACGGCGTCCGGGAAGTGACTTGGTCGGGCGGACATCTCGGCGACGACGAATATGACGAATTCGTTTTCCGTGCATTTATCACCGACACGTTCAAACTCGGCCAGACCCTGGCTTTCCCGGTTGTCCAGCTTTGCGACGGTGGCGCCACAACCCGCTGGATCGAAGTACCGGCAGAAGGAAAATCGGCAGACGATTACGAACATCCCGCACCGGCTTTGACAATCATCGGAAAGTAAAGCGGCGGGTGAGCGTAGCGGGCAAAATCATCATCGGCATGGCCGGACCTCGTCGCTTCCGGTTTATTCCGGTCCTGATCTTTGTTCTGGCACTCCTGGCGGGAAGCGGTCTGTCGCCCCGCCTTGCCGCCGCGCATGCCGTGCTTGTGGCGTCGTCGCCCAGCCAGGGCGAACATCTGCAAGCCAGTCCAAAAACACTGACCTTGCATTTTTCCGAGACTGTGACCCGTGTCTCCATTTCTCTCGTGGGCGCCGATGAGCCGAGGGCCGATTTGCCGGCGGCTATCAATGGAGCGGATGTGTCGGTGGAACTTCCCGCGCCGCTCGCCGATGGACCCTATGCGCTGAACTGGAGAGTTCTGTCGGAGGACGGGCATCCAGTCGCCGCGTCGATTGTCTTCGCCGTCGGAAAAACCAGCGATACTGGCCGTTTGCATCTCGATGCGTCGCCACATGCACCAGCGATCGCAATCGCCACATATATTGCAAAAACCCTGTTTTACGCTTCGTGCATGTTCTCAGTAGGTGGCGTCTTCTTCGCCTTCTGGATCGCACAAGCCCGGCCTGGTCTTTGGATACGTGTCCTGCTGTTCCTCGGCTCGGCTTCCGCAATCGTACTGGTCGGGCTCCTCGGTCTCGATGCAAACGGACTGCCGCTCACGGCCATAGCGGATCCGATCGTTTGGATAACTGCCCTCGAGAGCAGTCTGGCGTCCTCGATGGGCGTGGCGTTCGGATCGCTTCTCCTGGGACTGGCCTCGCTGCGGGTGGCAAGGTCGTCGGCACGCGTCTTTTCCCTGCTCTCCATCGTCACACTTGGTCCGGCCTTCGCTCTAACCGGCCATGCATCGGGCGCGGGGCTCGCATGGTTATCCTTCGCCGCAGTCTCGATACATGTCATTGCTGCCACCTTTTGGGCCGGGGCGCTGCCTGGTCTTTGGCGCCTGCTCGTTTCCGATGATCCCGGCGCGCTTGCTGGACTTGCCAGGTTCTCCACATTGATCCCGGTTTCGATTGCCGCCTTGCTCGCCGCCGGCGCCTATATGGCGTGGCTGCAAGTCGTCAACGCGTCATCGCTCTGGAACACACCCTATGGCAACGTTCTCCTGGCAAAACTCGCTCTTGTCGCAATTACCCTTGCGATCGCTGCCTTCAACCGGGTGCTGTTGACGGCACCTGCCGTGGAGGGCAGCCGATCCGCGGCGCTGTCGATGCGAAGGTTAGTGGTGGCGGAAATCCTTCTCATCGTGCTTGTGCTTGCGGTGACGGCGCTGTGGCGCTTCACCCCACCTCCGCGCGAACTGGCGCAAGTGCCTCCGACGACAACCACCATGCATATCCATACCGAACAGGCCATGGCGACGGTTTCGTTTCGGACATCCCCAACGCTTCGGTTCGGAGCAGACATATCCCTGCAAACAGCGGGATTTGATCTGCTGGATCCCATGGACGTCACCATGCGCATGGCTTCAACAGATGGGCGAGTTGAGGCGTTTGACGTCCCCCTCCATCGCGTGTCCGCCGGTCTCTGGCGCGCCGATGACGTCCAAGCACCTTGCGAATGCACGTGGGATGTTCGTCTCGGCGTGCTTATATCTGACTTCGATCAGGTCGCTCTGGAAGGCGAGATCAGCCTTACCGCAAAAGGCCAGTAGTCCGAGCGCCTTCATGGGATGGTCGACATCACAGACAGGCTTCATCGGCCGTACGAGGTGGCCTGGCGAGGATTGCGCTGGCGGGGCGCGCTGCTAGAGTGCGCTCAGCGTGGCAAGGGGATCTGCGCCAACCAGCCAGGCATGTCCGCCATGCAGTAGCCAGATCGTCGCGGCGACGGTCGCAGCCGCACTGATGAGCATGATTGCGTCAATCCTGAAGGATCGCGGTCTGGTCGCGATCGCCAGCATTGGTAACACGGAGGTGTTGGCAATCATCTCTTTCCAAGCGGCGCCAAATTTACGCCGGCTCCTGCGCTCTGCCATCAGCACGCCGCCCAAGGAAAAACAGCCGAAACCCCCGAACAGGATCAAGGATCGCAGATCGCCGTTCGGAGGAATATGGCCGGCCGCCCAGAAGAAGAACCCCCAGAGTACCGGATGTCTCGTGACGCCGACGATGGCGCCTTTGCCTGATCCATCGCGTCTCAAAGTCACGGAGAACGGGTTGGCGCTGAACAGGCCGGCGATCACCAGGAACAGTCCGAGCGGCGCCGCGACAAATGTTAGATGAACCTGCCAGGCGGCAATGCTCCAAAGCTCGACGTAGTCGGTTTTGAGCGCCTCGTAGAACAGCCAGATTAAAACCCCGGTGGAGACGATCGAATAGGCGATCAAGTATGGCGATCGGCCGATCGTTGCGATGATTCTGGCTTTTAGCGACGGGATTGCCGGGATGGAATGCAGCGCGATAAAAAGCGCAAGGGCGGCGGCCATGCCTGACATTAGAAGATCCAGCTCACTGCTGCAGGAAAAGAACCGCGGCGATCACGCATGACGCCGCAACGGCGATCGTTGCACTATAGCGTTGCAGCACCCCCATTCTGTAGAGAGCGATCGAAAAGCCGACGATAATGGGGGTGGCCACCACAAGGCCGAGTTGCGCATCTGACATTGACTGTCTCCTTTCCGGCCTTGTCCCATAGAGCAAGCGCAAACTCTTTGCGCTCGAGCAAAGAAGATGCGCCGCCAAACCATTAACTCTGGGCCGAAACGGAGACGCGGGACAGATGGCGGTAATCGGCGATACGGTCGAAGACGAAGCAGACGGCGGCGAGCTTATTCTCTGGTTACTGGTGTGGAGCGAGCTTGCAGCCTTCGGCGTCCTGCTTGGCGGCTTTCTCGTCATGTCCTACCTGCATCACGAGAGCTTCAGTCTCGCGAAAATCCACCTCGACAGCCGGCTCGCCAGCATTAATACCCTCGTCTTGATCGCGAGCGGCTGGCTGGCCGCCGAAGCCGCGCGAGCCGATGCTGAACGAACCCGCACAATCGCGCTGCTGGGTGCTGCAACACTCGGCTTCCTGTTTACGGCGATCAAGCTCCTCGAATATCGAGAGGAGCTGCGCTTCGTCGGTGACGCGACGTTCAACGCCTTTTTCGAACTCTACTTCATGATCACCGGTTTTCATCTTGCCCATGTCGTCTTCCTCGGCTTGGTCATGCTTCTGGTGGCGCGCAAGCCGAGCCGATCCAACGTCGTCCTCGTCACGACCATCTGGCATGTGATCGATATCGTCTGGCTGGTTATCTTTCCCGTGATCTATCTGGGTTAAAACATGGAACGCGATAAATCCAAATGGTTGATGGGCAGTGCCGCCGGCCTGTTGTTGATCGCGGTCGTCGCCGCGTTGATTTCGGCGCAATGGAAACATGAGGCCATTCCGTTCGCCGCGCTCTGCGTCGTGCTTGTCTTGACAGTGGTGAAGTCGAGGATCGTCGTCCTCGATTTCATGGGGCTGCGCGGCATGCGGCGAGGTCTTTCCGCCGCATTGATCGCCTGGCCCATCCTGTTCGTGGTCGCAGCCGTCGCCAAGGCCGCGCTCGCATCTCTTTGAGCCCGTCCAATTTCCTCTGACCGCGTTTTGTGTTGCTAGTCTCAAGTGATGGTCGAAGCTGCCGCCGAAGACCCCAGGGTGGCGCAGTGCCGCCACCACACTGGTGATACGCGCGTCCGTCTGGCCGAGGCTCTCAACAGCGCTTCATCCATATCGATCTCAAATCTGTTTGCATTTCAGCAAAGAAGCGCCTCCGGCGTTCGGGCATCCCTTTCCAAGAGGTCAAATCGGGTCAACCGCATTTGCTTCCGGAACATACGATCCCGCGCCTTGACCGCGGGAAGTGAGAGGGACATCGAATGTCAGAACACCTGACCAAAACAGGAGCTCGAAACGTCTTTTATGGCGGATCGGCCTTCTTCTTCGCGATCTTCGTGGGCCTGACCGCCCACAGCCACTATTACATGCGCACGACCTCGACCGACGAGACGACGCTCACCGACTCGGTGGCACGCGGAAAGCATGTCTGGGAAAAAAACTCCTGCATCAATTGTCATACCTTGCTGGGTGAGGGCGCCTATTTCGCGCCGGAACTTGGCAATGTCTGGACCCGCCTCGGCGGTGACGACGATGTCGAAAGCACCCGCGAGACATTCAAGGCATGGATGCAGGCTCAGCCCACGGGTATCGAAGGCCGCCGCCAGATGCCGCAGTTCAACCTGACCGATCAGGAACTCAACGACCTCGCGGATTTCCTGCGGTGGACCAACACCATCAAGACCCAGAAATGGCCGCCAAACGACGCGGGCTGAAGCGCATCAGGGAAACGACATCATGAAATATCAAACGCAAAAAGTCGCGATGCTGTATTTCTATGGCGCGCTCGGCCTGTTCATCGCTCAGGTCCTGTTCGGCGTGCTTGCCGGCACGATCTACGTGCTGCCCAACACGCTGTCCGAATTGCTGCCGTTCAATATCGTGCGGATGATCCATACGAACGCGCTGATTGTCTGGCTGTTGATGGGCTTCATGGGCACCACATACTATCTGCTTCCCGAAGAGGCGGAGACGGAGCTTTACAGCACAAGGATCGCCATCGCGCAGTTCTGGATCTTCCTGATTGCCGCCGCGATCGCCGTCGTTGGCTATATATTCCATATCCACGAAGGACGCGAGTTCCTCGAGCAACCATTCGTCATCAAAGTCGGCATCGTCGTCGTTGCGCTGATGTTCCTCTACAACATCACCCTGACAGTGCTGAAGGGTCGCAAGACCGTCGTCACCAATATCCTGATCTTCGGGCTATGGGGTGTGGCGATCTTCTTCCTCTTCGCCTTCTACAATCCCGCCAATCTGGCGCTCGACAAGATGTACTGGTGGTATGTCGTGCATCTGTGGGTCGAGGGCGTTTGGGAACTGATCATGGCGTCGATCCTGGCGTTCCTGATGATCAAGCTCAACGGCATCGATCGCGAAGTCGTAGAGAAGTGGCTCTATGTCATCGTCGGCCTGGCGCTGTTTTCGGGCATCCTCGGAACCGGCCACCACTTCTACTGGATAGGTGCGCCCGGCTACTGGCAGTGGATCGGTTCGATCTTCTCGACGCTTGAAGTTGCGCCGTTCTTCACCATGGTGATTTTCACCTTCGTCATGACCTGGAAGGCCGGGCGCAAACACCCCAACAAGGCCGCAATCCTTTGGTCGATCGGCTGCTCGGTGATGGCCTTCTTCGGCGCCGGTGTCTGGGGCTTCCTACACACCCTTTCGTCGGTGAACTACTACACCCACGGCACGCAGGTCACCGCCGCCCATGGGCATCTGGCCTTCTTCGGCGCCTATGTGATGATCAATCTCGCGGCCATGGCCTATGCGATCCCGGAGATCCGCGGTCGCGCGCCTTATAACCAGATGCTTTCGATCGTCAGTTTCTGGATCATGTGCACCGCCATGTCGGTCATGACCTTCGCGCTCACCTTCGCCGGCGTCCTGCAGGTCCATCTGCAGAGGGTATTGGGCGAGGGCTACATGGATGTCCAGGACCAGTTGGCGATCTTCTACTGGATCAGGCTCGGTTCGGGCGTCTTCGTGCTGATCTCGGCGCTGATGTTCCTGTGGGCAATCTTCGTTCCGGGCAAGGAACCCCAGACCGCGATCGGCTCGCTTCATCCGGCCGAGTAAACCAACCGGCCCCGCCGCAGGGCGGGGCAATCTTTTCAAAGGAAACACGGAGCCTGGCAATGACCTTGCACACAATTCCCAGCGCTGGAGCGCGCCTCGACATCCCCTCCTACATCCCGAGCGGCAACGAGTGCCGGCTGTTCGAGACAGCATGGACACGGCAGCTTCCGCTCTTGCTAAAAGGGCCGACCGGCTGTGGCAAGACACGTTTTGTCAGCCATATGGCGGCGCGGCTTGGCCTGCCGCTTGCGACGGTGTCCTGCCATGACGATCTTGCCGCCGCCGATCTCACGGGCCGCTATCTGCTCAAGGGCGGCGATACGGTTTGGGTCGACGGGCCGCTCACCCGGGCGGTGCGAGACGGCGGCATATGCTATCTCGACGAGATCGTCGAGGCCCGCAAGGACGTCGCCGTTGTTTTGCATCCACTGACCGACGACCGGCGCATCTTGCCGCTAGAGCGCACCGGGGAATGCCTTGAAGCAACTCCCGGCTTCATGCTGGTCGTCTCGTATAACCCCGGATACCAGAACATTCTCAAGGCGCTCAAACCCTCGACCAAACAGCGCTTCGTTTCGATCGAATTTGATTTCCTGCCTAAGGCTCAGGAAGTCGCGGTCGTTTCAGTCGAAAGCGGTCTTGACGAGGCGCGCGTCGCACCACTGGTGGAACTGGCCAGACGCCTTCGATCGCTCAAGGGCCACGATATCGAAGAAGGTGTCTCGACACGCCTCCTGGTCTATTGCGCCTGCCTGATCGACAGCGGCATGGATCGCAAGGATGCCGTTCGCGCCGCGATCATTGAACCGCTGACGGATGATCCCGATGTCCGCACCGCCTTGATCGAAGTCGCGAACGGTATAACCGGATAGACGCATCATGTTCGAATTTTTGGAACTTGAGGAAAGCGTCGGTAAGTTCTGGCATCGTCTCGTCGGCTCGACCGCCAGCATGCCCCGTTATCCCGGCGACGCGGTGTCCTTCGACGAAGTAAAGCCGTATCTCGCCATCTGCTTTCGCGGCTTCGGCGGCGAGGTTGCAGCACAACTGGGACCTGCGCACGCAAAGACGGCGCGCCATCGGCTGAGATTGCGGCAGCTGATCGGCCTTGGGGAGGAGAAGATGGCGGGTGCCTGCAGGGACGGAGGATCTGTCATGCTGCCACCGATCGCTGATTTCTTTCCCGACCGGAGCCTCAATCGCGATCTTTATGTCTGGCTTGCCGCCTATCTGGCGACGATGCCGGCGATTGTGCCGACGACCAACGACCCGATGCTGGCCGATAGCGAAGCACTCGATATCGCCAACCTCACGGTTGCCAGGGTGATCGGTCAATTCCCGGGTCTTGCTTCAAGATACCGCGCGCTTTGCGGCGCGTTGCTCATGGAGCGTCGCCGCGGTGTTCTGCCGCCCGTCGAACGGCTGATGGAAAACCGGATCATCAACATCCTATCGGTGGGCGCTGGCCGTCCCGAAGCCGTTCCACCCTCGATCTTCCCCATAAGGGCGCCAGCCGGCTATCAAAGCATGCTCGCCGTGCCGCTTTGGCCAGGATACATCGCGCGTGCAGAAGTTCGCTCCGACACCGGCGACGACGATGCCGCGGCGGGGATGATCGACGCCCTTGAGGGAAGCGGGCGCTTCAACGCCGAACGCGACACGACGCGGTCGACTACCGATCGAAGCCCTTTCATCCTTAACCGCTTCGAGAAGATCCTCGCGATGGCGGAGATGGTCAATGTCGACCGCCCGACGGACGACAAGGAAGATGGCGACAAGGATGCGGCGAGCAATCTGGACGAGGTCAGACTCGGCCGTCGCAAGGAAAGACCGTCGGCCAAATTCCGGTTCGATCTTGACCTGCCGCCTGAGGCCGTCGATCCGGCCTCGATCGAGGGGGAGACCACCTATCCAGAATGGAACTATCGCAAGGGCGAATACATGCCCTCCTATTGCCGGGTGATCTGCTCGACGGCCCAGATAAGCAGCGAGGCCCCAAGCCCGTCGGCCGACGGCAAGACGCTGGTGCGGCGTGTCCGCAAACAGTTCGAAATCCTCAGGCCGAGGAACGAAACCCTCCGCAACCAGCTGGACGGCAACGAACTCGATCTCGATGCGGTCGTCAGGATGCGCGCCGACCTTGCCGCCGGTGGCGAGGGGTCGGAAAAAATCCACCTCCTGTCGAGGCCGCAAGGACACGACCTTGCGGTGACAATCCTCGTCGACGTTTCCTTGTCGACGGATGCCTGGTTCGACGATCACCGCGTCCTCGATGTCGAAAAAGATGCACTGAATGTGCTTGCCAACGGTCTTTCGGCCTGCGGAACCAATCATTCGATCCTGACCTTCACCTCGCGACGTCGATCCTGGGTGCGCATCGAAACGGTCAAAGCGTTTGGCGAAGAGATGAGTGGCGATGTCGAACGCCGTATCGCATCGCTGAAGCCCGGCTACTATACCCGCATCGGCGCGGCCATCAGGCACGCGTCCGCCGATCTCAGCAAACAGCCGAACCGGACGAAGCTGCTCCTCGTTCTGACGGACGGCAAACCCAACGACATCGATCACTATGAAGGCCGTTTTGCCCTTGAGGATTCGCGCAAGGCAGTGGCCGAGGCTCGAAGGGCTGGACAATCCGTTTTTGCCGTCACGATCGACAAGGATGCCAGATCTTATCTGCCTGCCATGTTCGGTCGCAACGGTTTTGCCATCGTCGGCAATATTGCCAAACTTCCGTCCGCTTTGCCGGCCATCTACCGCGGTCTGACACGCTGACGGGGAAGCGTGTCGCAGAAATGCCCGGTGGAGGCGGCCACCGGGCGTTTCGTCATTTCCCCAATTTTGCGGCCGCGTTACGCGGCCTTGCTGAAAGTCCGTGCCGTGTCGTTCAGATAGGCGTCGAAAGCCGATGCGACCGTTCGCACAAGGAAACGCTCTTCGAGCCTGACCCTGACGACACCTTCCTCCATCACGATAACTCCGTCGTCTGCCAGCGCGCGCAAGCGTTCGTTCCCTGTTAGCAGGACGTCCGGCTCAAAGCCGTGGTGCGCAGACATTGCCGCGATGTCCACGACGAAGTCGCACATCAATCGCTCGATCACATCGGCCCGCAACCGGTCCTCGGCAGTCAGCCGATAGCCCCTGGCGCTCGACAGGGATCCTTCCGAAATGCGTCTGGCATACTGGCCCGGGGGAACTTCGTTCTGAACGTAACCCTGACGAAAACGACCGATTGCCGACGCGCCGAACCCGATGAGGGTTTCGCACTGATCGGTGGTGTAGCCCTGAAAGTTGCGACGCAGCGTGCCATGTTTGGCAGAAAGCGCCAGCTCGTCTTGCGGAAGTGCGAAATGGTCGAGACCGATGCGCACATAGCCGGCCGAAACGAGCGCGGCGGCGATGGCTTCCGCCTGTTCGTTACGCGCCTGCGGACCAGGCAATGCCGTCTCATCGATCAGACGCTGGTGCTTTTTGAACGAAGGTATATGGGCATATCCGAATACCGAAAACCGGTCGGGCATCATCGCCAGCGAGGCCCCAACCGTCGCGACGCAGGATTCGACCGTCTGATGGGGCAAGCCGTAGATGAGGTCGAAATTGATCCGACCAATGCCGTTGTCACGCAGCCGGTTTACCGTAAGCAGCGTGGTTTCTTCCGACTGAATACGGTTGATCGCCTTCTGCACAACAGGATCGAAGCTCTGCACACCGAGGCTTGCGCGCGTTACGCCCGAGCGCCCAAGGGCTTCCGCCATGGCCTGGGTGAGGGTTCGCGGATCGATCTCGACAGAGACGTTTGCGCCCGCGTCGAGCCGGAAGCGCTGTCCGAGCAGTTGCATCAGGGACACAAATTCCTGCGGCTCGATGATTGTCGGCGTTCCGCCGCCAAAGTGAACTTCCCGGACATCGAGGGGCGACCTGGCGGCCTGCGAAACCAATTCTATCTCGCGGCGCAGCACGTCGAGATAGTCGAGGATAGGCTGGTCGCGTTCGGTGATCGTCGTGTGGCAACCGCAATACCAGCACATGGATCGACAGAACGGGATGTGAAGATAGAGGGAGACGGTCTGCGCGCCGACGTTGCGGATCCAGTCAAGCGTGTCTTGCGCTCCGACCTGATCTGAGAACTTCGGGGCTGTCGGGTAGCTGGTATAGCGTGGCAGGCGGGCATCGCCATATTTGACGACAAGATCGCTGGACATTGAGGTGATCCTTCAGGTTATGCCGTAATCTAGCGGCGGCGCTCACGTCTCTCTTTGCCTTTGCGCAAACCCGGGTTCGGATATCTTCGCCGAGGGGCATCTCTTCTTTCCCATGTGGCCGTTGACGACAATCAAGACAATGTTTGTTCTCCGACAAAGTACCGGCCAAGCTGCCTTCCTATGCTGAGAACCGTTGGCGCGAGGCGCCAGATCAGTCGATGGTTACAAGGAAGCGACATGTTGAACTCTGCGAACATCCCCGAAATAGACGTGCGGCAGATACCGCCAAGCCACCGCCACCCGACGATATTCGGGGTGCTTACCAGTCTGGCGCCCGGTGGTGCTATGCATGTCACGAGCGACCACGATCCGCGTCCCCTTCATCACCAGATCGACACCCGCTATCCCGATGAATTCGGCTGGCTGTATCTCGAGCAGGGCCCTGAGGTCTGGCGCGTTCAGATCACGCGGGCCGAGAGCGAGGGATGCAACTGCTGCTGCGGACACTGAAGGAGATACGGCAATGCATGGAGCGTCGATCTCACGCTGGACGATGGCCTATTTTGCGGCCTCGATCGCTTTCCTGCTCGCAGGACTGGCGTCGGTCGGTTGCGGGTACGGCACACCAGCCTCAATCGACGCTCCTGACACCCTTGCGATCGTACACCTCATCGTGATCGGCTGGCTCGGCCTGCTGTTTTGCGGCGCCCTTCTGCAATTCGTGCCGGTGCTGGCCGCAACGCATCTCAGATTGCCCTGGCTAGCGGCGCCCGCGCTTCTGGCGCTCGTTCTCGGGCTTGGTCTGCTGACTGCCGGGTTTTTGGCCTTGGCTGGTCATGTTTCCGTCGAGCCTGTCGTCATGTCCGCTGGCGGGTTTCTGCTGGCCTTCGGCTTCGGTTGCCTGATTGCCGCACTAACGACCACCATCGTCGCGCAACAAGCCTTCGGGATTTCTGGACTGCTGGTGCTCGTCGGGCTCATCGCCCTCGCCGTGACGATCGCGCTGGGCAATGTTTTTGCCGCCCTGCTCGTCGGCATCATCGATCTGCCATCGCTTGCCTCTCGTCTGACGGAGCTTGCACCCTATCATGCCGGCTCGGGCGTTCTGGGCTGGATGACCATTACCGCGGTCGGGGTCAGCTATCGCCTCTTCGCCATGTTCATGCTGGCGCCGGAGCGGCCATCTGCGAAAAACCCGATCGCGATTACGGCTGTTTGCGCGCTGGTCGCTCTTTACTCAGCCGTCGTCTTGCGCATGATGGAAATGGCAGGCGCTCAGACAGTGAGCATCCTTGCTGTGACGCTCTTGGTCCTGTTCGTCGGCCTCTATGGTTATGACATCGCGCGCATGTTCAAGGCACGTCGGCGCAAGGCACTTGAATTGAATTCGTTGACCGGCCTGGCGGCCCTCGGATTTCTTGCTCTGGGAGCAATCCTGTTGCTATGCGCCATATCGCTGGACACCCGCCTCGCATTCGCAGCCGCCGCATTCTATCTCCTGATCATGGGCTGGCTGACCGGCCTTGGTCTTGGGCAGCTTTATAAGATTATCCCGTTCCTGACCTGGCTCGAAACCTACGGTCCTGTGATGGGTAGACAGCAGGTACCCCGAGTGCAGGATCTCGTTGACGAGCGTCACGCGCGACTTTGGTTTGCAGTGTTCTATCTGTCCGTTCTTGCCGGAGCAGCCGGCCTCCTATTCGGCTTGGACTTGCTGTTCAGGGCGGCGAGCTTGTTTCAGTGCGCTGCGGTCGCCGCTCTGGCTGTGGAATATCTGCGAGCCAGATGCCTGACCTATGCACCTTATCAATTGCGGCTTCCGCCCGGCGTCGTGCGGCCGCATATTATCTACGCCATGACACAGACAAAGGAGTGACCCATGGGACTCGAATTCAAGGAACTCGACGTGAGACCAATCCTTGCCGCAGGTGGGGAACCGTTTCAGGCCATCATGGCAGCCGTGGAAGGGCTTGGCCCCGGTCAGGGACTGACACTGCTTGCACCGTTTCAGCCACAACCGCTCTACTCTGTGATGCAGCGCAAGGGTTTTCTCCATCAGGTCAACGAACTGGAGGGCGGTGATTTTGAAGTTCGCTTCTCGCCGCGCGCGACGGAGGTGCTGACGTCCGAAGACGTTCAGGATGCCAATAATTGGCCCGAACCTAGCCAGTCCTTCGATTTTTCCGATCTGGATCCGCCGCAGCCGATGGTCCGCATCCTCTCCGAGCTGGAGACGATGGCGCCGGGCGAAGTCCTGTTTGCCGTGCTTGCCAGGGAGCCGCTGTTCCTGTTCCCGGAACTGACCAAGCGAGGTCACCAATGGGCAGGCAATTTCGACAGTACCGGGAGCGCTTTCCGCATCATGATCAAGCGCGGAGCGCAAGATGCAAGATGACGCGCTTCGACAACAGGTGGAGTTGGCCTTGGAAGAGGTTCTCGATCCGGAGCTCGGCAAGAGCATAGTCGATCTCGGGCTGATCTACGGCGTCGAAAAAAGACAGGAGACGATCCATGTCACGATGACGACCACCAGTCGGGGCTGTCCTGCGGCAGATTTTCTGGTCGATGCGGTTCGCGAGCGCGTTGCCACGACGATCGGTGACGACAGGGTGGAAGTCGAGTTGATCTACGATCCACCCTGGTCTCCGGACATGATGCGGATAGAAGCTTGATCGGCGCGCCGGCAGTGCATCGGCTCTATCGTTTGCGGCGTGAAAACCTTTCCCGAGCCTGCTCGACACAGGAGGACAGAATCTGTGGCTCGGCTTCTTTTGATACGCGAACCGTCTCGATGACGAGCTTGAGAAGTTCGCGTTCGGTCACAGCATTTCGGTTGAACCATGGCTCTTCGGTAATTTGAGCATAGACCCGGCCTGCACGTTCCGCCTCGACGGGAGAGAGTTTGATCATGTTGGTCTGAAGCCGTATTAGAGTGCGATCGGGCTGCCGGTACCGAGCAAGGATCCACCCCTTTCCTAAGCCGTCGAAACTCCAAGATACAATAGATTCCAACCGTTCGATATCTCCGCACGATTTTGTGCGGGGTTCGACGGGCAAGCGATACTCATCTTAAGCGCTTCTAGTCAACGAACGGCTCGCCGAGATAGGCCTGAAGGCGGACCGTATCGGCATCCCAACCGTGATAGGCGGCGGTTTTGCCCCGCAACTCTGCCGGAACCTTCCAGCCAGGATCCACGCCGTCCATGTTGGGTAGGTCGTGGGCAATCCCTTTGTGACAATCGATACAGGTCGCCTTGCCGGGCAACAGATATCGGGTGTGGATTTCCGCAGCCCGCTCCGTCTGCTTCGAAAGATCCATCGCCATGGACGAATGGCAGTTGCGGCACTCTAGGCTGTCATTTGCCTTCAATCGTGCCCATTCGTGCTGGGCGAGTTCGAGGCGCATATCCAGGAATTTCTGCCTGGTGTCGATCGTGCCGAATATCTTGCCCCAGACTTCCTTCGAGGCTTGCATCTTGCGGGCGATCTTATCCGTCCACTGATGCGGAACATGGCAGTCGGGACAAGACGCCCGGACCCCAGACCGGTTGGAGAAGTGTATGGTTCTCGTCAATTCCTCATAGACGTTGGTCTTCATCTCGTGGCAGCCGGTACAGAAAGCTTCCGTATTGGTTACCTCGAGCGCCGTGTTGAACGCACCCCAGAACATGACGCCGCCGACAAACCCGCCGAGAGTCAGGAAGCCGAGGCTGAGCGTCGCTGCCGGCGTGCTCAATATGCGCCAGGCCCAAAGGATGACCGCCTTGAGTTTGCTGATCATGGTTCCGATCCCGCAGGTTTGAAACCGAGTTCGCTCATATCCTTGAATGTCGAATCGACGAGCGGCTTCACATCCGCCTGAGGAACATGGCACGCCGTACAGAAGTACCGGCGGGGCGACACGTCGGCGAGCATCTGACCCTCACGGGTCATATAGTGCGTGACGCTGATCATCGGTGCGCCAGAGCCTTCCGTCAGCTCGCGCTTGTGGCATGACAGACAGCGATTGGTATTGACGGAGAGCTGGTAGCCCTCGATCGAATGGGGAATGAGCGGCGGCTGGTCAGGATAGTTTCGCATTTTGCGAATGTCGTCCACCACCCATTTTGGAAGCACTTTCGTCTGCGCGCTCTCCATCGGGTCCTTGTTTCCGGACAGCTGCGGAACCATTTGCGCGAGCGCAACTGTACCGGTTATGAGCAGAAGGGCGATCCCGATGAGCGCCCAGGCACGCCTGACGATCAGGCGACGGGAAGGATCTTGACTGCGCATTTTTTGAAATCCGTCTGCTTCGAGATGGGATCGGTTGCGTCGAGGGTCACTTTGTTGATGAGCTGGCTCGCATCGAACCAGGGCACGAAAATCACACCATGCGGCATGCGATTGCGGCCGCGCGTATCGACGCGGCTGATGATCTCGCCGCGACGGGACTGGATGCGAACTTCCGCGCCCTGGTTGATCCCCATGCGCCGCGCATCATCGCCGTTCATGAAACATCGTGCGCCGGGAAACGCCTTGTAGAGTTCGGGGACCCGCATTGTCATCGATCCCGAATGCCAATGCTCCAGCACGCGACCGGTCACCAGCCAGAAGCTGAATTCGTCATCTGGGGATTCCGCCGGAGGCTCGTATGGGACGGCGAGAATGACGGCGCGTCCGTCCTTCTGCCCATAGAACTTGAGGCCCTCGCCTGGTTTGACGTAAGGGTCGTAGCCTTCGCGATATCGCCAGAGTGTCTCCTTGCCATCTACCACCGGCCAACGCAGCCCTCGGACCTCGTGATACCGGTCATAGGGCGCCAAATCATGCCCATGGCCGCGGCCGAAGCTCGCATATTCCTCGAAAAGGCCTTTCTGGAGATAGAAGCCGAATGCCTTTGCCTCGCGGTTCTCGTAGTCCGGGGAGATCTCGCTGATCGGGAACTTGTCGACCTGCCCGTTTTGATAGAGGATCTGGTAGAGCGTCTTGCCCTTGTAGGCAGGATTCTTGTCGAGAATCTCCTGGGGCCAGACTTCGTCGGTCGTGAAACGCTTGGAGAACTCTACCAGCTGCCAAAGATCGGACCGCGCCTGGCCGGGGGCGTTCACCAACTGATGCCAGACATGGGTGCGGCGCTCAGCATTGCCATATGCGCCTTCCTTCTCGACCCACATGGCGGCCGGAAGGATGAGATCGGCGCTCATCGCGGTCACGGTCGGATAGGCATCCGACACGACGATGAAGTTGTCTGGGTTGCGATATCCCTTGTAGGTCTCATTGCTGTTGTTCGGTGCGGCCTGGACATTGTTGTTAACCTGCACCCAGTAGAAATTCAGCTTGCCATCGTGCAGCATGCGGTCCTGTTGGACTGCATGGTAGCCGACCTTGTCCGGCAGGAGGCCGTGCGGCAGCTTCCACAACTCCTCTGCATGAGTCCGGTGCTCCTCGTTGGTCACGACCATGTCTGCCGGGAGACGGTGTGCGAACGTGCCGACCTCGCGCGCCGTGCCGCAGGCGGAAGGTTGCCCGGTCAGCGAGAAGGGGCTGTTGCCGGGCTCGGAGATTTTTCCGGTCAGAAGGTGAATGTTGTAGACCATCTGGTTGGCCCAAACACCGCGAACGTGCTGATTGAAGCCCATCGTCCAGAGCGACATGACCTTCGTCTTCGGATCGGCATAAAGTTCGGCGAGCTGCTCCAAGAACGCGCTGTCGACGCCCGAGAGCTCTACCACCTTTTCGAGTGTGTATTCCGACACCATCGCCTTGAACGCTTCGAAGTCGATCGGCTCCATTTTGGCAGCGTCCGCCACACCCTTGGCTTTCACCTCCAGGGGATTGTCCGGGCGAAGGCCATAGCCGATGTCCGTGGTCCCCTTCATGAACTTGGTGTGCTTGTCGACGAAGGCCTGGTTGACCCGGCCGGTCTGAATGATGTGGTTGGCTATATAGTTCAGGATTGCCAGATCCGTGCCCGGTTTGAAGATCAGCGGGATATCGGCCAGATCCATGCTGCGATGAGTGAAGGTCGACAGCACCGCGACCTTGACATGCTGATGCCCGAGACGCCGGTCGGCGACCCGCGTCCAAAGGATGGGGTGCATCTCGGCCATGTTCGAGCCCCAGAGCACGAAGGCATCGGCGTGTTCGAAATCGTCGTAGCAGCCCATCGGCTCGTCCATGCCGAAGGTGCGCATGAAGGCGACGGCGGCAGACGCCATGCAGTGGCGGGCGTTGGGATCGAGATTGTTGGAACGGAAGCCGGCGCGCATCAGTTTGGTCGCGGCATATCCCTCGAAGATCGTCCACTGTCCGGAGCCGAACATGCCGACGGCGGTCGGTCCCTTCTCCTTAAGGACACGTTTCGCCTGGGCTGCCATGACATCGAAGGCCTCTTCCCAGGTTACCGGTTCGAATTCGCCGTCCTTGGCATAGACGCCGTCGCGTTTTCGCAGGAGCGGCGTCGTCAGCCTGTCTTTGCCGTACATGATTTTCGAGAGGAAGTAGCCCTTGACACAGTTGAGACCGCGGTTGACCTCGGCTTCCATGTCGCCATGGGTTGCGACCACCTGGTTTTCCTTGACCCCGACCATGACGCCGCAACCCGTGCCGCAGAAGCGGCACGGTGCCTTGGACCACTTGATCTGCAGCGCCTCGACGCCGCCCGGAACGGATTGGGCAGCCGCGGGGATGGAGATTCCCGCCGTCGACGCAGCGACGGCCGCGGCCTGAGCTTTCAAGAGATTACGCCGCGTGAGTTCGACCGTCATCCGACACCTCCTCGTCCGAAATTGCTTGCTCAAAAACCATATGCGCGCCGAGGACCTCGTCCATCGCGGAGATCGCCAGCAGTGTTTCCCCGAGATATCCAGCGGTCGGGCCTTCGATCACGACAACGATCTTGCCGGCACCCGATCCATGAACTTCGACACCCCCGATGCCGCTGAGCCGGTTACAAACCATCTCGACCATCTCCGGCCGGGTCATGACGATCGCGCTCGATATGTGATGACGGGTATCAGGCATCTGTGACCTCACGGGTCCGATCTTGCATGGAGATGCAGCCGCTCGGACAGATGCTGACGCATGCCCCGCATCCAGTGCAGGCCTCAGTATCGAGATGGGGAAGGAATGGGCCGCCAATCCGGGGGCGAAACCGGATGGCGGTGGTGGGACAGACGTCCCGACAGGCCTGACAGTCGACGAAATTCATCGCAAGGCAGTTATCGCCGATGGCTGCATGATGATGAAACTGTCTTGGATTGTCAGGCGGGAAAACCCGCTCGGGACATCGGTCGGCACAGAGTCCGCAGAACGTGCACTCTCCCTGCTGGAAATCGGCACGCGGAAGGCCCGACTGAAAGATGATTATTTTCTCGGGACAGGCATCAAGACAGGCGCCGCAGCCTGTGCAATCCTTCATCGTCGCATCGGTTGCGCCGGGTGGAAATGGAAGGTGGCTTGTTTTCAGGTGCCGACCGGTCAGGAAGCCGCGTCTCGTCGTGGAATGTATGCCCATAGCATCATTCCGCCGAATTCGGCCGGGCCGGCACGACATCGTGAGGACCGGGCGGACCATAGACGATCTGGTACATCCAAACCAGAAATCCATAGCCTCCCACGGCCCCGACTGCCACAATTGGCCAGATTCCGAACGCAAGCACCGCAAACGTCAAGAGCTCCCTTCGACGTTTTGCGCGGAATCCGCCGCGATCATCAGAGATAACGTCTGACACGGCTCACCTCCTCAGGTTGTCGAATCCTAGCTCACCCGGGTGCGCCGGTAAAGTGAAGATTGTCTTTTGTTGTGGTCCCTCATGATGGAGCGCGGGCCGATGGCTTACGGCGTGCGATCAGCATCGGGCCGTATTCCGCTAGATAAAGGGCAAAAGCCGCGATCCACAGCAATCCGGCGCTCGCATAGATAATTCCCAGCCACTCCGGGAAAAATCCAGCCATGGGTCTGACGAGCGCACATAGGAAGATCGCCGCATAACCTGCACTCGTTAGTCCCGAAGCCGTCAGCTCACGGCCGGTATGGCCGCGCGTTGCGCGTGTCATCACCGCAAGCATCATTGCGGCGACCGTGCCGACCGTTAGAACGTGGATCGCGGATGTTGTCTCCATCGCCCCAATCGCCGAAACTGCAATGACGAGGAAGCCCAAGGGCACAAACGCATAGGCGAGATGCAGGACCAGAACCAGGGGTTCCTTTACAGTTGTCCAGCCGCGCCATCTCCACAAGCGCACTGCATGCAGCGCCGCAGTCAACAGCGCCAGAAGAGCCGTCGAAACGCCTGTCGGCGCGATGATCCAGGCCGCGAACATCGGAATGGCGCAGACGATCGCCACCACGTCGAAGCGGTTGTAGGGAACCGGAAAATCTGTTCGCCCCGCCTTGCTGAGCCAGTTGCGCGTAAAGCTCGGAAGCATTCTTCCACCGACGACGAGGATCATCATGGTCAGCCCGGCCAGGGCCAGGCGCTCGGAGTAGTCAGGATCGCCAAGAGCGATCGCCTCGTAGTGGAAGCATATGTTGGCGAGTGTCAGGATGCCCAGCCCGGCGATTACCTTTAGGTCGGCCCATTTGCGGCCCGCAACGATCTCGCGTACGCAGACAACCAACATTGTGGGCAAGAACGCCGCCTCGATAATGGTCGAGCTCGTCAGGCCGAGGACATCTGGCCACACCAGAACAAGGCGACCGGCGCACCACAATGCAAAAAGCCCGACAAGAGGGCGGCCGGAAACAGGAAGGCGGCCGGTCCAGTTGGGTACAGCCGTCAACAGGAAGCCCGCCACGATCGCCGAGCCGAAGCCGAACAGCATCTCGTGCGCGTGCCAGGCGACGGCACCATAGCTGCCGCCAATCTCGGTCATGCCGGAGACCGCGGCCACCCACGCGATCATCGCGATACATGCCCAAGCTGCGCCGCCGAGAAAGAACGGCCTAAATCCATAAGAGAAGAGGACTGGGCCTGTTGCGGATAGGCCTCTCGGAATTCCTCCCGGACGTCGTTGCGGGAGAGTTCTGCCTTGTATCATCGGTCGCTCCTATCGTTGCGACGAAGACTAAAGGAGCGAACATCCCGGCTCTTTGCTGAAAGGCAAATGGCAGGATCGAATTGTGGCGACAGATTGCTCCAGCACAAAGAGTGTTGCCCGACACGGACGTAATTTCTGCATCGAGAGAACGGAAACGCTCCGTTCCGAACCAGGAGAAGTCCGATGAGCAATACATTCCCACTCACAAGACGCTCGATTCTCGCTGGAGCTGCTTTCGCCGGAGCACTGGCTCCGTTGGTGGCTGCCTCGGCGGCAGGCGCCAGCGCCGAGGTCGTCAACGTGAAGGCCACCCCCGCCGATCTGGCCCAACTCAAGCGCGTAAAGCTTGAACTCGTCAATCCGCCCTTCGTGCATCCCCACACCCAGAAGGCGGAGGGCGGCCCCAAGATCTATGAAGTGACACTGACCATACAGGAGAAGAAGATCGTCATCGACGATGCCGGCACCGAGGTGCATGCCATGACCTTCAACGGCTCGGTACCAGGTCCGATGATCGTCGTGCATCAGGATGACTACGTCGAGGTCACCTTGGTCAATCCCGAAACCAACGAGCTGCAGCACAATATCGATTTCCATTCGGCGACAGGCGCGCTGGGCGGCGGTGCACTGACGGTCGTCAATCCCGGCGAAAAAGCGGTGATGCGCTTCAAGGCCACCAAGGCCGGCGTCTTCGTTTATCATTGCGCACCTCCCGGAATGGTTCCTTGGCATGTCACCTCGGGCATGAATGGCGCAATCATGGTCTTGCCGCGAGATGGCTTGAAGGATCACAAGGGCAACGACCTTGTTTACGACAAGGCCTATTATGTCGGCGAGCAGGACTTCTATGTGCCGAAGGATGCGGACGGCCAGTACAAGAAATATGAAAGTGCCGGCGAAGCCTATGGCGATGTCCTGGAAGTCATGAACACGCTGACCCCAAGCCACATTGTCTTCAATGGCGCGGTGGGTGCATTGACGGGCAAGAATGCCCTTCAGGCCAAGGTCGGCGAAAAGGTGTTGATCCTGCATTCGCAGGCCAATCGCGACACTCGCCCGCACCTGATCGGTGGACATGGCGACTACGTCTGGGCAACCGGCAAGTTTGCCAATCCGCCGGAACTCGACCAGGAAACCTGGTTCATTCCAGGCGGTGCGGCTGGGGCGGCTTTCTACACGTTCCAGCAGCCCGGCATCTATGCCTATGTCAATCATAACCTGATCGAGGCCTTCGAGAAGGGCGCTGCTGCCCATTTCAAGGTCGAGGGCGAATGGAACAACGACCTGATGACCGGCATCGTCTCGCCTAACAACCACTGAACCAGAGTACTGTCCGCGCGGCATCCGGCCGCGCGGACCGACCGTCCAGATCCTGCGCCACGCGAGGATTGCCATGACCACCGCCCGCAAAAGCAACCGAACTTCGCTCCTGTCGATTACACTGCCTGCAACCGTGCTGGTTGTCTGCGCAACCGGTATAGCCGGCCAATTGGGGTACTTCGAGCCGAGCGCGCCGGTCACCGTTGAAGGTCCGAGCGTTGTGACAATCGTCGGGCGGGAATTCGAATACCGGGACTACGGTGAATTTTATCGCAACGGCTTTGCCGTCGACGGGCCGATAGTCAAGGCGCGTTACAGCCAGCCTTTGGCGATCATGAAATATCAGGTAAGCGAGAAAGAATATGCGCGCTGCGTCCATGCAAAGAAGTGCCCCGCGGTGGAAGCCGCCCATGTCCATGGAGCCGATTTCCCGGTTACGGGTGTCAGCTACGACGATGCGCAGGCTTACGCGCGCTGGCTGACGGCGGAGACTGGCGAAGTCTGGACGCTGCCAAGTCACGACCAGATTGCGTTTGCCGCCGGCAGCAAGTTTACCGATGACGGGCTCGGCGTGGATCCGGACAGCCGCAATCCCGCGCTGCGCTGGCTTGCCGACTACGAGCGCGAAACTCGCAGGAAGGAAGAACGCGATCCTTCGCCGAAGAAAAGCGGAAACTATGGCGAAAACGAATACGGTCTCGCCGATTTCGCCGGCAACGTCTGGGAATGGACCACCACTTGCCAGCGGCGCATCGACCTCGCCGGCACAGACCGCGCCGCGCTTCAGACCTGTGGCATCTACGTGACGGTCGGTCAGCATCGTGCGCCAATGAGCTCGTTCGTTCGCGATCCAAAGACCGGCGGATGCTCGGTCGGCGCGCCGCCGGCGAACCTCGGCTTCCGGCTGGTTCGGGACGATCGCTGGCATGCCGACATCCTGCGGCGCCTGCGCGACCGTGGAATAATTTCGTGAATTGACGCCCGAATGCTCGCCTGTGCGACATCCGGGCGTTTGGCTGAACAACGGCAGGAGAGTTCGTTGAAGATTGATAAGAGCGTCGTGAAGGGCTTTTCAATGTTCGAAAAGATGCCCGATGCCGATGTTGAAGCGCTTCTCGTTCAAGCCGTTTCCAGGAGGATCGGTCCGGGCGAGGCGTTTTTCGAGCAGGGCGCTCCAGCGACGCATTTCTTTCTACTCGTCAATGGACGTCTCAAGGTCACGCAGGTTACGCAGGACGGACAGCAGATCATCGTGCGGGTGGTGCATCCCGGTGACCTGTTCGGCTTTGCGCGGGCCCTGCGTCGTTCCGATTATCCCGGGACGGCACTTGGGGTCATCGAAAGTCTCGCGGTCTGCTGGCCGACGGACCTTTGGCCGCAGTTCATTGATCGCAGCCCTCATCTTGCTGTCAGCGCGCTCAATACGATCGGTCAGAGACTTGAGGAGGCGCATACCCGCATCCGCGAAATGTCGACGGAGGAGGTCGAGCGTCGCGTCGCCCATACCGTGCTGCGGCTGAGCAAGCAGGCGGGCCGCAAGGAGGAGGGTGGTGTGCGGATCGATTTTCCGATCTCGCGCCAGGACATCGCGGAGATGACCGGGACCACACTGCACACCGTGTCGCGCATATTGAGCGCCTGGGAAGCCAACGGACTGGTTGAAGGCGGCCGGCAGAAGTTGCTAGTGCGTGATCTCGCCGGGTTGCAGGTCCTCGCCGACACCTTGGGCTCATAGCTTGGAAGCGCCTGCGGCATTCGGGTGCTGCCTCGATCGATAACCTTCCATTTTGACTGGACGATACAGTGGCCGCCGCGTCACAGCCAAGGACCACCTTTGCCGCTCCGCGCTCCTTGCAGCCCGGTTAACGAGGCATCGTCAGGGCGACCAAGGCGTGAAGACGGCAAAATCCACCCATGCGTACGGTTGTCCTGACGATTTTTCCTGCTCTTTTGTCCCGATTGTATATACTGTTTTGGTGCGGGTAGCTCCTCCTCCTACAAAGGGCGCCCTGCAATGTTAGGTGAGCATTTCCGGCACTGTGGTGCCGAGTACATGGGCAATCTGGTCGACGACATCGATGGTCGGGCTATAGATGCATCGTTCGAGCGAGCTGATATAGGTCCGATCAAGCTTCGCCAGATGAGCCAGTTCTTCCTGCGACAGCCCTTTGGCATTTCGCATTGTTTTAAGGTTTCGAGCGAATGTCTCTCTTATCGTCATACACGAGTAAGAGCGGCTTGTAGAGTATACTTCCACGGAGTATTCTCTACAAAGAATAGTCAATTTGAGATTGTATTCGAGATGGACAAGGCGGTGACGGAGGAGACTTTGAGCAAGACGGAAAAAAGGGTCAGCCCCATCGATGTTCAGGTCGGGGAAAGGATCAAGGCGCGTCGCCGCGCCATTGGAATGAGCCAGGAGAGATTGGGGCAAGCCCTGGGCATCACATTTCAACAGGTGCAGAAATATGAAAAAGGCACCAATCGTGTTGGTGCCAGCCGGATTATGAACATCGCAACCACACTCGGAATGCCCGTATCGCATTTCTTTCCGGAACATCCGGGCGTATCGAATGCCCCGCTATCGGGTCCGGCGGGAAGTGACGAGCTCGTCAGCTTTCTGACTACGGTGGAGGGGCGCATGTTGAATACCGCCTTTGCAAGGGTCGATGGCGCTCTAAAGCGAATGATCGTATCCTTGGTTGTAGCAATAGCGCGCGCCGAGGAAGAGGGCGCGTCACAAGACGTCTAGCGTTGATTGGCGGACTGATTCCGGACCTTGGATGCCGGTGAGGAAACGGTCCTGATTACCCTCGGAGCAGACGTCTTAGTCCTTCGGCAGAGATCATCAGCAATAGAAGCGTGACGACTAAGAATAGCATCGCACCCACCTGCCGATAGACAACCACGCCGAGGATGCCGCCAGCAAGGAAAGCAAACATGGTGCTTCCGTGCAGTATGATCTTGTGGCGGTTCCTCAGATCGTCGTGACCGCACGCATCATTCCTGAGGCGATCGAGGGCAATCGCGACCTCCATGCCAAGATCCGTTGCCATGCCGGATACATGCGTGGTGCGCACCCTCGCTTCGGAAATGTGGGTAACGATCGCATTCTGTAGTCCCATGATGAATGCGAGGCCGCCAACCAGAAGCGGAACGCGGACCTGGGGAGTGGGCATGGTGTCAAACCACGCCAGAGGTAGCACCAGCATGGCCTCAAACATCACGAGATAAGCGTGCGATCCGTCGATCTTGCGACGTTCGCAAA